>JASGCO010000031.1 GCA_030054095.1 Sediminibacterium sp.
GCGGGGAATTTACCGGGATAACCTCCAATATGCGTCATAACCACTTTTACGTTTTCGCAAACAAAAACAAGATTTTCAGGAAAAAGTCGCTGATAATCATTCGTATCAATGTTTCCGTACACAGCACGAAATGGTTTCAGTTTCTGAAGTGTTTTTAGCCAGGCTCCTTCCCCAATGTCTCCGGCATGCCATATTTCGTCGCATTCCGGAATATACTTCATCAACTTTGGTTCCAGATAACCATGTGTATCCGATATCAATAAGATCCTTTTCAATGCAATTCAGCTGCCAGTTTAGTAAAATCGACACCATCAAAATTTCCACTACTCATCATCAGCAACACTTTTCCAGCCCATTCCTTTTGTTTCAGGTAAGCCGTTACCTCCTCACTCTTTGTAAAAACTGTGAGATCGTTTCTGTGAAAAGCATGTAAAACCTGATCAATGCTTATTTCCTTTAGTTTTTTATGCGCAATCGTATGCGGATTAAAATAGACAATTGCTTCATCGGCCGCATCCATTGCCCCCTGGTATTCGTTTAAAAATGTTTCGTTTAAACTACTAAAGGTATGTAACTCCATGCAGGCAATTAGTTCCCGGTTCGGAAATTGTTTCTTTACCGCCTGAGTGGTGGCTTTGAGTTTACTGGGCGAGTGAGCAAAATCTTTATAAAAATTAAATCCCTCCCGTTTATGCACCAGCTCTAGCCGTTTGGCGGCCCCTTTAAAACTGGTAATGGCAGAATAAAAATCGGCTTTAGAAATACCGAGTTGCAAACATACCTTTAACGCCCCATTAATGTTCATTAAGTTGTGATCTCCAAACACCAGCAATGGAATCTGCTTTCCATTATCCTGCAAATACGTTATGCCATCCTTTATTTCATTTTCGGGAATACTGTAAGGGTGTTTGTGATTGTTGTTCAGATGCTGGTTATTTTCGGCCACTTTTTTAAGAACGGCGTCCTGTTCGCAATAGATGAGATGCCCTCCGGGTTCGATCAGGTTTATGAAGCGATCAAACTGTTCCACATAATTTTCAAATGTGGGAAATACATTGATATGATCCCAGGCAATCCCACTAACAATAGCAATATTGGGCCGGTAGAGGTGAAATTTTGGTCGCCGGTCTATGGGCGACGCCAGATATTCGTCTCCTTCTATTACTGCAAAACGCGCGGTTCTGGTAAGCCGCACCATAGTATCAAATCCTTCGAGTTGAGCCCCTACCATAAAATCCGTTTCTATGTCCAGCGTTTTTAATACATGAAGTATCATAGCTGTTATGGTTGTTTTACCGTGGCTTCCGCCTACAACCACACGAATTTTATCTTTGGTGGCCTCGTATATGTATTCCGGGTAAGAATACACTTTTAGTCCGAGGGCTTTTGCTTTCTGTAATTCCGGATTATCCTCCCGCGCATGCATTCCTAAAATGACAGCATCCAGATCGCTAGTTATTTTTTCGGGGAACCAACCTATGTGAGCAGGTAACAAACCCGCTTTCTGAAGACGGCTCCGGCTTGGTTCATTAATTTCATCATCGCTACCACTTACAATGTACCCTTTTTCATGCAGTGCTAAAGCCATGTTATGCATGGCACTTCCTCCTATTGCAATAAGATGTATTTTACTCATACTTGAAAAGTACCTGAAAAAAGTGTTCTGTTTTATGCCTTCACGGCTAATTTAAACACAAGCAGCTGTTTATTTCATTATGGAAAAAACGGAGTGCAACCGCATTCCATTTACAGGATTAAAATACTTACAGGAAAGCGCTTGTTGACGCGATTAATTAAAATCAGAGGCGGTAGGTAAAACTAAAAATACTTGAATTGCCGGGTAATGCCATTTTATTAAACGCATAACTAATTCCAAAACGCTTAATATTGAATCCAAAACCAAGACTAAGACCAGCAGCACCTCTGCGCTCGGGCAATCTGAACTCTCTTTGGCGACGGTAGTTATAACCAACCCTGATGTGAAGATTTTTAGTAACCAGAATCTCCGCCCCCAAAACAATATGACGCATAAACAAATCGCTGTTATCGCCAAACCTCTGCTGGAATTTTTGCCAGCGGGTGCTGTCCTTCTGCGTCTTATTTTCCTGACCGAAAGTGCTGCTCTTTCCGGCTGTGTCAACCGGACTGATATAGTCCAGGTTCCACTTTAAAAACTGATCGTAGGTAACCATTAAACGCAAGGGAGCCTTTGGTAACTTGTAACTTAATCCCAACTGCACATTACGAGGCAACGTTTCCTTACTTGCTATTACCTGAGAATAGTTTTTATACATTACACCAATATTTTTGGCTACAACACTTATGGTTAAGTCCTTCTTGGTATGATAGGTAACTCCCAGATCCACCGCATTGCCTATTGTCCAGAATTCATCATAACGAGAATAGATGGTCTTTAAGGCAATACCTATATTAAAACTGCTGTCGTCCATTGGACGCGAATAATTTAACGACAACATGTAGTCGTTAGCCTGCACCATTCTGGTTTTCTGATCAAACTCATCGTACCCCTGAATCTTTCCGTAATTGAAAAATTGCAATCCACCACCAATCGAACCAATTTTATCACTTAAATGGTGCGCATAGCCCAGATATCCAAAATTCATATCAGAAACATAATTACAATAATTGGCACTGAGTTTCTGATGCATGTTTTTATTGAGTAATGCCGGATTACTATACATAAGATTAACATCCTGATCCCAGACAGCTATAGGACTTCCTCCCAAAGCAGCTGCTCTTGCCGTCATAGGAATGTCCAGAAAACGATACGTACCGGTTCCTCCAATCTGAGCTAAAATACTTACTGAAAGGAACTGGAAAATGAGTAATATGGATACTATGTTCTTCAAAATACTACTGCCTAACGTAAAAAATAATCATTTATTGCCTGATCCCGTATTTTACTACCCCGCCTGATCCAGCAACGACTTAATATCAGGTTTAAAGTAGAGCGAACTCTTCATGATTTTGCCGTCTTCCCTGAAAATAGGTTCGCCCTTTTCATCCAGTTTACTCATATTACTCCGGTGAATTTCGTCATAAACTTCTTCTATTTTGTGCTGAAGACCATGCTTTAAAATAGTACCAAACAAAATGTACAACTGATCACCCAACGCATCCGCAATCTCTACCAGATCGCCGTTTTTACAGGCATCAAGATACTCTTCATTCTCTTCCTTTATAAGATTATAACGTAATTGGTAATCCCGTTCATCAATCAGAGTGGGCTGAGTGGCATTGCCAATACGGAATACCTCATGAAAATTTTCGACAGACTTAATTTTTTCGTACAACTTGCTCATAATTATTTTTTAGAAGGTTTACTCGCTTTCGTTTCCGCATACCGCTCATTCAACTGCTTAATAACATCTGTTGTAAGATCAAACTGCTCATTACCTACCAGTAAAGAGGGAATGGCAGTGCTGTAACTCAACACATAATCGTACTTATCTTTAGTGTATTCTTTCAGAAAAGCCCTTACATCATCCTGAAATTTTGCGTTCTTTTCACTGATTTCATTCACCAGATTATCCATTTGCACCTGCTTATTCGCCATATCATTTTCCATTTGCCGTATTTTTTGGGCCTCCGCTTTTAACTGCGCTTCACTGGCTATCCCCGCTTTATAAGACTCCTGAAGTTCCTGCATTTTGGTTTGATACGTGGTTTGCAGGCTTTGAAAACTCCCTTCTAATACCGTCTTACGGCCATTTAATTCTTTCATTAAATCTTTGATATACATGCTTTTCTCGTTCAGAGAATCAATATTTATAAAAGCAATTTTACCTGTAACTCCCGGCTTATCACCACCATCACCTTTAGATTCGCTCACCTTTGGCAACGCCGTTTCCTTCTCTTTACCATTTTCGCCCATTCCGTTTACCTTTACAAATAAGTAAATGACGGCCGCCGCCAGCAGGACATTTAACCCAATTAATACCTGTTTCATACAAAAAATTTTCAGCAAAGATAGATTCTGAGGTAGTTTACACAAATTTTTTTATGGCCCGATGTGAACAATCGGTTACCGTTTCAGGCGACCAGCCGAATAGAAGTATTTTTTATAATAAGTATCATTCAGATCATTCACCATTACCCCTTTGCTTGTACTGGCATGCACAAATTTATTATTACTCAGGTAAACCCCTACATGTGTAATGTCTTTACTGTTCATTTTGAAAAATACAAAATCGCCTTCCTTTAACTCTCCGGTTTTTATTTTATCGCACATTTTATAAATATCTCTCGATGAGCGTTCCAGTTTTACCCCGTACACATCCTTAAATAGCAAATTTGCGAAGCAACTGCAATCCACACCATTTTTTTCGCATCCACCAAATTTATAAGGCACTCCATACCACTCACCTATAAAATGAAAAAGTTTTTTGTTTCCCATATCTTTTTCCGGAATACCTGTTTTGAGGGATAGAAGAGCCCGACTGTCGTTTTTTACCTCTGCTGTAGGAAGCTTTGTTTCGGTTTTTGTCGCTTTACGTTTAGAATGGCAGGCTGAGATTAAAATCAAACAACACATCCAAACAGTTATATAATATAATCCTTTACTATACATTCTAACTTATGAATGTATTCCGTTAAAGGTTTCTCATCTTACTGTACATCAATTTGTTTTAGACAACAGCCTGTTAAAATCTAAATAATTACAAACGTTTAAATAGCTTATTGGTCGAATAGAAGTGTTAAAAAGGTAGACTTAAGTATGAACGGTTAGTTATTAGTACAGAATTTAATTTATCTTTAAGACGCTAAACACTTTTTACTAATAACATGAAAAAACACTTACAATGGAGTGCATTAAGCCTCTCTTTATGTTTTGGAGCAATGGCTCAAACTGGCCGGGTTGTTTCTAAAAACGGGAATGTTGCCCCTTTGCAACAGGAAAAACCAAAATTCATTAACCGCGGATGCGCTACACCAGTTCCTTCTGCTGAATGGGATACCTGGTTTAACCAAAAAGTAGAAGAACACAAACAGCAACAAGCCAAAGGAGCTGCGGCTGCCAATTATACTATCCCGGTTGTTTTCCATGTAATTCACGGAGGTCAGGCGATTGGTACCTATCCCAATTTAAGCGTGGCCCAGGTTACCTCTCAAATTGCTGTTCTTAATAATGACTATGCGGGTACAGGTTTAAATAATGGAAATGCACCTGCTCCTTTTGCACCTGCAAAAGCTAATTGTAATATTTATTTTTGCGCGGCAAATAAAACCCCGGCAGGAGCTACGATGGCTACTCCCGGCATAAACCGTATAGATTACAATACTTTTACATTAACCGCGGGCTATACTCAGAAAAATCCAGCTAATGCAGCTTATAACACGCCGACTTCGTTACAAAATTTCATTAACAACGTTGTAAAACCGCAAACCATCTGGGATCCGGCAAGATACATGAACGTTTGGGTAACGGATGAAGACATCAATGCCGGACTTTTAGGTTTCGCCACCTTCCCTGCCGGTTCAGGTTTAACCGGGATTCCTGGTTTTATGGGCACGGCCACTACCGACGGGGTTTGGCTTTGGGCACGCGCCACAGGAAGTGTAGGAACACTTGACCCGACCTATAACCGCGGACGCACCGCTACACATGAGGTAGGCCATTGGTTAGGATTACGTCACATTGGTGGCGACGGTAACAATAATATTGCCGGAGATTGCAATGCAACTGATTACTGTGCCGATACTCCTCCTCAAAAAGGTGGATTTGCCGGCGGTCAATATGGCCAGAATTATGGTGCACCTACTTACCCTCTTTACGCTACAGGCACCAACTCGTGCGCCGGAGCACCCAATGGATGCATGTTCATGAACTTTATGGATTACACAAATGATCCGATCATGTACATGTTTACCAATGACCAACGCACCCGTATGCAAACCGCTATGGCTAACGGAACTTATCGTAGTGCGTTAACTGCCAACTCTGCTACCAACACAGCTTGCAGTTCAACTGTTTCTTCAGCCCCAACCGCCAGTTTCAGCGCACCTGCTACTGCTTGTTCAGGAACGGCAGTAACTGTTAGTAATAGTTCTGCGGGGTCACCTCCTCCAACTTATTCATGGAGTACGAATCCTTCAGCTGGTGTAACCTTTAATCCTAATTCTACTTCCGCTAACCCAAGTATTACATTTGCCAACCCTGGTAGCTATGTAATTACTTTAGCAGCCACTAATACATTAGGTACCAATTCGTTTACACGAACCATTACCATTAATACCTGCTCCGTTACTCCGGCATGTCCTGATACATTAACCAATTTCTACAACACCGATACACTTTTAGTTTTCCGCTCAGGATCTACCGCTCCAGGTTATGTTGGTGGAAACAATGGCTATGCGGATAAAGAAAAAGCAGAATACTATTCTTCTGCCGGTTTAGTGGGTAACTCACGTGTAAGTGGTGGTATTGTATTATTCTATCAGTCAGGGACTGTGGGGACTAAAGGAACCAGCACGTTAACCTTTAAATTATACAATGGTAATAACACTACCGGTCCTGCCGGAGCCGCTATTAATACCTTTACCGCTACTATTCCTAACATTCTGGCATCTACCACAGCTACTACTTCTGTTAAATACTGTGGTGATCCGAATCTCGGATTTAACAGTGCTATTATTCGTCCATATAGCTTTAATTTTTCAAGTTCTACAGCAATTACCGGTGACTTCCTGTTAGGTGTTACTCTTCCAAGCGTAACCGGCGATACAGCAGTGGTGTTCACGAGTGGTGAAAGTACTCACCCTGTATCTACCGCCTGGGAACTGCAAAGTTCAAACACTTGGTATCCATTCGATGATGGTACAAATAACACATGGCAGTTAAAAGTTTCTCTAGCAATCCTACCAAAAATCATCTGTAATACGGTTGATTTAAAAGAAAATGCCGCCTCTTTAGGCAACAACATCGGCATTCTGCCAAATCCATCAAATGGTCATGTACAATTAGTATTTGCACTTCCTAAAGAAGAGAATGTAGATATTACCATTACCAATACTGTTGGGCAAATTATGAATAAAGGCCAGTACAATAACGTAAGTTCTCAGGTATTTAACCTCGATTTAAGTTCGTATGCTAATGGTGTTTACTTTGTAACCCTTAACAACGGACAGGAAAAAGTTGTGAAACGAATCGTTATCAATAAATAACAGAAACCTACTATCATCCCCAAAAAAAAGCCCCCCTCGAGTAATTGAGGCGGGGCTTTTTGATTTAATGACAACACTATCACTTTCCATTTAAAATGCTTACATTTCATCTATGAAACGTAGCCTTTACTTTTCCATTCTTACCGTTATAATTCTTCTTTTTTCCTGTGGTAAAAAAAATTCAGAAGCACCACTCAAGACTACCATTAGTGACATTACACCAGCCGACGTAGAAGGATCAGTTGGTTCTACTGTGGGCTTTTCTAAAAATGCCGTTAATTCTTCGGCAGAACCAGATTTGCATTCGCAAGTCGTAAAATCTAAAAAAATCATCAAAGAAGGGAACATAAATCTCAAAACAAAAGACATTCTTGCCGCAAAACGTTATTTAGATCAGGCCATAAAACTTCATCAGGGTTATTACGAAAAAGAAGAGCTTCAAAACAATGATTACAGCACTGTTTATTCACTAAAAATACGGATTCCGGCAGAACAATTTGAAAAATTGGTTTTAACCATTGAAAACGGTAAAGACGAGATCCTTGAAAAAAATATACGAGCCAATGATGTAACCGAAGAATTCGTTGATATAGAAACCCGTTTAAATAATAAGCGAGAATACTTAAAACGTTACCGGGACCTGCTATTGAAAGCTAATTCAGTTAAAGATATCCTGGAAATAGAAGGCAGTATAAGGGGATTGGAAGAAGAACTGGAAAGCACAGAAGGAAGACTAAAATACCTGAGTGATCAGGTAGCCTATAGCACGTTGGAGGTTAACCTGACCTATAACAAAGAATACACATATAAACCCGCGGAAAAAGACCCTTTTGGGGAGAGAATAAAAAAAGCGTTGTCTGGCGGTTGGAATGGGTTTGTTGATTTTATTATTACGCTATTCTATATCTGGCCGCTTATGCTTATCTTTTCCGGGATTTTTTACTGGTTCAGAAAATGGCAGAAAAAACGTAAAAGCAAATCATTGCAGTCACCCACTCACTAAGCTATATTCTGCACCGATTTCGGTTTATACTTCCTTTGAAAAAAAACATGTCACTGATTACTTTCCTAAGAAACTATTATAATACGATACGGGTTGTTGCTACCCGCTTAACATGTATCCTGCTTTTTATCCTCTTTACCCGAACTGTTACAGTATCTCAAACTACAACTGTTACGAGCGGGAAAATAGGCTTGTGTTTGAGTGGAGGAGGTGCAAAAGGGCTGGCACATGTTGGACTACTGAAATTAATAGACTCTCTGGGGATTAAGATTGATTACGTTACTGGTACCAGTATGGGCAGTATTATTGGTGGCTTATACGCCAGTGGATGGACTGGTTTACAGATAGACAGCATTATCAAAAGTGCTGATTGGGACCAATTATTAAGTCAATATGTCCCCATGAACGAAATATACAGCGATGAGAAAGACGAATACGGGCGTTACATTGGAGAATTACCTATACGAAACAGAAAACTTAGTTTTACAGGTTTTATTGAAGGTCAGAAATTAATGAGTTTACTCAGTAAACTTACAGATCATGTCGGCCATATTAACGATTTTTCCAAACTTCCGATTCCCTTTAAATGTATGGCGGTGGATATCATTAATGCCAAACCTGTAACGATGGATCATGGTAATCTGGCAATAGCTATGAGGGCCAGCATGGCCATTCCTACCGTTTTTAAACCTGTGACGTTCGAAGATATGTTACTGGTAGATGGTGGACTTATCACTAATTTCCCTGTAAATACATTAAAAGAAATGGGCGCCACATTTATTATTGGTAGTTATACAGGAGGGCGTTTACTTACAGAAAAAGAAATGAATACAGTAAACAAATTACTGATTCAATCAAATAGCTTTTATGGTATAAGTAAAGCTAAAGATGAAATAAAAATCTGCAACATCTTAAATAATCTCACAGAAAACATGAAGCAATTTAATGCCGGAGACTTTAAGAAATCAACAAAAATAATAAAAGCCGGAGAGCAAATCGTTTATAAAATACGTCCCGCGTTATGTGCGCTGGCTGATAGTCTTGCCGCTAAAGGATTACTTAGCCCTAAACCGCCACTCATTCAATCCTCATCCACATTTTTTAAAATCGGAAGTATAACTATAGATAGCTGCTCTAAACAAACACGCAAATTCATAACTCATCGCCTCTCCTTAAAAGACGGAGACTTATGCAACTTTAATGACCTCTCCCGAAATGTGAAAAGGATATATGGCAGCCGCTTTTTCTATAAGGCAACTTATGCTCTATCCCAGGCTGATTCGCAAGGTACATACAATGTAAATATAAAATTTCAGAGAGATGACATACTAAGGTTTAAAGGTGGTTTACATTACGATACTGAACTTGGAGCTGGCTTTATGCTAAATCTTACAGCCAGAAATCTTCTCGGAACCCATTCCCGGTTACTTGCTACTATAGATATTGCACAGTTTTTTAAATACCGGATTCACTACCGGTATTATTTAAATCAAACTCAAACTTCATTAAATCTCGAATTTCTGAGGGAAAAGTCTGCCATAAAGGAATATGATCCACTCCAAAAACCACGGAGAGATTATTATAATCTTTACAGAAGTTTTAATTCAGGTTTTAATATAAATTTAGGGATACCAGCAGCATTCTACTCTGGCATCGGAGGTGAAATAAATCAAGTTGATGCCAAATATAAAGCTGTGGTTCTTGATGTTGTAAGCGTCCAAAACATCTCATCCCTTTCTACCTTCATTAAAAACAGGTTCCTGTTTAATACCCTCGACCATCCGCTTATTCCTAGAAAAGGTACCAAGGTTTTTATTGAACACCGATTAACTCCCATCAGTATTCAAATGGCCAACTTTCAGTCAATTAACATAGATACAAATGGAGTAGTTAAAACTACAGACTTCAAAGACACTGCTTATTACCTTCCTTATAACAAAATACAAGCAGACATTAAATATTATCTGCCCCTTCACCCTAAAATTTCTGTAATGACCGGGCTACAAACCGGTTTTATTTTTAACAGTAAACAAAAAAACGAAAGCACATCAGGTGGTACATCTCCTAATATAATAAACGGAAATCCTGTACTGGAAGAATGGTTTTTCGGGGGAGTAATACAACGTACCAGATCGAATCAAATTCCAATGACGGGACTTCATGAAAACGGGCTAAGTACCCCTAATTTCGCCAGTCTGACCCTTGGTGTTCAGTTCGAACCTATCCGTAAACTTTTCCTGTTGCCGGCTTTCACTTACTTATACAGAGGCAGCAGTACTGAACATTTCATGGATTACATTGGCAACATTCAATTTGCAAATAAAACCTATACTGACGCTGATTTAAATACCTACAACTCGTCATACTCGTATGGCCTGATCGTTACATACAAATCCCCCTTAGGCCCACTGTCTGTTTCTATATCAAAATCTTCTATCTACTACCAAAACAGTGACCCCGTTGTGTACCTGAGCATGGGGTATCATTTTTAACAAATCGACCACTACTTTTCAGTACATTGCCCAATAAAAAAGCCATCCTTTTAAGAACGGCTTTTCGTATTATAAGATTATTTGATATTGATTAACTACCACAAGCTTCACATGCCTCAGGGTTGTCCAGACTACAACTTAATTGCGCTTGTTGTTCTTCAAAACTCAGCACATGAGACTGACCGCGCTCTACCAACAACGCATCCTCATTTCCTAAAATAGCTACAGGTTGAGACAGTGCGTTTTGATCAACGGTGAACTTAATAGCGTCTGCCGCCGCTTTCGTGCGCAGATAGTACATACCGGTTTTCAATCCTTTTTTCCAGGCATAAAAATGGGCGCTGCTCATTTTTGCAAAGTTCGCATCCTGTATAAACAGATTCAGTGACTGAGACTGGTCAATAAATGCGCCGCGATCTGCTGCCATATCAATAATGGTACGCTGTTTAATTTCCCAAACCGTTTTATAAATATCTTTAATGTTTTGCGGAATCTCCGTAATATTTTGAACAGATCCGTTTGCCGCAATAATTTTATTTTTAAGACCATCATTCCACATACCCAACTTCACTAAGTCGCGCAACAAATGTTTATTTACAACCACAAATTCTCCGCTTAATACACGGCGTGTATAAATATTACTAGTGTATGGCTCAAAACATTCATTGTTTCCTAAAATCTGAGATGTACTGGCAGTTGGCATTGGCGCTAATAATAAACTGTTACGCACACCGTATTTCATAATTTCTTCTCGAAGCGTATCCCATTCCCAACGGCTGCTGGCTTTTACATTCCACATATCGTGTTGGAAAATACCTTTTGAAATAGGAGACCCTTCGTATGTTTCGTATGGACCTTCTATCTTAGCCAGATCTTTACTTGCTGTTAAGGCAGCGTAGTAAATGGTTTCAAAAATTTCAGAATTCAGGCGTTTGGCTTCTTCGCTTTCGAACGAATAACGCATCAATATAAAAGCATCTGCCAAACCTTGTACACCTAATCCGATAGGACGGTGACGCAGGTTACTTTTACGGGCTTCAGGAATAGGATAATAGTTGCGGTCAATAATCTTATTCAGATTTTTAGTGGCAACATAGGTAATCTCAAATAATTTATTGTGATCGAACGTGCCTGTTTTTTCGTCAACAAAACGAGGAAGCGCGATAGAAGCTAAATTACAAACTGCTACTTCATCAGCGCTGGTGTACTCGATAATTTCTGTACAAAGATTACTTGATTTAATGGTTCCGAGGTTTTGCTGATTCGATTTGGCATTGGCCGCATCCTTAAACAGCATATACGGATTACCGGTTTCGATTTGTGCCTCGATGATAGCGGCCCACAATTCACGGGCTTTGATCTGCTTACGGAAACGGCCTTCTTCTTCGTATTTGGTGTATAATTTTTCAAACGCTTCGCTATGGCAATCACTCAATCCGGGAGATTCATTAGGACACATTAAACTCCACATTCCCTCTTCTTCCACACGTTTCATGAATAAATCAGGAATCCACAGAGCGGTGAATAAATCACGGGCTCTTAACTCCTCTTTACCGTGGTTTTTACGGATATCCAGAAACTCGTAAATATCAGCATGCCATGGTTCCAGATAAACGGCAATAGACCCTTTACGTTTTCCGCCACCCTGATCTACATAACGTGCTGTTTCGTTATATACTTTCAGCATTGGGATAATACCATTGCTAGTTCCGTTGGTACCTTTAATATAAGAACCGGTTGCACGTACATTATGAATATTGATACCTATTCCACCGGCGCTTTGCGATATTTTTGCGCAGTTTTTAAGGGTATCGTAAATACCATCAATACTATCTTCTTTTACCTGCAGCAGGAAACATGAACTCATCTGCGGCTTGGGCGTACCGGCATTAAATAAGGTTGGTGTGGCGTGCGTAAACCAACGCTCGCTCATCAAATTATAGGTTTGGATAGCGGCTTCAATATCATTTTTATGAATACCTACTGCTACACGCATAATCATGTGCTGAGGGCGCTCAGCTACTTTTCCATGCATTTTTAGCAGATAAGAGCGTTCCAAAGTTTTAAATCCAAAATAATCGTACCCAAAATCACGATCATAAATAATGGATGAATCCAGCAACTGGGCATTTTTTTGTACAATTTCATACACATCGTCCGCTATCAATGCCGCGTGTAACCCGGTTTTAGGATCAATATAGTGGTAAAGTGATTCTATGGTTTTAGAAAAACTTTTGATCGTATTTTTATGCAGATTAGATACTGCGATACGTGAAGCCAGTTGCGCATAGTCAGGGTGACGTACCGTTAAAGACGCTGCGGTTTCGGCAGCCAGATTATCCAGTTCGCTAGTGTTTACACCATCGTAAACCCCATCTATTACTTTTTTAGCTACCATGATCGGATCCACATGTGCAGGATCGAGACCATAACTTAATTTCTGTACGCGAGCGGTAATTTTATCGAATTTAACCGATTCGCGGGTGCCATCTCTTTTTATTACAAACATACGCCCTTTGTTTTTTAATGTTATTTAATGTGATCAGGAGTTTAAAACCCCATTTACTTACTTTTTGTTTCTACAAGTTACTGCCGTTTTTTGCGGATTTATGTTAATAAACCAAATCATTTCAACAATTAAACGGTTAATTATTTTTTACGTCGGGGGCTAAGATTCCCATACGAGCCGACAGACCCATTTAGTTAGTTTAGTACCAATAAGGGAATTTTAATTACCCCGCCTTACTAGAAATCTTCGTCCAGTTTAAATACGTTATTTTCTTCCTTATTACCCATAACGCCTGCTTTCTGGTATTCAGCAACACGTTTTTCGAAGAAATTCGTTTTTCCCTGAAGCGATATCATTTCCATGAAATCGAACGGATTGGCGGCATTATAATACTTGGCACATCCAAGAGCCAGTAACAGACGATCTGCGCAAAATTCAATATACTGACACATCAGGTCAGAGTTCATTCCGATCAGTTTTACCGGAATAGCGTCCACCACAAATTTTTTCTCAATGTTAACCGCATCCACTATAATTTTTGTGACCTGCTCCTTAGGCAACTGGTTTTTAAGATGCTGCGTGTATATTAAACACGCGAAATCGCAATGTAAACCTTCATCACGCGAAATTAACTCATTACTAAAGGATAATCCCGGCATTAAACCACGCTTTTTAAGCCAGAAAATAGAACAAAACGACCCGGAAAAGAAAATACCTTCTACCGCAGCAAAAGCGATTAAACGCTCTGCAAACGAACCATTGCTGATCCAGCGCAACGCCCACTCCGCTTTTTCACCCACGCAGGGCACCGTATCTACAGCATGCAACAAACGATCCTTTTCCACCGGATCTTTTATATACGTGTCAATTAACAACGAATACGTTTCCGAATGGATGTTCTCCATCATAATCTGATACCCATAAAAACAACGGGCTTCCGGATACTGAACCTCGTTAAGAAAATTTATAGCCAGATTTTCATTAACGATTCCATCACTGGCCGCAAAAAAAGCCAGAACGTGTTTAATGAAGTGTTTTTCATTATCGTTCAGCTTATTATTCCAGTCCGCAATATCCGAAGCAAGGTCAATCTCTTCTGCTGTCCAGAAGCTGGCCTCTGCTTTTTTATACATTTCCCAAATATCTTTGTATTTAATCGGGAAGAGGACGAAGCGGTCTTTATTTTCGACCAGAATGGGTTCTACCATAGTATAGTTCTTTAAACGTTATTAGTCGTACTACTTTTTATTATTTGTTCCGTATACAAATATTTGCAAAAAAAGTGGCACCACTAAAACAAACAAATTAACAGTAGCCCCGTTTTTTTAACAAGGCACTTTTTACTTCTTAGAGTTAACCACATTAATATTCCTGATTTACAAGTGGATAACAAAAACTAAAAACTATTACTTCCTTTTTGCGTTTTGTTCTTGTTTTTATAAAGAATCTTTTTAAGAAAAGCATATCATCGTAACTTTTAGCACTGGAACGGCTTTGTTTACAGGGATTCCAGACTATAAAACATAACTCATGCATTTTAGTTACTTCAGCACTAATCCTGTTACTTCATTTTCTGGTAATTCGTTACCGTACTCACTAAGCAAATACCAAAAAAATCGGTGTTCATTCGGGAACATACCATACCTTTCTTACACGGTCAAATTTATAGCTACCTTTGTTATTAAATACACCTGTTTATGATGAATGATGAGATTGTAAATAAAGTAGCCAATAGTGGAATTGTTACTATTGATCCGGAAACATTTTCTGTGGATGGAGAACGCGTGGTATTTGATTTAAAACCCCTTTTGTTCCATGAACTTATTTTAAAAGAACAGGATTTCAGAAATTTTATTAAAACCAACGACTGGTCGTTGTATAAAGATAAACTGGTAGCGCTTACCTGCTCTGCGGATGCCATAGTTCCCACCTGGGCATATATGCTAATTGCTCTGGCATTGGAACCCTATGCGCGTTTTGTTTTTTTCGGAACATTAGACGAAATGGAAAATGCGCTGTTTACCGAACGGGTTAAGGCACTTGACCTCCGTTCATTTAAAGATGCACGCGTAGTAATAAAAGGGTGCAGTAACAAGCCGGTTCCCGTAAACGTTTATGTGCTATTGAGTTCGTTATTAAAACCTTTGGCCAAATCTATCATGTACGGCGAACCGTGCAGTACGGTTCCGCTATTTAAAGCTCCCAAAACGGGCTTATAAAGCGCATTTTTTAGTATTCAGATTTTACAAATTTTAATGTAATCACGGGGTCGTTCGTCGAGCTGTGATCTGTCCCTTCCACCTTTAAAAAATACATAGCCTGACTAAGGCCAGATATATCCAGATCAACAAAATTAGAGCCTGATTTCAGGTTGTATGCTACAGCAGGGATCACCGTTTTCCCTTTGCTGTCGTAAACACTCATTCGGACAGATGTGGCTCTGTTAGCCGCCAGTTCCAGCTTTAACTGATGGTTGTAAACCAGATGTTTTACTAACTGTAATGGATCGTTACTCCCCCCTCCTCCTTCAAGAGTTACTATTCTGGAATAACTAAAAGAAGCATCCTTATCCACCAGTTTAAGACGATAATAATAGATAACCGAGGGGCTTATCTGTTTATCTTCAAAACTATAACTTATCTTCCCTAAAGCGGTTCCCTTTCCTGCCATCATGCCTATTTTTGAGAATTGTATGCCATCCTCCGAGCGTTCTATTTCAAAATGACTAAACTGTTGTTCCTGAACACTTTTCCAATTGAGTCTATTCATATTCCCATGCTTCTCGGCCATAAGATCGACCAATGTTACCGGGAGGGGCGATATTTGCGTTAGGCGAATATCATCAATTGCCACCGAAGGATCTGTGCCTGATCCGTTACCATTATTCCGCCAGTGAAACCCTATACGGATACCCGCATTATTGTTAAATGAAGCTGGCAGTGTATAAGAATATGTGGTCCATTGCCCCTGACTATAGCCGTTACATGCACCACAGCAAAGGCTGGACAAACAAAACTGATACGCCACTGGCCAGGAAGCCCCGTTGTTATCACTCAAATGCAATTGTGCCCTGTCTTCAGAACAAGAAGCACTACCGTACGCGATAAAATCAAATTGTAACACAATATTAGTACGACCCACTGTACTGATAGATGGTGAAACGGCCCTTCTGTAAGTAGCGTTGACCGCTCCCGTTTCATTGTAAGTGGACCCCTGATCGCCGCCTGCGCCCGCATTGGCACCTATATGTAAACAGGCATCCCCAACGCAGGAAGATCCACAACCCGGAGGCGCTACTCCCTCTTCGGCACAGCTAATAAACCAGTTATTAGGCGCGCTGCCTGTTGTTCCTCCTACGTTATCTGTAACTGTCCAACCTGCGTAACTTGTGGCCAGACAATTGGCGGTACAGCCATTATTAAAATTTTCTGTGTAAAACGTTTGGGCACCCGATTCATTCAGAAACAGTATAAAAAGCATGAACAACAGTAACCGTAACTTCATTTTAGAGTTTTTATGATTACTAAAGTATAAAAAAAACAAAGGTTGCTCATCCCGATTATGTTAAACTACAGGAATACCCGTATTTACCATATTTTAAACGCATAAACGTAACAGAACAAGAATAAAATAAAAAGCAAAAGGAGTTTTCCTATCTGTTCTGTACGGGTTCTTCCCAAAACATAAACAACCACAAAAGGCACTAAACTTAACAAAGCGGTCACTTGCAGCACTTCGGAAAACAAACAGTTATCTGCAAAACAGTAAGCCAAAATTAACACACCCAAACCAGCAAGCAATCGCCTACCCCATCCCGAAAAGGGAACATGACAAGTGGCAGACAGGGATGCCGCTAAAACAATTCCCCAGATCAGAGCACCCGAAGGAAAACCGATAAGCGGCGCCCCAAAACTTACAAATCCACCTAAAACAATAGCCGCAGGAAACATCCCCATAAGCAGAATCCGCGGGAAAAGAAAACGGTTTAAATACAGTGGTGGCTCATAAAGCATAAAGAGAATGCCCCAAACCAGCATACTTACCAGAAACGTTTTATACGATACCGACATCGAAATAACCAGCAGCAACGCTACGACTGTGTTTTCCACACTGTATCCCGCGGCAAAAAGTTTTCCGCCCTGATAGCGGATATAATAGAAATAAAAACAAAAAACAACAATCAGGCAGATTAGCAGAGGCAACGTAAGTAATGTAGACGGATCCAGTTTCCAGTTATCCGGATATTGGTGTAATGCCTGAAAACTGCCAGTACAAAACAAGCATATAGCAGTAAGTACACGCCACCAATCCATCCATTTTACAATGGCTTTTAAGGGGGGTGTAAACAGCCTGAAGCACAATATAAAGATCAGTATTACATCGAGTAAAAGAAGCAGCAAACTGGTAGAGTTATCGTCAGTGGCATAACTGAGTTGTAAATAACGCATCAACGATGTTATCAAAAACGGAATGGTACCCGATAAAAATAAAACCGTATAAATTGATCCTGCCGCCAACAACGAACGCCATACACGACGGGTTTTAGTGAACACATAGTTAAAACTGGCCAAAACCAGTAACACAATTTCGATGCGAATGCCCAGAGTGGCTCCTCTGCTTAAACTGGGTCCTCCAACCGTAAAATAAGCATACACCACATCCCTCCAGTTATTCAGCGATAGATAATTCATCTTCACTCCCGTACCATGCGATACCAACATATCAATAAGTGGAGCCGTAAGCGCAATACTAAAACAAGTAATCACCAGTTTCACTAACTTTTGAGGGGTTTCTCCCGAAAACCATTGTAACTGAATCAGAAAAGCCAGCACTATAAACACAAACCACAGACCAATATGTATAATATCGGCTAAAGTAAATAAACGGTTGTTCGAAAAGAATTCCAGTGTTAAACGCAAAGAAAGAATAGCGCAAAAAAGAAATACATAACGCTTCAAGGGTGTTTGTTCCGATTCTATAGAAGTGACAACACGGGTAAAAAATGCCTGAAATTGGTTCATGACTACTTTATGCTAAAAACATACATATTCCCCTTTCCTATGAGCCGTCCCTGATCTTTAATGGCTATAGCTCCCATCCAGAAAGAACTCGTCTTCCGGTTTATTTCCTGATCAAAACAAAATGGTTCTATACTGAATTCGGTTGCTGCCACATCCGAAACCAGTTTAAACATTAACGGATAAGAACGTCCTGTTGCTTTACTTTTCCAGTAATAAAAGGGTTCTGAAAGGTGCCACGAACGTTCCATTTCTGTATCCCGCATAAAAAACACAGTTTGCATGCTCCCCGATGGCTGTATGGCTTGTAGGGTTTTAACATGACCGTATCCTGTCAACTGTCCATCTATCCATACAAGTGTTTGACCTTTAAACCGCTTTAAAAGCGAATCAAAATCATGAATAACACTTATGTAAATGCTAACTGGTTCACCATGACGGGAAGTCCCATCGGCTCTAAGCATGCCTTGTACAGGGTCAATGGCAGCTATCCGGTTTTGTTTATCCACTTCTCTGACCCGAAACGAATCGTTTACAGTATAATTAAACCTGTAGTTGGCAGCGCCTTCATCTTTCCATTTGGCCTCCAGTTTCATCTTGCTTCTATCCATTGACCAATACCATTCTCTGTTGAGCGTATCTCTTACATCTGGTATGGTGACAATAGGGAAAGTCCTTGTATCATCAAACTGTAAATTTCCGGCATAATGCACCTGCCAGCGGAAGGAGGTATCAATAGCCGTCCAGTCACTTAAATAGTAATTAATAAATTGTCTGCCAGCCGCATTCCGCGAAGCCATCATCATGCACACATGCCTGCCCCCCGTTTGATTTAAAGGGATTGTATTAATAAGGGTTACAGCATTAGAATTCGGCTCCATAAACAAAGAGCGCTCACCCGAAGATGGTTTTTTTACCATGCAGGCTCCGGAAAAAACCGCTAAAAAAATAATGTAAACCGGTCTCATGCAACTTTAGTTAATCATGCGTTCGGTAATCGAGTAAAGCCATTAACGCACAGGATGTAGCAAAGATATACTCCTTTTTTACATAACGGGCACTCGGTACCGGGAAATACCCACCATCCCAGCTTCCATCTTCCCGTTGCGCGGTTATTAAAAACGCTATTGCTTTTTTAACAACGGTATCAGATAACGTTACTGTTTCGTTTTTAAGACTTAACACCATCAAAGCAGTTTGTAGCGCCGCAGAAGGCTGTTTCGTTACCAACGTATCAGTATAGTACCAGCAACCATTGTCCTGTTGGTTAGCGTATATGTAATTCAGACATTTCTGCAATGCTTTATGCCGCTTGCCCTGGCGTAACACAGGTACGGCTTTCCAAAGTGCGTATGCCGGGCAATTGTAATACTCCCACGATACCCCCCAGTGTCCTTCAGCGTTTTGTGAAGCCTCCAGAAAATCCACCCCTTTCCGGTAAGCACTGTCCTTTAATGAGGCTGGTGGCATTACATCCAGCATAAACGCCGTTACCGACGGAAATTTTTTATTTTCTCTTACATCAGGATTAGCTATCTGCCACGCCCCATCGGCTTGTTGCAGCCTCATTAATGCCGTTAATGCGGCTGGCCTTTGCCTACCAGCCTTGTTTAAAAGCGTGAAATAAGCAGCCGTTGTTTCAACACAATAAAATTTACTGCATTTTGTATTATGGCATATCCACCCATTCTCGTTTTCATTTGTTTTTAGATAGGCCAAAGCTGCCGATACTTCCGGGATCAATCGCTTATTGTTTGCTTCCAGAAGCGCTTCAGCGGCCAGCAGTGTTTCCCATATATTGAAAAGCGGATTAACAGAATCGCGTATCTCTCCGCTTGCCCTTTGCTGTTTAATTAAAAACCTGCAGGCTTTTACAATGGCTGAATCTACCCCTTGCCTGCTGAATGTCTGGGCATGTAGCGTCATCTCCCAAAAGATGCTCCAGCCCCAGAATACGACTGTTATAACCCGGCGTGTACTCATATAAGCAAAAGAATTAGTGTCATTATGAGCGCCGAAATGTAAATGATAAAAACAGGTGTTTCACGATATGGCTTACGGTATAAAAAATAGATATGAGCCGTACACGTTACAATGGCTAAAATAAACGCATAGCCCTTATCTATTAAAAAAGCCCCCATCAAATACGTTATAATGGTAAAAACGGTTATCAATGTCCGGGCATTCTTTTCCCCTAATAAGACCGGTAACGTATTTACATCCGTTAGCCTGTCGCCCTCTATATCTTTTAAATCAACAAAATTGGCGGCAAACGTTAAAGGCCCCAAAACAAATACAAGCCAGAGTACAGGAAAATCACCAAAGGTTCCGCCTGCCATACAAAATCCTGTAACTGTACTTACCAGAGAGTTAAATCCTATAAGAGACTTTGCAATAAAGACATACCGCTTTAAACGAAAAGGTTTACAGGAATAAATGTAGTATCCCAGAGAAATCAATACGATACCTGTCAATGCCACATAACCTATAAAAAAAGCAAGTATTAGTGCACATACCAGACTTACAATACCGGCAGCATAATAGGTATTTCGTTTTACTACGCCTTTTACCAACGGGCGATCCGGATTGCTGATACGGTCGGCTTCGATATCTTCTATATTATTGGTGACAATAGCAAAAACAGCCGCGTATAAAAGTATACAGAAAAAAAGCAGAAGGTCAAAATAGAGTTCCACAGTCGTACTTGTCGGTACAAGGAACTCTCCCCTTTTATACAAACCTGCCCCTAATACAAAGAGTACATAATAATGCAGAATACGGGCTAAGCGGATATCTTTTAAGATAGGGAAAAACAAGTCTGGTTTCCAAACACGGAAAAATAACGGTAGCACTCCCGCAAACACCCCTAACAAAATCCACTGCAGAACCATGGTTATCTATACAGGTCTAAAATTATACCGCACCCATCTTTCCTAATTGTCAAATTTATAAAAAAACATGTTGCTACAACTAATTTGGTCATTCGTTTAAAATTCTGTTACATTTGGCAATTCTAAAATGCATGAAACGGAACAGTCTCAAACTTGCCCTTCTATTACTGGTATGTTTCGTACTGGCGTTTCTCAATCTTAGCTTTGCTGGCAGTGAAAAAATAGTACCAGCCAATTTCCACACCGGACACTTCATTTTCTGGCAAATACGATTACCCAAAATGACAGGTGCTATACTAGCCGGTAGCACCCTTTCCGTTAGTGGACTCATTCTTCAGGTACTTTTTCGCAATCCTTTGGCCGGCCCTTATGTGCTGGGAATAAGTTCCGGAGCCAGTTTTATGGTAGCCCTTACCATTATGGGCGCTTCTGCTTTAGGCTGGCAAATGCAGTCGTGGCTGGGTTCCTCTTCTATTGTACTATCTGCCATTATTGGTGGATTAGGTGTTACCTTACTCATATCGGGCCTTTCAGTAAAAGTAAAAAATAACACGCTGCTTCTGTTAATGGGACTTATGCTCGGACAAATTATTGGCGCGGCCCAGGGGTTTCTGGAATACTTCAGCAACAACGACTCACTTAAACGTTTTGTGGTATGGAGTCTGGGATCCATCCGGAATATAACCAATACCGATCTCCTGATCTATTTCCCTATAGTCGCTACGACACTTTTGGTCTGTCTTTTCCTATCCAAATCGCTGCAATTGCTCACACTGGGTGAATATTACGCCGAGAATCTGGGTTTAAATGTAAAACGCCACCGTTTAGTATGGATTTGCCTATCCAGCATACTCACCGGTATTACCACCGCCTTTTGCGGCCCCATCGCCTTTGTTGGCATTTCGGTGCCTGTAGCCTCACGTCTGCTTTTTAAAACCTCTTCGCAACTTTTTCATCTGGTAAGTTGTTGCCTCATAGGTACCGGTATTCTGCTTCTGAGCGATCTCATCAGTTTTATGCCATCGCAGCACCTGCCTTTAAATCTTGTTACCACTATTATAGGGTGTCCGTTAGTGCTGTATCTGATGTTTAAACAAAAAACATGGTAAACGAGTCCCTATATCCCATCATCCAATGCGATAACCTCTCCATTGGTTTCGGTTCACCGCTTGTACCGGCATTTCAGTTCCGGGCCCTCCCCGGATCCTTTATTGCCCTGATGGGTGAAAATGGCATTGGAAAATCAACTTTTTTAAAAACCTTAACAGGGTATTTACCGCCACTGCAAGGTACTCTGCACATTAACGGCCGTTTGATTCACACACTTACCACCACCGAAAAAGCGCGGCTGTTTTCTGTTGTTGGTACCAGCCGTGTTCAGGGCTTTAATCTTACCTGTAGCGACATGGTGGCCATGGGGCGGAGTCTTTATACCAACTGGCTGCATCAACTCAGCGAAACAGATCAACACATCATTGAAGAGGCCATAACCAACTGCAAATTACAGGAACACCGCGGTAAACTACTCGAAAACCTCAGCGATGGTCTTTACCAAAAAACCATGGTAGCCAAAGCATTGGCCCAGCAAACACCAATTCTGCTGCTCGATGAACCCAGCGCGTTTCTCGATTACCCTTCCAAACACGAATTATTCAGACTACTCAAAACACTTTGCGGTAACGGAAAAACGGTCATTATCAGCAGTCACGACCTCGATATGGTAAAACAGTACTGCTCGCATATTATCCTCATGCATAACGAAAAAGGTTTTATGGATTATCCCGCTTCGCATCCCGATGTTGTCGCCCTTTTCGATAATTTATCGCGCCACGGACGTTTTTAATACCAAACAGATACATCTGTAAAGACATTTCAGGCGGCCTCCCCGTTTCCTGCCGCTCTGCCTTTCCTCCTAACGGGGTCGGGCTGTACGCTATAGCCTGCTGGTACTTTGCGGCATCGCATCAGCGTGCGGGGGCTTCCGGTGGTCGCCGCCGCCACTGTGCGCCTGCCGGCAAAGTCCCGCGCAGGGCTGCCGCTCCCATCCCTGGCCGATAAGATAATGGTAAAATGGAGTGAATACCAATATATGAGGGCTGTCTTTCTTTAAAATCTCGGTTAAATGTGTAACTTTGCCCGTCATTATTTTAAAATTATTCCATCATGAGCGCAAGCATTGATATCTCTAAAAAAGGACCTATCTCTCAATTTATTAATCACCATTACCGCCATTTTAATTCGGCCGCTTTAAAAGATGCCGCTATTGGCTACGAAACCCACCTGACCGAAGGGGGTAAAATGATGGTAACATTAGCCGGAGCCATGAGTACCGCTGAATTAGGTATTTCGCTTGCCGAAATGATCCGTCAGGGAAAAATTGACATCATTTCCTGCACCGGTGCTAACCTGGAAGAAGATTTAATGAATCTGGTTGCCCACTCACACTATCGCCGTGTTCCCAATTACCGCGACTTAACACCCGAACAGGAATGGGAATTACTCGAAAAAGGATTAAACCGTGTAACCGATACCTGCATTCCGGAAGAAGAAGCATTCCGTCGTTTACAAAAACATATTTATGAATTATGGAAAAAAGCAGACACCAATGGCGAACGCTATTTCCCGCACGAATTCATGTACCAGATGATCAACAGCGGCATATTAAAACAATACTACGAAATTGATCCTAAAAATAGCTGGATGGTTGCTGCTGCCGAAAAAAATCTGCCGATCGTTTGTCCGGGCTGGGAAGACAGCACCATGGGTAACATTTTTGCTTCTTATGTGATTAAAGGCGAAGTTAAAGCCTCTACCATGAAATCAGGTATTGAATACATGGTATGGTTAAGCGACTGGTACCGTAAAAACAGTGGAGGTAAAGGCGTTGGGTTCTTCCAGATTGGTGGCGGTATTGCCGGCGATTTCCCTATTTGCGTAGTGCCAATGATGTACCAGGATCTGGAGTGGCACGATGTGCCGTTCTGGAGTTATTTCTGCCAGATCAGCGATAGTACCACGTCTTACGGATCTTACAGTGGTGCCGTACCTAACGAAAAAATTACCTGGGGTAAACTGGATATTAACACCCCTAAATTTATTGTAGAGAGCGATGCTACCATAGTAGCCCCGTTAATCTTTGCCTGGATTTTAGGACAGTAAATTTAACTTTTACAAAAATCACTTGCAGTTACATGCTGTAAGTGATTTTTTATTTACAAGCGTTTCAATTCGTATTAAACATGAATGTATCAGAAGAACTAAAACGGCGCAGAACTTTCGCCATCATTGCTCACCCCGATGCGGGGAAAACTACCTTAACAGAAAAGCTACTGTTATTTGGCGGAGCCATTCAAAGTGCCGGTGCGGTAAAATCGAACAAGATTAAAAAAAGTACCACATCCGATTTCATGGAAATTGAAAAGCAAAGGGGTATTTCCGTTTCTACTTCAGTAATGGCCTTCGATTATAAAAATTATAAAGTCAACATCCTCGATACACCGGGTCACGAAGATTTTGCGGAAGATACCTACCGTACCCTCAGCGCCGTGGACAGCGTTATCATGGTAATAGACTGTGTAAAAGGCGTTGAACCTCAAACCCGGAAACTACTGGAAGTTTGCCGCATGCGTAACACGCCGGTTATTGTATTCATTAATAAAATGGACCGCGAAGGCCAAAACCCGTTTGACCTGTTAGATGAAATTGAAAAAGAACTCAAAATAAAAGTGCGTCCGCTTACCTGGCCCATTGGTATAGGTAAATCCTTTAAAGGTGTTTACAATTTGCAAACACAATCGTTAAACCTCTTTATGGGCGACAGTAAAACCACTGTAGAAGAGATTTATGAAATTGGCGACATATCCAGTACCGATGTAGAAAAAAACATAGGCGAAAACTTTGCCGAACAATTACGTACCGACGTGGATCTGATTGATGGCGTTTATGATCAGTTAAATGCGCAAAGTTACCTCGAGGGAAAAATCAGTCCGGTGTTTTTTGGCAGCGCTGTAAATAATTTCGGTATTAAAGAACTGCTCGATTGTTTTGTGGAAATTGCGCCATCGCCAAAAGAGCGCGACACCGATGCCGGCATTGTAAAACCCGAAGATCCGAAATTCAGCGGGTTTGTGTTTAAAATCCATGCCAACCTCGATCCCAAACACCGCGACCGGATTGCCTTTTTGCGCATTTGCTCGGGCGTATTTGAGCGAAACAAATATTACCACCACGTAAGAGAAAACAAACAATTACGATTCAGCAATCCCACCGCTTTTATGGCCCAGCAAAAATCGGTTATTGACGAAGCCTTTCCCGGCGATGTAATAGGTTTATACGATGCCGGTAATTTCAAAATAGGTGATACACTAACAGAAGGCGCTAATTTTCAGTTCAAAGGCATTCCAAGTTTTTCACCGGAACTCTTCCGTTATGTAACCAACCTCGATCCAATGAAAACCAAACAACTTCAAAAAGGTCTTGAGCAACTTACTGACGAAGGTGTAGCGCAGTTATTTACCAAAAAAGTAGATGGGCGCCGTGTAATAGGAACTGTAGGCGCTTTACAATTTGAGGTAATTCAGCACCGCTTAAAAGCGGAGTATAATGCCAGCGCCAGTTTCGACAACATCAATCTTTACAAGGCCCTTTGGATAAGTTGCAGCGATAAAAACAAGTTAAATGCTTTTATGCAGGACAGAGCCGCGCATATTGCCTTTGACAAGGAAGAACGCCCGGTTTTTCTGGCTGAGAGTGCCTGGTTACTGCAAATGGCTCAGGAAAAGTTTCCGGATATTCAGTTCCATGTAAAAAGTGAATTTTAACCCATCCTGGTTCACCTATCAGTCTTCATCCCATTAATAAGGCGCGCTACCCGTTGTGTTGCGACCAGATTTTTTCCGGTAAATCTTTTCGACAGGATTGACCAGTTCAAAATCATTTAACGCCCCTGTCCGGCTTAGTGTTTCGCTCGACCCGGTGGCCATAAACGCGTTATGCAACAAACTTTCCCTGAATAAGGCAATTACTTTATCCTGTGTTTCCTGCGTAAAATAAATCATCACGTTCCGGCATAAGATTAAATCAAATTTATAAAACACAGGATCACTTAAAAGGTTATGTTTTTTAAACCGTACATTACGAACCAACTCTCTTTTGAAATGCAATGATCCCGGATAACCAGATCTGGTGTACGTTTTTATATCCGACTCTGGCAAAACCAAACGCATTGCCGCAATTGCTTCATTCATTGATTTAACGGAGTATTTTCCTTCCTTTGCTTCTGAAAGGCTACGTTCGTTAACATCGGTTGCATAAACAATTGTTTTATTCTGTAATCCCAACTCGTGAAGCAGAATGGCCATACTATAAACCTCTTCCCCCGAGCTACATCCTGCATGCCAGATACGTATCGTTTGATGGTGGGTTAAAGCTGTAAATACATCATTCCTAAGTGCGCTCCAGAAAAGCGGATCACGAAACATAGACGTTGTGTTTACGGTAATACCCTCTACTAACTGCCGGATAAATCCCTTATCGGCTACTACACGCTGCCGCAGTTCATCCACCGTTTTTACACCGGTAACACTTAAAACATGAGCTATACGACGCCCCAGAGAGGCCGGAGCATACCCGCTAAAATCAATTCCATCTTCTTCCTTCAACAATTTTATGAACTGCCGGACTTCTTCTGGCGATACATTATCCGGCGATATGGACTCATTTCCTTGCATTCAGTAAACGAAAAGAAATTCCCGCGCTTAAAAAATAATCAGGCGAAATGTCGTTTATACCTATCCCCCCCGACACATCAAACTGGAGGTCGTTTACCGGCTGATAGGTAAACCCACCATCCAGCCGGTGGTCGTGCGTGAAAGCGCCATTAAACCTGCCAGACACATCATTTTGCTCTGTCATAAACCCATAAACTTCTACATACATCCCCACTTTTTCAAAAAGTCCCATCCCTACGGTAGCCGTATAAATAAAAGTGGTATTACTTACTATTCCATCCCATTCTGCCCCAATATTATAAGAGAAGGAAAAGCGATCCGATAAGGTATGCTGTAATGTAAACCTAAACTCAGGACAAATAACATTTGGACTGAAAGCGCGTTCGCCAAAATACGGTAAATTAAGATGAGCAATTAAACTCGTTTTTGGAATTATACCCCGCTCCTCACAAATAAAAAACTTTCCGCCAACCAAAATTGAACTTAACCCTTTTGTATTATCCAAAACCCTATCATTTTTCACATCCCGTAACTCTGTTCCCAAATACTCGGTAATTAAACGTAATTCGATATGCCGCGAAAGTCCATACTTCCATAAAGCAGTACCATAAGTCGCATTGGTCAGGTGTAATGAGTCATCTTTATCTTTTTCAAAAGAAGTACCAAGCTCCGCCTGGAACATGCCTTTTGGAACTAAAAAAGGAGATTCCGTCTGATCTGGACGGTCTGTTGCAATTGGATCTGTACGGTAGTCTAAAGGCAGATCTAACGACTTTAATCCATCTGTATTTAATTCATTTGGATTAGTAACGAACGACCGGGCAGTTACCTCCTCTGCTACTCTCTGTTTAAAATAGCTACTGTCTGTTCCGTTTAAAAACGCGCCCAATCCATTGAGTATATCTTTGTTAAACACATCATAATGATCAAGGATATAGGAAATGGCATTATCTCTTTCGTTAGCTGAAATAACACCATTTTTATCCGCATCAATAAATGCGTATTCTTTGGGATATTTAAATCGTATCGTATCCTGCGCTCTTACAGAAAAAGCGCTCAGATACACAACCATCCAAAACAGTAACCGTTGACTAGCAGTAAACATAAGCCCTCCCTTCTAAGCATTGTTTAGTTTGGCATTCAGCGTCTCAATCTCACGGATATACTCCCGTTCTTTCCGTTCAAACTCTTCCTGCGTAGCCTGTAATTCTTCCAGATTTTGTCGCAACTCTTCCTCCTGTGCTTTCATCTCTGCCGATTGTTGCTGCGTTTGCGCCAAAAGGCGGCTCGTTTTAACCGATATTTTAAATCCGGCAACAGAAGCAGAGATACTTTCTGAAATTTTATGTATAAAATCCAATTCAAAGGCCGCCATTTTTTTAAATGAAGCAATTTCCATTACTCCGTTTATCTCATCGTTTACCTTTAAAGGCACCAGTAACAAAAAGTCGGGGGTCTTGCTGCCCAAGCCACTTGTGATTTCAGTATATTTATCGGGCACTTCAGTCATTAAAATGGTTTCCTTTTCCAGATAACACTGCCCTACAAGTCCTTCACCTGACGCAATCTGTTTTGTCAGGTATTTACGTTTTCCATAAGCGTAACAGCTTACCAACTCCAGATAAGGCTCCTCGTAATCGTGATCGTTATTTAAAATAAATAACCCACCCTGATTGGCATCGAGGTATTTTACAATAAAACTGATAATATCGTTATAAAACTTATCCGTATTGGTTAAATCATTCGTACGCAAGATCTCACTCATCTTCGCTAACCCAATATTCATCCAGTTACGGCGCTGATCATCCTCGTAATTGGATTTTAACTTACTTCGCATATTGTTAAGGGTTGAGCCTAATTCATCGTTGGTTATATCAAGATCCAGAGTCGCATCAAAATTTCCTCCCGAAATATCATTTACAAATTGCTTCATCTTGGTTAAACGATCCGTTTCATGTTCCAGTCGCTCCTTATTCGATTCCATGAAATCCTGATTCCGCTTTTGGTATTTATAATTCAGTAAGGACATAACACCAAAAATCACAAATACAATTACAAGCAGCAACCATATACTTTTGTTTATGCGGCTATGCTCCTTTTCAATATCGGCATTCGTAATTTCAATTATTTTATCCATATCGGTCTGCACTTTTTCATAAGCTTCATCAAACTGCTGATCCAGTAGGCCGCCTGCCGATTCAATTTTATTAGCTTCCGCATCTGACTTGTCAGCCAAAACAGGTTGTGATTGCACCGCAGAAAGTGAATTAGTTTGCGCGATACCGCCACTTAATGCGGTAAGAGTTGGCATTGTCGACGCCATTACCTGAGTCAGGGCCATTTTTTGAGCAAGTAAGCGGGCTTCCTCCTCTTCTTTTGCTCTGCTTTGTTTTAATTCGTACCGTTTTTTGGTAAGGACAATTAAAGCATCCAGATCCTTCAAGGCCACCGTCAAACTCTGTTTAATATCTACGTTATCTGTCTTTCCAAAGGCCCCCAACTCGGTTTCACCACCATCCTTTGCCTTTTCCAGAATAATAGACGAATTTGTAAAAAGTGCAAGTATATCTTGCTCAAAATTTAATCCTTGATCTCCACTCATTAACTCCTCGAACCACAAGTGCCCTTTTGTTGTTTTATTCTTGATATTATCGCCCAGACTAATATAAGGTAATTTGGTACTGTAGGCGTTAGAAATTTCACTGGAAAAGTAGTGTATTAGTGCGCAAATCAGTAATCCGGTGACAACTATTCCTAAACTAATAAGC
The DNA here is from genome assembly GCA_030054095.1 of Sediminibacterium sp. GTDB lineage: Bacteria > Bacteroidota > Bacteroidia > B-17B0 > Aurantibacillaceae > Aurantibacillus. Next base: position 29,596 of record JASGCO010000031.1, read on the forward strand.
TGTATGCTCAGGTATTTTCTGGTAAACATAATCTTGTTTTTAGTTATTAATTTTCTGTACTTAATGAATTTTTGGTGATTGATGTAAAGCAAACTAATGACAAAAATCATGGCCTTTCGCCACTTTTCGATAGAATTCAATTTTAAATAGACAAATCCATCATTTAAAGAGTTAATTTCAAACTAAAAAGTTCATTCCTGACTTAAAAAGGGAAGAATCAAGTGTATATTCATGAAAGAAAATTAAAAACAACACCATTAATTGTTTCAACAATTTACTTCTATGACTTCAGAACAGAAATAGCGCCGTTTAATCGCCTTTAAGCGCTACCTAAAAATGCAATTGGTGGTTGTGAATTTAACAAATACGACTTAACTGAAATGCACTGTAATTACATCCTCCAGGAATTCTAATGATGTTACAAAAACATCATTTGCGATTAGGAACAATTCCATTTTCACATTATCCCAGATCATGCATTAGAAATCCCTTTACGAATAAAATGGACTTTAAAACCGTAGGCTTAGCTACTTTTGCTTATTCAATATAATAGGACGATACCTCAATTGCAAAAGTTTATATCTTATCGCTAGTTTGTCTTTCATTACAAACTCCTGTTGCACAATTTAGAAAAGTTCAAGCTACATATTAAATGTAAAAGCCCGGCATCACTTTGATTACCGGGCTTAAATAAGGATGTATTTTATACCTGTTCCAGAATATTCCGGAATAAGGCTGTTCTAACTCGAAAATTAATCGGAAAAAAATTCAAATGAGGTTAACGCTTACTCGTTAACCATAACCATTTTAAAAGGCACATTAATTATCGCCTGATAATCTTCACCCGCCTCAAGCATATCCTCATCATCTTCTTCGTAATGCCAGTGAATGGTTACCGGGCTTCCTCCTTTATGGATTGCTTCCAGTTTTTTAAACACATCAAGAATACATTTTGAGGAAGATGTATTAAAATACTCTAACTGTATATTTACATTTGTTTCAGACTTAGTAGCTCCTGAATATTTATCCAGCGCATCTACAAGTGGTTTATAAAACTCAATAGAGTTTTCAGGAATTGAACGTCCTTTTATTTCTAATACTCCCTTTCCTAAATCAAATTGAATTGTAGGTGTTTTGGGTGTTCCATCTATTGCGTACTTTTCCATGCTATTTGTTATTTCTTATGTGTGTACTTTATTATGCGTATTGCTGCGTTACCTTAATATTTAGTGTAAAGAAAGAAACTTTATTATCAATTTCCAAAAAATTATAATCTAATTTTTCGCCTGTTTTCCGGGCAATGTCAACCATTCCCAAACCTCCTCCACCTTTCATAGACATCTCTCCGTTATTAAGTATTTTTTTATAATGCTCCTTTAGTTCTTCCTTGGTTAAAGAGTTAACTTCATCTAAACGGCTTTTTAACCCCAGAATATTTTCATTAGCGATGTAATTACCCGTAAATATTGTATAAACACTACTTACTTTACCTATCATAAAAATCGCTGAGCGGTTCTTGTCTGTATTGGTCTCCGCCATGTCATCCATGTGATGGTATAAGTTTTGTAAACATTCTACCAAAACATTATATACCTTTTTTTTCATTTTAGGTTCTTCCTGCATGTTATCCATCTTATTTTCCATAATCTGCAGGATAGAAGTTAACAACTCAGAGGTAATATCTCCTTTAAATGAAAGCAGAATATTATTTCGCTCCATTTTATCATAGATATCAAATACATCTACCATACCTTCCTTGTGTAAGCCCTCTGAGAAATCTTTCTGTTCTTAACGAAGTTTAAATGCTACTGTTTGACCGTTAACAGTAAAAGTGGCATCTTCATCGCAAACATTAGGTCCATAATCGACAGTACGTTCCTTAAATCCGTCAGGTAACAGTTTAAGAATACCACTCTGAATAAACTGGCAAGAAGTATATTTTACCAATGGCGTATTGGATTCAACCGTAACGGTAAATCTACGGCCAACACGATTAACACCATCTGAAGTACCCCAAATTTTAGTGATATCATTTGTACGGTCATTATCATTCTGATGCTCGTGACGAATATTGCGCGTAGCATTATATGTAATATACCAGTTACCATTGTCACAACGGCCATTAACCACCTTAATCTGAAACTCAGAATAGGTTGGTGCTACAGTAACAGTTGTAATAACCATACTATCACATTTGTAATTAATACCAGCAGGTGAGTTTGGCAACACATTTGTTTTATAATTCTGAAATTTAATAATTGCCTGTGCGCCGGCAAATTTAAGGCGCTTAGTTAATTTCATCGTTATTGACCCTGAACGGTTTTTTGTATCCGGCATAGGATTACAAGACGCATTATTCAGGTTAAGCGAGAAAGTAGGTGGATTGGTGTAAACACCTTGCGGATTTGACAACGTATCTCCGCTAATTTTTATAAGCGTATCGCAGGGAGCCATGATACGGTTAAAACTCGCACCTGTACCTTTAGTTTTAATAGCGTTATTATTAACAGTAGGAACAATAGCCATAAACTCTTGTTCACAAATAGCGTTATCTACTGCCGATTGTGTTTCACTGTCAACTTCTACTGTTTCTTTCTTTTTACAAGAGGTAAAACAAGTGGCAAAAGCGAGTATTAAGCCGGCTGCCAGTAATTTATAATTTTTCATGAACTTACTTTTTTAAACTCTTAAACAAATATAATCAATTGATTTTAAATTGCAATACCTACTACCAAAACATCATCCACCTGCTCGTGTCCGCCACGCCATTGTTCAAAACTCCGGTCTAATTCCTGCCTTTGGCTATTCATATCCTTCTTGTGCACATCTTTCAGTAATTCATGGAAACGTTTTACCATAAATTTCTTCCCGTTATCGCCTCCAAACTGGTCAGCATACCCATCGCTAAACATGTAAACAACCATCGCTTTATTCATTTGAAGCGTGTGGCAGGTAAACTGCCGATTTACTTCGAGTTGAGCTCCGCCGATCGGAAATTTATTACCATCCAATTTGGTAAAATTCTGATCTTGGTCTATAATAATCAGCGGACGGTTCGCGCCAGCCCATTTTACAAGCTTTTCGTGATGATTAATGGCAATAATGGAAACATCCATCCCATCATTGGTTTGAATTTCATTATGTCCTTGCCGTAGCGCTTCCTGCACACCACGGTGCAAATGATTGAGAATCTCCGCCGGATCTACAATTCCTTTTTCCTGAACAATCTGGTGAAGCAGATTATGACCAATCATACTCATAAACGCACCCGGCACCCCATGCCCTGTACAATCTACAACCGCCATGATCTTGTAGGTACCACGCTCGGCAAACCAGTAAAAATCACCGCTAACAATATCTTTCGGCTTATAGAGTATAAACGCACTTTTCAGTTTATTAAAAATATAATCTCTTGCCGGTAATATAGCTTCCTGTATCCTTTTGGCATATTCTATACTGCTGGTTATATCCCTGTTTTTCTCTTCCAGTTCTTTGGTACGTTCAGCCACTTTTATTTCCAGTACCTTATTCTCTTTTTTAATCGCTTTGGTTCTGTATTGCGTAAACGCGTAAATGCCTCCTGCTCCAAAAAGCGCCAGCAAAATGTAAAACCATTTGGTTTTCCAGAATGGCGGAACAACGGTAATTTTTAATTCTAATGGTATTTCATTCCATATTCCATCGCTATTAGAAGCCTTTACCTTTAATACATAGTTTCCTCCGGGTAACTCCGTATAGGTTATGTATCTTACCGTCAAAGGCTCAGACCAATCTTCATCGTATCCTTCTAATTTATATGAATAGAGATTTTTGGAAGGCTCAGTATAATCTAATGCGGCTACTTCAAGTTGAAAATAATTTTCCCTCCAGCTTAAAACCAATTCCTTTTTATATGAAATACTTGTATCCGTTTCTACTTCCTTTCCTCCACGTTTATATGAAATAAACTGAATTTGTGGTATATGGTAATTATCCTTTATTTCTCTGGGGGCAAAAATATTGTAACCATTTATACCGCCAAACAGTACTTTACCTTTCGGTGAAAAGAAGTAGGCGTTTTGATTATGCTCTCTGTTGATAACACCATCCTTTAATCCATAATTTTTAAAAGAGGGGGTTTTCCCTTTAAAGTTAGGATCGAAAACAGTGATGCCACGATTGGAACTCATCCAGAATTTACCGGTACTATCCTTCACTATTGAATAAAGATATATGCTCATTAAGCCATCCTTTTCGTAAAAATTGGCAAACTTTTTGGTGTTAATCTCATAACGGCTCAATCCAGATTCCGACGCCATCCAGTAATTACCGGCACCATCCTGATTAATGGAATAAATAGTGTTACTGCATATTTCATTGGCGCTGTTATTGCTGGTATATTTATTAATAAATTTAAGTTTACCATCCTTTAACGATTCTATATGATAAGCCCCCTGCCCATTGGTTCCCAGCCAAAGTGTTTTATCAGCAGCTTCATAAATGCTAAAAATGGTGTTTACTTCAAAACCATTTCCCTCATAATACCTTTCAAGTTTCTGGGTAAGAAGGTTGTACTTAAAAAGCCCGTCCCCGAACGTACCAATTAACAAATTATTATAACTATCCCTGGTCAGACACATAATTGTTCCTCCCAGTTTTTTATCCAGAATACGCGTTTTAGCTTTTGTTCGTTTATCTACTTTAAAAAGACCTAATCCATAAGTTCCAACAAAAAAAGTATTCTGATCATACAGAAAAAGGCATAAAGCGTAATTGTTCTCCAGCACATCTGTGTAATCGGATACTAATCCGCTTCTGCCATCTATTTTCAATAGTCTCTTTTCTCCCCCCAACCATACATCTCCTGTGTTATCCTGCTGCGTTACGTATAAATTTTTGTACTCTTCCTGGTTGTAACGCATCACATTAGGGAATTTCTGTATTTGCGAAAAGTAAACATTAACGCCGCCCAAAAAAGTGGCCAACCATAAATTTTCTTCTTTATCTAACCATATATCATTTATGATATTATCGGTTAAATCATATTCCTGAGTAACACCCTCCTGCTTTACCACCAATTTCGTTTCTTCCGTCAGGGTGTTATATATTCCAAGTCCTCCTTTCGTTGCCGCATAAAGAATATTTTCAGAAATCACCAGATTATTCACAAAAGCTGCATTATTGGATTGTTGCTGGGTAAAATTTATTGTTCTTTCTACTTCAAATGTATGTGCATCTACTTTAATCACTCCTGCTCCGTGCGTAGCAATATAAAGGCTATGTCCATAACTTTTAATATCATATACTCTGTTCAGTATATTTATATCCACGTCTTTCAGATACAGATTTTTAAATTCCAGGCGATTCAGTTTCTTTCCCTTTAACTCCCATAATCCTTTATTTTCAGTACCAACAAACACCCTTCCGTTCACAAAGGTTATACACTTCACTTCTATATCTCCTTCAAATGGCAAGGTAATATGTTCTGCCCGTTTACTAAGGGTATATAATCTGAACATGTGTTTGGTGGTGGCAATCAGCGCGGTTGTGTCACTTTCCTTTACAATTCTATTTACCGAAACAAGCTCGTTGTCTTTAAGGAGAGGGATGCGTTCAAAAGTAGTATTATACTGATGCATAAAACTTAGTCCTTCCTTAGTGCCTACCAGCATTAATTCTTCATTCATTTCGCATAGGGAGATCACATCAGAAGAAAACAAACTCTTGGTATTACCCGGATCGCGCCTGAACACTTTTATACCATATCCGTCATACTTATTCAAGCCATCCTGTGTTCCAAACCACATAAACCCTTTTGAATCCTGAATAACACAATTTACCAAAGTGGTTGACAACCCCTCATCACTGCTGATATGTTTGAATTTCAGTTTTTGTCCTGCAGATAACAGGGCATTCAGAAGGCTTGTAAAAAGAAATATATACCTGAGTGATCTGATACTTTTAATTTTAAACAACATGCTAAGATAATTTTTTTTACAGCGCGGTAAAATTTAATTTTTGAGTTTCTTGTTACTTTTAGAATAAATCCCCTAAATAGGTTAGTATTTTATTTTTCGGAAAATATTTTTTTTAAAAGAATACTTACTATTTTTCAGGCCTTAAAAGATATGCCGAAGGTTCTACGCATTATAAATCGATTTAACCTTGGTGGGCCAACGTATAATGTGGCCTATCTGACACGCTATTTACCCGAAGCTTACAGTACTGTTTTGGCGGGTGGCCCGGAAGAAGCCAGCGAGGGCAGTTCGCTGCACATAACAGAAAAGCTAGGGATTAACCCTATTTTAATTCCCGAATTGCAGCGGGAATTAAATTTAACAAACGACCTGAAGGCATACCGGATTATTAAAAAGCTGATACAGGAAACCCGCCCCGATATTGTACACACACACGCCAGTAAAGCCGGCGCCATTGGCAGGCTGGCAGCCATTCACGCAGGTGTTCCGGTAATTGTACATACATTTCACGGTCACGTTTTTCACAGTTACTTTGGTGCACTTAAAACGGCATTCTACAAGGTTATTGAACGTTATCTGGCCAAACGCACTCACGCTATTGTGGCGATAAGCCCGCTTCAAAAAAAAGAACTTACCGAAACCTACCGTATTTGCAGCAACGAACAAACCCATGTTATTCCTTTAGGATTTGACCTGGCCCGTTTTTCGGAAAACACTGTTTCTAAACGCGCGGCGTTCCGCGAACGATTTAAGATTAATGATGATGAGATAGCAATAGGTATTATCGGACGCCTGGCGCCTGTAAAAAACCACCATTTGTTTATTGATGCCGTTGCCTATGTTAACCGTTGTTCGTCAAAAAAAATAAGGGCATTCATTGTTGGCGATGGTGAACTAAAAGCCGAACTCTGCCAGTATATGGCTCAGCATGAACTGGCATTTTCTGAATCGGATGGTCCCCCGGCCTTGTTCCGTTTTACAGGCTGGCAAACGGAAGTAGATACCGTTTTAGCGGGCCTGGATCTGGTTTGCCTGAGCAGTAAAAATGAAGGGACACCGGTTAGTCTTATCGAGGCACAGGCCGCCGGTAAATATGTGTTAACTACCAATGTTGGTGGTGTTACCGATATCATTGAACCCGGTTGCGGAACCATTACTCCTCCAGGGGATACAGAGGCTTATCAAACCGCCTTGCTTTATATTGTGGAAAACATAGAAACTTTATCTGCCGCTGTTTCCGCCTCTGTAAAAACCATACAGGAAAAATTCAGTTATCAACGACTGATAAAAGACATGGATAATTTATACCAACACTTATTAAAAAAATAATACCTTCACGCCTATCTAAATAATTAGTTATATGGATCAAAGCATTACTGGAAAAATCAAGTTACTCGAAGAGAAATATGCTCAGATGGGGCAAGACATTAACAGTTATCTGGATGGCCTTTTATTATCCAATTACCTTACTTATTGGGATTATGTGCAGGTAGATACCTTGCTCACTTTACAGAATCCGAAAACCGATTTTCCGGATGAATTGATTTTTATTGTTTACCATCAGATTACCGAATTGTATTTTAAACTCAGTTTACACGAACTGGATCAAATAGCCAATAACGGCCGTAAAATTGAACCTAATGGCCAGGATTTGGGCTGGAACGAAACCATTAACGCAACCTTTCTTACCGAGCGCATCATGCGGGTTAATCGCTATTTCGAAGCGCTCACCAAAAGTTTTGAGATCATGATTGATGGCATGGAAAAAGAACAATTCCTCCGTTACCGTATGGCTCTGCTACCTGCCAGTGGTTTTCAAAGCGCGCAGTACCGTAAAATTGAAATTCAGTGTACCGATTTTATTAATCTGGTGGATAAAGATGTAAGAACCGAATTCACCGGCAAAAACGCCGGCATTGAAGATATGTTCCGTTTTATCTACTGGAACAAAGGCGCTACTGAACTGGCCACTGGTAAAAAAACACTTACCCTTCAGCAGTTTGAAAAAAAATATGGCGCCGATTTTATTGCTTTAGCTAAAAAACACGAGCAGTCAAATATCTGGCGCAAATACAAAAGTTTACCCGAGGCCGATCAAAAAAACCCTTCACTGATTAACGCCTTAAAACAGTTAGACGTAAATGTAAACATTAACTGGCCGCTTGTACATTACAAAACAGCGGTACGTTACCTGCAACAGGGTGCCAGCGATGCAGCAGCTACAGGAGGAACCAACTGGCAAAAATACCTGCCGCCACGTTTTCAGAAACGCATTTTTTATCCGGAAATATGGACCGAAGCCGAAAAAGAAGACTGGGGTAAGGGTTGGGTGGAAACCCACGTCTTTAAAGTTTAAACCGACCGGTTTAGCAAGGCACCGGCAAATTGCTCAAGCAGTACTTTTTTATCATTGTTTACATTCAACGCGTGTAAATAAGCGATTGCTTTCGAGGTATGTAAATCGGCTTCCTGCTGAACCAATTGTTCTATTCCCAATTCAGAATAAATCGTTTTTACCAATTGTACTTTCTCTGCTGCCTTATCGGCCTTAATTTGCAATGCTTCCTGCAAACGCTTCCGCTGGCCCGCATTTGCCATTTCAAATGCCTTTAGTAAAAGAAAAGTTTTTTTATTCGAAATAATATCGCCACCGGTTTGTTTACCAAACGCCTCTGCATCTTCCGCAAAAGCATCCAGTTTATCATCGAGTAATTGAAACGCAATTCCCAAATGTTTCCCAAAATGATAAATGGCCTCTTGCGCCGCTTCACCGGCACCCGCGCAAATGGCCCCCATACGAAGGCTGCAGCCTAACAACACCGCTGTTTTATAGGTAATCATTTTCAGGTAGGCTTCTACACTTACTTCGGCTTCCTGCTCAAAGTTCATGTCCCACTGCTGGCCTTCGCAAACCTCTATGGCTGTTTTTGTAAACACCCGCCATAACGGAATCATTTGTTCTGCCGGTTCACTTTGCAACACATCAAACGCCTTAACCAACATCACATCGCCGCTTAAAATGGCAATGTTCGTATTCCATTTATGATGTACTGTAGGTTGGTTACGGCGTAATGGCGCCTGATCCAGAATATCATCGTGTATCAGCGAAAAATTATGAAACAACTCCACACACAAAGCCGCGTTCAGTGCCCGCTGAGGTGGCGCACCAAACAAATCGCAGGCAATAAGCGCCAGCAAAGGCCTTACCCGCTTTCCACCCAAACTCAGAATATAATTTTCCGGAGCATAGAGTTCCTCCGGCTCCAATGTACTTAACCCTGATTTGTACTTCTCCAGGTGCGAATGAAATAACGCCAGCAACGGCTCGTACGACTGTATCACAACGCTTTCTTTTTAAGCCTGATTTGCTTGTTCTATAAGGTAATTACCGTACCCACTTTTAGTAAGCGGCTGGGCAACTTTAATTAACTGCTCTTTCGTGATGTATCCCATTTTAAACGCCACTTCTTCAATACAACCGATTTTAAGCCCCTGACGCTCCTCTATTACCTGCACAAACTGACCAGCCTGCATCAGCGAGGCAAAGGTACCGGTATCGAGCCATGCGGTGCCTCGATCCATAATACTTACTTTCAGTTTTCCGCGTTTAAGGTATTCCTTATTAACATCCGTAATTTCGTACTCACCCCTCGCGCTTGGTTTCAAATCTTTGGCAATTTGTACCACGCTGTTATCATAAAAATATAATCCGGGAACCGCGTAATTGCTCTTTGGTTCTTGCGGTTTTTCTTCAATACTCAACACATTGTGTTGCTTATCAAACTCCACTACACCATACCGCTCCGGATCACTTACATGATACGCAAACACAACACCGCCATCAGGGTTATTTATTTTCTGAAGCATACGCCCCAAACCGACACCATAAAAAATATTATCCCCCAAAATGAGAGCCACTTTATCGTTTCCAATAAACGATTCTCCCAAAACAAACGCCTGCGCCAGTCCGTTTGGCACTTCCTGTACCACATACGAAAATTTACAACCTATTGATTCCCCTGTTCCCAACAGTTTCTGAAAGTTAGGCAAATCGTGCGGGGTTGATATAATGAGGATTTCGTTAATCCCAGCCATCATTAATACAGACAAAGGGTAATAAATCATGGGTTTATCGTACACCGGCATCATCTGCTTGCTCATAGCCAGCGTTAAAGGGTGCAAACGTGTACCGGAACCTCCGGATAAAATAATTCCTTTCATATATTTATAATTTGTTTTTTAATTGTCACTTGAGATAGCCTTCCTTCTCTCCCTTACACATCCAAGTTCAAAAGTACACCGTACATTTGCCCTCCTTCGTAAATGGTGCGCCTCCTCTCACGGTTATCTCATACTTTTATACTTGCTTAACATCCGGTTCAATAGTATTGCTCTAAATGAATACGGATAAGCCCTAAAAATACAAATAAAACCAATATACCTTCTTAGCACATAGGGGATTTTGCGTTAAGTCTGCTTAAAAATGAGCAAAAAAAGGAAGTACTTCTTCCTTCAATTCCCGGTAAAAATTTTGGGCGTCCCCCCGGTCCACACACCTTTTCCGCGCACCCGGGGCCGGGCTCTCGCTACTCGCTTTTTGCCGCAAAAGAACCAGGCGGCAAAAGAGCTCAAACAGGCCGCTCCATCCCTGGCCGGGATATTACAGTAAAATAGTTCACACTACACATAAAAAAAACAGCCCTCTGTTACAAGGGCTGTTTGCTAAACACTTCTGTACTGAAATCTTAAAGTACGCGAAGTTTAAAAGGCACCTCCACATCCGTTTCACCGGGAGCAAATGTTCCGTCTTTAGCGTTGGGCTGATGACGCAACGTAATTTTAGCGGGGTACTTGTTTGTTAACGTAGAGGTTGTCGTCTGCCAGATCGTTTCCAACCCGATAGGACGTGGCGTAGAAGCGCCATCCGAATCATTATAGCGAATGGTTACACCCGATCCGGTAATGGTAGTGGTCCACACCGAAGCATTAACCGTTGGGTTAGTCTGGTTAAAGAAAAACATATGTTCTGCGCCTTCTTCTTCTACCTCTTTCGAAACAGTATCAACCGGATTTTTGGTTTTATCAAATAACCAGATGTTAGCAGTGTAAGTTTTACCCGGAGCTAATGCAATAACCGAATCCGATTGGTTGGTACCTCCAAAAGTGGCGGGTTGTCCGCCTTCTCCGTCCGGATCAATATACTTATACGTTGTTGTTACAACATTGGTACCACTCATGCTAGATAAACGCAATTCAAAATCAGTGATAACTTCTCCCTGATTAGGTTGTCCCGTTGTACTACCTCCCGTACTGCTTGGCGGAGTTGGATTTGTTTTCTTTTTCTCGCAGGCTGCGAAAGCCAGTATTGCCATCCCGGCAACAACCAGCAGTGTTTTTGCTTTACGTGTTTTCATTTTATTTTATTTTTTAGTTTATATTTTTTTATCATACAGTATTATTGGTAACCTTAGTCTCAGCGTAATATTAGTTCCCAAAGCATCGTTATAATAGCGGAAACGATCCAAATAATCGCGGTACACCGTATTCAATGCGTTACTCACACTTAATGTCACAATAACCGGCTGCTTTCCGGCCATGAGGGTAGTACCGGCATTAGCCCCCCACAAGGTATAGGCTGGCGGTGGTGGGGCCACATCCACACTATCGGGAACACGATATTGTTTATCCACCCAGGTAAAAGAAGGCTCCAGATAAGTGTCTTTAAAACACCGGGCATTCTTCAGCTTCAACGTAAACGATCCCTCGTAACGGTCGGCCGGCATATACACCAGTGCTTCTTTGGTTCCTGTATTGGTTCCCCTTACCCACATGGCTCTGGCTTTTACCTGAAACCAGGCCGCTATATTATATTGCAGCAATGCATCAGCACCTACTATTCTGGCATTATTCTGCACATAATTAAAAACAGGAAACGCTCCCCGTATGGTTAATTCGGGTGTAGGTGAAGGATTATAATAGATATAATTTCTGAACCAATACCCATAAGCCGTTAACTCTGCCCTTAGTTTTTTCCGGTCAATGGTTATCCCCGTAATTACATTATTACAATATTCTGTTTTCAGATTCTTATCTCCCCGCTCAATAGCACCAACACCATGATGCAACCCATCCGAATACAATTCATTAACCGCTGGTGCCCGCCAACCATTAGCGCCATTAATGGTAATTTGTAAGCCAGAATCGGGTTTAAAAATGCCGCCCAGATTATAACTCATGTTACTGAAAAACAAACGCGGGCTCTGTAAATCATTTTTAATCCAGTAGTACGAGGTTAAGTCGCGCTGGTCATACCGTACACCGCCCTCTATCTCGTAATGCGCCTGAACAAAACGCTCTATGGCAAAAGCGCCCAGTGTTTTATTTACAAATGCCGGAATAAAAAAACGTCCGGTGTACACATTTTCCTGATACATGCCCTGCACCCCATATTTGCCTCTGAAAGCCCTTATATTATCATGCTCCCAGAACAGTTCGCCCGATTGCGTGGTAATACGATAATCCAGCTCAGGCAAATTGAGTGCAGCCAAAGCATTATTACGCGGTAAGTGCTTGTCGTATTCCTGTCTCAGATTAAACTGATAGGCGTAATTAGCATAGAATCGCGACCGTAATCCGGTATGAATGTGTGTGCTGACTTTTACCAATTCGTGAATAATATTCTGATAAGGTCGCCCTATTTCATAAGAGAATCCAGCCAGGCTATCGGCCGGTTTGGCCCGGTTAAATGCTGCCTTCAAATCGGTTAAATTACCAATATGGGCACTACTGAAAATACCGATCCGGGAACGAAACTGACTGTAATACACCTCTCCTCCTATCCGTTTACGATGGTACCCCAATGCGTACGAAAAATTATTTTCTTCCACACCCGTATTTTTAAGATAGTAATCCGGCGTTTTAAGATTTCCCGATTTCTTAAGCGTTCCCTGAATACGCCACGAAAAAAACTTCAGCTTATCGAAATACCCTTGAACGTATGCCGATGTTACACCAGCTCTTCCGTTTGTAGCGCCTACTACATTTACTTCACCCGTTACAGCGGCCGTATCGGGTAATTTGGGCGGTTCCACTAAAACCACTCCACCCACCGCATCTGAGCCGTATCGTACTGCCGAAGCGCCTCTTACCAGGGTTAAATTAGCGGCAATAAACGGATCTATTTCCGGCGCATGTTCATTCCCCCATTGCTGCCCCTCCTGCCGGATGCCATTGTTAAGAATCAAAATACGGTAGCCTTGCATTCCGTTAATCATGGGTTTACTGATAGTTGCTCCTGTATTAAAAGTAGTGACCCCGTTAAGCGCTTTTAACTGATCGCCAAGGGTAGCGCCTTTGGTTTTATCCAGAGCTTTGCTATCCAAACGTTGCATCGCTTGCGTACTTTTTTCCTCCGCCTTTTCCACATCAATATCCACATCTTTTAAGGCATAATAACTGTGTGGCATTTTTACGGTTAGGTTCCGGTTCTTTTTTAATTCAACCCAAAGTGTAGTGTCCTTGCACCCAAAATGTTTAAATTGTAACTGATAATTTCCCGGACACAAATTATCAAACGCAAAGCGTCCGTGTTCGTCCGCTTCCTGCGCTCGCCCACTTCCAAGAATGGTAACAACAGCATACGATAAATGCTCACTGTTATCATTATCATTAACAATGCCTTTAAGTACCAGATTACAGGGTGATTGTGAAACACCTATGTAATTCAGTAGAAGGCCAAGTGCTATTAAAGTACTGAACCTGTTCACTATACAATTGATTTTTAGCGGATAGTGCCGCTACAAGTAAATAATAAGAAACTGATTAACCGGAAAAATGGTTAAATCTGAGGCGGACCTCTGAGGGCCGTTGCAATAAAATGCGGATTAGAATAAAGGTAATGGTATTGATTAAACGATTCGTTGTTTTGCGGATATTGTTCCTTTACTTCTCCGTTAAATTCTATAACATCGAAAAAAACGGGCGTATTGAACGTATCAAAATCACAATCGGCATTGCGGTGTTCTGATAATTGAACCTTATCAGAATTTACAGAAGATAATTCGTGATGATGCCCCAATAAGGCGTGTACATAGGTCTTTGGAACAGACAATACAAGTGTTGCTACTGAAATAAACAGTAGTGCCATTATTCTGACTATTCTTTTATTTTGACCCAAGGTATCTGACAAATATACAATTTAGTTTAATGTATTTATGCTAATTCCCTATTTTTTGATTTCTTCCGGCTCATCCTTTGTGTCCATTTCGAACGATAAAATTGGTTTAACCTGATTAAGGTTCGATTTCCGGTTAATATTACGTACAAAAATAAGTCGCTGCTTATCAATCCCTGCTTCATTAAAAATCTGCTCGATATACGCTTCCCGTGATGCGATGATATCCTGATGCAGTTTTGCAAGAGTTGCCGCTCCTACCAGGCTTTTACACTTATCCAGATGCGATGCCAGTTTATTCAGTTGCTTGGTTCGCGCCTGCACAAACAGCACAAACGCGGAATCTTTATTTTGTAAGGCATTAAGTTCCTTCATATCCTGCTCGGTCATTGGCTCTGTAAACTGTTTTCCCAATTGCTCCCGCATATAAATTTTCTTCGCTTCACGATACGCCAGCCACTCCAGTTCCTTATCCGGGTTTACATTTTGTGTAAACTCAATCACCAGTTCCGGTTTATCCTTTAGCAACTCTGCCGTTTTTTCAAGCGTCTTTCGTTGTTTACGCTCATCAAAACCACTGGCCAGATAATCAAATTCAAATTCTGTTTCCTGTTCCTTCTTTTTAAACAAACTACCAATAGCTTTAAACGGCGATGTAACGGCCTTTAATAACAGATTCTGAAATATTTTAAGAATAACTTTATTCAGTTTATACTTAGGATCGTTCAGATTACCTGTTACCGGAAACTTAAAATCAATATTTCCTTTAGTATCCTTTAATAAGGCAACGCCCATACGTAAAGGTACTTTGGTAGCAGTGGTAATCGTTTTATCTCGTTTCCCCACTTTAATTTTTTCTATCAGCAAATGGTTATCACTCTTTAAATCGTGACTTTGGTTAATAACCGTTTCCATTTTAAAATTAAAATCTCCCTTTTTAAAAGGATGCGCCAGATAATACAGTGTATATGGATTAAACATGACTAAAGGCAAGGTTTTTACATCCGTCTTTAATTCCATTTCTAAAAAGTCTTTGGGATTAGCGCCAATATCTACAGCAAGTTTACCCGAATTGTTTACGCGTGTAGAAAAGGAAGCGGTTATGCGGCTATTTTCGGAACTGATACGGTTACTGCGGATGTTTAAGCTATCCAATCGCGCGTAAAATTGTTCGCCGAGCGTATAATCAGAATATTCAATGGTACCGTTTCGCAACACCACTTCATCAGCGCTATAACTGTTTAAAATATAATCCTTAGCTATAGACTTCACATAATCGGCCAGAATCAGAAATACATTGGTGCTGCTCCCATTAACCGAGGTTGTCACCGAATCGGCTGTTGCGGTTCCACTGGATGCCGCTACTACGCTGGTATCCACTTTCATTAACCGGTTAAAATTGGTACCGTTCTCGAACATATCCACTTTCACATAAGGTTCATCCAACTCAATGTTTCGCATGTTAAAGATGTTTCGCTTCAGATTAATGGAATCAACAGACACATTTAACTGCTTAAAGAGGGCTAAACTATCGTTCAACACATCAATGACCTTAAAGCCCGAAATTCCCAATTTTCCTTTAAGGGCCAGGTCATCGGGCTTACTGAAATTCCCCTTTGCCCAAAAAGCGGTAAACAATTTTCCCTGGAGCGTTTTCGCTTTAAATACTTCCCTTAAGTAGGGATATAATTGATTTAACTCCAATTCCCGGATGCGGCCATTCAATTTATAATTCAGACTAGCGCTATTCATGTCCAAATCGGCCTCCACTGTTCCTCCTGCCAGAATTTTAAACGCGGTCGAAAACCGCATATCATTTTTATTATATGCCAATCCCGGACAAAACACCCGTAGATCCTTCAGTCCCGTGTGAATACCTACCAGTTTGTCAGTGTAATGGATTCGTCCGTTGCTCAAATCAATCTGGCGTACCCACCATTTAGTGGTATCGCCTGATGGTTTCACTTCCGCCTTAACGCTATCTGAACCGCCACCCAGTTTCAATAAATCATCGAAATTAAAGTAGCTTCCCTTTTGTATCACATTTACTTCGAAACCAGATAACTTAACCATCCGGATATCGTACTGCTGTTTCAACGCGGCTTTATAAGGGTCTAATTGTACAAATATAAGATCAGATGAAAAAAGCGTTTTAGTGCTTCGTGGTTCAAACAACTTAATGTTTTTTATTTCCAGCTTTCCATTAAAAATATTGATGTGTAACTTCTCAATATCTATTTCCCGCCCAATGAATTTTGTATCATACTTTTCAATAGCATATTCCGCAATGGGCGAAATAAACCATATTACCAACAAAAGTGCCAGCAAAACGACACCCGTTATTTGAATTAAATATTTGAATAAACGCTTAATAGGTTTGCAAAGGTAAATGATTTGTTGATTTTTTAGCAAATTCTGTTCCTTTACCCTGCATATATTTTAGTTAACTTTGCTTTTTGAACCATGCAATTAATTGACGGAAAGAAAATATCAGCCGAATTACAGGACGAAATCCGGCAGGAAGTCTTAAAACTGAAAGCCGCCGGTAAGAAAACACCTCATCTGGCAGCCGTATTAGTAGGAGATGATCCTGCTTCGCGGGCTTATGTAAACAGTAAAGTAAAAACCTGCGAAAAAGTTGGCTTTAATTCTACTCTGATTGAGTTTGAACCTTACGTAAGTGAGCAAAAACTATTAAATAAAATTGAGGAATTAAATAATGACGATGATATTGACGGTTACATTGTTCAACTTCCTCTTCCGCGTCATATCAGCGAACAAAAAATTATTGAAGCCATAAAACCCAGTAAAGATGTGGATGGTTTTCATCCTATTAATGTTGGGCGTTTGGTTCTGAACCTGCCTACTTATGTAAGTGCTACGCCTTACGGCATTGTGCAACTGCTCGAGCGTTATAAAATTGAAACTGAAGGAAAGCACTGTGTAGTTATTGGGCGCAGCCATATTGTGGGGTCTCCTATGAGCATTCTGATGGCTAAAAACACGAATCTGGCTAATTGTACCGTTACATTATGTCATAGCCGTACCCAGAATCTTAAAGAACATACGCTAAAGGCCGATATTATCATTGCCGCTATTGGCAAACCCGATTTTGTTACTGCCGACATGGTAAAAGAAGGCGCGGTGGTAATAGATGTAGGCATTAACCGTGTTGACGATTTAAGCCAGACGAAAGGCTATAAATTGGTAGGGGATGTAAAATTTGACGAGGTTGCGCCAAAATGCAGTTACATTACACCTGTTCCTGGAGGTGTTGGCCCCATGACTATTGCCAGCTTAATAAAGAATACGCTACTGGCCGCTAAAAAAGAAATTTACGCTTAGGCTTCACCCTTACAGAATAATCTGTA
Source organism: Sediminibacterium sp. (assembly GCA_030054095.1). Lineage (GTDB taxonomy): Bacteria > Bacteroidota > Bacteroidia > B-17B0 > Aurantibacillaceae > Aurantibacillus. The sequence continues at coordinate 47,097 of JASGCO010000031.1, forward strand.
ATCTGTCAAAAGCCAGTTCCACATTGGAAGGAAGTTCCTTACTAACCTGTTCGTGTAGCCCCAATTGATGCGATATATGGGTGAGGTAAGCTTTTTGGGGATTTAATTCTTTTATTAAATCAAGTGCCTGCTGAAAAGTAAAATGCGATATGTGTTCTTCCCTTCTCAGAGCGTTAACCACTAATACCGTACTGTTGCGCAATTTTTGTTTTTCGGTATCCGAAATAAAATTAGCATCGGTTACATACGAAAAATCCCCGATACGGAATGCTTTTACCGGCATCTGATAATGTAACACATCAACAGGCGTAATAGAAAGATCGCCAATGCAGAACGGATCCGAACCAATCGTAAACACTTCTATTTCGGGAATTCCGGGGTACTTTTCCTCGGAAAAAATATAAGCAAATTCCCGTTTAATGGCTTCCTGTACTCTGGTAGTAGCATACACCGGAATTTTCCGCTTTTGAATAAAATTGAACGCTCTTACTTCGTCTAACCCGGCAATATGATCTTTGTGTTCGTGGGTAAATATTACAGCATCCAAACGATCGGTACCAGCCACCAGTAATTGCTGCCTGAAATCGGGTCCGGTATCAATTACCACACGGGTAGCTGAACTTTCCACCATTACAGACGTTCGCAGGCGCTTATCTTTAGGATTTTTACTCCGGCAAACTTCACAACGGCAACCAATTACCGGAACTCCTTGCGAGGTTCCTGTTCCTAAAAACGTAACTTTTAAATCCGGCGTTTTCATTAAAACATCTGACTGATAAACGCGGAAATAACAGCGGGCTTTGTTACAGCCACAAACAACAATCCAAAAATAGCACCCCAGAAATGCGCTTCGTGACTAATGGTATCTGTATAAGTCGAATTGCGTTTACGGCGTATCAGATAATAACTAATTCCCAATAATAAAATACCTACAAACCAACCGGGTAAGGGTATAAAAAACAAACCAATCGTTCCTTTGGGGTAAATCAGTATTCTGGCAAAAATAATAGACGATATGGCACCACTGGCGCCAAGCGAAGCATAACTGCTGTTGTTACGGTTACGAAAATACTCTGTTAAGGACGCTGCGTATATACCGCCTGTAAAAAGAATAAGGTACATCAGTTTCCCTATTTTTACATCATCGTATAATAATGGCAATAATACATTTTCCAGTTCTCCTCCAAATCCCCATAAAGCCAACAAATTAAATCCTAAATGAATATAATCGCCATGTATAAACGCGTGGGTTAAAAACCGATAGTGTTCTTTAAAATGATAAATGGCGTAAGGTGAAAAAAGGTACTTACTCATTACTTTAGGATCAGTAAATGCGTAAACCGAAAACCCCAGTATTAATGCTATTAGCGCGTATGTAATCATTAGCCGGCTTTCTCTGAATCAATATTACCTAAATATTTACGAATGACAAAATGCATGACATAAATTACAGGGATTAAGGCCAATGCTACCAGTAATTTAAACAAATAGCCCCAGAATGCATTTACTACAAACTGATCAAATGCCCATTTACCTGGTAATACAAACGCGATGTATTGCACCACAAACGTATCCACTAATTGACTTACCAGAGTACTACCTGTGGCTCTCAGCCAGATCATGCGGTTACCCGTCCGGTTTTTAAATATCCAGAATACATACACATCAATTAATTGCGAACATAAAAAAGCTATTATGCTACCCACAATAATCCACTGACTTTGCCCGAATACGGTTTGAAAGGTCTCTTGTCCGACAGGGCTAAAGTCTGTGGCAGGAATTGCCATGCCCCAGGAGATAATCAGATACGTGTAAATAATCAATGCTATGGTGATATAGGTTAACTTACGCACGCCCTGCTTTCCGAAATGTTCGTTAATTAAATCGGTTAGCACAAATACAAAGGGCCATAAAATAATTCCGATGCTTTGGGTAAAAATCCCGAAAAACTGAACCAGCTTCCCTCCTATTAATTCGGCAACAATGGCATTGGTAACAAAAAAGCCAGCCAGAATAATGAATACTAAATCTTTTCGGTTATTAAAATTCATGTTTTATTCACCTTCGCTTTATAAACGTTGCACCAGTTTTTTTACCATTTCTGCTTTCCATACCGAAAAACTTCCGTCCTCTATTCGTGTACGTGCTTCCTTCACCAACCACAGGTAAAATCCCAGATTATGAATACTGGCAATTTGCGCGGCCAACAGTTCATTACACACCAACAAATGCCTCAGGTAAGCTTTGCTGTAAACAGTATCCGCAAACGTATGCCCCATCGGATCAATAGGCGAAAAATCATTTTTCCATTTTTCGTTTTTGATATTAATAATGCCCTCACTGGTAAACAACAAGCCGTGGCGCGCATTACGTGTAGGCATAACACAATCAAACATATCGATACCAAGCGCTATGCTTTCGAGAATATTTACCGGTGTTCCCACCCCCATCAGGTAACGGGGTTTGTCGGCCGGCAAAATGGCTGTTACCACTTCCGTCATGGCATACATATCTTCTGCGGGTTCTCCTACACTTAATCCACCTATGGCGTTTCCAAAACAATCTTTAGCGGCGATGTATTCCGCACTTTGCACCCGTAAGTCTTTATATACGCTTCCCTGAACAATGGGAAAAAGGGCCTGTTCATACCCATAACGGGGCTCCGTTTCCCGGAAGCGATTGATACAACGATCGAGCCAACGGTGTGTAAGCCCGAGTGATGTTTTGGCATAATTATAATCGCAGGGATAAGGCGTACATTCATCAAAGGCCATCATAATATCCGCGCCTATTATGCGTTCAATGTCCATTACACTTTCCGGCGAAAAAAAGTGTTTACTGCCATCAATGTGGCTTTTAAATACAGCGCCTTCTTCACTTAATTTACGCTGATTGGCAAGCGAAAAAATCTGATAGCCGCCACTATCTGTTAATATGGGTTTATCCCATCCGTTAAATTTATGGAGTCCGCCGGCTTTTTCAAGTGTATCTAAACCCGGACGCAAATACAAATGATACGTATTTCCTAAAATAATCTGAGCCTGTATATCTTCTTTTAATTCGCGCTGATGAACGCCTTTTACTGTTCCGGCAGTTCCTACAGGCATAAAAATGGGCGTTTGTATGGTGCCATGCTCCGTTTCTATAACGCCTGTTCTTGCCTTAGAACCGGAATCTGTATGTTGTAATGTAAATTTCACAGGGATGTAAAGGTAAGGATATTCCTTCAATGCAAAAACCCGGAGGGTTTGCCTCCGGGTTTTTGCTTAGAATAAGAATAAGCGTAGTGTGGTTTACCTATAGATACTTACAGTACCTTTTTCTTCATACTCCTTATCATCTTTACCTTTGGCTTTGA
>JASGCO010000074.1 GCA_030054095.1 Sediminibacterium sp.
GAAGACTTTGCTGTGGCAGCCGGTTCACCAGCGGGCACACAGGTAAGCAACGAAAACAACATGCTGAAAATTACCGGCGGCAGTTCTTCGCTGGGATCAGGCGCATCAGTGAGTATTCCAACCGCTGTATTGCCAAATGCAAGTAATAACCGTTATATTCTCAGTTTTGATTATATTCCGGGTACCATGCCTGCCATCAGTTATAACCTGAGTACTACCGGCAGTAACCTTAACATTAGTGGGATATTGAGTACAGCCGGGCGGTACAGCATCCCGTTCAGTTTACCAGTAAGTGGCACTACGGCGTTTAATCTTTTATTTAAAGCGGAAAACAATGGTAACGGCGCTACGTTTTTTATAGACAATGTTTTGATTAAAACCGCGACTAACCTTACTGACCCTGTAACAACGCTGGATGAATCGGCTCTTGTGCCTACAGGTTGGAACGCGGGCAACGCCACATTGAATACGAGTTCGGGATCAATGGCGGTAAGTAACAGCAGTCCGGTAAACAATGCCTCAGCAACAAAAGCGGTAATGGTTGCGCCAGGCATGGTGTATAAGGTTAATTTTAATTTGAACGCGACAACTATTGGCAGCGGTACGCCTAAGATAAGCCTAGTGTACGATGAAGAAGGAAACCAGACAACGGATTGTAAAGTATGGCTTACCTCCTCTGCGGGTACGGCTGCTTACGAGTGTTACATTATTCCGGAAAAAACAACGGGTAGCCTGCGTTTTATTTACGAAAATGGTACGGCCCAAGCCTTTGCCTTTACCGTGAATAATTTTAAAATAACCCAATGTAAAAACCAGAGCAAGGCGCTTTATACCAGTGTTGTTGGTAGCCTGCAGGAGTATTATGCTTTTGGTGCGCCTATGCCGGGTAAGAGTTATATAAGTAAGGGGTATAGGTATGGGTTTAACGACATGGAGAAAGATGATGAATTGAAAGGATTAGGTAACTCCTATGACTTTGGGGCAAGGATGTATGATCCAAGATTAGGGAGATGGTTATCAAACGATCCTTACTTTAAGGCCTATCCAAGCATTTCAACATATGCCTTCGCTATAAATAATCCACTTCTATTCATAGATCCTAATGGCAAGTGGGTTGCTAAGATTGTCCCAAATCCTCAAGATGGTAAGTATTCCTTAGTTTTTGTGGCCGAAGAGGGCGATAACTTGGACATATTAGCTACGCAACTTGGACTTTCTAAAGAATCAATACTAGAAAAACACCCTGAACTAGCTGATATTAATATTGTTAAGGACCTAGAAATAAGTTTACAAAACATCGAGCAAGTAAAGAATATAAACGAAGGACTTAATTTTATTGCGGATAACAATACGAAAACTAATTGTGCTGATTTAGCAGATCGTTGTGATGGTGGAACTAATGTCTTTATTGTAGATATTGCAGATAACATCTTTTTCTTAGAGGGTGAATTAGGTAATGATCCTGCTTACACTAATGAACAAGTCAAAAAACATGTTGGAATTGAAACCGACACATACATTAGTGTTTCCGAAAAAGAATCGAGAATAGGTGATATTATAAGCTATAAGCTAACAAATAGTTCAGAAGCTGAACTAATAAACGCAAAAGGTTATACAGCAGGCAAATACTTACTAGATAATGAAAGGCATTTTTCTATTGTGATTCTGAAAGATAAAACGGGAAGTATGCCCGTCCAAATTATTCAAAAAAACGGACTACGTCCTTTTGATTTTAAAGTGGATGATGCCAACGATAATGCACTTCCTGATACAAATGGTAAAATAAATTATGAACCATATACACCTAAAGGAGCAAAAACACCTATTAATAGAAGAGTAGTAGTGGGGCCTTAAACCCGATTGAATGCGAAATTATTGTTTACTATGCACTCCACCTTCATATTAGTCCCAATAATTTAACACCAATTGAAGCGTGCTAAAAAAACATGATTGCTCACCAAATTTCGGAAATCTAACGTATATGGAAAATGTTAAGAACAGAAGTGGTGTAAGTTTTCTAAGCATATAACCAAATGTGTTAGCGAAAATACTAAACCCCTTAGAAATTGACATTACTTTTCAGTATTGGATCAAGTTATTCCTTCAGTAGTTGCTTCACAGAAGTCTACTGTCGTCCACCCTACTTAATAATCAAAAGTAGTGAATAAAATCTATATAGCTACTACAGGCTAATACAATGGAGGTGTATAGCTATTTTAGAGCGATTTTTTAACAGTGTATAGCTATATTTGTTCAATCAA
>JASGCO010000061.1 GCA_030054095.1 Sediminibacterium sp.
CTCAGTACCTCAAAAAACGGACTGCAAAATTACTAACTTTTTATTCAGGAAAAAGCGTTTTCAATTATTTTTTTCAATACTGCCTGATTATGAGGCAAATAAATTTCAAAAGCCATTTCAGACTACTCAAAAATAACGTTAATTCACTCCGTTTACACAACTTTTTACCCACTTAAAACGTAATTAGGTTATTAAAAACTGGTAAAATTTTGATGAATAAGGTTAAAACATCATGCCCTTTACCTCCAATTTTATTAAAAGTATGATAAAAAATAAAGTGTTTTTGGTGTGGATCGGACTATCGGTCTTTAGTTTTGCATCCTGCCAAACAGATGTTTCCCAAAAAAAATCAAATCATATAAATACCGGACCAACTATTATGGATACGAATTATACAAAAACAGAAGCAGAGTGGAAAAAAACGCTTAGCGACGATCAATACCGCATTTTAAGAGAAAAAGGTACTGAATACCCGCATACGGGGAAATACAATCTGCATTTTGAAAAGGGCTCATACTCTTGCGCCGGTTGTGGATACGAGTTATTTAAAGATGATCAGAAATTTGAATCGCATTGCGGATGGCCCAGTTTCGATAACGAAATAGGAAATGGCGAACGGATTAAAAAAATTAGAGACACATCGCACGGCATGATTCGTACAGAAATTGTGTGCGCCAGATGTGGCGGGCATTTAGGACATATTTTTGATGATGGCCCAACAACTACGGGCTTAAGATATTGTGTAAACAGTTTGAGCCTGAATTTCACTCCTGCAAATAGCGATGCTAAGAAATAATCTCCGACTGGCTCTACTAACTTAAAAACGTTTCGCATCATTATAATGCGAAACCATTTAATAGAAGATCCTTCTCTGAATTTACGTTTATAAGCTGAATTAAATACGATTAGTGCCTTTGCGCTGAACGCTATTGCGGTAAGCAATTAATGCTATCACCACGTGTTCGCGACGATGTATTCTATACGTCCATTCGCCCGGTACTGCGCATCAGCGGGCGGAGACTTACTCCGAAATGCCTCCGCCACTGTGCGTTGAATTGGTAAACCTTACATAAGGTTACCATCCATACCTTATCAAAAGAAAAACAGATCAGCGTCACGTTACACTCTTTTCCTTCTGTTTTTAATCGAGTTTACCGTCACGACTTACTAAGCACATTTTTGTATAAAACACCTGCTAATGCAGCTCCTAACAACGGCATCAAAATAAATACCCATAATTGCTGAATGGCCCATCCGCCCACAAACATCGCCTGACTGATACTACGCGCCGGATTAACCGAGGTATTGGTTACCGGAATACTGATTAAATGAATAAGCGTTAAGGCCAAACCTATTGCTAAACCAGAAAATCCTTTTGGTGCGTTAATATCTGTAGCTCCCAGAATAATCAGTAAAAAAATCATGGTAAGTAACGCTTCTATTAACATTGCCGATAGTAACCCGAACTTTCCCGGAGAATGTACGCCATAACCATTTGCCGCAAAATTACCTATAGGCGATCCATTATCCGACACAATAAAATAAAGAAGCCCTGCCGCCGCCAAAGCGCCCAATATCTGGGAAATAATATACGACGGGATATTTTTAGCCTCAAATTTTCCGGCAACCCACAAACCAACAGTTACTGCCGGATTAAGGTGAGCGCCTGATACAGAACCAAAAGTATAAGCCATCGTTAGTACGGTTAGCCCAAAAGCGATGGATACACCTGTTATTCCTATCCCCACAGATGGAAAACCCGCTGCCAGAAGCGCGCTTCCGCATCCTCCAAATACTAACCAAAATGTACCGATAAACTCTGCAATAGTTTTTTTCATATTTTCCTTTTTACTCTCAATGACAAAAAAAAAGACCCCTACCCTTAAAACACTTATAAAAATTTTTAACTGAGTTAACGGAAAGGTTAAGCGTTAAAAAAAAGATGAATACTGAATGAATGCTTATCTTTGTTCCGCCCTGTGAATCTGCACTTTACTGATATAGAAACCTACGAAGCCCTTTTCAGGAAGCATTACGCGCAACTCTGCCATAAAGCGTTCATGATTACGGGCAACAAAGAGCATGCGGAAGACCTCGTACAGGAAGTGTTTGTAAAAATTTGGGAAAACCGGAAAAGTATCGAAATAAAAACCAGCGCGTTCTCATACCTTTACCGGTCGGTTATTAACGCGTGTTATAACGACCTCAATAAAGTTAAAGTTATTCGCCCGGTACATCAAATTGATAACGAATCGTTTAGTACGCCTAGCACTTCCGGAACAGACGTGGCGATGGATTACGCGCTACTGCAGCAGGAAATTGAAAAAGCGATAGAACGCTTACCTCCCAAATGCAAAACCATTTTTGTGATGAGCCGGCAGGAAGGCTATAAATACAAGGAAATTGCAGATCTACTGAACATCTCCATGAAAACAGTAGAGGGCCAAATGAGCATTGCTCTGGCCAAAATAAGCAAGGATTTAAAACCCGTTTTAGAAAAGCACTTTCCCGATTTGATACTTCTCGGTATCATTGCCATTATTTTTTCATTTTGGTTACAGGGACAATAAGTTAAAATTTATCATTGTATATATATCCTTGATCATAAACGACGACATAGTGTTAAAAGTTCTTAGCGGCAACGCTTCCCCTGAGGAAACCGAAACCGTTGAAAACTGGCGTAAACTGGATACCGCTAATGAGAAGCATTATAGCCGGATCAAACTGATTTGGGATAACTCACCGGCCAATACCTCTGTTACCTTTTTACCCGATACAGATAAAGCCTGGCAAAACGTTTCGGGTATCCTGAATCAGAAAAAAACGAAATGGAATCTGCTCTTTAAAGCGGCGGCAGTTCTACTTCTTTTAATCGTGTCAGGCATTTTTATAAAACACCTCGTTTTCGACGCGCCCGAGGCACAAGCCCCGCAAATTACAGAAAACAAACCGGTACTGAAAAAGGAAGAAAAAAAGGAGAAACAAAAACTAAAAACCATCCGTATTCAGGCGACAGACAGCATAAAGGAATTTTTTCTGCCAGATAGCAGCCTGGTAACACTTAACGCGTCGTCCCGCGCGCATTACAGCGACTTTAAAGAATCAGGAAAACGCCAGATTGTATTAAAAGGCCAGGGACATTTTGATGTAATTCCTTATAAAAATTTGGATTTTGTGGTAAAAACGGAACATTTGATAATCAGTACAAGCCAGGCACGATTTGCTGTAAACGAATTAAAAGAAGGCGGAAACATTGAACTGTACGTAGAAGAAGGACGCATTGAAGTTACCGAAACTGCCCATAAGACAAATCGTGTTACCATATCCGCAAAAGAAAAATACCTGTTTAATCAGGCAGAACATCAGTTTAAAAAAGTAAACTATTCCTCCAAAAACAAATGGTGGAAAAGCTTTCTGTCGCGGTTACGGAAATTCTTTAAACGATTAAAAGAAACCTAAACCACTGATAACCAACCGACTATTTTTTAAGTGATAATTAAGGGTACTAAATCGTTTTTTTATCTTTAATACTAAACGGTAAAACGGAGGCCGAAAACCAGATAAGCGGGGCGAATACGAAAAGCCAAACGAGTAGTGATAAAAACCAAGACATAAAAACCAAGACATAAAAACTAAGACAAATGAAATTTTTTTACATTTTAATTGCTTCTTTACTTTTAGGTATATTCAGTTTCACATCGTGTAAAACAAGCGCTGATGTTATGAAGCGTCGCTACACTAAAGGCCATTACTTCAGTAAATCCAGAGCTCCCCGTGCCCCGGAAACAAAAACCAGAATGGCACAGGTAAAAAAGAACACCCCTGTTTCTGAAGTAAAAAGCACTACCGGCTCCCCTGAAACATTATCGCCATCCAATTTAGCATACAATAAAAGTAATCCGGAAAGCACACCTGTTGTAACGCTTCCTTCCGCTTCCCGTAAACTTCCGGCCAGCACCAAAGCGCCGCTTACAGCCTCTGCTGCCCGCAAAAATTTATCTTCTTCCGATAGGAACTTTAAAACCATTACAGTCGCGCCTAAACCCGGTAAGGTATTTCAATCGCAACGTACCAAGCACTCAGACCGCCAGCAATCCGGCAGTGGCAAATCCGGATCCAGCGATGTAAAACTGGTATTATGCGTTATCCTTTGTTTCTTTATTCCACCTTTAGCCATGTTCCTGTGGAACGAAAAAACGGATGTTTGGTTTATTGTTGATCTGATACTTTTCCTGTTACTATTCTCATTTTTCTTCTGGGGTTCTTTAGGTCTGGCAGGCCTTGCCTCTGTGGTAATTGCCCTCTTAAGAGTATTGGATGTTATATAACGCCTTGTAAAGAAAATGCCGGATAAACACTACTATCAAACGAAACAAACAGTAAACAAAAAACAGTAATGTAAAAACTCTCTTCATTTTAACATACTGTATCCGGCAGACAGACCCGCATTTAGATAATAAGTGCGGGTTTTTTGCTGCTTACCTCAACGAATACCCCGTAGGGTGTAGCGCGGATACAATTTTATGTTTTATATTTATACACGATTTAGTTTATGGAATTTTCTGCGCAGCAAATAGCCGATTTACTGGGTGGTAGTGTTGAAGGCGATGCTACTGTAACCGTTAATAACCTCTCAAAAATTGAAGAAGGAAGCCCCAAAACCCTTTCATTTCTGGCTAATCCGCAGTACACCCCTTATATTTATGAAACCAATGCCAGTATTGTTATTGTCAATAACAATCTGACTCTGGAACGCGCGGTAAAATCAACCTGCACCCTCATCCGGGTCGAAAACGCGTATGAATCATTTGCCAAACTACTGGAACTGTATAATCAGTTTAAAGGCCACAAAGCAGGTGTAGAACAACCCAGCTTTATGGCAGAGAGCGCCGTTATGGGCGAAGAAGGCTACCGGGGCGCGTTCTCCTATATAGGGCAACGTTCCAAAATAGGAAAAAACGTAAAAATTTATCCCAACTGTTTTATTGGCGACGACTGCGTTATTGGTGATAACACCACCCTTTACGCGGGCGTAAAAGTCTATCAGGATTGCAAAATAGGTAATGATTGCACCCTTCATGCCGGTGTGGTTATTGGCAGCGATGGCTTTGGCTTTGCCCCCAACTCCGAAAACAATTACAATAAAGTGCCGCAAATTGGCAATGTTATAGTTGAAGACCATGTGGAAATAGGTGCCAACACCACTATTGACCGGGCCACCCTGGGCTCTACCATTATCCGCAAAGGCGTAAAACTCGATAACCTTATTCAGATAGCGCACAATGTTGAAATTGGTGAAAACACCGTTATTGCCGCGCAAAGTGCCATTGCCGGCTCTACCAAAATAGGTAAAAACTGCATGTTTGGCGGACAGGTGGGTATTATTGGTCACCTTAAAATTGCCGATGGCACTAAAATTGCCGCGCAAAGCGGTATCGGTCACTCTATCGAAAAAGAAAACGAAATTGTACAAGGATCGCCCGCTTTTGGCATTGGCGAGTACAAACGCAGCTACGTATTGTTTAAAAACTTACCAAAGTTAAACGACAAATTACGGGAACTGGAAAAGAAAATGAAAGGCTGATACGTTTTCACCCGCATTTTTGTTCCCCCCTACGCTTTTAAAACGCAGGCTACTATCCGGTACTGTATTGGCAACGCCATTTAACCCACATTATGCAATAAATCATTTTCCGTTCAGATAAAGCGCCACCCGGCGTATTCTGAAACATGGTATTAGCTGTTCTTTTGTTTCATTGATAACAAAAAGCATAAGGTATTTATAAAAACCGCCGGGCCGGGTGCTACGCTTTAGCCGGCTTGGGCCTGGCGGCTTTTGCAGCGGCTTGCGGGGTCTTCGTGCCTCAGCCTCCGCGCACGCGCAAAACCACGCCAGCCCCCGCGCCGGGCTGCCGCTGCGCCCCCTTGTCGGAGGGTGAGATGGTAAGAGATAGTGTGTTGCAAGACAATACGTTTAAATTTTAGATGTTGATTTTACCGTATAAAAATCAGGGAAAGCACTATTGTTTTTTAAACGGAAATGGTTTAGGTTTGGGGGAAATAACAGTATTAACCAAAATGATTAACTGAATTTTGATAACACATTAGATACTTTTATGAAGTTGCGTATATATGCCGGGATTGGGATAATATACGCAAGTTTGGTTCGTATATTAGTGAGTTAGCTGCAAACTTATAAACCCGAAATGAAAATCTCGATAACAAATAGAAATTGTGACTTTGACAAGCATTATTTGATAGAAGAATCTGCTGACAGTTCTATCGAAATAGAAATTGAATTCGAGAGAATAGTTACAGTACAATCAAAGAAATCAATCCAAGACTCTGTAACACGAAATATTTTAACTCAATTAAAAAACTATAAGTGGCTAATAATAGGTAAATCTCAAATCGAAATGCATTGGTTTATTGACTCTGTTGAAAAGCAAGAAACAGACAAAATTGGAGATTTAGACAATATTACAAAACCTATTCTAGATGCATTAATCGGGAAGAATGGAATATTGATTGACGATTCACAAATTAATTCAATTCATACAACTTGGACGACGAAGAATGCTTTGAGAAAAGACAATGTTGTTAGGTTAATAATTTATTTTAATAACGACTATACTGTAATGAAGGAAAATTTATATTTTCTTCAAACGAGTAAGGTTGTTTATTCACCTTTAAACTTTGACATAAACAACAAAGAAGAACTTAAAGGAATCAAATTATTTATTGAAGCATTCAAAATGAAAAGAGTTTTTTCAGAAAAATTTAAAAGTCAAAGTGGTGTAAATGTCAAACAGTACCTAGTCCGTTCTGAATATGAATTTCATAGAACTAGATTAAACGGATTTGATAAGAGTCAAATAATTATTGATACCGAATTTGATGAATTATGTACAAAGAACGGTATTGACCTTTCAAATATAGAAGATGAGTTAAAAAAAGTCAGCAGCTAACACGGGTTTGGCAAAAGTGGCGGTTCAGTGCTCCGAAGACACATTTGTGGTTAATCAAAGTTTGGTTCTCCGCATCAACATTTGTGGTGAAAATCGCCACCTTCGCCAAGCCCGAAAACGTTACCTGCCATTTCACCAAAACAACACATAGACGGACAATAGGCAGGTTAAGTGTTGGATATTAAATGTTAGTTTTGTTTTATGGAAGTTTTGATTCTTATAGGCGCTTTTCAATCATGTTTTTTTGCAATTTTGGTACTTTCCAAGAAACGTAAAAATATAGCTGATAAGATTCTAGCCCTTTTTCTTTCAATTTTCACCATGCATTTAGCATTTGTATATTACTCTTTTCTGCGCGGATATCAGTTTTATATCGAATATGGTCATCTTTATTCAGGGTTATTAGTTACCTATTATTCATTAATGTATGTATATACAGAATCGCTAACATCTAAAGAAAATAATTTTAAAGCTAAATGGTTATTCCATATTATTCCTACAGCTATTACTTATGTTTTTATAATTCCATTAGCACAGCTTCCTTATGAAGAAAAGGTTAGCTTGGTCACTCAATTGACGACCGATTTTCATGCAATCTTCGTATTTGGAATAACCGTATTATTTACAGTAGCTTACCTTATAGCAACGCTTCGACTCTTGAAGAAACATAAAATTTCTATTCGAAACCTATTTTCCTATGAAGAAAATATCAGTCTTAACTGGTTAAGAATATTAACCATTCTACTGGTGTTCTTGTGGATTGGAATTTCCATCCTAGTTATTAATCTATACTATTATGAGACATCCACGCTTGTAATACATCCAAATGACCATGTAATACTGGATATGTATGGACAAATTTCTTTTGTAATTTTTATTTTTTTTCTTGGCTTTTTTGGTGTAAGGCAACAGGCAATTTATTCGAATCCTTTGAAAGACAATAATGTAAGACCTGAAACTAAATCAATAAGTAGTCGCTATGAAAAATCGGGTCTTAAAAAGGAGGATTCAGAAAGGTATTTAAACCGATTATTGAAGTATATGGAAGAAGAAAAACCATATCTGAATGAGAAACTTTCATTAAAAGAAGTTGCTGAAAAAATGAATATTTCAACCAATCATCTTTCTCAAATAATTAATGAGAATCTTGACAAAAATTTCTTTGATTTTGTGAATAGTTATAGGGTTGATTTAGCCAAAAAAATGCTACGGGATCCTGCCAATAAAAAATACACCATAATTTCGTTGTCCTACGATTGTGGATTTAGTTCTAAGAGTAGTTTTAATTCTATTTTTAAAAAACTAACAGGCTTAAGCCCTAGTGAATTTAGGAATGAAAAATAATCCTTTTTAAAAATTCGTAGAATTTGTTCTAAAAAAAACACCTTGTTTTTATCTTATTTGAATAAATCCCCAATTTTTTTTTATACAATTGTTTATCATATAGTTACACGTTTTTCCCTATCGGATTGAACTACAAGTTTTGGCTTGCCTGTACGGATGGTCTTTTAGCCAACTTAACTTTTATTTCTTTGCCGTATGACAAATTAAAAACTAAAAGAATATGAAACAGTTAAAGAAAATTATCAGTGTAGCTGCCATTATTTTGACATACACTAAAGCAACTGCACAATCAGACGATTCCCTATTTTACCGTCATTCTGTACAACTCAATGTAGCCGGATTAGGTATTGAAAGATGGGCTGCGGCATATGAATATCGCATGAGTCCCAAACATGCACTGTTTTTTCAGGGAGGGGGTTCATTCCCATACTTGTCAGAGGAAAAGGAATATGGTTTCGGGCTACACTACAGGTACTTTTTCAAGCCAGTTAAAAATGCTAAATTCCTATGGTTGTTCAAATCTGCCTATAAAAATAGCTTCGCTGATTTTAATGTTAGGTATATGAATCTTGTTGACGGAATATACAAAGATGCTGAAAGTACGTACGAAGCTTTTTTTGTGGGTGCAGGCATTGGACAAAATTGGGTATGGAATTCTGGCTTTACAATCCGATATTGGGTAGGTTACGGCCCTCCTCTTAGTGGAGAATACAAATGGAAAAATACCGTGCCTGATAATGGAGATCAATGGGCAAAGACTTATAAGTGGGCTTCAGGATTGGATTTTGGTTTATCCTTTGGTTATTCTTTCGGTAATTACAATAAGAGATAGATACTCATTCTGTAAATTTTAACATTGCTAACAGAATATATGGATTTGCCATTAACAGAATAGTATTAAAAGGTGAGATTACGGAATTTGGTACAAACTTTCGCCAAAAAATACTGTTCATAGTTGAAAAAATGAACAGAATCATTGAAAGACTAAGAAACGGCTGGTAACAAAATGCTTCTGCAATAGCGCGGTGACGTGTAAGCTATAAGTGTTATCTTCGCTCTACGTTTGGTGTCGGGGACAAGACGCGGCTTCGGAAGCGCGCTACTGCAGAAGCACAAACGTTATAAGTAATGCGCCGTGACGTAAGAACAACATTCCATAAGACACAATTAACAAAAGTATGAACGAAATAAAAACATCCAGGAACGGAATTGATTATTTAGTCAAGGTTCTGCGGACGACAGCTCAAACGCTCACTCGTTCAACCCTTTGGCGAATTCCACATGCAAATTCCTCAGAAAACGAAATAGCATTAAAAATAGGTCGTTATAAAAAACCACAAGGACTGACAATCAGTACCATTGAGCAATTAGACTCTTTAAGCCCAAAGAGCGAATTGACTTTAGACGGCGAAGAATTCCAAGCATTAGTTACTTTTCTTCAAGACAATTATGAGCCACTAAAAGAAGGAGCAAAAAAATATATTCCCTTAAACGAAACGTTTGACACAAAGAATATCGTCCATTTAAAAGCAATATTTGAAAACCCGGAAAAAACTCAGTTGCTTGATTTTATTGTAAATAATAATTTAATTCCACAGGACTTATTAATTGCACTGCATCAAGTAACAAAAGTAAAAGCCATATCCCAATTTAAAAACATGTTGACCCAAGATTTTAATGAGCATCATTGGCAAAAGTGGTTTAAAGAAAATAGTTGGGTATTAGGTACTGAATTTGTTAAAATACTTGACGAACGAGCTATTGATACCGCAAATATTGCAGACTTTTTGATGCAAGCATACGACGGGTTCATTGACATTGTTGAAACCCGCTAGCGCGGATTTGCAATCCGTGCGAAAATTACCCTATTTGAAATTTATAATTCAACCTTAATACATTTTTAAGTCTTAGTGATTATACAAAGCACCAACGCACG
>JASGCO010000032.1 GCA_030054095.1 Sediminibacterium sp.
AAGTTTGCTCTGGAAATGAGTACTATGGGAATTTTTAATACGAGTATCATCGGAAACTTACAAACCAAAAAACTGGTTCAAACCATAAAATTTATGGAAATTAAACAAGCTTGTATCGAAGATGAAAATGATATTAAAGCTGAAAATGATCTGTATAAATTAAATATTGTAGAAACGCCCGAAACAAAAACTATTGCTGGCTACAAATGCTACAAACTGAATGTTAACCGTGTCGATTCACCGGAAATCAAATTCGATGCCTACTATACGAAAGACATTAAATTACCAGAAAACAGTAACGCGTTAACGCCTTATGCCAGCGTAAAAGGCGTATTGATGGATTACAGACTAAAAAAAATGGGGCTTGAAATGCATTTTGTCGCTAAAAAAGTGAAATTTCAGGAAATTCCCGATAACACGTTTGAAATTCCCGCTTATATGAAAATAGTCAGCAAAGAGGAAATGCAAGCCTTTTTTGCCAACCTTTAAGTGGCACTAAACCGCTGTTTATGTTAGATAAACGCCGATTATGTAATTAAAGAAAATTAACATTGTGCGTTGGTAAATGGCACTACCTTTGAAATGTATTGTACAAATAAATGAATATGAAAAAAATAGTTTTACTGGCCGCATTTGCCGGTTTGGGTGTAGCTGCCATGGCGCAGGACTGCATAACAATTAAAATGATGAACAAAGTAGATGGATTACCTGCCGAATATGCAGCGATGGGTGAAACAGAAACCGTTGTTTATATAAAAGGCGAAAAATCAAAAACCGAAATTTCCAGCATGATGATGTCCATGACTATGCTGAATGACGGGGAAAAAACCACCACCATTCAGGAAGCTATGGGAAACAAAATGGGTTGGGTAATGACGAAAGCCGAAGCCGAAGAAGCATCAAAAACAGACGCCACTAATCCCAATAAGCCAAAAGTGGAATACACTACTGAAAAGAAAACAATTGCCGGATACGAATGCACCAAAGTTTTGGTAACAACCACCGGAAAAGACAAACAACAAAACACTGCTACTGTGTGGGTAACAGATAAAATAAAAAATCCAAACTCCGGTAAAAAAACAGGGCGAATGATGGGGCCTGACTTAACAGGTGTAAATGGTTTCCCATTGGAAACGAGTTTTAAACAAAATCAGGGGGGAATGGACATTACAGTAACTTCTATAGCTACAGAAGTAAAAACGGATAAAATTGACGACAGCACTTTTACCATTGATACCAATGGATACAAAATGATGACGTATAAAGAAATGAAAGAACAAATAAAAGCGCAAAGCGGCAAATAGTTTTTAATACTTTCGAAAAAAGGCTACTCTAAGGGTAGCCTTTTTATTTTAATAAACCTGGGAGATCGCTTCCCTTATAAAAAATGCCGTCGTAATCTGACACAGTACGAAACCTCCTTACTATCGTTAATAAACGGATGCTATTAAATTGCTTCTTGTTTACCTGACCATAAACACGCGCTAACCCACCCACTTTCTGCAGTATCTGCTCTACCCCCACACCACCTGAAATTTCAAATCCGGAAAACCAAAATTATTTCAGTCCTTTTGCTAATTCAATACACACAGGAACCTCTGCGGGCATTACATCGTTACTATTCGCCGGATTCCGCTTCCTTGCCAGTTTAACAATCACCATATTGTCTTCTGGTAAACAGATCATAAACTGTCCCAGAATGCCTCTGGCGTAAAACAATTTTTGTCCTTTGTATTCGCAAAGCCACATTCCCGTTCCATAACGGGTTTGAATGTTTCCATCAGCATCCATTGCACCATTGGGTCGAATGCTCTTTTCGATGTACGCCGTATCAATTAACTGTTTACCTTTCCAATTGCCCTTTTTAAGATAGAGCATTCCCAATCTTGCAAAATCGCGGGCGTTACTATTTAGACAACAGAAGCCTTTTTCCTGCCCCCCATCCCGATCCAGGCTCCACCAGGCATCTTGTTCACAGCCCAGCGGCGACCAAAGCGCCTTACTGCAATAATCTGAAAGGGGCTGATTTACCGCCACACTGATGCATTTTCCCGGCAAAGCGGTATTACCGCTCAAATAATTAAAATAGGTTCCTGGTTCTGTTTTTAATGGGGTTCGCACAGATGCTTTTACAACATCAGTACCATAGTATCCCTCTGCCGGATAACCGAAAGGGCTTACATAACTCTCATTAAAATCAATCCCGCTGGACATAGTTGCCAGATGTTGCAGGCTAACTTTTTCTCCTACAGTCCTATCTTCAAAATCAATAAACTTTCCAATCTTAATACTGTCTGAAACTATATATCCTTCCTTTAAGGCACAGCCTAGCAAAGCACAAACATAGGTTTTAGCCATACTGAATGAATTGGTGTGACTTGTATCGCTGAAACCATCCCAATACGACTCGTACAATAAACTGTCATTTTTAATTACTACAAACGCATGCATGTCAAAAGCCAGCAATTGTTTTAAAAGAGCTGTATCAGGTGCAAACACATTATAATATTTATGATAAGGCCACGCCTGAGGGGAACTCGCCTTTATGCGCCGATTCGGGAAAATGGCATATTCTGTAGCGCTCGGTCCACTACGTCCTTTGAAATAGGTGTGCCAAAGACCTTTGTACAAATAAAATCGCCCGGTTAACAGAATAATAAGATTACTTAGAACTATCAGGCCTACCAGAAGAATAAGCAGAAACTTTATTCCTTTTTTCAGAAACTTCACTGTTACTTATACTAAGGTAGCGTCGAATAAGTTACAGAAATGCCGCTTTATTTTCTTCTTTACCTCCTTCATATCCACTTTGTAACCTAACTCTTTATGAAGACTCGTAACCGCTTTGTCAGAAATTCCGCATGGAACAATATTATTAAAATAATCAAGATCCGCATTAACATTAAATGCCCATCCATGCATGGTTACCCAACGACTGCAACGCACTCCCATGGCACATATTTTTCTGGCCTTTGCCGGATCATCCGCATCCAGCCACACGCCGGTTTCACCGGCACTTCGTCCGGCGGTAATACCATACTCTGCCAAAACACCGATAACTGTTTCCTCGAGTAACCGTAAATACTTATGAATATCCGTAAAAAAATGATCAAGATCCAAAATGGGATACCCTACCAGTTGGCCTGGTCCATGATACGTGATATCACCTCCCCGATTAATTTTATAGTACGTTGCTCCCCTTGCCACTAACTGCTCGTTGCTGATAAGCAGATGTTCTTCCTTTCCGCTTTTCCCCAGAGTATAAACATGCGGATGTTCTACAAAAAGTAAATAATTTTGAGTCAACTCGGTTTCTTCAGGGTGGTTGCGGCGTTGTATCTTCCTGTTAATGGTTTTTTGAAACAAGGTTTCCTGATAATCCCAGCATTCCTTGTAATCCATCACCCCTAAATCCTCAAAATGTATTTGCCGGTTTTGTATCATTCAAACCTTGCCAATTCATTTTTTAAGTGATTGATAACATTTACTTCTACCGCGTCAATACCTCTTAAATCCGCTATATCTACACTAATCCAATCACCTAGATGAACCAAATACAAAAATTGTTCGGTCAGGTTACGCCCCTTTGCTACAACATCCACAATATCGGCAGCATATTTTGAAAAAACAGGCCGGCATATTTCATAACGCTTCTGTGTTCTTTTATTTGTAAATGTTGTCTGAAAAGAAACAACGACTTTATCAGGATGCGGCTCTGTCCATCCAACAAGTTCATTATGGTTCATTTCAGGGAAAATGTGGTGCCAGCAGAGCATTTTACTGTTTTCGTTGATTTGCTGACGAAAACGAACAATGACCCCTTCGCAATTACCAATGGCATACAACACAGGAATTTTATTCACTAAGCGGGCCGCAATTGCTTTTGACAAAGACTGGATAGGCTCTGCCTCCGATAATAAAAACTGAGCTGCCAGTTTTATTTCTTCCAGATATGAAGATGGAATAAGCTGACGGAACACCATTACCCTGATCAGTTGCACCAGAGAATAGCCCAGGCATGACCGTGGAGGCATACCCCCCGGGATTACGATACAATCCAATCCATGCGCTTTGGCCATTTCCATTACCTTTCCGCCACTGGTAATGCAAACCACCTGAGCACCAGCCTCTAAGGCTTGTTCCATTGCGGTTACAGTTTCTTCGGTATTTCCCGAATAAGAAGACACCAATACCAATGTTTGCGAATTAATCCAACCAGGAAGAGAATAGTCTTTATTCACCAATACAGGCACTTTACTTTTTTCTCCTACAAGCTCCGAAAGTATGGTGCCGCCAATACCAGACCCACCTAATCCCGTAATTATAACAGAACTACAAGGATCTGAACCTTTAATAACGGATTGTTCCGCTATTTCAAGAGCGTGTTCCAGTTGTTGCGGGAATTTTTTGACTAAATCTCTCATAAAAACGAATAGTAAAAATAGGAATAGCCCCTGATATTCGCTAATATAATTCTAACATTTTTATAAGGTTTTATAACTGTCCATTGTCAATTAAAATCTTGGCTTTTAAAATTGCCGCTACACTTATAGCATCGGTAATAACCCCGTTATTCACCATCTCATACGCTTCCGTAAACGGCAATTTACGAACCGTTAAGTCTTCACTCTCTTCAGGGTGAGATTCGCCAAAACTTAAATTACGGGCCACAAATACATGCGCTACTTCGTCGGTTGCAGAATTACTAAGGCTTAGCTGACATAGCGGCAGCCATTCCCCCGCTTCAATACCAGTTTCTTCCTTTAACTCACGGCGGGCACTTTCGAGTGGATCTGTTCCTATAGGCCCTCCTCCTTCAGGGATTTCCCAATGGTAAGCATTTAAAGGATACCGCCACTGCCCTACCAACCAGGTATTATATTCTTCATCCAATGGCAAAATACCAATGGCCAGATTATGAAAATTGACCACTCCATAAAGCCCGGGCTTACCAGCAGGATTCAGAACATCATGCTTAACTACTTTTATCCAGGGGGTTTCAAACTTCACCTCACTACTAAGTGTGGTCCAAGGGTTCTTATATGCCATCTCGCTCTTCTTATATGCCATCTCGCTCAAAGTATAGATTTAGCGCCAAAATTAAGCGCTTTTATAACAAAGGAAATGTTAATTATATGGTTTTTATTGTGTATCTTGGAAACTTAATTACTCTATTTTCGTAAGAGCTTATAAGTTTATGCATCAAGGGGTTAAAAGATTTACACTTTTATTGTTTTTTCTATTTTCAGGTATCCTTTTTTTTAAAGGACAAACATTATATTGGATAGGTGGTTCAGGGAATTTTAACGATCCGGCTCATTGGAGTTATACATCGGGGGGTAAGGCTGCCAATATAATACCAGGGGAACAGAACGATGTTGTGTTTGATAATAACAGCGGCACCAGTGAGTGCATTGTTCAACTGGTTGGAAGTAATACGGTTAAGTCCTTCTATACGCAAAATACAGATCTTAAACTTTATTTTACAGGAGCTTCAGAAAGCTACTTATACCTTAAAGGCAGTTTTAAACTGAGTGATCTTTCGTATTATGTTGCTAATACCAACTTTGTGTTTGATGGCAACACTATTCAAGACAATGAACTGACTCTTGGACTTAAATCCATTGATGCTAACGTAACCATACGTTCCGGTCGCTATAAAATAAACAGCCTTGTATTGACGGACGCAAAAACCTTACGCCTCGAAAATGGCATCTTTGATCTTGAATATGCTAATATCACTTCCGGTCATCTTAAAGTTCTGAATAATGCAACCTTAAAATGTAAACTCACTACACTAATGTGCAGAAATAGCACCAATATTGATAATTCTGTACAATTAAATTCCCAGCGTTCGTTTCTGATCGGAAAAACAACTTCTTCTTCCGCCTTTTCTGTTCCTTCCGCTTTTAATCAGGCTGCTGGAATGAAGCTTATAAACGCGTCGGCTTTATCTGTTTGCGCTTTTTCACTTAGCACGGTTCCATCCTGTTCGGGGGCCTGTACCGGCGTTTTAACCCTAAGTCTGGATCCCACCTGCGTAAATGGTCCTTACGAGGTCATTTCCACAAATGGCGCTTGTCCCTTTCCGGATAATATCAGTGCCACTAATATTCCTTCTGTTTATACCTCAACCGGGAACTGTAATTGCCCTTCGGCCACCTATAATATTAACGTTTTTGATGGTATTGGTAATCCTGTTCCGTTTGGCGGCCCTATTGGGGGGAACCAGGTAAATTTTACACCTCCAAGTTTCTTGTTCATTCTTACCTCTTATACGGTACCTACCTGTCCGGGGCAATGTGATGGAAGATTCAGAGCTACTATTTCGGGCGGGACGCCACCCTATACCGTTACACCTAATCCAACCACAATCCCTTCTTTTACGGTTGGAGCCACTGGTACCTTTACCATTAATAACATCTGTGCAAATACCTACTCATTTAATATAACTGATGCAAATGGTTGTTCAGGTGTTGTTACACGTACGTTTACACAACCACCTGCCTTACTAACGAATTCCGTAATTGCCAATCCGAATTGTAATGGAATTTGTAATGGCTCTATCAGCATTAGCCCTACCGGTGGTAACACAGCAACTCCTACCAGTTATACCGTTAGTTTTAATCCTGGGCCTACCTTCTCTCTGGCAACAGGAGGAACCGCTTCACTGACTGGATTATGTCCCGGCCCCATTTCAGCAACAGTAACCGACGTTAAAGGTTGTACTGTAACCGCTAACACCACATTGGTTCAACCGCCAGCTATTACACTGACTCCTTCTTCAGCTAGCATTAATTGTAATGGTGCTTGTACTGGATCAGCGGGCATTACTGCATCGGGCGGAACTACCGTTTCCGGTTTTCCCTCAGGCTATACTTATACCTGGAGTCCTGCTGCCGGAAATACGCCTTCGCTGAGTGGTTTATGTGCCGGGCTTTACACAATTACGGTAGCCGACAATGTTAACTGTACGCGAACTCAAACTTTTAATATTCAGCAACCGCCGGCCATCTCACTTACCCCTACATTTACCAATATTACCTGTAATGGTCTGTGTAACGGCGTCATCAGTTCTGTTGCATCAGGAGGTAGTGGCAGCCTTAATTTCGCATTAATTGGCCCTGCACCCTCTACAGCTACTATTTCTACGGCAGCAACCGTTTCCGGACTTTGTCCGGGCACCTATTCTGTTGTAGTTAGTGATATAAACGCCTGTAGAGTCACTTCTGTTATTACTTTATCACAGCCCCCTGCACTCAGCATAACGGCAACCCCCACTAATGTCAATTGTTTTGGAAGCTGTAACGGAGCTGCTTCAGCTTCTGTAAGCGGAGGAACGGGGCCAATTCCCGCATCCAACTACACATGGACTTCTCCGGTTCAAACTGGAACACTAATTACTAATTTATGTAGTGGCAGCTATACGGTGAATGTTCAGGATTTAAACGCCTGCCCGGTCAGCACAGTTGTAACCATTACTCAGCCAACTTCTATTACCATCACCTCCAATGTTGGAAATTTAACCTGTAACAGTGCATGTAACGGTTCTATAAACGCAAGTGCTGTTGGTGGCTCACCAGGTTATACCTTTCAACTTGTTACATCCTCTTCAACCATTTCTACTCCGCCGCCCTATACCAATTTATGCGCGGGCAGTTATACCATACGGGTAACAGATGCTATAGGTTGTGTTCAAACCCAAACCGTAAGCATTACCCAACCTGCGCCAATTGTTCCTTCAATTACCACAACTTCTGTTACCTGTTTCGGAAGTTGTAACGGAACAGCAAGTGGTACCGTGAGTGGCGGAACACCAGCTTATACTTTTACATGGACGACCCCAACGGGAACACTTGCTGGTGCAAACATCACAAACCTGTGTTCAGGCAATTATACCTTTAATGCTTCGGACGCTAATGGCTGTTCTACAAGTTCAGTTGTAACCGTAAATACTCCACCTCAGATTACGGCCAGCTTAAACATTGTAAATCCTACATGTCCGGGACTTGCCAATGGATCCATCAGTTTTACACTTGGCGGCGGTGTGCCTGCCTACACATTCACCTGGTCGTCTGGGTCAGGCAACCCAAATAGCAATCTTACCGCAGGCACTTATACATTAAATGTGTCTGACCAAAATAATTGCGTTCGAAGTTTTACAACGACCCTTACCTCTCCCCCTCCCGTAACCATTGCAGTAAATACAACTTCGGTAACCTGTAACGGCCTGTGTAACGGTTCGGCTACCACAACTGTTACCGGTGGCGTACCCAATTATACGTTCCAGTTTAATACCGTTCCTGTTACAACAAACACTACTGGTATAGTAGGAAGTTTATGTGCCGGAAATTATACTGTAACTGTAACAGACAACAACAACTGTTCGCAAAATACCGGCTTTATTATCAATACGCCGGCTACTATTTCCATTAATCCAAATGTTGGCAACATTTCATGTAACGCAGCGTGTAACGGTTCCATTAACGCTACCATCAGTGGCGGCACACCGGGCTATACTGTTCAGCTACTCACGCCGTTTGCAACTACATTAACCACCCCCTTGCCTTATACTAATCTTTGTGCAGGCACTTATACCTTACGCGTTACAGATGCGCAGGGCTGTATTGGATCACAAACAGTAAGCATTAACCAACCTAATCCTTTAATACCTTCCGTAAGTTCTACTTCCGTTTCCTGTTTTGGTGCATGTAATGGCTCTGCTTCCGGATCCGCATTAGGAGGAACTCCCGGATACACCTTGAGTTGGTCTACTCCTACCGGTACTGTAGCTGGAGGTGTGCTAACAGGCCTCTGTGTGGGATCTTACACTTTTAACATTGCAGATGCCAATGCCTGTACAGCTTCTTCGGTTATTACAATCACTCAACCAAGTCAGATCTCCGCTACTTTAAATCCTGTTAATCCTACTTGTCCGGGATCAAACAACGGATCTATAGGGTTTATTCCCGGTGGTGGCACGCCTACTTATACGTTTAACTGGTCAAGCGGATCTGGAAATCCTAATACAAATCTTGGAGCAGGCACCTATACCTTATTTATTACTGACAATAACGGTTGTTCCAATAGTTTTACTACAAGCCTTACTGCTCCTCCAGCCATGACCATTTCTACTCTACCTAGTTCAGTAACCTGTAATGGTGCGTGTAATGGTAGCGTTACTACTTCTGTTTTGGGCGGGGTTCCGGGGTACACTTATCAGTTTAATACCCTCCCATTCCCTACTACCAATACAAGCGGCGTTCTGACCAATTTATGCTCAGGCAATTACATTGTTAATGTAACCGATAATAATGGCTGTTCGCAAACCGCCAATTTCACCATTAGTAGTCCGCCTGCTCTCGTAGCTAATGTTACCGGCAATGTATCTTCCTGTAATGCCTGTACTGGTGCGGCAACTGTAACGGCAAGCGGCGGCACACCCACTTATACAATGGTATGGTCTTCTTCAACAGGAACCATAGGTATTGGAACAAGTCTTAATAACCTGTGTCCGGGCGGCTATACTGTAAATGTAACAGATTCAAAAGGCTGTGTCGCTTCTGTTACGTTAACCATTGTTCAAACGGTTAGTGTAACGGTTAGCGCGAACGGTACTTCTATTAATTGTTTCGGTGATTGTACAGGTCAGGCTGTTGCTACGCCAACTGGCGGTATTGGACCATATACTTATACATGGACTGTTACCTCACCACTCCAAACTTCACAAACAGCTACAGCACTTTGTGCAGGCGTGTACACCGTTACTGCCGCTGACGCGCTCGGCTGCTCAAATACAGCAACAATAGTATTCACTAATCCGCCGGCTCTCAGTTTAACCGTTAACAGCACTAATGTAAGTTGCTTTGGTTCCTGCAATGGAACAGCCAGCGCTACTGCAACTGGTGGCACCGGACCACTAACTTATTCATGGAGTCCAGGCGGAGCAGCTACACCAAGTATTGGTGGTTTATGTCCCGGCACCTACAGTGTTATAGTTCGCGATGCCAATAATTGTACTGCTACCGCTACTGTTCAAATTACCCAACCCGGATCTGTTACCGCTGTATTCACCTCTACTGCGCCCAGTGCCTGTACGTCTAATAACGGTACCATTTGTGTAAATCCTTCTGGCGGCAGTGGAGCCCCCTACAGTTTTACCTGGACACCCGCCGGTACAGGCGGAGCAAATAACTCGTGTAATGTTAATATAGGAGCAGGCACTTATTCTGTGATTATAGCTGATGTAGCGGGTTGTACCACTACACTTAGCACCGGATTGAGTAACCCCAGCGGACCAACCGTTACTATTAATTCCAGTTCCGTAGCCTGTTTTGGAGGAAGTGGTGGAACCGCTACCATTGTTGGCACCGGTGTCCCTGCCATCTCGTTTACTATTAGCCCGCCTTCTTTTTCCATTGTAACCACTAACACGGTTTTACTTAACTCTTTAACCAGTGGCACTTACAATGCACAAGTAGCAGACGGTAATGGTTGTATTACCACTCAAAGTTTCGTTATTGCACAACCTAGTTCACTAACCGTTAATTCATCCGTAACGAATGCCTCCTGTAATGGTATTTGCAATGGTTCTATCACATTAAGTACATCCGGTGGTATAGCGCCACTAACCTATACCTGGCTTCCAACCACTCCGACTATAACCGGACAAGGCACTCCTACCGTCACTAATTTATGTGCCGGATTTTATACAGTTAATATTTCTGATGGAAACAGTTGTGTAACTACACGTACTTTTCAGGTAACGCAACCCAGTTCGATCAGTGTCAGTTTCAGTACTGCCAGCCTATCCTGTAACGGTGTTTGCAATGGCAGTGCCACTGCGCTACCATCAGGAGGTACAGGGCCGTACACTTACAGCTGGACACCAATTGTGCCTGGGTTTACCAGTGGGTTAAGTAACCCCGGCGTAAGCAATTTATGTGCCGGCATTTATACCGTAACCATTACTGATGCAAATACCTGTCCGCGAACAGCTACCGTCCAAATCAGTGAACCTACCCTTCTTTCCGGCACTATTAATACTACCAGTGTAAATTGTAACGGTAGTTGCAACGGATCTGCTATTTTAACAGCTACCGGCGGGGTAACAAGCTACTCCTTTTCATGGTCAAACGGTGGATCCAGTTCAAATACACTGAGCGCACTTTGTGCTGGCAATTATACAGGAACCGTTACAGACGCTAATGGCTGTTCCGTTACACAAACATTTGCTATTAACCAACCAGCTCCCATTACCCTTACACTGACACCTTCGCATCCTAAATGTAATGCCGCATGCAATGGTAGTGTTAGCACCTCTGTAACCGGTGGCGTTCCCTCTTATACCTTTAACTGGACTCCTTCCGGATCGGGACAGAATCCAACAGGGCTTTGCGCTGGTAATTATACTGTTACTGTAACCGATGGCAACTCATGTTCGACTCAGGCAGCAGTCACCTTAACCAATCCACCTGCCATAGCGGCAAATGTATCTTTCACTAATCCGAGTTGTAATGGTTCCTGCAATGGTTTAGCTATTGCCTCTCCATCAAACGCTACAGCACCGGTTAGTTTTACCTGGTCGGCAGGAACACCTACCAACGGCGCTTCTGTAAGTGGTTTGTGTAACGGGACTGTCACTGTTGTTATTTCAGATGCCAACAGTTGTACTACTACCCAGTCCATTAATATCGTACAACCTGCTTCCTTAGTAGTTAATCCATCAGCCGTAGCTTCTACCTGTGGTTCTTCTAATGGCTCCATAAGCGTTGGTGTTGTCGGCGGAACGCCTAGCTATACATTTAACTGGTTACCTTCAGGCATCGGAACCGGTTCTGCCGTAACAAATCTTCCTGCTGGTATTTACACATTAACCGTAAACGATTCTCAGAATTGTACTAACACCGTTGTTATTCCATTAAGTAACTCGAATGGGCCATCCAGTGCAGCCATTAGTTCCACCAATATTGCCTGTTTCGGGCAATGTACAGGCGCAGCATCTGTAACAACCATTACGGGCGGCACACCAGGTTATACCGTTTCGTGGCTCGCACCTGTTAGCCCAAGTACGAATCCGGCAACGAATTTATGCGCCGGAGGTTACACAGCTCAGATAGCTGATGCCAATAATTGTATTCTGTTTGCTGGTGTGGTCATAAATCAACCGACTCCCGTAAGTGATAATGAAACGCTATTTAGTCCAAAATGTCTTGGCGTTTGCGATGGCAGCATTATTCTGGCGCCTACAGGCGGTACTGGTCCTGCTTACACCTATAGCTGGAGTACAGGGGCTATTACCTCTTCGATAACAAATGCTTGTGTGGGGGTAACTACCGTTACAATTACCGATCAGGCAAATTGTACGTTTACCGCCAGTTACAATTTAACCGGAACACTAAACATCTCTGCTACCACATCGGCCACCAATAATCTTTGTTTTGGTAATTGTATCGGGCAAGCCTCCTTAACCTCAGTAAGCGGAGGTAATCCACCCTACACCTCATCGTGGAGTAACGGGCAAGCCGGAAACCTCGCCAGCAATCTTTGTAACGGTAATTACACCTTAACACTTACCGATGGTAATGGCTGTATTAA
Source organism: Sediminibacterium sp. (assembly GCA_030054095.1). Classification (GTDB taxonomy): domain Bacteria; phylum Bacteroidota; class Bacteroidia; order B-17B0; family Aurantibacillaceae; genus Aurantibacillus. The sequence continues at coordinate 12,598 of JASGCO010000032.1, forward strand.
CCATTACACTACAGCTATTACTTCTCCTTCACAGATAACATCTACCACGGCTATTGTTCAACCATCCTGCAACTTATGTAATGGTTCCTCTACTGTAAGCGCTCTTGGGGGTGTAGCGCCTTATACGTATACATGGAGTACCAGTGCAGTAGGCCCAGTTACATCCAGTTTATGTGCCGGCATATACAATGTTAACATTACAGATGCTAATAATTGCGTGCAAACAAATACAATTATTGTAAACAGTTCAAACGGCATTACCGGCGAAAACATTTCAACGGTTAATGAACAATGTTTTAATCAATGTAATGGTAGTGCCACGGTTTCGGCTGTTGGAGGAAATCCCCCTATCAACTATACATGGATTAGTCCTGCTGCCACAGGCAGTATAGTAAACGGACTGTGTGGCGGCACCTATCTTGTGCAAATGACCGATGCTCAGGGCTGTCTTCGTACCGCTTCTGTAGGAATTAATTCCGCCGTTAATATTACGGTAAGTACAACGTTTACGACTCCAAGTTGTGGTTTATCGAACGGTGCTTTAACCGCTACAGCCAGCGGTGGATCAGGGGTTTATACCTATACCTGGCTACCTGGGAATGTTCAGAGCGCAACATTAAGTAGTATTGGCGCAGGTTCTTACACCGTATTGGTAAATGATGGGGCTTGTACACGTACAACGGCTATTAACCTTAACAACAGTAATGCTCCTATTATAAACGCTAATGCTTCCAATGCATTATGTTTTGGAGCCTGTACAGGATCCGCCATCGTTACACCTACAGGTGGTATAAGTCCATACACCTTTAACTGGAGCAGTGGCTCAACAACAAATACAGCCACTAATCTATGTACAGGTTTGGTTACAGTTACTGTTACAGGTAGTAATGGCTGTTCAGCGGTATCCAGTTTCTCGATCGGCACAGCCAGTCCGTTAAATCTGGGCGCGCCTACTATTTCGCAAGTACGTTGTAATAACGATTGTAACGGAAGCATTAATTTAAATCCTTTTGGTGGCACACCTGCCTATACGTTTAGTTATTCGCCGGGAGGAACTAATCCTAATCCGGCAACCAACCTTTGCGCAGGCACCTACAGTATTGTAGTTAGGGATGTTAATGGTTGCATCAACAGCACTACCGTTAATCTGACTAATCCTTTGCCTATTGTACTTAGTACAACCGTTGTTAATACATCTTGCTCTTCTGTAAGCGATGGTGCTATTACCAGTACTATCAGTGGTGGAACGCCAATTTATACATTCACATACACAGGCCCAACTACCGGCACCACCCAAAATTTAAGCAATGCAGCGGCTGGTAATTACACACTTAGTTACAGCGACAGTAGAGGGTGCAGAGGTACTCAAACCTTAAGTATTGTGCCAACCATTACCATTGACGCAAGTGCGGGTAACGACATTACCTTCTGTCAGTCGGGCAGTGTTGATTTAAGTGGTTCCGCTACTTCGAATACAGCAGTTACATTGCAATGGTTCCTGTTACCAAATCTTTCTACACCTGTTGGTACCGGCACCAGTGTTACGGTTCTTCCTCCGGTAGGCACCAGTTCGTACGTTTTGGCCGCAATTTCCAGCAATTCATTGTGCTTTGACCGTGATACCATTCTGGTGCAAGCCTTGGCCCCCCCTCCGGTAGATGCCGGGCCATATCAGATTATGTCGGTTCTCTCTAATGTAACCATTGGCGGTAGCCCTACAGCGCCAACAGCCGTTGGTTATACCTGGACACCGGGAGCCACATTAAGCAACACATCCGTTCCTAACCCAACGGCCAGCAATACTGTAAATACAATTTACACTGTTACTGTAATTGATGCCAACGGTTGTATTGCCAGCGATACGGTTCGTATTGATGTGTATCCGGAAATAAAAATCCCAAATGGTATAAGTCCGAATGGAGATGGGAAAAATGACATCTGGATTATTGACAACATACAGCAATTCCCAGATTGTGTGGTTGAAGTCTTTAACCGCTGGGGTGAGTTACTATTTACCTCTAACGGTTACACTACGCCATGGGATGGGCGTTACAAAGGCAAAGAGTTGCCCGTTGGCACTTATTATTATGTTATTAATTTAAACAGTCCGACACGTACGAAACCTTACACCGGACCAATTACCATATTCCGTTAAAGATGAGAAGAGGGATTTATAGTGTTATCTGCTGGCTGGCCTTTACAACTGTAAAAGCACAGCAACTACCGCAATATACGCAGTATATGCTGAATGAAATGGCCATTAATCCGGCTGTTGCGGGTAAAGATGAATTTGCGGACGCACGTTCGAACAACCGTTACCAATGGACGGGTATTACTGACGCGCCCCGCACCTATATGTTAACCGTACATGGCCCCATTAAGGCTAAAAACATGGGGTTAGGCATGCACCTTTACACTGATATTGTAGGCCCCACACGTCGCACCGGATTAAGCCTAGCCTATGCTTACCATATTAAAACCGGAGAAGATACCCACATAAGTATGGGGCTTAGCGCGGGTATGCAACAATGGGGAATTGATGGTGACAAATTGATTTTAAGAGACGGCGGTGATGAGAATCTTCTGACCAAATATCAAACTGCCTATATTCCTGATTTTGGGGCTGGCATTTATTTCCATAAAAAAGATCGTTTCTATATTGGTTTTTCTGCTCCGCAATTATACCAAAGCCCAATTAACCTCTACCGTAATGTGGATGAAAAAGGCCGCATTGTAACCCACTTTAACCTGAATGGCGCCTATACCTTTGATCTTGGCGAAGATTTTAAACTGGAACCTTCCTTTCTGGCAAAATACGCCATGCCTGCACCTCCTAAAATAGATGTAGGAGTAAGAGCTATTTATAAAAATATGGTATGGCTGGGCGGCGCGTATCGTCATAACGATGCCTTTACAGCTTTGGTAGGCTATATGTTCAGTAATTATTTATTAGTGGGCTATAGTTATGATTTTACTACTACCAGCATTCGCCGGTACTCATCGGGAACACACGAATTGATGTTGGGCATACGTTTCTCGAGAAAACAGGCCGCTACCTGGAATCAGCAAAAATAATTTTATTACATGTGGCTCTTTGCCCCTAATATTTCCTGCACTCATGGATTCAGTACCCGGCACGGCGGCATATCTCCTGAACCCTTTGGTTCGCTGAATCTTGGCGGTAGTGAGGATTTACCGGCTAACATTAAACAAAATCGTCAAAAAGCGCTGGAATCATTGGGTTTTACAAATGATCAATTGTGTTATTTAAAACAAGTACATGGCAACAGGGTACAAATAGCTAAAGAGGGTATTCAGGAAGGAGATGCCTTGGTGAGCCGTGAACAGGGAAAAATACTGGCGGTGAGTGCTGCCGATTGTTACCCTCTGTTGTTTGAAGATGTAAAAAACGGGATTGTTGGTGCGGCTCATGCCGGCTGGAGGGGCACTGTCAGTCGTATTGCTTCAGAAACGGTAAACGCTATGGTGAAATTAGGCGCAGATGCCAATCACATACGTGTGGCCATTGGTCAAGGTATTTGCAAAGACCGCTTTGAAGTTGGTGAGGAGGTAAAAACCATTTTCAGGCAAGAGGGCTTTCCGGAATCTTGTATAGATGATCAATTCATTGATTTAATTGCGGCGAACCGTTTTGTGCTATCGGAATGCGGGATTGCCGATGAACACATCTGGAGCATGAACCGTTGTACGTACGAACCGGATTTTTTCAGCTACCGGCGCGATAAAGGTGTTACCGGACGCATGTGGGGCGCTATTGGATTAAGCCATAAATAAACCGTAACATTTCGATAAAAATCGAAACACTAAAAATCGCCACGTTCTACAAGTTTTACTGCGCGTTCAATAAAAATATCTTCTGTGGCCGGGTCGTATTCGCATTTCATGTTATTTCCAAACAGTGTGGCTAAAGCGTTCCACATGGCCGCCTGAAACGATCCCCGCAATTGTTTCACTATTTCATACGTGGTTTTACCACTTTCACGGTCAATCAGTTTCATTAATACTTTACCCTGACTTACGGACAGATTTTTCAATTCATCTTCAAATTCATTCCGTAAATCGCGTTCACAGGTCTTTAAAAAGGTCTTTTTTAAGCGTTCATCGGAAATGGCCGCCAGAGCTTTATCATACTCCTTTAATTTAGCCGCCGCCAGTATAGCGTAAGGATATACTTTTTTTACATTGTATTTTACGCGGGTCCATTGCTCGTAATGTTTAGGGTTACGAAACACAAATTGCGTTTCAATATCTACCGGGTAAAGGTCCACTACGGGAACAGTATCGCCATTCAACACTTCGGCACGGCAACGTACACCCTTTTCTGGTGGCACCATAATATCGTAGGCAGTATTTTGCTGGGCAGGTACTATAACCGGGATGAGGTTAATAAAACAGGCTAAGATAAGCACCTTATAAAAACGGGTATTTAACATGCAATGCTTCATATACCAGTACTTTTAGGTTTATTTCCGTTTACGCAAATGGTAACCCTCCGGTTACGGTTACTTACACTCTATTGCTGCGCCATTTGCTTTTTTTAACAGCCTGAGTCATTTCCACGTTTGATGAAACAGGTTTTGCCGACGCAAATAAGGTTACACCAGCCATAGCCACTACTTCATCCGGAATATTTCCGGTGTTGTTCAGCATATCCGGGGTATAATGATTTTTGATAAATCCGGTATCAAACTTTCCGCTGGTAAAGGCCTGGTGTTGCAACACAAACTTGCAAAACTCGAGGGTGGTTTCCACACCTACAATTTTATAATCGTCAATGGCGCGTATCATTTTGGCAATGGCTTCTTCGCGGGTAGCGCCATGTACAATCAATTTGGAGATCATTGGATCGTAATAAATAGGAATATCCATTCCTTCTTCGAAACCATCATCTACACGCACGCCCACGCCTGAGGGGGTTTTGTACACCCATAATTTTCCGATATCGGGTAAAAAATTATTTTGTGGATCTTCGGCACACACGCGTACTTCGAGCGAGTGACCGTTAATGTTGAGATCTTCCTGCGTGAACGATAGTTTTTCGTTGCGCGCTACTTTGATTTGTTCTTTTACAAGGTCAAGTCCGGTAATCATTTCGGTTACGGGGTGCTCTACCTGCAAACGGGTATTCATTTCGAGGAAGTAAAAATTCAGCTGGTCATCTACCAGAAACTCTACCGTTCCGGCACCGCTGTAATGACAGGCTTTGGCAACATCTACCGCGCACTTGCCCATTTTTTCGCGCAATTCGGGGGTAAGTACCGAACTTGGCGCCTCTTCGATGAGTTTTTGATGACGGCGTTGTATGCTGCACTCCCGCTCGAACAAATACACGCAATTACCATGGTTATCGGCCAGCACCTGCACTTCGATGTGACGCGGACCACTGGCATATTTTTCAATAAATACCGCGCCATCGCCAAAGGCGGAAATCGCTTCGCTGATGGCCAGTTTCATTTGTTCTTCAATATCACTTTCCTTTTCTACAAGGCGCATGCCTTTACCGCCTCCGCCTGCACTGGCTTTGATGAGTAACGGAAAGCCCACCTCGCGGGCCACACGAATAGCCTCCGCTACGTCGGAGATGGCGCCTTCGCTGCCCGGAATCATAGGAACATTAAACGATTTGGCCGTTGCCTTGGCACTGAGTTTATCGCCCATTTTATCCATGCTTTCAGGGCTTGGGCCAATAAATGTAATACCCGCGGCTTTTACTTTACGGGCAAAATCAGCATTTTCACTTAAGAATCCATACCCGGGATGAATACCGTCCACCTGCAATTGCTTACAGATCTCGATGATTTTATCGCCCTGCAGGTAGCTTTGCGCGCTGGGCGGCGGGCCTATGCATACTGCTTCATCGGCATAGCGTACAAAAGGGGCGTTACGATCAGCCTCGCTAAATACCGCTACAGTTTTGATATTCATTTCTCTGGCGCTTTTCATCACGCGCAGGGCTATTTCTCCACGGTTGGCAACAAGTATTTTTTTCATAGATACAGGGTTAAAGATAGGGAATTTATTGGTTGTGAGAATCCGTTTTTGCATTGGTTCCGGGTCATTTGCAATACTCCCCCCTGTTTTGCAAATCACTCCGTAAGGGATGGAAGCGGCAGCCCTGCGCGGCACTTTGCAGATCATACCAATATCGCTTCTAAAAGATACAATTAAATCGACTCTTTTCCATTTATACTTCCTCAAAAATAATCCCCGTAGCTTTGGCTACGCAGATGATTTTTTCGTCGTCTAAACGAAAAATAGCACCATTTAATTTTGCATCTTTTAGAACCGAAATTGGTATCAGCGCACGGTTAAGGAGGCGACCTCAGAAGCCACCGCAAACCGATGCGATGCGGCGAAGGGTAAGCAGGCTAAAGCGGACAGCCCGGCCTGCCCGGTCAGGTGGCGGGTGGTGGCAGGTACGGCCCGGTGATTCCAAAAAATAATCCTATTTTTATACAGGATATGTTTTTCGTTTTATCGAAAGTTTTAGCCTTTGCCTTATCACCTTTTTTATGGGTGTTTGTGTTGCTGCTTTACAGTTTTAAAACCAAGGTAGAAGGCCGTGCCAAAAGATTACGTATTGTGGCGTTAGTGGTGTTGTATTTGTGCTCGAATAATTTTGTGGTGGATGAGTTGTACCGTGCCTGGGAACCGGTAACGGAAGACCATGATTTGCTGACTACCAAATACGACGGGGCCATTGTGTTAGGTGGCCTGGGCTCTATTGATGAGCGACTCGGAAAGATTAATTTTTCGTATGGGGGCGACCGTTTGTTTCAAACGTTACGGCTTTATAAAAGCGGGCGGCTGGATCGTATCATTTTTACAGGTGGATCAGGAAGTGTTGAATTTCCATCGCATCGGGAGGGAATTTATGTGTATAAATACCTTCGGGCGCTGCAAATCCCCGACAGCGACCTGGTGATTGAATCGAACAGCAAAAACACTTACGAAAACGCGGTGTTTACCAAAAAACTGTTGGACAGTTTACATTTGAAACAGCATTTTTTACTGGTCACCTCGGCAGCACACATGCCCAGAGCGATGGCTGTGTTTAAGAAGGCCGGATTTACCGATATTACACCCTATGTTACCAATCGCCTGAGTGGCGAACGACGTTTTACGCCCGATCATTTGCTGATACCTGAACCTGGCGCGGCAGCGGCTTTGAACTGGCTGCTGCACGAATGGCTGGGGTACCTGGTGTACAAACTAAAGGGCTACGCCTGATACACATGCCGCAACCAAACGAAGCCTTGCTTCAATTTATATGGGAACACAAACTATGGCTGACGCTGCCGTTTTACACCAACAGCGGGAAGGAACTTTTTGTGATAAGTCCCGGGCAACGGAACACGGAAAGTGGTCCTGATTTTTTTAACGCGCGGATACGGCTGAATGGCCTGCTATTACAGGGGAATATTGAGTTACATGTGAAGAGCAGCGACTGGTTGAAGCATGGCCATCAACTTGATGCGCGTTACAACGCGTTGATTTTACATGTGGTGTACGAACACGATGTGGAAGTACCGCAGAACACCGCGTATGGTGTAGAAGTACTGGAAATGAAACCATACATTGCACCGGGCACGCTGGAACGTTACGCCGCCATGCAGGCGGAGCAACGCCACATTCCCTGTTACCACCAAATGAGTAGTTTACCCGAAGAACTGGTGCGGTTATGGCTTAATCGTTTATTAGCGGACCGGATGGAGGAAAGAGCAGCCTCTATTGAACAGGTGTGGCAGTACGAGCAGGCGAACAGTCCGCAAGTTATGTTTACGTTACTGTTGAAAGCCTTTGGTTTTAAAAGTAATGCACCGTGTTTTGAGTTACTGGCACGCCACCTGCCTTTAGCTGTTTTGTTGAGACATAGAAATGCATTACAAGACATAGAGGCTTTATTACTGGGAATGGTTGGTGCTTTGGAACAGGAAAGTTCAGACGATTACACGCAGGTTTTAAAAACAAACTTTGAACGTTTAAAGGTTTTGTACAACCTGATTCCTATGCCCCCACACCTGCTACGCACTGGCTCGGTGCGGCCGCATAACTCGCCCTATTTACGTTTAATGCAATTTGCCGCGCTGGTACACAACTATCCGTTTGTGTTTACAGAACCACTGAGTGAACGTACCTGCCGTTTTTTTTTAGAAACCTCTCTCCCATTACATGCCACTCTGTATTGGGAATGGCACAGCGCACCCGGACGTAAACGTAACAGAAAATTAAATGTTACTTTATCGGCAGAAAGCCGCTACCAAATTGCCGTTAATGCCTGGATTCCGTTTTTGTTTTTTGAAGGTAAACGCGCCAACAATATATCTTTAATAGATTATGCCCTGAATCTAACCGCTACCTTGCCGTTTGAAAACAACCGGAAAACCAAAGCTTTTGATAACCTAACCTTAACCTGCCGTTCATCTGCTGATAGTCAGGCATTTATTCAGTTACACGATCAATTTTGTATTAAAAAAGCCTGTTTGCGTTGCGCCATTGGTTTGAAAATTTTGCGAAAAGATGTATATTTGAGTAAGTGATTAACAGAATTATAGACTGGTTCGAACAGCAGGCCTTTGGGGTTTGCAGTTGGTGGGGCAAAAAACTGGGCATACGTTCCACAACGGTTCGTATGTACTTTATCTATCTTTCATTTTTTACCTTCGGGAGCCCAATTATTGTTTACTTTATAATGGCTTTTATCCTGGAACATAAAAAGTACTTTAAACCCTCGCATTATTTTGGTGTAAAAAGACGCAGTGTGTGGGATATTGAATAAGCACACGCCTTTTTAAATCCGTCATGATCTGAGCAAAACAGAGGCAAATGATTACGCAATAAATCAATACTTACAAAATTAAAATCAACACATGAAAACAAATATGAAAATGGCTTTACTGGTGCTTTCAGGAAGCTGCAACGCGTTACTGGCTCAGGAAATTGTTACCCGCGAAACATCTGAAAAATTCAGTACCGGATCGCAAAACGCCATTGTGACTACTATTTTTGAAAACAAAGCAGGTAACGTTATGGATGCCTGGAAAAAAGTACTTAAGGAGTTTAAATACGAAAAATTAAAAGACAGTGATAATGAGGTGTTTGGCGATAACATTCTGATTAAAGAATGGGGAAACAATACCGCCGATTTTTACACAAAGTTTGAAGAAGATAAAAAAGCGAAAACCGTTAAAATGAGTGTGGCGGTTGATTTGGGAGGAGCCTACTTAAGCTCATCGGGCGATAACGATAAGTTTAAGTTTGTTGAGAAAATGGTAAAGGACTTTGCGGTACGCGCTACCCGCGAACCCATAACGGAAGCGGCGAAAACCAACGAAAAACAATTACGTAAACTGGAAGACCAGCAAAAGGATCTGGAAAAAGATAAGACCAAACTGAATGAAAACATTGAAGAATATAAGAGTAAAATAGGAAAAGCTGAACGGGATATTGTTGAAAAAGACGTGGAACTGGTAAAGAAAAAAGCGGAAGTAGAGGTTCAGAAAAAAGTGGTTAGCGCCAGCGCCGGAGCCGTAAGTGAACAAGCTAAATCGTCGAAAAAAATTCTGGAAAAACTCGAAGACCAGCAAAAAGATCTGGAGAAAGATAAAAAGAACCTGAAAAACGACATAGACGACTACAACAAAAAAATCAGAAAAGCACAGGAAGAAATTAAAAAGAATGATGAACAGCAGGTAAAAAAGAAAGCGGAGATAGATGCGCAAAATAAATTGGTGGAAGAAACCAAAAAGAAATTGGATAACGTTAAATAGATTTCCTTTTAGGCCATAAATCGCATTAACAAATAGAATAATTGCTTTTCGTCCTATATTCCGTTAAAATACTCTGAAATGGCAAAAAATTGTTTAAGTTTGGCACTTCTTTAAAATGAGCCTTACAGAAAAATTAAAAGCGGTAATACGGGACGTGCCGGATTTTCCAAAACCAGGCATCCTGTTTAAGGATATTACGCCTATTTTCTACCATCAGGATTTATGTTCGGAAATTGTACAGGGTTTTATTGCCCGTATGCCTGAAAAACCGGACGCGATTATTGGTATTGAAAGCAGGGGATTTTTGTTTGGCTTTTTAACCGCCAACGCGTTAAACGTTCCCTTTGTTTTGGTTCGCAAAGCGGGGAAATTACCATATAAAACCATATCGTACGAGTACGCGCTGGAATATGGGCATAGTAAAATTGAAATACATGAAGATGCCCTTAAACCGGGCTGGAAAGTGTTAATACACGACGATCTGCTGGCTACCGGCGGCACAGCGGAAGCTTCGGCTCAATTGGTGAAAAAACTGGGAGCAGAGGTTATGGGGTTTCATTTTGTGGTTGGCCTCGATTTTTTAAATGGAAAAGATAAATTAAATTTACATTCAAATAATATACAATGTCTGGTACACTATTAGCAAACGAAGTTGGCATGAGTTTTCAAAAGAATGAAAATCAGGTGATGATTGCCGATATGATTCAAAAATTTGGTAAAGAACATATTTTACCGCAATTAATGCACTGGGATGAGACTCAGGAATTTCCAATCGAAGTATTTAAAAAATTAGGCGAACTGGGCTTAATGGGTGTACTGGTACCAACCGAGTATGGCGGTTCGGGTTTCTCTTATACCGAATACGTTACGGCTATTTCGGAACTTGGCAAATTCTGCGGTTCCATTGCCCTGAGTATGGCAGCACACAACAGTTTGTGTACTGGTCATATCCTTCAGTTTGGTAACGAAGAACAAAAGAAAAAGTATTTACCTAAACTGGCTACTGCCGAATGGATTGGGGCCTGGGGTTTAACAGAGGCTAATACAGGCAGTGACGCTATGCGTATGAAATGTGTGGCTAAACAGGATGGGGATTACTGGGTGTTGAACGGCACCAAAAACTGGATTACACATGGTATTACCGGCAATGTGGCTGTTGTACTTGCACGTACAGGCGAATTGCTCGACAGTCATGGCATTACCGCGTTTGTTGTAGAACGTGGCACACCGGGCTTTAGTGGTGGTAAAAAAGAAAATAAATTAGGTATGCGGGCCAGCGAAACCGCCGAATTGATTTTTGATAATTGCCGGGTACATAAATCACAAATTTTAGGAAATGTTGGTGATGGGTTTATTCAGGCTATGAAAGTATTGGATGGCGGACGCATCAGTATTGCCGCCTTAAGTTTGGGTATTGCCAAAGGGGCTTACGAAGCCAGTATTAAGTATGCGAAAGAACGTCAGCAGTTTGGTCAGCCTATTGCCCATTTTCAGGGAATTGGGTTTAAACTGGCCGATATGGCGACTGAAATTGAAGCGGCAGAGTTATTAACTTTTAAAGCTGCTGATTTAAAAAATAAAGGACAAAAAGTAACCAAAGAAGGGGCTTTTGCGAAATATTATGCCAGTGAAGTGGCGGTTAAAGTAAGTACCGACGCGGTGCAGATTTTTGGCGGGTATGGTTATACAAAAGATTTTCCGGTAGAAAAGTTTTACCGCGACAGTAAACTGTGTACCATTGGCGAAGGCACCAGCGAAATTCAAAAACTGGTTATTGCCAGAGAGTTACTGAAGGATTAATTATTACCGTTTTTTGAAAGCCTGCCATAAAAACTGGCGGGCTTTTTTGTTAATAATCTGGAACATCATTCGTAAAAAACCTATTTTTGGAAAAACATCTGACAAACGTGTATAAAGAAGGATTGCATCTGATATCGGAATTTAGTGTTGCCGATACGACTCTCATAAAAGATATGGAACTGGTTACCGCCTACTTTAACACCTGCATTGATACATTTGGTTTACAAAAAGTTGGTGAAGTATATCATCAGTTCCCCGAAAGCGGATATACCGCGGTGGTTTGCCTTACAGAGTCGCATATATCGATACACACCTGGCCCGAGTTTAACCGGGTAACGTTTGATGTATTTTTAAGTAATTATCAAAAGTACAATAACGAAACTGCCGAAAAAATTCACGATGGGTTGCTGAAACTCTTAAACGCCAAAGAGCATTCTGTAAAACGGTTAATGCGTTAATATGAAGAGTCATTATTCTTTTAATTGTCCGGATTGCCAGCAGGTTTCAGAAATTTTCCTGGATGCGCCGCTCATTTTAAGATGCGGCGGCTGTAACACTGTTTTCACGCTTAGCCAGAACGAAAAAGAATGGAGTGCCGTTCGCGTTACCCTACCCCGCTTACCGGAAGATACCACATTTATCAGTTCGTTCCACGTACATTTTACAGGTATTTATAATGACCTAAGCGTAAAAATCGTTGGCCATGCCTACTGGAAAACTGAGCATTATGCCTGGCATGAATGGGTCTTTATCAACGAAGCGGGAGATGAATTTTCGGTATGTGAACAAACAGGAGATTATACGCTTTTTGATTCTGATCCTATTTTTTACTCGAAAGAGGTACTGGGAAATAAAAGCCTTGGTCAGTTCATTATGCTGGATTCGAAAAACTACATGATTGCTGCTATCCACACTTTTGAAAGGGTGTATGTGCAAGGACAACTTCCAAAAGGTTTATACAACGATTCGGTTCACATGGTATTAGATCTTACTGAAGAACATACGGGCAACATAGCATCATTAACGCTTTATAATAAAACTCTGGCTTGCTTTGAGCGGGGTAAAAGCATTGCAGCGGACAGTATTAAACCTGCACAATTAAAGTCAAACACGCCACAAATAACGCCTTTGTTCTGAGTTGAAAACCGGTTTATCCATATCACCCTCAAATGTAACCTGCAAAAGTTGCCAGCATGAATTTAAAACGCTGTTGGGGCATACTGCGCTTTTAATTGCCTGTCATAAATGCGGACAGTTACACGCCAACGATCCGGATGGTTTAAAACCTATTCACCAAAAAGTAAAACGGCCGGTTGCTAAAGCCATTATTGTCCCTATTGGCAGCAAGGGTACCTTTTTTAACGAAACCTATACAGTTATTGGGTTTAAATGTAAAAAAGAAGAAGGCACCAGTTTTTTCTGGAATGAATACACGTTATATAACCCGCTTAAAGGCTGCATATATCTGTCAGAATTTAACGGGCACTGGATGGTATTACAGGAACTTCAGGGTACGCTGAAAGATTCTTCCTCTTCTCTCACTTACGAATCGGAACAGTATGAGTTGTTTGCCAGTTATAAATCCCTAACGCATTATTGGGTTGGCGAGTTTATTTACGACGATTCATCTTTAAAGCGGGAATGGGTGAAAGAATATATTGCCCCTCCTTACGCTATTTGCTTTGAAAACGATTCCTGCAATCTTAGTTTTTATAAAGCAGAATACCTTCTCCCGAAAACAATTGCTGACACCTTCGGGCTTCAGGAAGCACCAAGCAGAGCCGGAGTGGGAATGATAGAACCATTTGCTGATTCGCCTACTTTAAAATGGATGACGCGTTTGAGTTTTATTTTTACGTTCATTTGGTTATTAATCGTTATCGTTACGGGGAACCATTCAAAAGATCAGGTCATTTTCAGTAGTGCCTATTCCATTGAAGATTCGATGCGGCAGAAAGAGTTTACAACGCAAACCTTTACCATTACCAATGCCAACCGGAACGTGAAAATTGAAATAGACTGCGATGTGTCGAATGCCTGGTTATACGCTAACCTGACTCTGGTTAACCAAACAACAGGAGATATTTACAGCACGGATCTGGAGGGAGAATACTATTCTGGCGTTACCGAAGGCGAAAGCTGGGCGGAAGGCAACCGGGTAGCTTACACCATTATTCCAAACGTAGAAAAAGGCGTTTACTATTTATCCATCTATCCCGATAAAGCCGATAATAAAATTCCTGCCAAACTACAGATTACACTACGAAGCGATGTATTCATTTTATCGAATGCCTTTATCGTATTTTTGTTGGCTGCTATTTACCCTGTTATTTTCTTTATAAGGCGATACTATTTTGAAAAAGGCCGCTGGGAAAACAGCGATTATTCACCCTATTCCTATCATAATGACTAAGGATCAGAAAAAAATAATCATTCCGTTTGTTCTTATCACCCTTGGTGTTTTTGTCTATTACTTTTACCTGTTTTCAACGGGCGATAGCATACTTGACCAAAACACCTATACACGCTCAAGGGAACGCTATGGATCGCATTACTATCATAAATAATCATTAATTTAATCCCTATGGAAACATTACATTTGAATTACCTGCCTGCCGCTTTGCTTTACTGTGTGTTTGGCGTACTGTTCCTTCTCCTCTGCTTCTGGATTATTGAAAAAATAACTCCTGAAAACCTTTGGCTGGAAATTCTGCAAAAACAAAACAAAGCCCTTGCTATTTTAGCCGCGGCATTCATGATTTCGGTTGCCATCATTATTGCATCTGCCATTCACGGATAATGAACGCGCATCCCACTAATCAGAAACACCTGCTGCTCCTTTTCTCTGTTCTTATCATTGCCACCTGCGGACTCATTTACGAGTTAATAGCCGGCACATTGGCCAGCTATCTTTTGGGTGATTCTATACGGCAATTCTCGCTTATTATAGGGCTTTACCTGTTTTCCATGGGTATTGGTTCCTTTCTTTCCAAATTCATTACCAACAAATTACTGTTCTGGTTTATTCAGATTGAAATTCTGGTGGGTGTAGTGGGCGGCTTTAGTTCCACCATTTTATTTTTTGCGTTCGAGAGCGCCTCTGGTTTCCAGTTAATTCTGTACGCGCTTATTATGTTAACGGGGATTTTGGTAGGACTTGAAATTCCGCTTTTAATGAAACTGCTTAAAGATAAAATCGAGTTTGGTAATCTGGTCTCGCAGGTATTTACGTTTGATTATATCGGCGCGCTTTTTGCCTCCATCCTGTTTCCACTTTTTATGGTGCCGTATCTGGGCTTACTGAGAACTTCGTTTTTATTTGGATTGCTAAATACCATTGTGGCTATTATTATGTGTTATAAATTCAAACACGAATCCAGACACATTGCCGCGCTGAAAACTCAGGCATTTACCGTTTCCATTATACTGGTAGCCGGTTTTATTTTTTCGAAAAGGCTGCAAAAAATGGCAGAAAGCATTGCTTATAATGAGCCCATCATTTTCAGCAAATCGTCGCCTTACCAACGTATTGTTTTAACCAATCAGAAGGGAAACACCAAACTTTACCTTAACAACAACCTTCAGTTTTCTTCGGCGGATGAGTACAGGTATCACGAAGCGCTTGTTCATCCGGGCTTATCACACATTCCATCTCCCGAAACCATTTTGATTTTAGGCGGGGGGGATGGTTTCGCTGTACGTGAAGTTTTAAAATATCCCTCTGTAAAACAAATTACGCTGGTGGATTTGGATCCAGCCATTACGGAATTATTTAAGAGTACACCTTTTCTATCGCAACTGAATCAAAACGCCTTGTCATCGCCGAAATTAAAAATCATTAATCAGGATGCGTTTCAGTGGGTTAAACAACACCGTGAACGCTTTGATTTTATCATTATTGATTTCCCGGATCCTTCTAATTTCTCAATAGGAAAATTATACAGTACAACATTTTATCGCGAACTAAAAAAAATTCTTAAACCGGAAGGCGCATTTGTAGTACAAAGTACCTCTCCGTTTGTAGCACGCAAATCGTTTTGGTGTGTTAATAACACCATCGCGGCAGAAGGATTCCGTACCATCCCTTATCATACGTACGTGCCGTCGTTCGGAGAATGGGGTTACATCCTTGGGTATAATCAGTTTAACGCTCAAACGCAGTTTATACCAGGGAATCTTAAATACTACCGTCCTGAAGAATTCATTGATATGGCACGCTTCCCGAAAGATATGGCGGCTATGCAAACCGACATTAATAAGTTAAACAATCAGATTCTTATTCACTATTTCGAAGATGAGTGGGGCATCTGATAAACCGTTTGTTTTATCCCGTCGCGATTTTTTAAAAACGGGCGCTGGTTTAGTAACCGGTAGCTTGTTCTTTTCCTGTGACGTTTCAACAAACACAACCCGCGTTTCAGAATCCGTCGGCCCGGTTCCCGCGGGACACCTGCTAAGGGATGGGCTTGCATTTCCAGAACCGGAGACCACTACCATTACTAAAGTACTGATTGCTGGTGGAGGCATTGGCGGTTTAAGCACGGCTTATCACCTGCACAAAAACCATTTTACAGATTTTTTGCTTATTGAAAGTGAACCCACTTTAGGAGGGAATTCACAATCCGGAAAAAATGAAGTTAGCGCCTACCCCTATGGCGCACATTACTTGCCCATTCCTGATCTACACAACACAGAATTGATTCAATTTTTGCACGAACACAACATTATTACCCATTTCGATCAGAATGGTAAACCCTTTTATAACGAGTACTACTTATGTCACGAGGCACAAGAACGCCTACTTTACAAAGGACTCTGGCGGCTTGGTTTCCCGCCTGCTCACGGTTTATCCCAAACTGAAAAACAAGAACTAGCACGGTTTCATTCTGTTATTGAAAATTATAAAGGAAAAAAGGGCACTGATGGGAAACCATTTTTCTGTATTCCAGTTGCCACTTCAAGCACCGATCCGGTCATCAATGCTCTGGACCAGATAAGTGCCGCGGACTACATGAAGCAGCACGGCTTTAAAACGCCGTTTATACACTGGTATGTAAACTATTGCTGCAAAGATGATTTCGGGTCTGATATAAATACGACTTCGGCCTGGGCCTTGTTGCATTACTTTTGCGCGCGTAATGGCGAAGCTGCCAATGCCAACTCTTCAGAAGTATTAACCTGGCCGGAAGGGAACGCGTTTCTTGCTGAAAAGTTATACCATAATATTGGCCCTAGGTGCCATACCAATCATTTACTATACGCTATCAGTGAGCAAAACAACGTTTTTACCTGTCTTGTATATAACACCGTTGCAAAGACCAGTAAAAAAATTATTTGCGAACAGCTAGTGCTGGCAACTCCACAATTTGTAAACAAGCGCTTACTGAAAGGGTTAACTACCGTTGAATGGGATAGCTTCCGGTATTATCCCTGGCTGGTGGCCAACATTACACTTTCTGACAGTTCCGTCTTAACAGGACAAACGGGTCACACATTGGCGTGGGATAATATTTTATACGACTCGCCATCGTTAGGTTATGTAAATGCTACACATCAACTATTACATCATCGGCAAAAGAAAACTGTAATAACCTATTACTACAATTTCTGTGACAAGACCCCTTCTGAATTACGAAAATACCTGCACAGTAAAGATGAGTTATTCTGGAAACAGGAAATTATCCGTGATCTGGAAAAGGCCCACAGATCTATTCCCGCGCACATTGAACACATTGACATAAAACTTTTAGGCCACGGTATGATTTCGCCGACGGTGGGATTCAGGTCTAATCCCGTCCGTTGTTACCTTGAGGCGGGAATTGGAAACCTGCATTTTGCACATACCGACATCAGCGGCATTTCCTTATTTGAAGAAGGCTTTTATCAGGGAAGCAGGGTCGCTAAAAAACTATTAACTCATGCAAGCACTTAAATCAAATCACTGGATAAAGTCGCCTTTATACGACAGCGTATTTATTTTACTGCCGCCGTTTCTTTGCCTTTTGCTCATCATCATATTCCCCAATTTTTTTCAAAACACTACCGTATCAGAAAACGAATGGTTCTGGTTGCTTCTGGTAGTATGCGTGGATGTGGGACACGTGTATAGCACACTATACAGGACGTATATGGATAGGGACACACTTTCAAAACGGAAAGTATTATTTTATAGCGTTCCCCTTTTAGCATATCTCTCAGGTGTTGTGCTGCATTTAATTGACGGCCTTGTTTTCTGGCGTTGCCTGGCTTACCTGGCTGTTTTCCATTTTATCAGACAACAATATGGTTTTATGCGTTTATACTCCCGCCACGAAGAAAATAAAATCTATCGGCAAATAGATACATTAACTATTTACGCAGCCTGCATTTATCCACTTTTACACTGGCACTTTAATGGTCCCGAAGCATTTAACTGGTTTATTGACGGAGATTTTTTCTACCTCCACTCCGATACCCTTAGTACTATCTCCGGTATTCTTTATTGTAGTATTCTTGCCCTTTATATTGGAAAGGAAATACATTGTGGCTTCACTACAGGCTCTCTTTCCATTCCTAAAAACCTTCTTGTTTTGGGAACGATTACATCCTGGTATTTTGGCATTGTGTATTTCAGAACTGATCTCAGTTTTACCCTTTTGAATATTGTATCGCATGGTGTACCTTATTATGCTCTGGTATGGGCCCATGGAAATAAAAAAAGTGCATCGCCGGCAGTTTATAAATCTGGTTTCTTGAAAACCATTTTTTCGCCACGCTACCTCTTGTTGTTTTTAGGAATTGTTTTTGTGTTAGCCTATCTGGAGGAATGGATCTGGGACAATGCAGTATGGCGCGAACACCGCACCATCTTTCTGGCGTGGCCAGAGTTTCCTGACTTTAGTCAACACCCTGTAATGATGAGTCTGCTGGTTCCATTGTTGACCATGCCACAAATGCTTCATTATATTATTGACGCCTTTATATGGAAAATAAAAAAAGATTCTTTCGGTTGGTTCAGGGAACTTTTCCAGAGAAATGAAGTAGCTTGAAGCTATGTATTAAAAGAACGTTTCCCTTACTTCTCAAACTGTTCCAAAAACCGGTTCAATTCATTTACAGTTTCAGAATAGATAAACGCTTCCTTTACTTGCTTAAAATTACTCCGTTCGGTACAGGTATAATACATCTGTTTGGAAGCATCCAAACGTTCCCGGTCGTGGATAAACGCAGCCAGTATTTTCTTCGTTTGCTCAATCGTGTAACAATACTCCGATGATTTTGTCCGTATCAGATCCACGCGTGCTTTATCGGTATCCAATCCCTTTAATTGTTGAACAAGCAGAGCAATTACCGTATCCTCTGATGCCTTCGGGCAATCTTTAGGTTTGTCACTATTCTCTTTAGACTGAGAGATTATCTGATCCAGCTCACGTTGCGATGATTCGTAAGTAAAAAGCACACGCAGGGATTTTAAATTTTGAGGATCTGTTACATGATTACCTGCCTGACGTATCAATTTAAGCTTATCCAATTCAAAAGAGATATCACTCAGTAACATCTGGAGTTGTTTACTATTCAGGTAATTTTTAAGGATAGTCTGCTCTACTATTTTAAATTTGTCGTCTTCCACCTGGCAACGCGTTATCAGGCGTTTAGCATAAGCCAGATAGGAATCCGGCATTACCACTTTCCCGTTATCCAGATTATTAAAAAACAGTGGTTTCCCGTCTTTAAGTTCACAATAATGTTCCCATATATTATTATTTACTTTCCAGGTAGTATCTTCAATGGGTTTGGGGGGCACCAAAGGGTCCGGTAATTTTGTAAGGTTACTACAGGAAATAAACCGCGGGCGGAAACCGTATTTATACGGCTCAACCGCAAATGTAAATTCTTTGTTTTTAACCGGCTTTCGTTTCACCAGCAACAAGAGTTCTGTTTCGTATCTGGTTTGGTCATTAAACAGAAGCGCTACTGTTACAGTGTCCTTAATAAGTAATCCGGTTTTTACATGACTTTGCGGATTCTCATTAACCGGCAAAGAATCTACCACTAAACGGAATGGTTTGCCATTACTGGCAAAAACATGCAATACGTTCTGCGACCGGGACAACCCGAATAGCAGCATTAAACCTATGCACACATAACCGCGCACACTAAAAATATAAGTCGCTTGTTTTTAAGCGCAGATAACGCATCACCGAAATAAAACTGCTCAATCCGGAAATAATCATTCCGCCAACAAGGATGGAAGCGAACAAAATGAATAACAGCGTTTCATCCTGTATTTTCAGCAGGTCGGGAATAAATCGTGTACTCAGGGCCAGAAACCCAACCAGTAATGCGCTTGCAATAATGGCCGCAATAATCCCCTGACGCAATCCTTTTAAAATAAAAGGCCGGCTTATAAACGTTTTTGTAGCGCCAACCAGATACATGGTTCGTATCAGGAAACGTTGAGAGTAAATAGATAAACGAATCGTATTAATAATTAAGGCAATGGCTATAATCAATAATGCTCCGCTAAATATGAGGATGAAAAACGTTACACCACGGGCATTCTGATTAAAATTTTTAATCATATCCTTTTGATAGACGACTTCTTTTACAAATGGTTTCTGGATAAGCTGCCGTTCAATTGCCTGCAAAGTATCTGTTTGCGCATAGTCCGCATTGAGTTTTACCTGAAGTGCTGCTAATAAAGGATTAGATCCCAGAAACGTAATAAAATCTTCGCCCAGATCCGCTTTTAATTGTTCTGCTGCTTTTTCTTTAGACGTCAGTTCTACACTTTTTGCATACTTCGACGTATTAATTTCCTGTATCAATCCGTCAATCTGAGCAGAAGTAGCTGTATCTTTCAATAAAATCTGGAAACCGATGTTTTCTTTAACGTGATTCGATATCTGGCGGGCATTGATAAGCACATAACCCATCAAACCCAACATAAATAATACCAAAGATAAACTGATAACCACAGTAATCCCTGATGTACGTAACTTAGAGGCAGATCGTTGCATCATAACGATAAAGGTATTAACGGGGCCTTTATACCCAAAGCCATAAGCCGACAATTAGTTAACAGGTCTTTGTGAACTATCGTCTCTATCTTAATTAACCATCAAAGTCCCATCAGAAAATCTAATTTTACCGGTGAGGTTGCCGTTCAATACATTTTTGTAACCGTTTGTTACATCTTCCATTTAAAAATTTTGGGATAGGCAGTTTCACTGTGAAATTTCCAGAATGTTACAAAAATGTAACCAACGGTATTGAGCTTGTTCAAACGCCTTGTAACTTTGTTGAAGTAATACGAGCTCTTTCTCCCAATTGCTTTATATGACACGGTGATTTTTGTCGCTGCATATAAAACTCATCCTCAAGTAACAAAATACACGCTCTCATTCTGATATTAATCAGGAAAGGGCATTATATAATTAAAATAGCAAATTATGCGTTTCTGTTTAATAATGCTAACGATGGCATTTATTGGCCTTGGATGGCTTTTTTACAAAAGTTCTAATATCCCTTCCATTGCCTATGTAAAAAGTTCCGATCTGGTGTACAGTTATCTGGGCATGAAAGACGCTCAGAAAAAACAAGCCGCAGAGGAATCGAAACTTAAAGCCAGCCTCGATTCCATGCGACTGAATATGGAATCTGAAATCAATCAATACAATGCTTCGTTTGCAGCCTTGTCTAAAACAGAACAATCCAGACAAAAAGAAATCCTCGCTGCCAAAGAAAATGCCTACCGCAATTTCGGTCAGTCGGTTCAGGAACGCCTTAAAAATTCGGATGAATCTTTAACTACCGGGGTACTGAATCAAATCAATTCCTTTATTGAGGAATACGGCCAGAAAAAAGGCTATGATATTATTCTTGGTACTACCACCTCTGGTAATATTCTCTATGGCCAAAAATACATGGATATAACCAAGGATGTTTTAAAAGAACTTAACGCGTCCTATAAATCAGGCTCGCATTAATTGTCATGAAAACAGTGGTTTTACATATCTCGCTTTTGTTATGCTTACTGATAGGTGGAGCCTGCTCTAAAGAAGTGGCTTCTACCGAGGCGTTTGGCAAATGGCTGAGTAATGCTAAAAATGGATGTATTGTTCACAAATCGGTTAATGGGCTGGATATTTCCGTTTGTTATCTTCCTCCTCATTATATGGCGGCTCTGGAAATGAGTAAGAAAAATATAAGCTCACGACTTACTTACGATAGTCTGGTTTCAGCCTATCAATACCAGATCAATGTTTTAATGACTATTGCCGGTAAAAACGATCAGAATGTGTTGTATAAGGATGTCACTAATCCTCAGGAGTATTCGGAGCGTTTGATGGCGCTTAACTTTGATCTGGAGAATATGGCCCGGCTCAGGGCTAATGGCATAACATACGCTCCCTCGCTTACGTCAATGGAAAACACGTATGGTTTGGGTAAGGACATTAAGCTCAATCTTTTGTTTACACCTGCTACAACAAAGGAGGAATTACTTAAATCGGATCATCTGGAGTTTGAATACTCGGATGAGTCGTTTGGGATTGGCAATATTATTTGTGCTTTTGATAAAAAAAATATCCACGATAATCTCCCTGTTTTTACAGGGTTTAAATAGTAAACTATGAATAGGATCATCTTTAACAGGAAACAAAAGGAATCGACGCGGCAACGGGCGGCGTTATTTTTAGCCATCATTCTGATTTTGGAAAGCGCGTATCCTACGGCCGCGCTGGCTTTAACTAGTGGACCTACGCAACCTGAGTTTGGAAGTTTTGAACCCGTTAATACCAACAGTATGGTGAATGAGTTTACAGGGGATTTTACTTATAACATTCCGGTGATTAATATTCCGGGAGCTAATGGTGGTGGGTATGCTATGTCGCTGTCGTATCACAGTGGCGAAAATGTGGAGAGTGAAGCCTCTTGGGTAGGGTATGGCTGGACCCTGAATCCGGGATCCATTATTCGTGGAAAACGCGGTTTTGCCGATGACACTAAAAATACGGTAACTTATTTTAATGATGTGCCGTCTAACTGGACGGCCAGCACCGGCGCCAGTGTGGGCAATATTGAAGCCTTTAGTTTTCAGGTACCGCTCTCTGCCAATGCTTCGATCCGTTATAATAACTACACAGGTTTTGGCTATACCGCAGGGGCAGGGCTTTCGATCCGCCAGGGGCTTGTGACATTGGGATACTCCGTGTCTGACGGGCAGGGTAGCTTCTCCGCTCAGGTTAATCCGGCGGCTTTGTTATCCAGCAAAGAAGATAAAAAGAAAAAGGATGATGCCGAAGCTGAATATAAAAAAGCAGGATCAAAAGAGGAGGCCAAAGCAATTAGGGAAAAATATGCGAAAGATAATCCAAAAAAGAAAGGCAGTTCATTCCTGAAAGCAGTAGGCAGTATGGCAAGCAGCTATGGCATGTATGCTTTAAGTAATCAGCAAAAACCAACAACGGTAACACCTTATTACGGAAAATCATTCAATGCTAATTTCAACCTTCAAACCTCGCCTGCTCCCTTCGAAATTGGCCCCCAGTTTGGCTTTACGGGCAATTACAACGAACAGAAAAACATTGCGGTTATTAACCGGAAAGGATACGGCTACTTATACTCTTACGATGCGTATTCGGACGCGCAAGGTGTTATGGATTACTATACTGAACGAAATAACATGTACACCAAACGCGACATGTACCTTTCCATTCCGTTCAGTAATGCCGATGCTTTTTCTGTTAGTGGCGAAGGTGTTGGTGGAGGCTTCCGCCTTCATAGCAGCCGGTCAGGTACCTTTAGACCAAATACTGCAAAAAGCATTACTGATATTCAGCAGGTAGCAGCAGATGTTAATGTAGGCCTCGAATTTGGTGGAGGTGCTAACATCGGACTCGGGCAGCAGAGCCTGAACATAGACGGTGAAACCTGGGCTGATGCCGATAATAGTATTCACGCTCAGTTTTTATCTTCGGGCTACTCAGGAGAAAAGGAAAATTACTTTTTCAGATTTAACGGTGATTTAGGCGGCGATGTGAATTTCGACAATACTAATAGCTTAAGCAAAGCGGATATTGTACTGGCAAACAGCGGGTTTCCGGGCGCAAAAAAATGCCGGCCGGAGTTTAACAGTACCTTACTTACTAACTTATCCTTAAGTTCAGCTACTGAACTGGAAAGCGGAACCGTAAACCGCAGTGGTCGTTCTTCTTACATTGGTTATCATACCAACGCTGAAATAACCACTAATCAAAAGGCGTATGCCTATGAAAAGAGTAACGATTATGTACTTAACAGTACGTTTAGCACAGGCTTAAGTGTTGACCGCAGTAAACCGGAACAAATTGGCGAAGTTGCTACTGTAACCGGCGACGGTGCCACCTATGTGTATGGATTGCCGGTTAGTTGCGCTAATGAAAAAAGTTTACAATACGACCTAAGCGGAATTAGTGGCAATGATATTGATTACAATTTCTTGGCTTATAAAGATGTGGATGCCGGGCATAAAATGAAAATAGGTCAGGTAGAGAATGGCTCCTATTATACCTCCTACCTCTTAACACAGATAACCGGAGCGGACTATGTCGATCGTACCATGAACGGCCCTACACCGGATGATTTCGGTTCCTATACAAAATTTCAATACGAACAACTTTACAAAGTTGCAGCAGGCAATGGTTTTCATTACCGTTCACCTTACACCGGACTAAACTACAGTAAAGGCGAAGTCTCCGATAAATCAGATGATATGGGAGCTTATTCATCTGGCGATAAAGACATTTACTATTTAAAACAAATCGTCACAAACTCACATATAGCCCGGTTTATTACTTCTGACCGCAAAGATGGAATAGAAGCCGCATCGGACGCAACCGCCGATAACAGCAGTACCGCCAAAGGCACCAAAACACTCAAAAAACTGGAACGTATTGAACTGTACACCAATAACAATGGCCAACCCGGCAAATTGATCAAAAAAGTTATCTTTAAATACGACTACTCACTCTGTAAAGGTTTACCCAACTCTAACGGAACAGGCAACAGCACCGGAAAGTTAACCCTTAAAGAACTCTGGTTTGAACACGACGGTATTGTATCAGCAAAAATCAGCCCCTACCAGTTTAACTACGAGTATCCTACTATTGCCAGTGGTATTGATTATCCAGAAAAATACGATTACATTCAAGACGAATACCTTCCCTTTGCTACTTCACAGAACCCGAATTATAGTCCTTTTGCAATAGATGGATGGGGAAATTATCAGGATGCAACTAGTGGTCAAACACGTTTCAATCAATTAAAGGCATGGGTGAATCAAACGCCCCCCTCTGATTTTGACCCGGCGGCCTGGCAACTTAAACAAATTAAACTCCCTTCCGGTGGTGAAATTCATGTTCAATACGAACAGGACAATTACCTGTACGTACAGGACCGGAGAGCGGAAGCATTAGTTAGCCTTTCGTCTGGACAGGATCAGGAATTTGGTTTACTCCCCGACCGGAAATATGAACTAAATACCGCCGACATTGGCGTTAGCAGCCCCTCTGAAAAAGCGGCTTTGGTCGCACTTATTAAACAACGTTATACCAATAAAAAAATCTACTTTAAATTTCTCTACGCCTTGCTTGGCACTAATCCGGCACTCGACAAATGTAACTCGGACTACATCAGCGGCTATGTTAATTTTTTAGACGCCTATATCAATAACTCCGGTAATGTCGAAATCAAAATCGGGAATCCGGGTGCTTCCGACTATGGCCTGCCAAGGCAAATCTGTCTTGATTTGGTGAAAAAACAAAAAGGCGGTAAATTAAATCCATTCGGTAATTGCGACGCGGATGAAAACGGCGTTCAGAACGGACAAAGCGTAAAAGATATTGTCTCTCAATTAATCAGTAAAATAGGCGTTTCGTTTTTCAGCGATGGGCTGTCTTGCCTGGAAGTAAACTCCGCGCTTTCTTACTTCAAAATTCCGTGCCTGAAAGCAAAAAAAGGCGGCGGCATCAGAGTGAAACGCCTCTTAATGTTTGATAAAAATGGCATTGATACTAATACCAGTGCCCTATACGGCAGTGAGTACTTATACCAGGAAGCGGATGGGTCAAGTAGCGGCGTAGCCACTAATGAACCCGCCAGCATGCGGGATGAAAACGCGCTGATTACCTTTATGCCGCAACGCACCGATCAAAAATTCTTATCCAAAGCCATCTCAGGAACCGATCGCGAACAATTTGAGGGGCCCATCGGCGAATCGCTACTCCCTGCCGCTTCTGTTGGGTACCGCCGCGTGATAACGAAAAATATCCATAACGGCAAAACCAATACGGGATTTATTGTAAATGAATTTAATACGGTAAAAGATTATCCGTTCGACATGCAGTATGACAATGGCAGTAAAAGTGGGGTTAGCTATACACAAATAGACCAGGAAAAAGACTGGATGAATCTGCCTGCCATTGTATTAAACTATAATGTAGCGAATGTATGGGCTAGTCAGGGCTACCGTTTTATCTTGAACAGTATGCACGGGCAACCAAAATCTGTTAAAACATACGCGGGTGAATACACTTCCGGTAATGGTGGCGTACTAAGCACCTATTACGAAAGCAGTTCTACTGAATACGAATACTTTGAACCCGGTGAGCCCGTTAACGTTAAAAAAGCCGATGGCAGCATCGTACAAATGCAGGCAGGAAAAGAGATGGAGGTTGTTTTTGAGAAAAAGCAGGTAGAAGATGTAACAGTAGATGGCAGTATAGAAGTTGACTTTGGTGTAGGGATGGCAGGCATTATTCCCTTACCCCAGGCGTCGCTTTCTCCGCTACTGAATTATAATGAAAGTAAACTACGTACCCATGTTACTACTAAAGTAATACAGTACCCCGTTATTCAACGCCGTGTAAAAACAAAACAAGAAGGCATTGTTCATATAACCGAAAACGTGGCATTTAACGCGGCAACGGGCAATCCCATTGTTGTACGCACCAGCGATGGCTATAACGGACTTGACTTGCCTAATGACAACTCACATAATGGCGTCTATACCGCATACACCATTCCTGCTTATACACAGTATACCGACATGGGTCAAAAAGCAAGCAATGAGCGGTTTAGTTTTAGTACCGCTATGCTTAATGCTGTTACCTATCAGGCATTAACAAACAAACTTGTGTTTTCTCAAGGGCCCTCTGCCTGCGATGCGCTTAAATTAATAAGTAAAGGAGATTTGCTCGCCATTAAGGGCTCAGGGGCAGGCATCTTCTATTTTCATGTTACTGACGTAAACGGTTACGAAGTATCGTTGGCACTTACTGCCAATCTTAACACATCCGCATCTATTACTAACCCTTTAACTAAAGTAGAGATTGTCAGAAGCGGTAAAGCCAATTTACTGAATGTTGCTGCCGGTAGTTACGTTACCTATGGACAAAGCAATAGTACAAATGGCAGTTTGGCACTGAGTGCTGAGCAGCAAACGTTTATTAATGACCTGAACACCGCTTTGGCAGGACTACAAAACTCAACTATCAGCACAGCTAACATTTCCACCTGCCTTAACGGAGGGCGGTCTGGCAAAATAACGTTCAGTAAAACAGCATCACCTCCCTATATGTTCAGCATCTCATTTCCGCAAGCTGACGGAAAAACCTGTGGCATAAATGATTTACCTTATTTAGCTACGGGTAGTATTTACGTTGATCCTATCAGTGGGCTCATTAAATACAAAACTGATGCAAATGCGTGTGTTGTATATACACTACCGGCTTGTATGCAGTTCTGCGCTGTTGGCAATACACCTTTCTTAGTTACTAAAGTCATTTCTGCTTCAGCGCAAACGCTTGAAGATAAATGGGATATTGATGCTGGCATGTATCCTGCAATCAATCTGCCTTCAGGGCTAAACGATTATGAAAATGGCAGAGCCGGCAGATGGAAAGTACTTAGTAGTTATGTGTATAATAGCCCCGTTACCGGTGGCGCTAAAGACGTTTTGCCTGATACTGAACGCAATTATAAAGACGCAGGCACATATACCCTGGAATTATTTAACTGGAAAAACACTGGTGCCAACTCCGCTAAATGGATTAAAACATCAACGGTTACCAAATACTCTCCTGCCGGAGAAGCCCTTGAGGAGCAGGACGCACTTGGCATGTATAGCAGCGCCAAACTGGGCTACAAAAACATGGTACCCTACCTTGTTGCTCAAAATAGCGCTTATACATTCAGTGCCTTTGAAAGTTTTGAAAATATTTACGGCGCTAAATTTGAAGACGGGGTTGTTGCTGTAAGCAGTCAGCATGATGTGTCATCAGGCAATAAAGGCCATTCAGGAAAAGGCACCTACAAACTATCTGGAAGCGGAAACTTCAGGTTTAATAGCTTTAATGCCGGAAGTAGTATTGCAGGAAGCACTAATGGGATGAGCCTGAAAGTATGGGTGAAAGATAACAGCAATAGTGTTATGCCACTTAAGGGAAACCTTTTAAAGACTGGCGCATCACCAGCCACTACGCCACTTACTTTCAAAAAAGTTGCTCAAACCGGCGAATGGACGCTTTACGAAGCCATCGAAAAAAATCTGCAGATTGGCGCAACCTATCAGTTTGAATTGTTAAGCAACTTAGCATCAGGCACTATTCATATTGATGATGTAAGACAACAACCGCTAAACACACAAATGGTAGCATACGTGTATGATCCAACTACGCTTCGTTTGTTAACCAGTTTTGACGACCAGCATTTCGGCGTCTTTTATCAATACAATCAGGAGGGAAAACTGGTGAGAAAAATGATAGAAACCGAACGCGGCATGAAAACAGTTACTGAATCACAATATAACAGCCCACGCAAAGAACGTTCACCAAATCTGGAGTAATTACAACACTATCTCTTATCTGTTAAAGACATATAATTTATGAAATCTACCTTTCGATATATCAGCGTATGTATTGCGACCGGACTTCTGTTAAGTTTTAAGCCCGTTTCGCCAGAATTTACCGAAATCCGGGATGTATTTAACCGCTTAAATACAGCACCCACTCCTGAAAAAGAATCTACACTGATTCGCTATCAGGTAACTTCGGTAAGTAAATCGCCCGAAAAAAACGGAACAGCGATTACCAATAAATCTACATTTGAACTATTCGCGTCGCGCAAACAAAACAGGGTTTATAGTCAGGACATGATCGTTCTAAAAGATCAGGAAACTACTTTTGCCATTCTCCCCTCCCGAAAAATGATCTACATTTCAGATGCGGTCACAGGAAAAAAAGATGAAAATATATACAGCCGACTGAGAACCCTTCAGGATACTATCTTCGGAAATGCGGAACAGGTAACCACCCAAAAGGTAAAGGAACAGCCCCATGACAAAATCATTCATATCACACTTAACAAGCGCATGTCAGGCTTTCTTGGCATTAAAAAAATACAGTACTACATCAACAGTTCAGACAAAACCTTAAAACGTGTTTTTATAGAATACGGCAACGGCAACCCACTGATAAGCTTAGATTACGTATTTACTCAAACCGTATTTCATTGTAAAGAACAAGACATGAGCATTCCGGTTAAAAAGCTCGTGTTTCAATCAGCAAAAACAGCACTTCCGGTGTATGCGGACTATAAAGTAATTGATAACAGAAAAAAGTAACAGCACAACGTAAACACTTGATGATTGCTGCACATGATAAAAATTAAAACAGACATCGATATGAAAAGGAATTATTTTTTGAAACTTTTGGCTCTGGGCTTAATTTGGTGTTTAACCATAACGACTTTTACGGCACAAACAAAAACACCAAAAGTCAATTTCAGATACAACGCCAGCGCTACTACTAAGCAACTTTATTTGCGCGACAATCCCCCACCTTCTGTTTTTGCATGTAACAAGCCGAGGCCAGTCAGTAATCTGAGAAAAGCTATGCTGTACGCTATTGCTAACTGGAAAGGCGATTATGATGGCAGCAACACACAATTTACCATTAATTTAACCATAAAGGCCTACCCTAACTTCAACAATTCGGGCACACCACTGGCTACTTATATCAAAAGTCTTGTTATTAAGAAAGAAGTACCTCAATCGTACGTAGCCATTGATATTACCGGACTACACTCTAGCGCGAATCTAATTGAAGTTACCGTCAGTCATGTTACTTCGGGTTCTGCTAATCCTACCATTCAAAACCAGATACAAACAGATGTTTATTTTACCGAAGAATTTGATTACGATGTAGCTTATGATGCCATTAATCCCATGTTTGAGAATGCTTCTTGTAACATTACCGGAAACGAAGCCACTTTTAATTGGTCGGGTTGCGGCACCCCTGCTCCTAATTTCCAGTTTCAACTGCTACGTTTATATAATACCGATCAGGTGAAAACTACCAATGAATCGGACATTACTACCCTTGTGGATTGGGACAAGGCACTTACCATAGAAACGGGCAACAGTTTACAGGAAATTACATTAACCATGGCTGAGGGCACCGGCTACTATTTATGGCGGGTCAGGCCTATTGGTAATGCATACGAGGGTGGCATTGCTAATTACCGGAACTGGGGGGTATGGAGTGTTACAGGTGTTTATACACAAGGAAACGCGTATGCTATTACAAACAATCTTTCGGCCACACAACAGTTAACCCCACATCTGTTCTACTACGCTCAACCCAACAGTGAAGAAAACCGTAACTGGATGTTTAACCGCTCCTTTATTGAAGGAGACGCCTTAAACAAAGGACAGGTAAGCATAGGCGAAGGGATTTCGTATGCGAATGGTTTGTTAATGACGCAGCAAACACAAGCTAAAATAGCATCAGAAGACAAAATACTGGCCAATCAGGTAATTTACGATTATAGTGGCCGCCCGGCATTAAACGCCATGGGTGCCCCGGTAAACAAACCGCAATTGGGTTATATCAGCAATTACATCCGAAATGCGAATGCCAATACCTATTCCGCCGCTGATTTTGACGCAAACAGCAACTTTAATAATCCTGGCTTGTTTGATACCACTGCAACAGATGGCCCCGGCAGATATTATTCTAACCTTAACACACTGGAAGAGGAAGTACCCAGCGCCAACGGCCTTCCGTTTAGCCGTACACTTTACATGCGCGACGGAACTTCAAAACCCAAAGAGCAGTCGGGTCCGGGCAAAACGTTTAAACTGGGCAACACCGGTAACGACCGTCATACAACACGCAACTACAATTCGGGCGTAGCCCCTATAGAATTGATTACCATATTTGGTGATGAGGCCCCCGAAGCCACCAGTGTATATAAAACCATTACTACCGACGCGAACAATCAATCCTCGGTAACTTACATCTCTAAAGAAGGGCAAACCATTGCCTCCTGTCTTTCAGGGCCTGGCGCGTCTAATCTCGACCCTTTACCTTCGCAACCAGCCAATCCATTGATGATTGATTACTTCCTTGATAACAATTCTGCTTATGATAATAACAAAGGTTTGATTGCTTCTAAAAACATTGTGCTTACGGAACCTACCTCCGTTAAGATCAGTTACGCCCTTACACCTGGCGCTTTTTCAGATAATTGCAACGCCTTTTGCGCTACCTGCGATTACCGCGTACGTATCAAAATCATTAACAATGATGACCCTGGCGCTACGCCAATAACAGCATTGGATAAACTAGTTAATCCTACCAGTGGCACAAGTGGTTGCAGCGGTACCGCAGTTACCGATCCCAATCTTCCTTATACCGTATTGCTTCAACCCGGAGCTTACACCATAGAACGTATTATTGAAGCTTATCAAGCCAATCCAAATGGTGATCTGACGGCCACACCTGTAGCAATTCAGCCGGGCATCACGCATGTGGATCAGTACCTGATAAAACTTGAAAATGCCATACGCAATAATTTCAATAGCGGCACGGCCATCATTGTTAATGATGCCGGAATTCCTACCGGCGCACCTGCTGTTTCCATGAGCAGTCTCTGGTCTTTCCTAACCACTCCGTTTGGTCAACAGCCTGATATGAATGGCTTATATGCCCTTCTGAATATTGACCCAAATAACAGCCCTGACCATGTTAATATTAAAATTAACTGTGACGTTATTACTATTCCCATTAAAACCTGCCCAACTGAATCGTGTCCGGTTAACAATGATTTTGAAAAATACCTTCAAGATTGGTGCAGCGCTAAAGGATTAAGCTACACTACCGTTGCATCTATAATCATTCCCGGATATAGTACCGGCGAGTTCAACACTGTTATTGCCAACATGATTGATCCGTCTTGTGGTAATTACAATTGCGAATTGTTGTTCCAATGCTGGAAATCGACCATCAACAGCTACGAATCGTTGCAGGGGTTAGCAGGCACACCACTTGCCGCCTCCGGCGCGGGTATGAGCATGCCTTCCGGCAACTATACACCAGACTATCTGGATCTGTTCTTAACTTGTGCCGGCTATAAAATAAAAGGCATCAGTAACGCCGTTGGTGGTTCCGGATGTAACAATCCCGGCTATAAATTTCACCCCTATGCCTACTTTAAATACACCAATGGCGCCTGTACCAGTTGCGAACAACTGTTCTACACCTTAGTAAACGGCAGCTTGAATGGTTATCCGCCAAGTCCTGATTTTATTACCTACCTGAACAGTTTTACTGCGGTTCCGTTCACTATAAATGTGAACAACAGCATGGGTTCAGTTACCATGTATCCAAAAGAAGATTTTATGAAATGTACACGCTTCTGCAATGCTGCCGGTGTTAACACTGCCAACATTAACACTTCGGAAAGCGCTATCGAAACACAATGCAAAAGCACCTGTGAGGGGCGGTACTCAGAATTTGTGAATCAACTGATTCAAACCTACCACAAGGCAGGTAAATATATTGAAGGTGACAGTTATGAGCTAGCATGGAACAGTAATACTAATCAGTATGCTTTTAATACTACGCCTCGCTCTTACTTATCCGGGCCATATACCATTTTAGAAGACATTTATTGTCAGGCGCAGAAACTGGTGGTAGCCTGTCAGTCAAATTGCGCGTTATCGGTTGTTACCAGTAACGGGCAACAACAATTAGGCACAGCGACTGAGCATCAGGCTATGGCAAACGCTATGTATGGTGCTTACGAATTAGCTTTACCAGATAATGCTAACAATTGCGCACCTGGCTTTTCTAAAACTCCCGCGTTAAGCGGATCAAACATGAACATAGTACAAAGCGCTGTGGCCGCGCTGAATCAGCAATTAGGCATTCAGCGTCAATCGGCGCCGTCAACAGGGTTTTATTGGAATTACAAATCATTTCTGGATGCTGATTTCAGTACTTACTTTTCAGGAAAAGGAGGCTGTGGCGCCAACACGCAGGTTTTTATACACCCCAACATTCCATCGTATTTTGATGTTGAACTCATCAGTGGGACCACCTACCGTTTGGTGTATTACTTTAATAAACAATCAGCCGGCTTATCCGGCATCAGCCCAAAACCCCTTTATAGTGTGGGGTTAATCAGCTCCGGAAACGGTTTTATCTATGCTTCTACAATAAACGAAACCGCCGGAGCAGCAGAAATAGCGCAACTACAAAATAACACATCTGCTTATGTTATTGGCACCGGTTTTTCACCCGCCAATATTACTAGTGGCTCATTCAGTGCTTTAAACAGCAATAGTAACGGTGGTAATTATACCGCATCAAGCAGTCTATATAAATACCAGCAAGGCACAGGCGGAGCTTATGCTTACTATAAGATAGAACTGTGTAACGATATGCGTGCCGGAGCGCTTTTAAGTTGCGGCGATATCTGCTATAAAATTTCAACTCCTCAGGTTATTACCAGCAGTTCTTCGCTATTTCAGCAGGAAGGTATTTTGTTTCAGCAAATTACCTGCGCGCAACAAACCGCCTCCGAAATGGCCACTTCCATTAATAACCAGATTGGTTCGATCATTGAACAAAACAAAGCGCGTTTACGCAGCCTGTATCAGCAAACCTGTATAGGGCAATTAACGGATGAGGTAAAAATAAGTTATGGCATTAAATACCATCATTACACCTTGTTTTATTACGACAGGGCAGGCAATCTGCTGCGCACCGTTCCTCCTGCCGGTGTGGTAACCGGAGCTACTAACCGTCAAACTCATCCGGCTCATAAAATGGTAAGTCGCTATGCTTATAATTCGCTGGCGCAGCTTATCTGGCAGGAAACGCCAGATGGTGGACAAAGCTCATTCTGGTATGATATAAAAGGACGTTTGCGTTTTTCGCAGAACGCGAAACAGGCTATGCCTGCGGAAAACAAAATGTCGTATGTTAAATACGATGAATTAGGGCGTACCTGGGAAGCCGGTGTAATGCCTGCTTCTTCTAATCCAGTGCTTGACATGGAAAACAGCAACTATCCGTTAACTAATACAACTGAAGTTATCCGAACCATGTATAGTTCGCCTGAAAGTAGCGCTAAATACTTTGGCGGTAAACCGCAACGCTATTTACAAAACCGCGTAAGTTATGTTACTTCAGATAAGGATGGAAACTTTTCAGACAAGAAAGATCAGGTTAGTACCTATTACAGTTACGACCCACATGGCAATGTAGAGTGGCTGATTCAGGATCTGCCTGATCTGGGACGTAATTACACGGCCTATGAGTATGACTTAATCAGTGGTAGTGTCATTCAGGTTAAATACAACGAAGGTTTTGCCGATCGCTTTTTCCACCGTTACAGTTACGATACCGATAAACGCCTGAAAACAGCAGAAACCAGCAAAGACGGCGTGTACTGGGAACGGGAAGCCGGATACACCTACTACCTGCATGGGCCACTGAAACGCGCGGAGATAGGCCACGATAACATACAGGGCATGGATTATGTGTACACCATTAATGGTTGGATAAAAGCCATGAACCATGTGGATGCAGCGGGCGACCTTGGCAAAGACGGCAACGAAACCGGAAGGGCTTATATGCCAAAGGATATATACAGCATGCACCTCAATTATTTTGAGGGTGATTTCAACAGCAAACAATCAGTATATAATTCCGTGTCAGCAAATCCGTTTCACCTAAGTGCCGAAGCCGGACGTAACTTATACAATGGCAACATCAGTACCTGGACCAGTCGTTTTGATAAAGAAGCCATGGATGCTGTTGGCGCGCCACTTTCCGGTTTTATAGATAAAGGCTATGTAACCGGCCGCCGGTTCCGTTATGATGAACTGAACCGCTTAAAAACCGCGCAATACATGGTTAAAAACCCGGGATGGGCAAGCACTTTGAACTATGCAGAAAATTTCACCTACGATGCCAACGGCAATATTATGAACGTAAGCCGTAAGGGCTATGGCACTACAGATGCCGAGCGCAAAATGGATGAAATGACTTACAATTACTATTCTTCAAACACTAATCAGTTACGGAACGTTTCAGACATCGGGGATAACAGTATTCCCACACGCTATGATGATATTAAGAACCATACCAGTATCAACAATTACGTGTATGATCCGATCGGAAATCTGACAAAAGACGAAAGAGAAGGTATTACCAACATCGAATGGCTGGCCAATGGCAAGGTATCTAAAATAACCAAATCGAATCAGGTGATTGAGTTTTTATACGACGCCATGGGCCACCGCGTGTTGAAAAAAGTATATGACCCAACAGCTACCGATCAGCAACTGGCCACCACCACCACGTATTACGCCTTAGATGCTCAGGGAAATCCTATGGCTATATACAAACGTACAAACAGTGGAACGAGTCCTAATTATACCGCTAAATTTGATTTACAGGAACAGCCTATCTATGGCAGCAAGCGCATAGGAGAACGTAGTTTGAGCAACAGCCTATTCCGTACCGTGAATTATACATCCGGCGCGCCTGTTGCGGCGCAGAATTTACCGGCACCAAAACACATCAGTGCCTGGCCTAACATTTCTGTTCCTTTATCGAATACCACCTCTAAGCAGTTATACACGCGTAAATTAAACAGCAACAGCACTACCAATGTGGTTAGCGATTTAGGTGGAAATGAGCAGGTGACAACAGAACCCACCTCCGCGTTGATCGCGCATAACCGGAATCAGGCTATGCTCATGGACGAAAGCGGAAATGTGATCTTATCGGGTTATGTGTATCAGAAATCCACAACAGGCACCACCGGCTACCCGCGTTTGTATGCGTACAGCAACACCTTATTAACGAACAGCGATCTGATCAATGCCAGTCCGCTGGCGCAATCCCTGTTTGTGAAAAAACCAGGATCGGAAGGGGAATATTATTACATCACGATTGGCACCGATGGTAAACCGTATTACCATATTGTGGACATCAGCGGCGCGGTGGTTAGCATGTATAATCAGGTAATGGATAATAACAGCGGTTACGGCCAAACCATGGCGGTAATAGACGACCGGGTGGGGAACGGCCCATCGGTACTTTACCTGCGGCGTTTGGCTGGAGGCACTACCACTATTAAATTATTTGAAGTGAGTGCCAATGGCATTTTACCTTTACCTGACGGCCCATCATTTGCTTCAGATGCCAGCGGTGCGGAAGGGGAATTCCGGATATCGCCGGATGCCAGCAAACTATGTATTGCTAATATTACAGGTGGTGCCGGTGAATTAAAAGTATACGGCCTCAGTAGCGATCACCAGACCCTGACCAACCTCGGTCGTTTACTAATGAGCGCGGCTACCAGCGCACGTTACGCGGAGTTTACCGCTAATGGCACCCGTATCTACTTTACGGAACGCACGCCAGCCAGCAATACCAGTAAAGTGTATTATGTTAACAGCAGCGTGTTTTCAGGAAGCGCTGTCAATCTTAGCATAAGTTCCGCTTCATTAGTCCATAATTCCACGGCAGGTATTACAGGTGCCCTGCGCCGTGGGTCGAATACCAATATTTACTATACTACCAATACAACAGCGGTACCCACCACGCTGAACGTTTATATGATTACAACACCCGAAGCTACCCCTGCAGTTGGAGCAGCCAACGCGAT
The DNA here is from genome assembly GCA_030054095.1 of Sediminibacterium sp. Taxonomy (GTDB): domain Bacteria; phylum Bacteroidota; class Bacteroidia; order B-17B0; family Aurantibacillaceae; genus Aurantibacillus. The sequence goes on from JASGCO010000032.1 coordinate 49,176, forward strand.
TAGCAGCGTACTTTCGGGGGGCAGTTTGCCGGCACAAACCCACGTTATTGATTACCTGTTGCCATCGGAACAGGCGCCGGTATTAAACCGAACCTATAATCAAAAAGTATATGAGGTTAACGATCATCTGGGAAATGTGCATGCTACGGTTATGGATTATAAGTTGCCAGTAAGCAATACCGATGTAAAATGGGACAAACGTTTTGATAATATCAGTACGCC
>JASGCO010000033.1 GCA_030054095.1 Sediminibacterium sp.
TGCAGAACTTCACAATGATTTTTCATGGTTTTGGTTAATACAGTTATTTGTTCCAAACCTAAACCATTTCCGTTAAAAAAACAATAGTGTTTTTCCTGATTTTTATGCGTCACTAAAAATGGAACCCCTGTAGTATCAGAAAAACTAAAGCTCCTGCATTCACCCCCCGACAAGGGGGCGCAGCGGCAGCCCGGCACAGGGGCTGGCGTGGTTTTGCGCGTGCGCGGAGGCTGAGGCACGAAGACCCCGCAAGCCGCTGCAAAAACCGCCAGACCCCAGCCGGCTATAGCGGAGCACCCGGCCCGGCGTACCCTGTTTATTAAAACATTCCAACAATACACCAGATGCTTTAGCTCACAAAGAACGTATCGTTAGGCGAGAGCCGGGTGGCGCCTCATATCATTTAATATTTTTATGATTTACTACTTAGTTGAGCATTAAGAAGTCTGAGATGTTCTGCTGCGAAGGTTTTCGGAAGTAAGTAGCGTGATTTATTCCGTAAGGCAATTGCATTTTGCACTCAATTTTCGGCAGATCTTAAAATTCAGTCGCACTTTGTCTTGACACAAAGTGCGGCAAAAGTCAAGGCTGCGGAACTTTTCGCGGTGAAATTGGCGTGTTGCAAGCCGAAGATTTAAAGGCGGATAAAACGATACCTATTCCTGTAACGCGGCGCTGCAAATCTTCTTCGCACGTGCCTTCGCTTTTGCAACAAGCCATTTCACACGCGAAAATTTCCGAGGCCATGTAAAGAGCGTGGGAAGCGCTAAAGCGTTAGGTGCTTTTTGTAGGGAGATTAAATGGAAACTAGTGGCTTATTTGAATACTAAACGGAGAGGTTGAACCGAATGGGGTAAAAGCCGGGTGGCGCTTGATATTACTATTTTTATTTTTGAACCATATAAGGCATATAAGGACATATAAGCTGGTTCTTTAATGGATTTTATGTGGCTTTTTTATGGAGTCGTTTTGTTTTAAACGATATAAGGTATGTAAGATCATGTAAGGAAGAAGAATAACTTTTCAGATTTTTGTTGTATTCAGGGCTGCTTTGTTGAACGTTTATATAATTTTTAACCGAATAAGGACATAAATGCAAACCTTATATGAACCTTATATGAACCTTATATGAACCTTATATGTCTTATATGGTTCCAAATGATGGTTCGAAAAAAAGTTCTTTTTTACCTGCCTGCCATTTTGTGAAGGTCATCTTATTTCGGAACAAACAGTTCGTTACCTCCCATTCAAAACCAGAGTTATTTCCTAAAATTTTAGGTATTTTTCCTGTTTTATAAAATTCTGCCTCTGAAATTTTTCAAAATCCCCAAACCTTGCCATTTTGTCAGATCAAAAGCCATTCCCCGGGCTTAAAATTTCGGCGCCAGTCCCTGTGTTTTTATCTAAATCCCTCAAAAATAATTCATTATGTAGCTTGCGAATCAAAATACTTTTATTATCTTTGCCCTCCCAAATTGGGAAAAACGCTGAAACATTAGTAAAATCAAGTAATACAGAGGATATAAAATGCCTACAATCTCACAATTAGTTAGAAAAGGTCGCGTAAAACCTACTAACAAGAGCAAATCGGCCGCTTTGGATTCATGTCCACAACGCCGTGGGGTATGTACAAAAGTGTACACCACCACCCCTAAAAAACCTAATTCGGCTATGCGTAAAGTAGCCAAGGTACGTTTAACCAACAAGCAAGAGGTGATTGCCTACATTCCGGGTGAAGGTCACAACCTGCAGGAACACAGTATCGTACTGGTTCGCGGCGGTCGTGTGAAGGATTTACCAGGTGTACGTTACCACATTGTGCGCGGTTCGTTAGATACCGCTGGTGTTGACGGTCGTAAACAACAACGTTCAAAATACGGGGCTAAGCGTCCGAAGCCAGGTGCTGCTGCTGCTCCGGCTAAGAAAAAATAATTAAAAGTTTGAAGTCATGAGAAAAGCCAGAGCAAAAAAGCACATCTTATTACCAGATCCGATTTACGGAGATGTATTGGTAACCCGTTTCTTAAATAACTTAATGTACGACGGTAAGAAAAATACCGCTTCGGCCATTTTCCACGAAGCTATCGCTATTGTTGCAAAACGTACCAGCGAAGATGGTTTGGAAGTATGGAAAAAAGCCTTAGCGAATATTACGCCTCAGGTAGAAGTACGTTCACGCCGCGTTGGTGGTGCTACGTTCCAGATCCCTTCGGAGATCCGTCCTGATCGTAAAATTTCTATGGGTATGAAATGGTTAATTCTTTACGCGCGTCGTCGTAACGAAAAATCAATGGCTCAGAAATTAGCCGGCGAAATCGTTTCTGCTTCAAAAGAAGAGGGTGCCGCTTTCAAAAAGAAAGAAGATACCCACAAAATGGCAGAAGCCAACAAAGCATTTTCACACTTTAGATTCTAATCCAACATGAGCGACTTAAGATATACCAGAAATATTGGGATTGCCGCCCATATTGACGCCGGTAAAACAACAACTACCGAGCGTATTCTTTATTACACCGGTGTAAATCACAAAATTGGTGAGGTACACGATGGTGCCGCTACCATGGACTGGATGGTGCAGGAGCAGGAGCGTGGTATTACCATTACTTCGGCTGCTACAACCTGTTTCTGGAACTACCGCGGAAACAAATACAAGATTAACATTATTGATACTCCGGGTCACGTGGATTTTACCGTAGAAGTTAACCGCTCTCTGCGTATCCTCGATGGTCTGGTGTTTTTATTTTCAGCTGTTGATGGTGTTGAGCCTCAATCTGAAACTAACTGGCGTTTGGCCGATGGTTACAACGTTACCCGTATCGGTTTCGTTAATAAAATGGACCGTCAGGGTGCTGACTTCTTAAACGTAGTAAAGCAAACCCGCGAAATTTTAGGTGGTAATGCTGTGCCTCTGCAATTACCTATCGGTGCTGAAGAAAACTTTAAAGGGGTGGTTGATTTAATCAACAACCGCGGAATGGTTTGGAATGAGTCTGACAAAGGGATGACTTACGAAGTAGTGCCTATTCCTGATGATATGAAGGAAGATGTGGCACACTGGCGTGAGAAAATGCTGGAAGCGGTTTCTGAGTTTGATGACCAGATCATGGAAAAATTCTTCGAAAACCCTGATAGCATTACTGAGCGTGAAGTATTAGACGCTTTACGTAAAGCTTGCGTGGCTAACAAAATCGTTCCAATGGTGTGTGGTTCTTCGTTCAAGAACAAAGGGGTACAAACCATGCTGGATTTAGTGATGGAGTTAATGCCTTCGCCATTAGATAAAGAAAATATTAAAGGTACCAATCCTGATACCGGTGCTGAAGTAACCCGTAAACCGGACGCGAAAGATCCGTTTACCGCTTTAGCGTTTAAAATTGCTACTGACCCGTTTGTAGGTCGTTTAGCATTTTTCCGCGCGTATTCAGGTCGTTTGGATGCCGGTTCTTATGTACTGAACACCCGTTCAGGTGCAAAAGAGCGTATCTCCCGTATTTTCCAGATGCACGCCAACAAACAAAATCCTGTTGAATTTATTGAGGCAGGTGATATTGGCGCGGCAGTAGGATTTAAAGACATCCGCACGGGTGATACCTTGTGTGATGAGAAAAACCCTATCGTTCTGGAAGCAATGAAATTCCCTGAGCCGGTAATTGGTATCGCTATTGAGCCTAAAACTCAAGGTGACTTAGACCGTTTAGGTGTTGCTTTAAATAAATTATCGGAAGAGGATCCTACGTTCCGTGTAAAAACCGACGAAGATTCTGGTCAAACCATTATTTCCGGTATGGGTGAGTTACACTTAGAGATTATTGTTGACCGTTTAAAACGTGAGTTTAAAGTAGAAGTTAACGAAGGTGCGCCTCAGGTAGCTTATAAAGAGTCGGTTACTACTGCTATTGAACACCGCGAGGTTTACAAAAAACAATCAGGTGGTCGTGGTAAATTTGCTGATATCTATGTGGAAATGGGTCCTGTGGATGAAGATTACGACAGAACAAAAGGTGATTTACAGTTCTTAAATGAAATTACCGGTGGTAACATTCCACGCGAGTTTATCCCTGCGGTTGAAAAAGGCTTTAAAGCCTCTTTGGCCAATGGTGTATTAGCTGGTTACCCGCTGGTAGGATTAAAAGTACGTTTAATGGATGGTAGCTACCACGCGGTTGACTCCGATTCATTATCGTTCGAGATCTGTGCTAAAACGGCTTACCGTGAAGCGTTAGGAAAATGTAAGCCTGTGTTGTTAGAGCCTATCATGAAAATTGAGGTATTAACACCAGAGCAAAACATGGGTGATGTGGTAGGTGACTTAAACCGTCGCCGTGGTCAAATTGAAGGGATGGATTCTAAAGGAACATCGCAGGTAATTAAAGCGAAAGTGCCATTATCTGAAATGTTTGGTTACGTAACACAATTACGTACCTTAACTTCAGGTCGCGCGTCTTCAACAATGGAATTCAGCCACTATGCTGAAACACCAGCTAACATTGCCGCTGATGTAATTGCTAAAGCAAAAGGCAGAGCAGAAAAAGTTTAATAATTATTCATTAACACGTTCTTTATAAAATGAGCCAACGAATCAGAATAAAACTAAAATCATACGATTACAATCTGGTAGATAAATCAGCTGAGAAAATCGTAAAAACGGTAAAAGCTACCGGAGCAGTGGTAAATGGTCCTATTCCTTTACCTACCAACAAACGGATCTTTACCGTTTTGATGTCGCCACACGTTAACAAAAAAGCGCGTGATCAGTACCAGTTGTGTGCTTACAAACGTTTGTTAGACATCTACAGTTCATCATCAAAAACCGTAGATGCGTTAATGAAGTTAGAATTGCCTAGTGGTGTTGAGGTAGAAATCAAGGTTTAACAGCGCCGGGTTTAAGGGTTAAATAATTAATTATATAAAAAAGTAAAAACAAGATAAAATGTCTGGAATAATTGGTAAAAAAATCGGAATGACCAGCTTTTTCGATGCCAATGGTAAATACATACCATGCACAGTAATAGAAGCGGGTCCTTGCGTAGTAACGCAAGTAAAAACCAATGAGAAAGACGGATACTCGGCTCTTCAGTTAGCATTTGATGAGAAAAAAGAAAAACACACATCATCTGCCATGAAAGGTCATTTTGCTTTGGCGAAAACTACGCCTAAGCGTAAAATAGTAGAGTTCCGCTCATTTGAAGAACAAAAAAATTTAGGTGATGTAATCACCGTTGAACTGTTTGCGGAAGGTGATTTCGTAGATGTAATCGGTACCTCAAAAGGTAAAGGTTTTCAGGGTGTTGTAAAACGCCATGGTTTCAGCGGGGTAGGGCATGCCAATAAATCTCACGGTCAGCACGATCGTGAAAGAGCACCCGGTTCGTTAGGTGCTTCATCTGATCCTTCGCGTGTAATGAAAGGTATGCGTATGGCGGGTCGTATGGGTGGAGACCGTGTAAAAATGTCGAACCTGGAAGTAGTAAAAATTATGGCTGACAAGAACGTTCTTTTAATTAAAGGATCGGTTCCTGGAGCTAAGGGGTCTTACGTTTTAATTGAGAAGTAATCATGCAAGCAGAAGTATTAAATATCAGTGGTAAAAAGACATCGAAAACAGTAGAACTGATCGATGCGATTTATAAAGCAGAAACTAATGAGCATTGCGTTTACTTGGACGTGAAACAATTCCTGGCTAACCAGCGTCAGGGTACGCATAAATCAAAAGAACGTGCAGAGATTGCACGTACCACAAAAAAATTAAAGAGACAAAAAGGTACCGGTGGCGCCCGTGCGGGTTCTATGAAATCACCTTTATTTGTAGGTGGTGGCCGTGTATTTGGACCAAAACCACGCGATTACTCGTTCAAACTGAACAAAAAAGTAAAAACTCTGGCGCGTATCTCAGCTTTATCATCTAAAGCTAAAGATCAGGCGATCACGGTTCTGGAAGATTTCAATTTTGAAGCGCCAAAAACCAAGAGTTATACTGATTTGATCAAAAATTTGAACCTGAACGATAAAAAAACCTTGTTGGTGTTAGGTGCACACAACAAAAATGTATATTTGTCGTCCCGAAATTTACAGAAAGCCAAAGTGGTAGTAGCTTCAGACTTAAATACGTTTGATATTCTGAATGCTGACAACGTGATTTTAGCTGAAAGTTCGGTGAAAGTAATTGAAACAATTTTAAATAAGTAAGAATGGAAATCTTAATAAAGCCAATTATCACCGAAAAACAAACGGCTCAGGCTGAGAAGCTGAACCGTTACGCGTTTGTTGTGAACACCAAGGCGAATAAACTGGAAATAAAAGAGGCTATTGAAAAAATGTACAACGTAAAAGTGGATTCTGTGAATACACAGCAGTACGTTGGTAAGGTGAAAACCCGCAATACCACCCGTGGTTTGGCTGTTGGCCGAGTTAACCGCAGCAAAAAAGCCATCGTTACCCTTAAAGAGGGAGAAGTAATTGATTTTTACGCTAACATTTAATAGTAAAGAATTTTTAAAATGGGATTAAGAAAGTATAGACCGCTAACGCCAAGCTTGCGTTACAAACTATCGGCCGATTTCGCTGAAATTACAGCATCGAAGCCTGAGAAAAGTTTAGTTGTGTCTGCAAAATCAAGCGGAGGACGTAATAACTCCGGTAAAATGACCGTACGCTACATTGGTGGTGGTCATAAAAAAGCTTATCGTATTATTGACTTTAAACGCGAGAAAGATGGAATCGAAGGTACCGTTACCACCGTCGAGTATGATCCGAATCGCTCAGCTCGTATCGCTTTGGTAGTATATAAAGATGGCGAAAAACGCTATATTATTGCTCCAAACGGATTACAGGTAGGCCAGAAAGTAATGTCAGGATCCAAAGCGGCTCCTGAGGTAGGGAACACGTTATTCCTTTCCGACATTCCTCTGGGTACCATTATCCATAATATCGAGTTGCGTCCCGGTCAGGGTGCAGCATTGGCACGCAGTGCAGGTACTTATGCGCAGTTAACCGCCCGCGAAGGTAAATATGCGGTGTTACGTATGCCTTCAGGTGAGGTGCGCATGATTTTAATTACCTGTAAAGCTACCATTGGTGCAGTATCTAACCCCGATCACAACCTTGAAGTGCATGGTAAAGCCGGCCGCAGACGCTGGTTGGGCCGTCGTCCTCGTAACAGACCAGTGGCGATGAACCCGGTAGATCATCCAATGGGTGGTGGTGAAGGTAGAGCATCAGGAGGTCACCCACGCTCACGCAAGGGTATCCCTGCTAAAGGCTACAAAACCCGTTACCCTAAGAAGTCATCGAACAAGCACATCATTGAAAGAAGAAAAAAATAATTAATTAACGTTTAATGGTCCCGGTGTAAAAACCGGGATTTCAAAACCAAAAGAAAAATGGCAAGATCATTAAAAAAAGGACCCTTCATAGACCACAATGTGGCTGAGAAGGTTGAAAAAATGAACGCTAGCGGGAAAAAATCTGCGATCAAAACGTGGGCCCGTCGTTCTACCATTCCACCTGATTTCGTGGGGCACACATTTGCCGTGCACAATGGCAAAAACTTTATTCCTGTTTATGTTACTGAAAACATGGTAGGGCATAAGTTAGGTGAGTTCGCTCCAACACGTGTATTTAAAGGTCACGCTGGTCATAATAAAAAATAATTAGTAAAGACTTAAAAGACATTAGAAATCATGGGGAAAAGAAAAAGATTAGTAGCCGAAAAACGTAAAGAAGCGAATAAATCGAAATACTTTGCTAAACTGAATAATTGTCCTACATCGCCTCGTAAAATGCGCCAGGTGGCGGATTTAGTAAGAGGAATGGATGTATATCAGGCGTTGAACATTCTGAAATTCAACACCCGCGAGGCATCGGGTCGTTTGGAGAAGCTGTTAAAATCAGCTATTGCCAATTACGAATCGAAAGCCAATGCCAAAGTAGAGGAAAACACCTTATTTGTAAAAGAAATTATGGTTGACAGCGCGTTACAGGTAAAACGTTTACGCACTGCTCCTCAGGGCCGTGGATACCGGATCAGAAAACGCTCAAATCATGTAACATTAATTCTAGACACAAAAAATTAATCATGGGACAAAAATCAAATCCAATAGGTTTACGTTTAGGAATCATTAAAGGTTGGGATTCTAACTGGTTCGGCGGAAAAGACTATTCAGAAAAATTAGTAGAGGATGAGAAAATCCGCAACTACTTAAAGGCCCGCTTACCAAAAGGAAGCATCTCAAAAACAGTTATTGAGCGTACATTAAAGCTTATCACTGTAACTATCAATACTGCCCGTCCTGGTATTATTATCGGTAAAGGTGGTAAAGAGGTTGATAAACTGAAAGAAGAATTAAAAAAATTAACCAAGAAGGAAATTCAAATCAATATTTATGAAATCAAACGTCCGGAATTAGACGCCCGTTTGGTAGCAGACAGTATTGCGCGTCAGATTGAAGGACGTATTTCTTTTCGCCGTGCCGCTAAAATGGCTATGGCCAGCACAATGCGTTTAGGTGCCGAAGGTATTAAGATCAAAGTAAGCGGACGTTTAGGCGGCGCTGAGATGGCTCGTACCGAAGGTTACAAAGAAGGAAGAACTCCCTTACACACATTACGTGCTGATATTGATTATGCGGTGGCAGAAGCCCATACATCATTTGGCCGTATCGGTGTTAAAGTTTGGATTTGCCGTGGTGAGGTTTACGGAAAACGCGATTTATCTCCTAACGTTGGAAACAAGGAGAAAAAAGGCAACGAACGTGGCGGTGACCACCGTAACGAACGTAACGATAAGCCACGCTTTGGCGGTAAAAAACGTCCAAACAACAACGCTAAGAGAGAAGAAAAATAAGTTGAATTTCATTTAAAGTATTGTAATCATGTTACAGCCGAAAAGAACAAAATATAGAAAATCGCAGAAAATGAAGCTGAAAGGCAACGCCAAGCGTGGCGACCAATTAGCTTTCGGTTCATTCGGGATTAAAACCCTCGAAACTGCACGTATTACAGCACGTCAGATCGAATCGGCCCGTATCGCGCTTACACGTTTTATGAAACGTGAAGGTCAGGTATGGATCCGTATTTTCCCTGATCGTCCGATTACTTCTAAACCAGCAGAGGTACGTATGGGTAAAGGTAAAGGTGCACCTGAGTATTGGGTAGCTCCTGTTAAACCTGGTCGTATCCTGTTTGAAGCGGAAGGCGTATCGCTTGAAACCGCTAAAGAAGCATTACGTTTAGCAGCTCAGAAATTACCGGTAACTACCAAATTCGTAGTGCGCAGAGATTATTCAGCCACTGAGGCATAATACATTTAAAAACATTTAAACATGAAAAATAAAGATATTGTAGCCTTATCGAATCAGGAATTACTTGATAAAGTAAACGAAGAGAAAGCGGCTTTAAACAAATTGAAAATTAACCACGCTGTATCGCCGTTGGAAAACCCGCTTAAATTGCGCACCAATCGCCGTACGATTGCCAAACTGTTAACTGAGGCAAGTAAGCGTAAAGCATCTAACAAATAATTGCTTTAATCATGGAAAGAAATTTAAGAAAAGAAAAAGTAGGGGTTGTTACCAGCAACAAAATGCAGAAAAGCATTGTGGTGTCAGTAATGCGTAAAGTAAAACACCCTAAATACGGTAAATTCGTTAACAAAACATCTACGTTTGTTGCTCACGACGAAAAAAACGAGTGTAGCATTGGTGATACCGTGCGCATTGCCGAAACCCGTCCGTTAAGCAAAACCAAAAACTGGCGCTTAGTAGAGGTAATCGAAAAAGTAAAATAATTGTTTTATCGTTAATAAGTAGAAAAGATGATCCAGAACGAATCAAGATTAACCGTAGCAGATAACAGTGGCGCTAAAGAAGTATTGGTAATCCGCGTATTAGGCGGTACCCGTAAGCGTTACGCTTCTATTGGCGATAAAGTGGTGGTAACCGTTAAACATGCTTTACCTAGCGGTAACGTTAAAAAAGGTACCGTAAGTAAAGCCGTAATCGTTAGAACAAAAAAAGAAATCAGCCGTCCGGATGGTTCTTATATCCGTTTTGATGATAACGCTGTGGTATTGTTAAACGCCACCGACGAAATCCGTGGTACCCGTATTTTCGGTCCGGTTGCCCGTGAATTACGCGACAAGCAATTCATGAAGATTATTTCATTAGCACCGGAGGTATTGTAATAACCAGGAAATTTAAGAGTCATGTCAAAATTAAAATTAAAAAAAGGCGATACCGTTCGTGTTATCTCAGGCGAAGCCAGAGGTAAGGAAGGTAAAATCGTTTCAATCGATACCAAAAACATGCGTGCCGTGGTGGAAGGGGTGAACATGATTAGCAAACACGCTAAGCCAAGTGCCAAAAATCCAAACGGAGGTATTGTTAAGCAAGAAGGATCTATCCACTTGTCTAACTTAATGTTTTTGGTAGGTGGCAAAACAGTTCGTTTAGGTAAAAAATTGGATGACAAAACCAAGAAATTGGTTCGCATCTCTAAAAAAACTAAGGAGGTAGTTAAATAATGGAAAAGACGTATCAACCTCGTTTAAAGAGCAAATACAAAGCTGAGATTGTAAACAATCTTAAAAATCAGTTCCAGTACGGTTCTGTAATGCAAGTTCCTAAACTGCAAAAAATCTGTATTAATCAGGGTATCGGCGATGCCGTATCTGATAAAAAAATGATTGAATCTGCAGTGAAAGAAATGACCACTATTACCGGTCAAAAAGCGGTTCCTACCTATTCAACAAAAGATATCTCTAACTTTAAATTACGTAAAGGTGTAGCCATTGGTGTTCGTGTAACATTACGTGGCGATAAAATGTACGAATTTTTAGATCGTTTGATCGCTTCGGCATTACCACGTATCCGTGATTTTAAAGGTGTGAATGATAAAGGATTTGATGGACGCGGTAACTACACTTTAGGTGTAACCGAGCAAATCATTTTCCCTGAGATCGATATCGACAAAGTAAGCAAAATTCAGGGTATGGATATTACTTTTGTTACATCGGCCAATACCGATAAAGAAGCGCATGCTTTATTAACCGAATTTGGAATTCCATTTAAAAAGAAATAATCAGAAATGGCAAAAGAATCAATGAAGGCCCGTGAGGCCAAACGTAAACGTTTAGTTGAAAAATACGCTGCAAAGCGCGAAGAACTAAAAAAAGCAGGGGAGTGGGACGCTTTACAAAAGTTACCACGTAACTCGAGCAAGGTGCGCGTGCGTAACCGTTGCAAGCTGACCGGCCGTCCGCGTGGTTACATGCGTACTTTCGGTATCAGCCGTGTTACTTTCCGCGAAATGGTGGTATTCGGATTAATTCCGGGACTCACCAAATCGAGTTGGTAAGCTTTTTTTGGCTCAGGGCTAAAAAAAACTTGGAGGTTGGCAAATTATTTGTAAATTTGCCCCTCCTTAAAAAAACAAATAGTGTTTAATATAATTACCTCACCCGTGAGGTAACATATAAACTTAGTAAAATGACAGATACAGTAGCAGATTACCTTACGCGCGTTAGAAATGCGATTAAGGCTAACCACAGAGTGGTAGAGGTGCCAGCCTCAAACCTGAAAAAAGAAATCACCAAGATTCTTTTCGAAAAAGGGTATATTTTAAACTACAAGTTTGAAGAAACCGAAAACAAACAAGGACTTATCAAAATAGCCTTGAAATACCATCCGGTAACCAAGCAATCCGCCATCCGCAGTTTAGACAGAGTTTCTACACCTGGTTTACGTAAGTATGCCGGGGTAAGTGCTATGCCTAAAGTATTGAATGGTTTAGGTATTGCCATCGTTTCTACTTCAAAAGGTGTTATGACCGATAAAGAAGCTAAGAAGCAAAATGTGGGCGGTGAAGTTTTATGTTATGTTTCATAATTTTAAGAAAAGGAGAAAATTAGCATGTCACGTATAGGAAAAGCCCCGATCGAATTACCAAAAGGTGTTGAAGTAAACATCAATGGCACAAACGTTACCGTTAAAGGTGCCAAAGGTACATTATCACAAAAAGTTGATGCAGATATTAAAGTAGCCGTTGAAGATGGAAAAGTAGTGGTAACACGCCCTACTGACCAGAAACGCCATAAAGCCCTTCACGGATTATACCGCGCTCTTATTGCCAATATGGTAAAAGGTGTTAGCGATGGGTATAAAACCGAGCAGGAATTGGTAGGTGTGGGTTACCGCGCTTCCAATAAAGGCCAGTTACTGGAACTATCTTTAGGTTACTCTCACAATATTACCTTTGAATTACCGGCTGAAATTAAAATTACTACCAAGTCGGATAAAGGGGAGAACCCAAAAATCATTTTAGAATGCGCCGATAACCAGTTGTTAGGTATGGTGGCTGCAAAAATCCGTAGCTTACGTAAACCAGAGCCATACAAAGGTAAAGGTATCAAGTTTACCGGTGAGGTATTGAGAAGAAAAGCAGGTAAATCCGCTTCTAAAAAATAATTAAATAAAGTATAAATCATCTTTAAAAAAGTGAAAAGATGGCACTCACAAAGTCAGAAAGAAGACAAAGAATAAAATACAGAATCCGCAAAACCACTAAAGGTTCTGCTGAATCTCCGCGTTTAACTGTATTCCGTAGTAATGCGGCAATTTACGCGCAAATTATCGACGATAAAGCTGGTAAAACGCTGATGGCATTTGGCAGTAACGATAAAAGCTTTAAAGGGCAAAAAGTATCTAAATCCGAGCAGGCTAAACTGGTAGGTAAAGGTATTGCCGAAAAAGCCCTGGCAGCAGGTATCAAATCTATTGTGTTTGACAGAAATGGTTTCTTATACCATGGCCGTATTAAATCATTAGCCGACGGTGCACGTGAAGCCGGATTGAATTTCTAATATTAAAAAACAGAGAAGATGTCAACAGAAGTAGTAAAACGAGTAAAATCAAGCGATATAGAATTAAAAGATAAGCTGGTGGCCGTTCAGCGTGTAACCAAAGTTACCAAAGGTGGCCGTCACTTCAGCTTCGCTGCTATTGTAGTGGTAGGAAATGAGAAAGGCGTTATTGGTCAGGGATTAGGTAAAGCCAATGAGGTTACCGACGCTATTACCAAAGGTATCGAAGATGCTAAAAAAAGTCTGGTAAAAGTAGCTATTCTTAACGGAACAGTTCCTCATCCACAGGAAGGTAAATTTGGTGGTGCCCGCGTATTTTTGAAACCAGCAGCACACGGTACCGGAGTAATTGCCGGTGGTGCGATGCGCGCTGTATTAGAAAGTGTTGGTGTAACGGACGTATTAGCGAAATCAAAAGGTTCTTCTAACCCGCACAACGTGGTAAAAGCAACTTTAGACGCGTTAATGAAAATGCGTGATCCTATTACAGTTGCCCAGCAACGTGGAATTACCCTCGATAAAGTGTTTAACGGTTAATAGATAGTGAAATGGCTAAAGTAAAATTAACATTAGTAAAAGGTACATCAAAACGTACACCGGTTCAAAGAGCAACCTTAACCGCTTTAGGATTTAAACGTTCGTATCAAACCATTGAAAAAGACGTTAATCCTGCCATCAATGGCATGATCAATCAGGTAAAACATTTATTAAAAGTAGAAAATATTTAATCTCATGAAATTAAGTTCTTTAACACCTGCTAAGGGTTCGGTAAAGTCTAACTTCCGCAGAGGCAGGGGACAAGGTTCCGGTGGTGGTGGAACCGCTACGCGTGGTCACAAAGGGGCACAATCGCGTTCAGGCCACTCAAACAAACGTGGTTTCGAAGGTGGTCAGATGCCTTTACAACGCCGTTTACCTAAATTCGGTTTCAAAAACATTAACCGTATTGATTATGTTGGTATTAATCTGGATACAATTCAGAAGTTAGTTGACAAAACTAAAACAACTGAAATTACACTGGATTTACTGATTAAAAACGGTTTGGCATCAAAAACCGATGTAGTAAAAATCTTGGGGCGTGGCGAATTAAACGCAAAAGTGGATATAAAAGTTCAGGCTTTTACCGCTACAGCTAAAAAAGCTATTGAAGCCAAAGGCGGATCAGCAACAGAAGTAAAATAAACTGAAAAAGAAAAGATAAACGTATGAAGCGTTTTTTAGATACTCTACGCAATATATGGGCCATCGAAGAATTAAGACAGCGGATCCTGTTAACTTTAGGATTGGTTTTAATTTATCGTTTGGGTTCTTATGTTGTATTACCGGGCGTTAATCCCGATGCACTGGCATCAGGAAACGCCAATACCGGTGGTTTGGTTGGATTGATCAATATGTTTGCCGGTGGTGCGTTTTCTCGCGCATCGGTATTCGGATTGGGCATCATGCCTTACATCACTGCCTCCATTATTGTTCAGTTACTGGGTATGGCTGTGCCTTACTTCCAGAAAATGCAACGTGAAGGCGAAAGTGGTCGTAAAAAGATCAATCAGATTACGCGTTTACTAACCATTGGGGTAACTGCCGTTCAGGCTCCGGGGTATCTGGTTTCTCAGGTGCTTTCTAAACCTGGCGCGGTAGCCGATAACGGTACCTTCTGGTGGGCACAATCTATTCTTATCCTTGTAACCGGAACCATGTTTGTAATGTGGTTAGGAGAGCGGATCACCGACAAAGGCCTTGGAAATGGTATTTCACTGATCATTATGATTGGTATTATAGCCCGTTTACCTTTTGCTTTTACGGCCGAAATCCAATCCCGTTTATCTGGTAATGGTGGATTAATTATTTTCCTTGTAGAATTAGTGGTTCTGTTACTGGTTATTGTTGGTTGTATCCTGTTAGTTCAGGGAACACGCCGCATTCCGGTTCAGTTTGCCAAAAAAATCGTTGGTAATAAACAATATGGTGGTGTACGTCAGTACATTCCGCTTAAAGTAAATGCGGCTGGTGTAATGCCAATCATTTTTGCTCAGGCAATCATGTTTATTCCTGCTGCTATCGTTGGTTTCAGCGGTAACAGTGCCGGTATTTTCGGTGAGCGCTACGGATTCTGGTATAACCTTATTTTTGCTGTGCTGATTATCGCGTTTACGTATTTCTACACCGCTATCATGGTTAATCCTAATCAACTAGCCGATGACATGAAACGTAATGGTGGATTTATCCCCGGCGTTAAACCAGGAAAGAAAACGGCAGAGTTTATTGATCTGGTGATGAGCCGTATTACCTTACCAGGATCTATTTTCCTGGCTCTGGTAGCTATTATGCCGGCTTTTGCCCGTTTAATCGGAATTAACAGTGACTTTGCGGATTTCTTTGGTGGAACATCTTTGTTGATTTTGGTGGGTGTGGTATTGGATACATTGCAGCAAATTGAAACATATCTGTTAAACCGTCATTACGATGGGTTAATGAAGAGTGGTCGTATTAAGGGGCGTTCGCAGAATGCCATGATGGTTCAACAAGGTTAATGCGTAAACTGAAGGATGGCAAAACAGGCAAATATTGAGATAGACGGAACGATCATTGAATCGTTAAGTAATGCCATGTTCAGAGTAGAGCTGGAGAACGGACACGTGGTAGTAGCGCATATTTCCGGTAAGATGCGCATGAATTATATTAAAATTTTAACCGGCGATAAGGTGCGCCTGGAAATGAGTCCTTACGACTTATCCAAAGCACGTATCACATTTAGGTATAAATAAATTAAGGTTTTGAGTTGCCAGAACCGGTAAAAAATAAAAAGCTAAAAGCAAAAGAAGATGAAAGTAAGAGCATCCATTAAGCCAAGAAGTGCAGATTGCAAAATCGTTCGCCGAAAAGGTAAACTGTACATTATTAACAAGAAAAACCCGAAATTTAAACAAAGACAGAAGTAATTCTTATCTTTGCAAACTTTTAAAACGAATAAAAGACAATGGCACGTATAGCTGGTATAGATTTACCCAAAAACAAAAGAGGCGTTATTGGCCTGACTTATATCTATGGTATTGGTCCAAGCCGCGCAGCTAAAATTTTAAACGAAGCCGGAATTCACCCGGATAAAAAAGTGAGCGAGTGGAATGATGATGAGCAAAATGCTATTCGTAATTTCATTAACTCCAGTTTTAAAGTAGAAGGCGCTTTGCGTTCTGAAACGCAGTTAAACATTAAACGTTTAACCGACATTAACTGCTACCGTGGTATGCGTCACCGTAATGGTTTACCGGTTCGTGGTCAGCGTTCTAAAACCAACGCTCGTACGCGTAAAGGTCGTCGTAAGACAATTGCCAACAAGAAAATGGCTGCTAAATAATAATTAACAATAAGTAAGTACAAAATAAAATGGCAAAACAGCAAGCAAGTGCTGCCGCAGCAGGAAAAGCAGCCGCCCGTAAACGGACGGTTAAAGTAGAAGCCAGTGGTGAAGCACACATCAACGCAACGTTTAACAACATTATTATTTCATTGACCAACACAGCAGGTCAGGTTATTTCCTGGAGCAGTGCCGGTAAAATGGGATTCCGCGGATCTAAAAAGAATACGCCTTATGCTGCTCAGATGGCTGCTACCGATTGTGGTAAAGTAGCTTTTGATGCAGGATTACGTAAGGTGAAAGTTTACGTTAAAGGTCCTGGAGCTGGTCGTGAGAGCGCTATCCGTTCAATTGCCGCTTCTGGTATTGAGGTAGCTGAAATCGTGGATATTACTCCGATTCCGCACAATGGTTGTCGTCCTCCAAAACGTCGTCGCGTATAATAAATTAAAAAGCCGTCCCGACCCGCAAGGTTGGGATTGGAGTTGTTAACCGTAAGGGTTCTCAACTTAAATAATAGAAACAAAATAAATAATTATTTAAAATGGCAAGGTACACTGGTCCCAAATCAAAAATCGCCCGTAAATTCAGAGAGCCAATTTTTGGTCCTGATAAGGCGTTAGAAAAAAAGAATTACCCTCCGGGGCAACATGGCGTTAATAAAAAACGTGCCAAGCAATCTGAATACGCAGTTCAGTTGCAGGAAAAACAAAAAGCAAAATACACTTACGGTATTTTAGAAAAACAATTCGCGAAGATATTTGATAAAGCAGCGCGTTCACACGGTATTACCGGTGAAGTATTGCTTCAGTTAATTGAAAGCCGTTTAGACAATGTGGTTTACCGTTTAGGTATCAGCCCAAGCCGTCGTGCTGCCCGTCAGTTGGTATCACACGCTCATATTACCGTTAATGGTGATGTGGTAAACGTGCCTTCATACACTTTAAAGCCAGGTGACGTAATCGCGGTTCGCGAAAAGTCAAAAGCTTTAGAAGTAGTAGTAAATTCCGTTGCCGGTTCGGTAAACAAATACCCTTGGTTAGATTTCGATAAATCGGCTATGAGCGGTAAATTCATCAACCGTCCGGAACGTTCACAGATTCCTGAAAACATTAAGGAACAGTTGATCGTGGAGTTGTACTCTAAATAATAAATCATTAACATTATAATACAAGCTAATAACATGGCAATTTTAAATTTCGTAAAACCTGACAAGGTTATTATGATCAACTCTACCGAAAGGGAAGGTTCTTTTGAGTTTCGTCCTCTGGAGCCTGGTTTCGGTATTACCATTGGTAACTCGTTGCGTCGTATCTTACTGTCATCACTGGAAGGTTATGCCGTTACCAGTGTACGCATCGAAGGAGTAGATCATGAATTTTCTACCATTAAAGGTGTGGTAGAAGATGTTACCGAAATCATCCTCAATTTAAAACAGGTACGCTTTAAAAAGCAACTCGATAATTCTGACAACGAAAAAATCATTGTTCACTATGCCGGACAAGATAAATTCACTGCCGGAGATATCGGTAAATTTGCCAACAGCTTTCAGGTATTGAATCCGGATCTGGTTATTTTCAACAGCGATTCAAATATTAAATTGAAAATGGAGTTAACCATCGAAAAAGGCCGTGGTTATGTTCCTGCTGAAGAAAATAAAACCAATAACGCACCTAACGGAACTATTTTCATTGACAGTATTTATACACCTATCAAGAATGTAAAATACACTATTGAAAATTACCGTGTAGAGCAAAAAACCGATTATGAGCGTTTGGTAATGGATATTGTAACCGATGGTTCTATTCACCCAAAAGATGCGTTAAAGGAAGCCGCTAAAATTTTGATTTTCCATTTCATGTTATTCTCTGATGAGAAAATTACATTAGATGCTGAAGAAAAACGCAGCGAAGAAGAATTTGATGAAACTAGTCTGCACATGCGTCAGTTATTAAAAACTAAGCTGGTGGATATGGATTTATCGGTTCGTGCCCTGAATTGCTTAAAAGCCGCCGATGTAGAAACATTAGGAGAATTAGTATCGTTCAACAAAAACGATCTTTTAAAATTCCGCAACTTCGGTAAGAAATCATTAACTGAATTGGAAGATTTAGTAAACGCTAAAGGTCTTCAATTTGGTATGAATGTTGCAAAATACAAATTAGACAAAGATTAAAAACTAAATTCAGAGCGCTGAATTTTAAATAAAAATTAAAATGAGACACGGAGATAAAATAAATAATTTAGGTAGAAAAACCGCTCACCGTCAGGCATTGTTAAGCAATTTAGCCTGTGCGTTGATTGAGAATAAGCGTATTTTTACCACTTTGGCAAAAGCCAAGGCTCTGCGCGTATATGTAGAGCCCATTATCACCAAAAGTAAAAACGATACTACTCACAGCCGCCGCGTGGCATTCTCTTATCTGGGAAGCAAAACGGCCGTTAGTTCATTGTTTAAAGATGTTGCTTCTAAAGTAGCAGAACGTAATGGTGGATATACCCGCATTATTAAAACCGGTAACCGTCAGGGTGACGCTGCTGAAATGGCAATGATTGAACTGGTAGATTTTAACGATATCTACACTAACAATGCTAAAGTAGCTGAAGCTGGAAAAGCTAAAACAACCCGTCGTAGCCGTAGTGGTGGTACTGCTAAAAAAGCTGCTGCTAAAAAGGGTGGCGCTGAAGAAGCGAAAACAGAAGAATAATACACTGATATACTTTTTTAAAACCCCTGGTACTAATCAGGGGTTTTTTGTTTTGGAACATTCCTGTAAAATGAACTGTTTTACGGTAAACAATAAAAGGCAACCCTATTAATAGAATAGTCTAATATAACCATGTGATTTGTACGTTTTGTGTTAAGTACGTCATAAACATGATTTCCTTTCCTGTAAACGCTAAAAATATCCCTGATCGGAAACCCAATCTTATCCGTTTGTTATTTATAAAATGGAAAATGGCGCATTACTTTTTGGAGTTTTAGTCCTGAATTGATAACGTGTTAAGGTTAGTGCTTCCTTCGGGAATGTGGCCGCTGTAAAACTGGACTAGAGCTTTAATCTGTATATTTGAAACTAAAAGAGAAGACCTTATGACCTTCGTACGAACAAATAATTACCTGTTTTTTTTACTGATACTGAACTTTATTTTTGCTTCGTCTCTAAGTATAGCTCAGTACAAAGGGCCTTATCCTGAATGGATAAAGAGGGTAGATCCGGGCAATGCTTCAGTGACAAGCCGTAATGAGGTGAAAGATGGGTATTACTATGCTTTGGTAGACGAACAGTACAATGCAGTATTACAATCCAATTTCTTTCATTACGCGATGTGTGCATTAAATGAAGAGGCCCTCACATCTGTTTCGCAACTGGAATTTGGATACGATCCGGATTATCAGAAGGCTGTTTTACATTCGGTAAAAGTTCACCGTAACGGACACGTTATTGATAAAACCAGTGAGGTTAATCTTAAAAAACTGAATGAAGAAAGCGAACGAAGCTCTGGAATTCTTAACGGACGTGTAACCCTGTATGCCAATTTAACGGATATCCGTAAAGGTGATATAGTGGAGTACAGTTTTTCTGTTATTGGGCAAAATCCGGCTCAGAAAAACTACCTCGATCATAGTTTTTCAACCACGTATTCTATCCCCGTAGGCCGGATTTATTTGCGTCTGATTCTTCCTCAAGGCCAGAAACCTTCAATAGCTTACAATAACGGAAATTACACTCCTCAGATCATTCAGGGATCTAATACTGAGTACATCTGGGATATCCTTAAACCGGAAGTGAAACGAATGGAAGCATCTGTTCCCGAATGGTACGATCCTTACGGGAAAATCTTAATCAGTAGTTTTCGCAACTGGCAAGAGGTAAGGTCGCATTGTTTATCACTTTTTGAAGTTAAAACGGGTAATGATAAGCACATAGAAACGTTACTGGACTCCATAAAGCGTCTCCATTCGGAAGATAAAGACCGTATAAGTGCCATTGTTGATTTTGTGCAAGCCAGCATACGCTACTCAGGCAATGAAGGGGGAATTTATTCGCATGTTCCAAGGCCTGCCGATGTGGTAATTAAAAATCGTTTTGGAGACTGTAAAGAAAAAACACTTTTATTAATCACCTTACTCCGTAAAATAGGAATACAGGCTTATCCTGTGTTACTTAACACCTATCAGAAAAAACACGTGATGGATTACCCACCATCAATGTATGCGTTTAATCACGCCGTTGTAACATTTGAATACCGGGGAGAACGGTATTTTCTGGATCCTACCATTTCTTCGCAACGCGGAGCGTTTATGTTCCGTACGTTTCCTTCTTACGAATTAGGAATGGTATTGAAAGAGGAGGGGGAGCCCTTTATTGATATTCCAGACAACCAGGCATCTTTAACCAGTATTTATGAAGATTTTATAATTGAACCATCGGGCGATACCCGTTTGGTTGTTAAAACCGTATTAACGGGATTAACAGCCGATAACTTCCGGTATCTGTTTTTAACCAGTTCAATAAGTGATATACAGGAAAGTTACAGAGCATTTTATACGAAATTTAACCCTGAAGTAAAGGTGCTGGATACGATTAAAACGGAAGAAAACAAAGAAACCGGCGAACTTATATTCCATGAACATTATTTGTTGCCGGGATTCTGGAAACCCGAAGATTCAGCGAAGTCGAAATCAATAACTAAAGATTTTATACCCTATTCTTTGTACGACCGCTTAGATTTTGCAAAAGCACCTTCTCGCAAAGACCCATTGCTTGTGGAGTATCCTATGCGTTATCATCAGGTGATGACGATATCGAATCCAAATGGATGGAGTGTAAAAAATGATTTAAAAGAAAGTAATAACACGTTTTTTAGGTATTCATTCAAAACTGAGGTAAATAGTGGTATTGTAGGTGGTACAGTAAGATTAATTTATAATTACGAAGCTAGAAAAAAAGAGATTAATCCATCGGAATACAAAGCGTATCAAACGGAAATGGAGTTTATTAATCAGAATATGGTTTTTACGGCTGTTTATACACCTTATGCAACCAATTCGAAAACGGTTAACTGGTCGTTGCTTCTGGTTTTGTTTGTAGGATTAGCCGCAGGAATTGTATTGGTCATTTATTTATACCGCAAGAAGCATATAAGTAATTACACAAAACAGTATGATACCATTGGTGGATGGTTAATCCTTATTGGCATCAGTTTGGTAGTAAATCCATTTCTATTACTCATTTCTTTCTTCACGATGTATATTCCGGAAATGAAATATGATTATTATGAATTGTTTCTTAATGTTAACTCTGACTTTTTCTCGCCGTTAAAAGGATGCTATTTTTTAATAATGCCTGTGTTTAACACGCTTTTTTTAGTAGTATCAGTATTCCTGATTGTGTTGTTTTTTCAGAAGAAAGCACTGTTTAGGCCTGTTTTTTGCATGTTCAAAATTGTTAATGTTGTTATCCTGTTTATAGATGTGATTGTATTGCATATTATGTATTCAGGAACCACAGATATAAGTGAACGTCAGGTACTTTCATCTGAAACTAACCAACTGATTAAAGTGTTTGTCGGGACCATGATTTGGGTGCCGTACATTTGGTATTCGGAACGGTCGCGATACACGTTTACGAACCCGGAACCTGAAAAAGTAACGCTCGATGACGCCGTTACACAATCCTCATCTCATTTACCATCCGTACCTTCTGAAGACGGGGTATAAATCAGGGTATAATGTTAATGGCAAAGAAGTAACCGGCATCATTACTATTTACATAATAAGTGTTTGAATTGATCGGGCAGGGCAGTTAATTTTTACCATTTTATCAGTAAAAAATAATTTATAAGTTAGGGGTTTATCCTCCTTATTCATTACAATAACGATTACTTTACCGTCTTTATTTACAAAGGAAGTGGTGAGTAATGCCGCATAGCTGGAAACACAACTGGCTCTTCGGGCCCCTGGTCGTATAAACTTAGAGAAATGGCCAATGTAATAATACGAATTCATATAATACAAGGTTCCGGTTTTAAGGTTGGCATGTATAGGCGCAAACAGTAAGTTTCCCACGTGGTTAGGTCCGCCGGTTTCATCGAGTAATATATTCCAGTCAGTCCATCCAACGCTACCATTATTGAAATCGTTAATCATGGCTTCTCCATATCTCTCCCCCCAATGCCAGTTTCCTAACTGTTCCGTATTAAATGGGAAGATACATCCCTCAGTAAATAGAATGTTTTTTTCAGGATAAGATTCTTTTACGTATTTAATGTTATTAAATAACTGTTTCCCGCCATTCCAGTCTTCATACCAATGAAAGGCTATACCCCACGCGTATTTAGACGCGATGCTATCGTCAAAAATCACATTAGCTCTATGGAAAATAAAGTCGCGGTTATGATCCCAAACCATAATTTTTTTGTCCTTCAGCCCTTCCTGGTGCATGATGGGCCCCAGATAATTCTTAAGAAAGTCACGTTCTTCCTCGGCGGTAAATAAACAACTTTCCCATGTTTGTTCGGCCATAGGCTCATTTTGTAGTGTAATGCCCCAGATCGGAATGCCCTCCTTTTCGTAGCTTTTAATGAATTTTGTATAGTAACGGGCCCATGCGTTGTAGTACTCGGGTTTTAGTTTGCCACCATGTAACATGTTGTTATTGCTTTTCATCCAAGCCGGAGGGCTCCAGGGGCTGGCAAATAATGTTAAGCCATCCTGACTCTGGGTTGCTTCAAGTGCTCTTTTAATAAGCGGGATCCGGAACGCTTTATCGTGCGCAATAGAAAAACTGTTTAGTAAGGAATCATGCTCTTTGATGTAAGTGTAACTTGAACTGCTAAAGTCGCAACTGTGAATATTAGTTCTTCCCAGAGTATAACCGATCCCTTTTTCTCTACTGTAATATGCGTTAATTACTTCATTCTGCTTTTCTTCAGAAAGGCGGTAAAATGTTTCTGCTGCGGCATCTGTAAGAGCGCCACCTATCCCAATAAATGGCTGAAACAAATGCGTCGTATCTACGAAAATACTTAGTTCGGTCTGATCTGGCTCTACAGCTTTTTCAGGATAGACCTTGTCGGTTAACTGTATTCGTAAATTGGTGTCTTTTGCCGTTGTATAAACGTTTACCGGATGTGAAATAGTTTCCTTGAGTATTGGGGTAACCCCTTTAGCATTACTGTTTTCTTTGTTTATTTGTTCTGAACAAGAAACAGTTGTAACAGCAAGTACTACGAAATTTATCCACTTTGTTTTTTTTCTCATAGCAGTTAATCATTAATTTTCTATTCAGAATAGTAAGTGTC
Organism: Sediminibacterium sp.; assembly: GCA_030054095.1. Lineage (GTDB taxonomy): Bacteria > Bacteroidota > Bacteroidia > B-17B0 > Aurantibacillaceae > Aurantibacillus. Next base: position 23,520 of record JASGCO010000033.1, read on the forward strand.
AACAAGGCTTCTGACCTGTATTTTTTTATCAAGATCTGTAATGGTCTTATTTGACTTGCATCTGATTATGTAATTGTCTCCCGGTAGTAAATCAAAATAATTGTTGCTAAAGAAAACGTCAGTTTCATCTAACGTCAGGAAAACGTTTTTAGCCAGTTTATTAGTCGATAATTCAAGAATGTATTCATCATTTTCTCTTCTTAGTTCCTTAAGCGTTATCTGAGGCTTGCTTAACAAAAGATCTTTTGGTTCCGTGAAATAAAAGAGATTTTCAGTAAGAGTATTCGTGTTTTCCATTAGTTTTACCCGAACCACATGTTTCGATTCCAGCATCCACTTTGGTTTTCGTTTTGCCCCCAGTAAACTGTCAATGTGAATTTCATAATAGGGTTTACTGGTGTTAGCTTTCACCATCACATTCAGATTCTTTTTAAAATGTTCCTTCCCGTTAAAATCAGTCATCTTTACCTCAAGTTGAAGGGGAGTATCCTTTAGTTTATCAGAAACTACATACACTCTTAACATATTGCCTTCGCGGTGAACCGTCACCATGTAATCCTGATACAGTTCTTTTATTCTGTAATGTAACGCCTTCCAGCGTCCATACATATCAATACTGGACCAGGAGGTTACCGGATAAAGATCATTTAGTTGCCAGTAAAGGGTGCCCATACAATGAGGCATAGACCGGCGATGGGTTTCAATTGCCAAGCCTATTCCTTTGGACTGAACAAGTTGACTGACATACACGTAGGATTCGAAATCTTTTGGCCATTTATAATACCAGCCCATGTATTTGTCAATCACCGGAAAACCAACGCGATGTTTCTGATGTAACTTCATTACTTCAGTTTTTATATTTCTGTCTTCGGGTAACGTAAATTCTTTTATCGATTTCATCTCTGGCATACCCTGAAATCCATATTCACTCATAAATCGCCCAATGTTTTCGTTTTTATCAAAACACTCAAAGGGCTCTTCATCGTGCCAAATACCCCAGTAATGTACATCTCCATCTGTATTTACTGGATACCCCCAGCCATATTTAGGGGAAGATGGCCAGTAGAACTTACCGGAATCATATTTTTCTACAAGTTCCGGCAAAAGATGTTCATACAACTTTTCATAGTCGTGCCAAAGTTGTGCTGAGTCTGCTTTAGAATAGGGTTTCGACCACGCCCAGTCTTTCCAGCCAATATAATTCTCATTATTTCCGCACCACAGAGCTATGCAAGGATGATTTCTCAGCCGGATAATGTTTTCAGTAGCTTCTGCTTTTACGTTTTCCAGAAAATCGGCAGTACCGGGATACATAGCACAGGCAAACATAAAATCCTGCCAAACCAGTATTCCGTTCTTGTCACATAAATCGTAAAAAATATCGTTTTCGTAAAAACCACCTCCCCATACCCTTAACATATTCATATTGGCCATAACGGCCTGCTTAATGGTGAACCGATAAAGAGAATCTGTGGCTCTCGGAGGAAACATATCTAAAGGAATATAATCGGCTCCTTTCATAAATACGGGTACACCATTCAGTTCAACGTAAAAGCTTTTTCCTAAACTATCAGGTTTCTGAACAACTTTTACTGTTCTGATACCGGTTGAAACCTTTAAAATATTACTTTTTGTATTCCCTTCGGCTATTACTTCTGCTTTAAAGGTGTAGAGATTAGGATCACCAAGACCCCTCGACCACCAAAGTTTAGGTGAGTTTATGTTTATGTCAATTTCAAAAGTATTAACTCCTGGTTTCAAATCTACTTTTCGTGTAAACGATTTATTCAGTTCTACACAAAATACGTTTACCTCCGCTTTTTGCTGCAACAGGGATGTAACATTACAACTGGCAGTAAGTAATGCTTTTTGCGCCGATACCGATTTTTGAATGACATGAACGTCGTTTAAACGTAGTTTGTTCCACGCTCTTACATATACGGGTTTCCATATCCCTGAAGTAATAAATACAGGCCCCCAATCCCACCCATACTGATAAGCAGCTTTGCGTGTAAATACATAAGTATCGCTGTATTTGTAAGGGCTTTTTTCATTCATTTCCGAATTTATTTTTACCGAACTATAAAAAACAACCCGCAGTTCATTGTAGCCAATGCGTAAATACGTCTTTGCATCAATCTCCCAGCGCCTGAACATGTTATTCGCGTGCAGGATTTTTGTGCCGTTAAGAAACACATCTGCGTATGTATCGAGGCCTTCAAATACCAGATCTATCTTGTCTTTGTCAAAAAGTTGTTTGTCAATATTAAAGCTTGTTTTGTATTCCCAGTTTTTTTCGCCAATCCATTGTAGCTTGTTTTCGTTATCCCTGTAATAGGGATCTTTTATTTTTTTGTTGTACAATAAGTCAGTGTGTACCGTCCCGGGTACATTTGCCTTCAGCCAGTTGCCAACGTTAAATTCCGAAAATTCCCATTCTGCTGTTGACAAATCTTTTATTAGATAATTACCAAAGGTTTGAGCTGTAAGACATAAGGTTAAACAGCTTTGAAAAATTACCAAAAGGATAAAACGGAAATAGTGTTTGATAGTGGACATAATTTAATTTTTGATCTTATTGCGTTTAATAGAGTTTATTTAACTGGTTTTATTGAATGAGGTTCAATGTTTGGCTTTTACTAAAGTTTTGAGATAGAGAATATGATGATATTGTAACCTGCTTTTTGCCTGGCTCCTACTGTTTCTGTAAGATTCGGTAAACCATAAGCATGATAAGGGTAGAATAGGGAGTACACTGTACTGTTTCATAAATCTGAAATTTTCAAATTTAGGATGCAGAAATGTATTCAATGATTACAGGACTAAATCGAGCAGGTTTTGGCAAATTAAAAGCAAAAAGCAACAGATCACAATTTGTAACAGCAAGCACTAAACGCCTGAGTAGTGTTCAATAGTGGTTAATAGGAGTGCGTCTGCGGTAAAATTACATGTTCGCAGGAATTAGATTGTCTTCCGGAAAAGTGCTTTATACTTTAACGGAGTGTATTTACTTTGTTTTTTAAACGTTTTATTGAAATGAGACAAGCTTCTGAATCCGCATTCATGCATTACCTGAACAACTGAATATTTGTCGTTTTGCAGCAGTTGACACGCATGATTGATACGGATTTCGTTTAAGTACTCAGTAAAATTTTTTAATGTGGTTTTTTTAAAAAATTTACAGAATCCGGCTTCACTCATGCCAATATGAGCAGATATTTCATTCAGGCTGATATTGTTTCTGAAATTTTTTGACGTGTAATGCACCACTTTTTCGAGGCGGTCTGTTTCCGAATGAAAAGAATAACTAGAGTAAGTTACAGATGACAGCGTTTTATAATCAGTAGAGCGGGACAAAATCTTTAATAGTTCCATTAAAAGAATGAGTCGCTCCACATCCTTACACATTAACATACGCCATAAAATTTTACTGATCTTGTTTCGGGTTTCTCCTGTTAGACTCAACCCTTTACGGGATTTTTTTAGCACGGTATTAATGTGTTCCATTTCCGGGATCGAAAAAAAATCACTCCCGAAAGCGTGTTCGTTAAACTGTAAACAAATTACTTCTACAGTGTCAGATTTTTTCTTTGAAGTATAAAAATGATCAGGGCTTTTCCAAACATGCGGCGTATTGGGGCCGATGAACACCATATCACCACTTCTGTAATCCGTTATATGATTGCCAATAATACGATGACCATAGCCTTTTACAATATATAACAACTCATATTCTTCATGAAAATGCCAGGCAGAATCCATAGAAGCGATAATAGAATGTTTCAGGCGAAATGAAGACTTTTTATCAGGTTGTATAATTTCTTTTGCCGGTTTAGCCATATAACTGAATTAGCATTTAAATATCGTAGATCTTTCTGAATTTTCACACGCGATGTTTGATTAGTAAACTAAGTGTTAAAAATGAAGCCACAAATACGTGTGGTTTTATTTAACGCTATAGAAGCCCTAACTATTACTATTAATTTAATCGTAACACCAGACTACCGTGTAAATGGTAAAAATATAGCTTAACTATTTCAAAATGAGATAAATTGTATATCTTTGCAAGTAGTAATTGCTAAAACGATTTAACAAACGCAATAAATGATAATGAAAAACGAAAAAATCACCATCACCATTCTATCTTTATTGCTATTTATGTTTTTTAATGGCTACCATGTATTGGGGCAGTGTACCGGAGGGGCTTCTGGAGGACCTCTTAATCCCGTGCCGGCTACTACTACCAGAACGATGACCATTCCAGCGGGAAGCGCTTTTTATACATTCACTGTTACCGGGCCTTGTATTCCTCAGTATATGTTTTCGTTATGCGCCGCAGATGGAGGCAGCGCGTCGTTCGATTCACAGATAACCATTATGGATAATACCGGAGCAGCTGTGGCCGGCGGCTATAACGATGATTTTTGCGGAACCCAGTCTAAAGTAACCTGGACACCACCATCGGCAGGCGTTTACCGGGTAAGGGTAAACTTATATAACTGTGTCAATACAACCGCATCCTGTGTATTGGCATACCAAACTGTATCCTCCACAACAAACACGGCAGAATACGTTATTATTGGTTCCGCTACAACAAGTGGCAGTTGCATTAATGTTACCCCGAATTTAACTTCTCAGAGGGGGTGCTCCTGGGATATTAACTCGACTCTTAATTTTTTACTGCCTTTTTCATACGATTTTAATGTGAATTTGGGAGCTTCCGATGCCGGAGCTGACGGAATGGCGTTTGTGATACAGAACGATCCGCAGGGGCGTTGCGAATGTGGCAGTGTAGGAGGAGGAATGGGAGCCGGAGGGATTACCAATTCTTTAATAATAGAAATAGATACTTATATCAATTATGAGGACAGGGATGATTTTGTAAGTCCTCTTATTGGCTGCACGGGTACCGAAGATCCGGATCATCTGGATATATGGCTGAACGGAAGCGTAAATCCGGATCTGGATGCAAATTGTAATGCCGTGGCGGCAGGCGAAAGGGTTGTACCTAATGCGATAAGACTGCAAAATCCGCCGGGAACCAATTATAATATAGAAAATGGAGTCAATCACATTTTAAAAATCAGTTGGACACCAGGAGCCCCCGGAACACTTAGGGCAAGGGTATTAAATGCGGCACAAACAACTACTTATGGTACAATTTCTACCACATTAAATCCGCTAACTGTTTTTGGCACCAATACTCCATTTTTTGGATTTACGGCCTCTACCGGTGGTTTAAGTAACAGTCAGTCATTCTGCAATCCTCCCATTTTACTGCCGGTAGAAATTACCGGATTTGAGGCCGTATGTAGTGATGGTAGAACAAAAGTAGAATGGGCTTCCGCAAGTGAGCGAAATAATAAGTATTTTATCCTTGAAAAAAGTACCGATGCCATTCAGTTTACGGAAGTTTACAGAACGGATGGATTAGCGCATTCTGTTTCAAAACAAGTTTACACCTATTGGGATCAGCCGGCTAATGACGATGTGTATTATTACCGGCTAAAGTACGTTTCCTATAATGGACAGGAACAGGTTTATCAAACGATAAAAGCTGATCAGGCCTGCTTTGGTAAAGAAACCAATGTGCTGATCTATCCTAATCCTGCTGATAATAATCTGAATATAAAAATTACAGGGAAAACAAATGATCAAAGTATAAATATTGAATTAAAAAATGAAGTAGGTATAACCATTCTGAAAGATACAATGTATAGCGGAAGTTTTACGATTCCGACACATACATTGAAAAACGGATTTTATTTGTTGCAGATTATCAGCAATGGTTTTTCTGTAACTAAAAAAGTAGTTATACAGCATTAACCAGCACAGCAATAACCGAATCGTGTTTGGTGTACAAACTGTTTCTGTAGCGTAGAAATAACCAATGCTACTGGTGTTAATGAATTTGGGTCAGATAAGCTTCACCTGACTGGGGTATAAAAGAAAGGGAAACCGCTATTAACTCATCGTTATTAATACGCCTTTTTTAGAAACTAACCGGTTAACCTTTCATCATAGCTACATCACGGCTAAACACCGAAACCCCAATGATTTTCCCCTGTTTATCTTTTACAGGGTTAATGTTGTAATGGCGGTCAATATTCTCCCCTTTAACCACACTCTTAATAACGAACGTATATTGCTCTCCCGATAAGCCTCTATCGTAATACGCTTTCCATTGCTTACGGAGGTCCTCGTCAAAATAGTCAAGCGGATTTACGCCTACATTAATCCCTTCGTAAGGAGTGCCTTTATAACGGTTTAATATGGTTTGATTAATAACAACGATTTTGTAATTGGTATCAATTTCCATTATGCTGTCGGTAGTATTATCAATCAGTGCCCGCAGATAGGCTTCTTTGGTTTCCAGTTCCTTTTGTGCTCTGCTCATCTCTTCCTGCGTAGCACTAAGCTCTTCTAAATTTTGCCTCAACTCTTCTTCACGCATTACAATTTCATTGTTCGATGTGCGCAATTGTTCCAGTATTTTTGAAGTGCGACGGTTATTTTTCTCATTAAAAATGACAGTGGTCAGTATATCTGTTATTTTATTTAAAAATTCCAGTTCATGTGCTGCCAGTTCTTTAAAAAAGGCAAGCTCTAAAACTCCTTCCGCCGTATGGTCATTTTTTACGGGCAGTAAAATAACCGTTTTAGGAACAGCATCCCCTAAACCGGAAGAGATAGAAACGTAATCTTCCGGAATAGCATTCAGGTGTATGTTTTTCTGTTCTTTCATACATTGTCCGGCCAGTGTTTCACCAGGAGCAAGGTTGTCGTTAACACCTTCTTCTTTGTTAACGCCATAGCCGGCCCCGAAAAAAAGCCGTTGTTTACTGTGGCTGTACACATACAAAATCCCTTTCAGAGCACCCGTGTACTTGCAAATAAAACTGATAACATGTCTGAAAACATCTTCTTTGCCGTTATTTTCCCGTATAACTTGTGCCAGATCACTAATACCTACATTCTGCCAGTTGATTTGTTCTTCAAATACTTTGGCTTTCTTAAATTCATTTAAGTAATTGGTAAGTTCTTTCTCCGATTTCAAATGCTCTTCATTTTTTGCATTAAAGCGGGCGTGCAATTGTTCATTATAGCTCATTACACGTTGTTCTGCATTCAGTAAAAAATTCATCCCAAAAAACGCGATGAGGATACTAGCCGCTAAACTGAAAAAAATGTCCAATTCGCTGGCATGCATAATACCTGCACCTGCATCCAATTGAATAAAACGGTTAATTGGTTCAAAACCAAGTATTATAGCCGCACAAATACCAAACGCGGGGTAAAGAATCTTTTTTTCAGCGTGTGTAAAAAGAATAAAAGGTAGCACAGCGCCAATAAATATTAAACAAAAAATAGGGTAAGGTAACGTTTTACCCGGAACCGCGCCATCGAGCGCCGCATTGGTAATAGCGCAAACAGAAGTAAGGTAAATGGATAAAATAAAACGGCTAAGGGTGGTTTTCTTGTAAAAATTTAAAAGCAATACGCATACTAAAATACCGTAAGCGGCTAATACAAACGCCAGCAGAGTTTTAAAGTGGGTGAGGCCCATGTAAAGGTAGCCGCTATTTAGTAGTAAAAACAGTAAACAAAGTTTATTGCTCAGTTTTATACGTTCCGAAATATTAAGGGGCGTACCGGGAGTAATACCCAAATGAATGATGGTTTTCATAGCGGATGTATTAGGCCTTTAAACGAAGCGCATGTAACTCTTTTTCCAAGCGGTCAATTTTTTCGATATAGTCTTTTTCTTTTCTCAGCATTTCTTCCTGAGTAGCTTGTAATTCTTCAAGGTTTTGACGTATTTCTTCTTCACGCATTTTCAGATCGTTACTTTGCAGTTGCGATTGCTGTAATAACAGCATGTTTTTTTCGCTGATCCGTTCGCCCGAAACGGTTGAGGCAATAATTGTCGCCGCTCTGGTATAAAAGTCTTTCTGGTAATCTTCCAATGGCTGAAAAAAAGCCAGCTCAATAACGCCTTCCATGGTTTCGTTATACATCATCGGAATCAGGAAAATGCAGCGTGGCAAACTATGACCCAAACCAGACGTTATGTTAATGTAGTTTTCAGGAACGTCGGTAAGGTAAATAGAGTCTTTTTCCAGATAGCATTGCCCAACAAGCCCTTCTCCGAATTTGATTTTTTTGGTTACGTATTTCTTGCGCTCGTAGGCGTAACAGGCTACCATTTCCAGTTCGTATTCCTCTTCATTTACTATAAAAAGGCCGCCCTGATTTGCATTGCCAAATCTTACCAGTTGGCTGATAATGCCATCGTATAGCTGTTGCGTTTTGTTTTTGTTATTACGGATAATTTCCGATAATTCAGAAAGCCCTTCGGTTACCCATTGGCGCTGGGCCTCATCTTTCTTGCTCTGTTCTACGGCTTCCAGCGTTTTACGAAGCTCCAGATCGCTTTTCTCGAGGCTCTGTTTCTTCTCTTCAATGTCTTTAATAAGGTGTTCGGTTTCGTTTTCAAACGTTCTCGAATTCTGATTCAGTAACCAGAGTCCCATAAAAATAATACAGGAACTTACAAAGGTTGTAAAAAGGTAATCATTACTGGCGCTTTGGTAGTATTCAACTTCCCGTTCAGTGCTTATAAGACTATTTAACCCATTAAATGCCAGAATAGCAATGGTGCTTACAACAAAGGCAGAAATGCTGTAAACCTTTTCTCTGTGATTGAAGAGAATAAACGGAACAATACTTAAAGCCATAGCCAGAGCATAAGTGCCGGCAGGTGGCGGACTCCCCGCCGGACTGATATAAGCCCCCGAAAATATGGTAAATAAACCCGGAACCACTGATGTAACCAGACGGCTTAAAATATGCAGGTTAAAATACATCACCACAAAGTTGATCAGGTAAATAACTATTACCGTAATGATGGGCGTATTAAGAAAGGTTTGCCCTTTTAGTGATGTGGACAATAGCAACAACAAAGCAAGTACAAGAAATATGAAATTGTACTTGTAGAACGTGATAATTTTGTCAACCCTCCATTTAGGATGACCGTTTTTAACGATTTTAAGAATAAGTTTATTCATTTTTGTTTAGCAACTTTTAGAACCAACTGGCAAGTTAAGCCTTTTTCCGCATGCTGCATCATAACATGTTACCTAAAACAAGAGCATGAGTTACAGCATAAACGGTTCTGGCAATTGGGGCAAACATACCGAACTATTTTCAGGGACACAAACCAGCCAAAGGGTACTTGTCGTCATATTACTGGTTTTCATCGAATATAGGGAGAATACCTAAACGAAATCCCCGCTGCTTCAGGCAGAATGAGGTAACCGCGTGGCAAGCCAACAGCGCCCCTTAAACACCCATAATCACGATGGTTTGTTATAAAAATAAAATCAATATCAGTGTTTTTGAAATGTAAATTGTTGATTGTTAAATATTTAACATGTTGCTACTTGACAAGTGCCGGTTAGGAATACTATATTTGCGCCCGAAAATTAATCCCGTAAGATTATGCAATCTGTTTAAGGTTAAAAGTGGGAACGACACTTTTACCAATAGTAAACGAAAGCCTCTTTTAAGAGGTAGTCTGCACTAATCCATCTGGTAAAATTTTTAAAGCCGCCGGCCTTTTAGCCGGCAACAAAGCAATAGTTGCCAATATGAAATTATCCATGTTCAAATTTAACCTGCCAAAGGAATTGTTGGCAGAGTATCCGGCTAAAAACCGCGAAGATGCCCGTTTAATGGTGGTAGAGCGCGCAACCGGTAAAATTTCTCACAAAAAATTTAAAGACGTTCTCAATTACTTCGACGATGGCGATGTGTTGATGCTGAACGATACCAAAGTGTTCCCGGCCCGTATGTACGGAAACAAGGAAAAAACAGGGGCTAAAATTGAAGTGTTCCTGTTACGCGAACTCAATGCCGAAAGCCGTCTGTGGGATGTGCTGGTAGATCCGGCCCGTAAAATCCGTATCGGTAACAAACTGTACTTTGGCGAAAACGACAGTCTGGTGGCCGAGGTAATTGATAATACCACCTCGCGTGGACGTACCCTGCGCTTTTTATACGATGGCAGTTACGAAGAATTCCGCAAAGTATTATACGATTTGGGCGAAACCCCATTACCAAAATACATTAAGCGTCCGGCCGAAGAAGCGGATATTGACCGTTACCAGACCGTTTACGCTAAAAACGAAGGGGCTGTGGCGGCACCTACCGCCGGTTTACACTTTAGCCGCGAGTTGCTGAAAAAACTCGAAATTAAAGGCGTGCAGTTTGCCCCTCTAACCCTCCATGTTGGTTTAGGTACATTTCGTATGGTAGAGGTAGAAGACCTTACCAAACATAAAATGGAAAGCGAAGAAATTTTAATTTCGGGCGATACCTGCAAAATTGTAAACGCGGCCAAAGACAAAAAGAAAAAAGTATGCGCGGTGGGTACCACTGTTATGCGCGCCATTGAAAGTTCAGTATCCACAACGGGTCATTTAAACCCCTATGTAGGATGGACCAACAAATTTATTTTCCCACCTTACGATTTTAGCGTGGCCAATTGTATGATTACTAACTTCCATATGCCCGAAAGCACCCTGTTAATGATGGTGTCGGCATTTGGGGGCTACGATTTAATAATGAAAGCTTACAAAGAAGCCATTAAAGAAAAATACCGCTTCTATTCGTATGGCGATGCCATGCTGATTTTATAAGCAGAATCAATACAACAGGTTTCAAAACAAGAACCACTTCAAACAGTAAAGGGACATCGTTATAACGGTGTCCCTTTTTTAATAAACAAGTCATGCGAGCGAAACGCTTTTTAGGCGCCCGCCACGGTGGCTTACCCACAGCTTTTCCAAAGTTCTGAAACTTTGGAAAAGCTTGCCCTCCGCCAACGTGGCCGGTCTGTCCGCTATAGCCCGGGCTGGCTTTTGCGGCATCGCAAGGCCTGCGGTGGCTCTGTTCCGCCGCCTCCTCGCCCGTGCGCTGACTCGCAAAGCCAGCCCGGGGCTGCCGCTTCCATCCCTGGGCGGGGGGATATTGCAGTACTCAGGTTTAAATTAAAAAAAGAAGCGTGTTAACAGGGATTACCAATACAGCCTACTCATTTTACTATATATCCGTTAACCGGATTTCAGATGAAATATTATGTACGCTAAGTTGCTGCTGCACACGCAATAAATGCCGTTTGGAGCCTTTTAAAAGGAGTTTGCTTTTTTTTACAATTAAAAGATCGGCATTAGTAAAACTGATAATGGTTTTCAAAACTAAAAGATCCCGCGAACTTAATGGTTCAGTTTCCGTTAAGATTAAAGTCCATAACTGATGAGTATCTTCATGCTCATCTATCATCCCTTCTATACTTAAACCCGTTTTGTAAGTGGACACAGAACCATCTTTCTTGGAAATGAACAGAGGGCTGTTTCCGCCAATAGCAAACCTGATATCTTTTGTTTCAAAAAAAAGTTTAGAAGTGTATGGGAAAATCCAGGCATATTCCTTTTCAATAATAGCACTTTCAATAATAATAAGCTCATCATTTAAACAATACAAAGAAGTGTTCAGTTGGGCTTCCGCAATTTTTCTGGCTTCCTGACAGGTTAACATCACGCAATTGATTTAGGGGAAATGCTGGTTAATGGCTTCTTGTATCTTCTGGAATCATTTTAGAATATGTCTCCACCACATCTCCGGCTATTCATAACCATATCGTTTTAAAAACGCCTTTCTGAAACCCGAAACGGTTCCCGAAAACCGGCGGTCGAACCAAATATAATGCGGCGCACCTTCCAGGGTTTTAAACGTAACGGTATTACCAAGGGTATTCATTTCTTTCACAAACGCTTCTGCCGACGAATAGGCCACACTTTGGTCGTTGGTACCATGAACAATTAACACAGGCGGCATACCCTTTTTCAGCAGGTGCTGAGGTGAGATCAGTTTCACCATGTTTTTATCTTTTAAGCCTTTACGAATCCAATCCGTACCACTATCGCCCATTAAATTATAAACCCCGGCGTTTACCAGCAACAGGTTAGGCGAGGCACTGACTTTTACATCATCGGTGCTTTCGTTTACCGCATGGGCCAAAGCGGTGGTTAGCACCAAATGCCCTCCGGCCGAATTGCCCGATGCCACAATGCGGTTTGTATCTATTGCATAGGTTTCGGCATGTAAGCGTAACCAGCGAATAGCACTCCTGGCATCTTTTACGGCTTCAAAAGGAGTGGTTTCGTACCGGTCGGCCACCCGGTATTCAACTGATACGGCTACCCAGCCTTTACGCGCGTAATTTTCGCAATTATAAAAATCCCATTCCGGAGAACCTTCTGTCCAGCTGCCCCCGCTAAAATAAACCATAACCGGTCTTTTGGTTTTCCGGTACGATGAATCCGGGAGGAAAATATGAAGATCCAGATTAAAACCATCCACGGTTTTGTAAGAGGTAATTACATGCCCCTTATACGCGTTCCTGCTTTCGGTATAAAGGCTGTCTATGGTTCTGGTATAATCCGCATTTTTGCAGGTTGCTAAAAACGATTGTATGGCTTTGTCCACATGTTTGCTGCCCCAGTTATCAAGGTGATTGTACAAATAATGGTAGGCCCAGTAATCGCGGCATACCGTATTCCTGAAATAAACAGGTATTACATTCAAATACGCATCCAGGCGTTTATTATCCGATGTTTTGTATTTCGGTTTCTTTAATTCAGTGCTGGTCCGGTGTCTTAAAAAGGCTTCCACGTATCCCTGAAAATCGTTACTGGCTAAAAGTTCAGGGGTATTAAAATCGTTCAGGTGCGCGTTTAATTTTAACTGAACGGACGTTGATAATTCTACTTTTTTCCCGGTATGGTTTTCATGGAAATACGGGTAGTCCAGCAGCATCCGGTCAAAAAAGAAAGAGAGGTCTTTCTGTTCTTTGGAAATAAAGTCCTTATCAATGGGTTTAAAAGCTGCCGCATATTTATCAGTAATACGCATAAACGGTTGTTGCAACGAATCCATTTTTTTCAAAAACTGCACCTCATTTAAGGAATAAATGGCGGTCCGGTGGGGATAGTAGTTCTCAGAAAAGTGATTCCCGGCTAATTTCATTTCCGCGTTGTAGGCCTTGCGCAAAGAATCAGACAGCGCGGTGTGTTGCCCGAAACTGTTTAGTAACGAACAGCAGAGCAGGAGTATGGTTATGTAGAATCTCATCGAATTGTTTATTAGCGTTAAATCCGGAATCTATATTATGTGCGACTTAAAATCAGTGTTAAAGGTAATAATGTAAATTAAACTACCGGTTTTCCGGGGTGTTAATTTTTCGGGGAGGGTATAAGTGTAGAATTGGTTAAATATTAGCAGATAGTTAGTGACTCCTTCAAAGAGGAATAATAGTAATAGCGTTGTGTAACGAAGTAATTCACTCTAAAGTAGAGATAGTCATCAGAGAACCTATTTTTCGTTCGGGTATAATTTCAAATAAGCTTCCTTGTCAATCGGCTGTCCCTGCGGGTTGTAGTAAACCGTTTTTCTTACTTTATCAGTATTGGTATGAACGTAGCCCGATTTGAATGTTGTTGAACTAACGGGGACGATCTGTATGTCTTCCACTTTTTTAATGGTCCCGTTCAAATCAAAATGGACTTCTTGTTCTATTGAAGGAGACAGGTGTCTTATTATAGAAACAAGTTTTCCTGTTTCATTATAGATCGAAGTAGAGTCAACCAATTGATTCTTTTTATAGAAGCACTTCATATATAATTTCCCGTTAGGAAAATACATTTTGTAGTTACCATTCAATTGCTGGTTACTCACTTCGCATGTTCTGAAAACGAGACCTGATGCATAACGGATGGTGTCATTACTTTTAAACAAACCTGTTGAATTAGGATAGCCTTTACTGCTCCCCTGAAAGTTTTCAAAAAGTACAGATTCTCTGGCATTTTGTTCCATACGGAATATCCAGAGTAAAGTTGGATCAGAACTTTGTCCGTAATCAGATAGCGTAAATGCAATCATCAAAAGTAATAATGGTGCTTTCATAAGAGTATTTTGTTGTATTTATGCATAAATGTATTTTTCTATTTCCCCCTAAACAACTTAATGGTATAATCCAGTAACGCTTTATCACCATAATCGCCATGTCCCGGCACTACGATGCGAACATCGGGATGGGCTTTTTTTACCTTTTCCACTGTTCCCGACCAGACCGAAATGGTAGCATCGCCTAAATAGCCTTTACTGGCATCAAGCTCTTTAATCAGGCACCCGCCAAACAGTACCCGTTCTGAAGGAAAATATCCCACTACATTGTCTTTTGTATGGCCCTCACCAAAAAAACGAATCATTACTTTTTCCACACCAAGGGTTAAAACCAGCGAATCGTTAAACCCGTTTTGGGGAACAGTGGCGCCCGCTTCCTTTGCCAGTTCAATGGTTTTAAAATTAGCGTACGAGGGAATCTGGTGTTCATCAAACGCTTTTAATCCACCCAAACAATCATCGTGAAAATGAGTGGGGATAATAGCTTTTATTTTGCAATGGAGCGTTCCGTTTAGCCATTTAATCAACTCTTCAGAACCCGGATTATCGGTGGGCGTATCAAATACAATGCTTTCGTTCCCGTTACGGACAACCAGTCCGTTACAGGGCACATTGCCAAAATCCTGTGTTTGTTTAAAGGACGTATGTTCAAATGTATTTTCAGTAAGTTGTGTAATAATTAACTTGTCCGATTTGTAACACACTTTCGGTTTAAAGCTGACTGGTTTCTGAGCGGTGCCATTCAAATGGATAATAAGTAAATGTAACAGGACGAGTAGTGTGTTTAAAATGGGCTTCATAGTACCAGTTAAAAATTGACGTAAATTTACAATTAATAAACGATCTGTTTAGGGATAATGGATCTGCAATTAGCAATTATAAACCTTCTGGTTTTAACCGTATAACCAGTGAATGCGGCTAACAGCATCAAGACATTTTGATAAAATTAAGATAGGATCTTATGTTTTGTTCTTATGTACACTTCCATTAAACCAATGGCTAAGATAAAAATGGCGATTTGTGGTAACAGAATTTCAATATCTGAACTCTGGTACTGCTCAAGGGATTGACCATTGGCCTGTTTTAATACAAACAGGTTAAATGAGGTATCTGTTATGGCAAATGCCGATGTGGTTAGGTTAACACCGTAATGTAAACCCGTGGACATAGAAATGCCATTGGCTTGCAAGACCGCTAATCCAAAGATAATGCCCCAGGGCCCGGGTCCTAACAACGATGCCTGAATGCTCCATCCATTGGCAATGTGATAAATGGCAAATAACAGGGCGGTGAGTAGCAAAGCGCCCCGCGTAGCCATTACGCGTAATGCCATTTGCAGGGGAAATCCCCTGAAGGCCAGTTCTTCCATATAAGCCAGAAGAATCAGCGGAAGTGTCAGTATCCAAAAGTTCAGGAAGCTGGCGTGTGTGTTCAGTTGTACGCTAAAACCGGAACTGAAGATCACAAGTACGGTTAAAGCGCCCATGATAAGAATGCCATATAGCAGTCCGATAAGGAAACGGAGAAACGTTTTTTTTTCATAAACGAATCCAATATCTGCAAAACTCAGTTTGTTGTATTTTAGAAATAGCAGCGTGGTTAAAAACGCGCTAAGTGTGCCAATACAACCATGAACCAATCGTTCGGCACCGGCCGGGAAAATAGATTTGAAAAACGAAAGACCAATAAACAGAAGGGTGAAAACGCCGCAAAAGGCAATAACATTTAGAATTCCTTTTGTTCTGTTGGTTTTTATGGTATTCGTGTTCATTGGGATTGCTTTTTGATAAATGTAGTATTTTTTAGTAGCTATTGGCGTACTCAAGACTTGGTGATTGCGAAATAGGATAGGTTAATAGTAAAACAAAAATCCCTGTTGTAAAAAAACAACAGGGATTTCCATAGTAAAGAAGTGGTTAATAAGCTGCTGTAAAACGGGTTTGGTGATGTTGCGGGGTTTCGGTTTCGTCCGCTATTGCAACAGCCAGATCCTGCACCGATAACACGCTTCTGTGATTTTCATCAAAAACGGGATGATCTTTTCCCAAACGGTATTTCCCGGTACGACCGGTGGTAATGCCCGGATGCATTTCAAACGCGGGACTAAAAAAGGCCCAATCCAGGCTGTTTTCGGTTTTCAGAACGTTAAGGTAATCGCGCGCGGCGGAAGCCCCCGCGTAAAATTCTTTTGGAAAATCGGGCGTATCTACTGCCTGAACACCTTCTGCAACGTACAGGCTACCGGCACCACCAATTACAATGTAACGGTTAACACCCGCTAGTTTTACGGCTTCCTGAATGGCTTTGGAACCGGCCAGAAAATCGTTGTACAAATTAGGATTTCCCCAGCCCGCGTTATAAGCACTGATAACGGCATCGTGCCCTTTTAAAATTCCGGCAAGCTGACTTACATTCAGGATATCGGCTGCAACAAGTGTCAAATTGGGTTTATCGCTTGTGCCTGCATTCCTTGAGATACCGGTTACGGTGTGATTACGGTGTAGTAGTTCGCCGGTAATACCGGTGCCTACAAAGCCTGTGCTTCCTATTACTGCTATTTTCATGTTTTAAATGTTTAAAATTCTGTTTACAAAATTACGGCAGATAGTTACACAAATGCTATCTGTTACCTTTTGGTAAGTAGTTTCCATTAAGTAAGTGCTTTCTGTTTGGTAAGTGGGTTAGGCGCAGGAAATTACTGGTATAGCGGGCTTTTTAAGGTATCACATCAAACCCGGTTGCATAAATAGCGATTCATTTTATATTTTTGATGCGGAAAGCAGTAGTTAAACGGGAAAAGGCTGTATATGAAAAAGCAAAAAACAGAATTAACGGGTGTGTGCCGCCTGCAGGTTCAGGGGGTTAAAGACACGCAGGATTTACTGAGCGGGAAATGGAAAACGGTGATTATAGCAGCGCTGTATAACGCGGGAAAATTCCGGTTTATGGATCTGAGCCGCCACATAGAAGGGATTTCGCCCAAGGTGTTGTCGAAGGAGTTAAAGGATCTGGAAATGAATCGCTTGGTGAAGCGCACGGTACTCGACACCATGCCGGTTACGGTGGAATATGAACTAACCCCTCAGGGTAAAAGCCTTAACAAAGTGGTAGAGGCCATGGGCGAATGGGGCATTAAGTACAGAAAGTCTATTTTAAAGAAGTAAGATCTCTGAGAACTGATTTGCTTAGTGACGGCATTGTGTAACCTTACCATTGATCGTTGCATAATTTTCGCCCAATCATTCAGCCATTCCGGTAATATTTTAAAGCTGTGTGGATAACTGATTTTGGCACATAGTAGAAGCCTTCAGTCTATTGACAGTTTAACCCCCGATTATTTATGTTTTATATTTCATGACACTGATAAGAGGTAGCGTATTCAGGAACGATGTATTAGTCTTTTAACTTACTGAGTACAATTGCTTTTTTTCGCCGCGATACTTCCATCGTTTTTTTATTGGAAAGAGTTATAACAAAGGGATCTCCTTTTGAATATTCCTGTATATGTACAGTATTTATAATGTGGCTTTTACCGATTCTTACGAAAGAAGAATGTTCACCAAAATACTCTTCAAAATCTTTTAAATACTTGGCCAGTGTATATTGCTCTCCGTTTGTAATAATATGGCAGTACCTTCTGTCTCCTTCTATGTAAATAATTTCGGACGGGCTTAATAGTTTTACTTTATTTCCCGTGTGAACGACAATTTTTCGTTCCGGGTTTTCGGTATTTAAACTATTGATGAGGTTTAGTACTTGTATCTGATTGCTGTTTTTTTTGTTTACCGCAATTATCGCTTTTTCTACAGCGTTTTGTAAATCGGGAATTTCTATTGGTTTTAAAAGGTAATCCAGAGCACTGAATTTAATGGCGTTAATAGCGTAATTGTCGTAACTGGTAACAAAAATAATTTCGAATAGGATTGATTCAAATCTCTTTAACAGAGAAAAGCCATTTGCTTTTGGCATCTGAATGTCTAAAAAAACTAATTCGGGTTGATGGATATTGATTAACTGAAACGCTTCTTCCGCGTTTGCGGCTTCTGCTACAATTTCTATTTGGCTACTACAGTTTTTGAGGAGGTTTTTAAGGACCTCCCGGCTGTTTTTTTCATCATCAATTATAATGGCTTTAATCATAATCGTATTCTTTTCCCTGAAGCGTTAATGGTAAATAAAGTTCAATTCTGGTGCCTGCGGCGTTATTGTCGGTATCAACTAAATCGGTTATATGAATGGCTATGTTTTTTTGTTTAAAAACATCGGCCATAATCTCCAATCGTTTTTGTGAGAGGCTCATGGCAACGGGTTTGTGTTCGGTATCTTTTTTATACGACAAGGATTCTTTACGCCCTACGCCATTGTCCTGAATGCTTATTTTAAGAAGTTGGTTTTCCACTATAAAGGACACAGCTAACAGCCCCTTTCTCTGTTTGTCGAGGTGCATTATTCCGTGCCAGATAGCGTTTTCTATATAGGGTTGGATAAGCATGGGAGGAATGAAAATTTCCTGCTCGTTTACAGAATCATCTACGTTAATCTCATAATCAAAAGAGTTGTCGAAACGAAGTTGTTCTATTTCTATGTAGGTTCTCATTAAATCAATTTCTTCGTAAAGCGCAATTTGTGTTTTGTCCGAATGGTGAAGTACCATTCTTATCAATTTACTGAACTTGGCAAGATAGGTGTAGGCGTCTTTTTCTTTCTTTTGAAGTATGTAGTTTTGTATGCTGTTTATCGAATTAAATATAAAATGCGGATTCATTTGCGCTTGTATAGCGGTAAGTTTAGACGCGTTGATAAGTTTATTAATTCTGTTATTTTCCTCTTCTCTTTTTTTAATACGGGTAATATACAACCGGTTGATAAGCACCAATAGCACAAGTACCGTAATTGCAATACCCGCTATAAACCAGGTTTTAAGGTAAAACGGTGGTTCAACAGAAAACTGAATTTTTATACATGCTTTGCTTTTTTGTAATTTCGCGTTAGCGGCAAAAACGGTTAACAGGTAATCGCCCGGCGGTAAGTTGTTTAATACCAAAACCGAACTGTTCAATGAATCGGTTCTATTAATTTTTCCGGATAATTCATATATCAGTCGGGGAGAGTGGATAGCTTCGAAAGTCAGATTTTCAAACGAAAGGGTAACGGTGTTTTCAGAAGAAGGAAGCGTAATCCGTTTGCTAAAATCTGAATACGTTTGTTTAGTGGTTTTAAAAGCGGTTATGAAAAATTTTGGTTCTGTAAATAAAAGCGCATTGTGGATGGCAAATCTGTACAAGCCGTTTTTTACCGAGAAGTAAACGTTTTCTTTATAAATGCACACATTTAAAATGGATTTATCGGGCAGTCCGATGGTTTCATCCAGTTTCAGGAAGCTGGATGTGTGGGGTAATTCCATCAGGCAATATATTCCTTCGGATGTGGCACACCATATTCTTCCCTGTGAATCTTCATCCAGCCCGTTATATTCCAGTAAGGGCAGTCCCGCTATTTTATCTATTCTTGTAAGAGTTTTGTTATCAAAGGTGTAGAGTCCTTCTTTAACGGTACCAATAATAAAAGTCCCGTTTTTACTTTTGAAGAGAACATTTACCGCGTTCATAATTCCGGCAATACGTTCCACCTTACGTGTGGCAGAGTTTACTTTGTATAAACCTGCTTCGGTACCAATGAGAACATTTCTGGAATCTAATTTACAATACGCGGTGATGGTTGAGGGTAAACTCACCATATTTTCGGTTTTTCCGGCGTATGCATTTATTAAGTAGGATACCGACACACCCTGCAACGGTAAAGTATCTCCAGGATCGAGATCAACAACACCCAGCCAGTTATAAATAGGGTTTGAACTTGTTTTTTGTATGGTTTTAAAGTGCTTATCAGTAATATATATCCCGCCATTACTGAATAGTAAATAGTCATTCTTATATTTCCGTATCAGTTTGAAGTGCTCCTGAGAAGGGTTAATGTTAAAGCAAACGGGGGAGGAGATGATAGAGTCAATTTTAAAAAGACAATTGTCAAATGACAGGATGTGCAAAGCGGAATCAATTCCTTTTTGGAAGGAAACGCTTTTGTTAAGGCCCTTTATAGTTGTGTAGCTTTCGAGCCATAAGCTGCTGCTTCTGTAAATACCATTATTTAGTGTGGCTATCCAGATGTTGTTTTCGTAATCAATCAGAATATCCTGTACGCTGGCACCACTTAAATACTGCTTTTTTGTTTTGGGATTTAAGAAATCAGAATAATGAATGAGCCCTCCGTGAAGGGTGCCTACCCATAAACCGTTGGTTCTATCAACGTGTATTTTTAATATACGATTGTCAAACTGATACGTTTGGATGATACGGTAATCTTTTATAATCACAAGTTTATTGCCAAGTTCTAAAATGGTATAGTCATTCTGGATTGCAGCATTAACGTAGTAATCGTAAATATTACCGGAAGCCGGATAGTTAATTTTTATGGTTTTTACCCCATCGGGAGTATGAAACGTGAGTGGCAATGTGTCCGCTATTTTTTCGAGGGCGGAAGCTTTTTCGCTAAATACCCTTCCGTTTACGGGAATAATGTACTTCGGGTTGCAGTTGTAGGACATTAATGACTTGGGTTCGCTAAACGGGATTTGGAGTGTTTTATTGGTTTTGGTGTTAACAACAAACGTGTGTAACGTTGAATTTATATATAAATCATTATTGGTATTGAATTGTAAACTGTAGATCGTTTCTGTATTTTCAAGTCTGTTTTGTAGTTGCTTGCTGAATGGCGCCTCTGTAAACGTATCTTTTTTTAGTGTGTATATTTTTTTGGTTGAGGTGGCCAACCATACTATACTATCGGCACTTTCACTCATGCTGGTTACATTATCTGGTACGCCGTTTGGCCCGTTAAATGCCGTAGCGCTGTTTCCGTTAACACGGTACAACCCTTTACTGGTACTTAGCCATATATACCCCTTTGTGTCTTGTAACATATCTATACAAAAAAGGGATGGTATGCCAATTTTAGCGGTAACATTTTCAAATCTTAACTCCTGCGCATGAAACCTTAGTGTTAATAAGGTCATTAGCAGAACATACGCCAGTTTTTTGTGAGTCAATAAAGTGAAATAGATGAAAGTAGTGGCGGTTAGAATCTTATACCAGTTATTCATTGTTAAGTAGTTCTGCTATAATCAGACATTTTATTGTTCTTTTTGCAATACCGGATGTAGATACGGTATTGTGGTAATTACACCACCCTGCTTAAAAGTTAACTGCGGATACTCATACTTTATCTGATAAAACATGCAATGTTGATCTATCGTTTATTTTTATTGCTGGAATTGACCGCGCCCGCCTTAATGTTATGGCACCGTAAACAATATACCTGAATGCTAATGTATAAAATATGTTTGAATGGAAAGATGTCTGTTTTAACTAGTAAATGTAATGTTACAAAAACGTTACAAACGGTTTAACAGCAAGAAAAAAGGGGATTTATATTGTGGTGGTTAGATAGGTTACGTAAATTATTTTTTGTTCTATCAGGTGGTGTAATCTGGAATTGTTCAGGAGATGGTCATTTTACGGTAAAGAATGAGGAGCGGAACATTAAAACCGTTAAATGGACCGATGCCAGTAGAAAAAAATGCCTTCTGGCGAGAGAAGACACTCAGGCATGGAATATGAATAGGTTTCGGCAGGTTCAATTTAGCGTATGGTAAAACGGTTCTTATTGCGCCACAGAAAAACGGATCGTACCGCTCTCTTCAGGTAGCTTCTCCTCAATTGCCGGCAGATAGTATTGATCGTCATACAGATCAATTGCTTTTACAACCTAACATTATGTCCTTTTTTTCTAACCCCAGCAATATCTGAAAGGTTTTTTAGTTTAAGGAAAAGTGTTTTGTTGAGCCTGGCATCATTATTAAAGCGGTGAGAAAGCAGCATGAATTCATGGAACACTTTCGGTGTGAAACGTCTTGTAAAGGATTTTTAGGTTCCGGAAACAAACCATCGCTAATTCGCGTGAGTGGATTAGCGATGGTGTATTGGGGGGTAGAATGCAGTTGTATTAGGTTGTTGGATATAAGGCGTATCCGTTTTCTAAGCCATAAATGTGTACTTGTCCATAGCCTCCGGCAAAATACTGATCGAAATCGCTTCCCAATGGTGTTGAACTTACCGGAACACACACAATATCATTCGTACTCATGGTTTTAAAAGTGGCGTTGGTTGAGCCACTTCGCGCCGGATCGTTACCTGTTGCGGGTTGTATAACGGAGGCCAGTTGCGTATGGGCGGCATAGCTGCTGTTAACGTAATAGTTGGTGTACGCGCAGTTAACGCCTGATTGCTGATTGGCTTGCGGTGTGGTGGTGTTATCCAGATTGTATTGCCCGTCGCAGTTAAACACAAAACCATTGCTATCGGCGGCAACACTCTCTGCCACAATTTGCATACCGCACGATGGCACCAGTTGCACGTGAATGGCATCAACGCCAGGATTGCTCCAGGGTTCATTGGTTATGTTTCTGCGGAGTCTCACATCACTGTGATCCAGACAAATCTCAATACCAAAGTCCACGTACTGAGGAAAATTATCCGATCCGTAGTGTTGCCTGAATACGGCATATTTATCGTCGTTGCTGCGTTTGAGGTCGCCTCCCGACAGATCAATTACCGGATAGGCGGTCATTTGCTCTGTAATCACTTGTTTAGGTGGAGTGCTTGTTTCATACAGTAAAAAGTCTTCATTAGAAACAAAATACTTTTCGGTAGTCATGCCTGATCCTTCAAACGTTCTGTTGTTGGCAGGAGAACTCAAGGCCAGATTACTCACCACCATGGCCCTGTTCCGTACTTCGAGGTTGGGATAGGAGTGGCAGTTTTTAATAAAATTGACGAGCATATCAAATACCACATCCTGCAACGGACCATAAGCTTGTTGCCAGTTTTCTGACAAGTTGCGCACTACGCTGTTACGAACGGTGGCGTAATTGGAATCATACACGTTTTGAATATTGTCCACTTTGGCGGTAATGGCGCTGCCAAAAATAAAAGTCCAGTTCGGGTATTCAGAGGCCGGGAATGTGTTTTGTAATTGTTCCAGAATGAGGGTGGCCGGGTCGGCCTCGGCAGGCGTGTGCAGGTAAGGGCCCTGGGTGCCGTGAAAGTAAAACTCAGGAGCAACAAACACATTGATAATACTTTGGGGATCTTCGCCTTGTGGCAGCATGTTTTTTGCCAGATCAACCGCGTTTTTCAGAACGGAAATCCGGCTGGTAATATCAGTTAAAAAATCGTCGTTTCCTAAATAGACTCCGGCCACAGCCCCCGGGCCGTTTGGGTTTCCGATGGGGACAAGATTACCAGGAGTAGTTGGGATAGCGTATCCGATAAACCGGATTTTAGAATAGTTAGTGGTGCTCATACATTGTTTTTTTATGGTGGGTTAATATTTCATGTTAGTGGCCAAACGTTTTTTCAATTTCTTGTAATGTTTCAATATTTACCTGCCATTTCTTAGCTTCAGACGGGAGACAGAGTGCGTATCATATCAGCTTCCTGCTCTTATCCGAAATGATACAGTTGTATTGTTTCTTACGCTCATTTGGCTGGGGACTTAATGGTATTATTGCCCAAACCTAACCCATTCCGCTTTTTTAAACAACGGTATTTATACCTGTTTTTGTGAGGCAAATCAAAATATGAGGGTGAACCGCTGATAGAAGTTTAAGTTCAGGTGCAGGAGTTAAGGGATGTTTGATGGTACTGATGGTTGCAAACGAAAAGGAGTAGGGGGATGGCATTATGGAAAACGAACATTCGGATGTCAGAATCAGCTGGTAATTGCCGCACGGATTGCAAATCCGCGCTAGCGAGTAACTGTTAGCGTAATTACTGACGGTTAGCGCGGATTTGTAATCATTAGTGTTCGAGACATCAGGTATCGTTGAATAAGTGGCTCATTTTAGAG
>JASGCO010000062.1 GCA_030054095.1 Sediminibacterium sp.
ATATTCATTCATATCTTTAGCCAGTACTTTCAGCAAATAGTCAAAAGCCCCCGCCATGTGGTAACACTCCATAACCTCATCAAACCGTATAATCGTTTGCTCAAATTTCTTTAATAAAGGTTTCGAGTGCAGTTGCAATGATACGTTACAAAACACCATTAACGGTTTTCCTACCTTTTCTTTATTAAGCACTGCCACATAACTTTCAATAACGCCTCCTTTTTCCAAACGTTTTATCCGTTCGTAAGTCGGCGTAACCGATAAACCTACCCGGTCGGCAATTTGCTTGGTATTTAGCGAACAATCTTTTTGAAGCAGTTTTAAAATGTGCTTATCCAGTTTATCTAATTTTTCCATAGAAAAAACATCTTTTTCAGGTAAGTAAATGTAAACAAAATAGATTAAAATTCTATTATTGTAATTTTAAAAGAAAAATAATCTGAATATTGATATTTTTTAAGATAAAATAAGTTTACCTTTTAATTTTGTCACACTAACTTTTTATCACCTCTGGTATGGCAAAAAAAGCGAAACAACGTCCCGAAAGCTTAATGATGAGCTATGGCTATAAACCCGAACTTTCCGAAGGCGCGGTAAAATGCCCTATATTTCAAACTTCTACGTTTGTATTTAAAACCGCTGAAGAAGGAAAATCATTTTTTGAAGTGGCCTATGGCAAACGACATTTAAAACCCAAAGAAGAAGTGGGTTTAATTTACAGCCGTATCAATAATCCCGATCTCGAAATACTCGAAGATCGTTTGTGCCTGTGGGATGAAGCCGAAGATGGTGCAGTATTCGAAAGTGGCATGGCAGCCATCAGCACCATGGTTTTAGAGTTATTAAAACCAGGCGATCTGTTATTGCACAGTGAGCCCTTATACGGCGGGACCGATCATTTTTTTAAGCAGGTGCTGTTAAAGTACGGCATACACAGTATAGGGTTTATGCCTAACCAAACCAAAGCGGAGATTATGCAACGCGTGGAATCTACCGGAAAGGCGGATAAATTGGCTATGATTTTTATTGAAAGCCCGGCTAATCCTACTAACGATCTTATTGATATGAAGCTATGTGTCGCTCTGGCAAAGCACTATTCTACAACAAACAAAAAAGTAATCACCGCCATTGATAACACTTTTTTAGGACCTGTTTTTTCGCATCCGCTTAAACACGGTTTCGATCTGGTAGTCTATTCAGCCACTAAATACATCGGCGGTCATAGCGATGTAATTGCCGGAGCTTGTGTGGGTTCAAAGGAGCTGATGAGGCGTGTCAAATCGTTCCGGAGCATTATGGGTACCATGGCCTCGCCCAATACAGGATGGCTACTCATGCGCAGCCTCGAAACCCTTAAAATGCGCATGACCTTACAGGCACAGAATGCCGAAAAAATAGCCAAATGGTTAAGCAAACATCCCAAAGTAGAAAAAGTGTATTACCTGGGCTTATTAAAAAAGGGACATCCGCAATACCGGATTTACAAGCAGCAATGCCTGTCGCCGGGGGCCATGATTAGTTTTGATGTAAAAGGCGGTGAAAGACAGGCGTTCAAAGTACTGAATGCCCTTAAGTTGATTAAACTCGCGGTGAGTTTAGGCAGTACCGAATCGCTGGCCGAACATCCTTACTCTATGACCCATACACCGGTAAACGACGATTTAAAAAAGAAAATGAATCTGACCGAAAAAATGATCCGTTTATCAGTAGGGGTAGAGTACTATCAGGATATTATAGATGATATAGAGCAAGCGTTAAGTAAGATCTGATTCCAGGAACACCATTTCCTATGTTGCGCCATAACTTACCATTAGTTCGCTTCTTAGTAAAAACAATAAAAGGCTATCCTTTACAGATAGCCTTTGGTATTTAGCTGGATGGAACGTTTATAAACATGTTGTAAAATTCAACGCCTACTTGCTTATTAGTATTGATTAGAACCTTCCGCCGGAATAGTAAAGTGCTGCAGTAAGGTTTCGTAACTCATGGCTTTAATAGCGGCAATATCAATTATTTTAGCTCCCTGTATTAAACGTCCGCCCGAAATAGTGCCGGGTACAATCACATAACGGTACTCTAACGATTGAGGCAGGTTGACCAACACAGGAGCGGTACCTGCTGATGCGCTTGTAAAGCGGCAACTGCCAAACGTTTCACGGTAAATAAATATTTTATTTTTATTATAAATGCAGCCAATCTGATTGGTAGCACCACCCGCGTCGGATGTATAAGGCAATTGGTAAGGCCCAATGCTTCCTACCCTCATGTAAGTAATTACCAACCCGCTGTCTAAAATGCCTTGCGTTAAAGAAGGGGCATATAAATGCCGTATGCGTACACACGTACCGTCCACCGTAGTATCGCGGCTGGCGGTTGGAGAGGTTTGCCAGGCAGAGTAAATCACATTGGCCGATCCGGTAGCGCCTGTTGCGCCTACAGCTCCGGTTGAACCGGTAGCACCCGCTGCACCTGAAGGCCCTGCGGGACCAACGTCTCCTTTTTCGGGTTTTTTACAGGCAGTGGCCAATGCCAAAGTGGAAATAAGTACTAAAACTGTTTTTCTTGCTTTCATGGTATATATTTTAAATTTTGGTGATGTAAAGTTAACAACGATTCAACGACATAATGCTGATTTATAGCAGGGTTATTAGGTGATGTTGGTTAATAAGAAACAGGAGTGTTTCCCATACTAAAATGCTTAGTACATAATAGATGTTTAACAGCCTCTGACTGCTCTTTTTGTTTTGAGCCGGATTTTAAAAATGTGATTAAGCAGTTTCAGATTCAGATAAGGTATTGTAGCATCAGAGTGATGCGCTGTCGTTTAGTTAATGGTATTTTCTATCAACAGACACCCCTTTACCCGTTTTCAGGTATTGCGGCCGGGCAGTCTCCTTTTTAATTTTGGACTTAACTCTATAATTACTAAATTGTCAGTCAAACCTCATAAAAACGAACACTATGCCAGAAACGTTTCCCATTATTGAAACCGCTTACCGGTATTTAAAAATTACCGATAGCGAACCGCTAACGAACGATCCGGATCCTTCGGCACCGGATAAAATAGAATTTACACTGGATTTCATACAGGATGGAACTACATTTTTACTGGATATCCGGGGACATAGCAACAGCACCGACCGGATAAGCGCCATTACCTTTAACGAAACCGATAACCATTTAATCATTGAGTTAAGTAGCAACGCCAATCAGAACGGTGGTGGCTACAACGACTATGGTTACCGCTTTACACCCCTGGCCGACTACAAAGACGTGCAGGTAAGCGTTTTAAAAAATGATCAGAAAGTAGGCCGGAAATTAAAACACAAAGTTATTTACAGCAACACCGACTAAACTTGTCAGGGTCCTTTTTATATACAACCCGTATCGTATGGCTAACACTATACCTGTTTGGTTTGGTGAATAGCATAAGAGGGCAGCCACAAGTTAGCGCACAGCAACTCCTAAGCTACCACCGGCAGGCGGTTGATAGTTTGCAGGTTCAGCCCATACGCACTCTTGAAGCGGCTATGAAACTAAAAGCAGGGGGTATTCAGCATCCGGTCTGGCAAATGCTCGGTAGCATTCATACTGGTAATTACTACAAGCGCGTTGGCTTATCCGATTCCGCCCTTTATCACTACGAAGCCGCGTTGCAGCGGAATGCCCTGGCGCGCAACGATTCCCTGCTGGCCGAAGTGTTTTATCAGAAAGGCGTTACCTGGGCCATGAAGGGGCTGCACGACAGCGCGGCCTTGTACCAGTTAAAAGGATTAAAACTATACGAGCAGCTCAGGCAGAGTAGGGGCGTAGTACGCTCCCTTTACGCACTCGGAAAACTTTACGATCAGGTAAGCGACAGCGGAAAAGCAGGCAACTATTACCGCCAATGTATGGCAGAGGCAAAACGATCGGCCGATACTTTTAATCTGGCCTTGGCTTATGACGGACTGGCAGCCTGGCAAGTGGCTCACGGGAGGCCCGACAAGGCACTAAAGGCGTATGCCGAAGCCTTACCCTTATACACGGCTTTACACAGTGTGTACGATGTAGCCCGCTGTCAGGCCAACATGGGCAGTGTGTACGATGAATTAGGACAAAGCGTGCAAAGCCTGCTGTTTTACGAAGCCGCCTTAAAAGGCTTTGAACACATCGGAAGCAGAGACAATGTGGTGTGGACGCTCGTTAATCTGGGCGCTACTTGTTTTAACAGTAACGATTTAAAAAGTGCGCTGAACCATTGGCAACACGCAGAACAGTTATGTAAAGAATTTAAACTTTACCCGCAATGGCAAGCCACCTGCGAGTACCTTTCGGCGTTGTACGAACAACAAGGCGATTATAAAAAAGCCTATGCTTACCATCAGCAATTTGTGCAATTGCGCGATAGTTTACAAGGCATAGCCAAACAAAACTTTGTAAATGCCCTCGAACAACGCTACCAAAACGCTAAAAAAGAAAACGCAATCCGTACCCTGCAACAGGAAAACCGGTTAAAAGCCGCCGAAAGCGCTTATCATAAAAAGCGTAGCCTCTGGTATCTGATATCAGGACTTTTAGTCGTATGCGTTTCCATCTTACTGATATGGTTTTACCGTCATCGCGTAAAAACGGCCCGTTTGCTGGCCGAGCAAAATGAAGCATTGTACCGTAAAAAAATCAACGAACTAATAAAGGAACAGGAACTAAAATCCATCAGCGAGATTATGGAAAGTCAGGAAAACGAACGCAAGCGTATAGCCGAAGATTTACATGACCGTTTGGGTAGTATGCTGGCTACCGTTAAACTTCATTTTAACGCGTTGGAACAAAAGGTAGATGCCATGGAACTGAAGCAAATGGATCAGTACCAAAAGGCCAATGCGATGCTCGATTCCGTATGCGACGAGGTACGTAAAATAGCGCACAATATGGAATCGGGAGTGCTGGTAAATTTCGGATTACTGCCTGCCCTCGAAGATTTAAAAGAAGTATTGGAAGAAACCGGTAACCTGCGTTTTAGCCTCAGTAGTTTTGGCATGAAGCAACGTCTGGGCAGCGATATTGAAATAGTGGTGTACCGCGTGGTACAGGAACTAATCAGTAATACCATCAAACATGCCGGAGCTACCGAAATAGGTATCGAAATTAACCGGAATGCCCACCGTTTGGTAATAATGGTAAGCGATAATGGTAAGGGATATGATACGGAACAAAGCGGTAAAGGAATGGGATTAAGCAACATCCGCTCAAGGGTAGCGCGGCTGAACGGAACTTTTTATGTAGATTCAAATCAGAAAAACGGAACCACTAATATTATAGAAATCCCCCTGAAGCATGATTCGTATTTTGATAGCTGATGATCACCAGATGTTTATTGATGGGTTGACATCCCTGCTTGTAAAAGAAAAGGATGTGGAAGTAACCGGCTTTGCCAATACTGGTGAAGAAGTACTGAAAGCGGTAGAAAACCGGCGACCCGATGTGGTGTTACTCGATATCAATATGCCCGGCTTAAACGGAATACAAACTACGGCAGCGCTGAAGAAAAAGTACCCGGATATAAAAATCCTGATTTTAACCATGTATAAAACCAGAGCCTTTATTAATGGCCTGGTGCGTACGGGTGCTTCGGGGTACATTTTAAAAAACACGGGTAATGCCGAGTTGCTCGAAGCCATCCGGACAGTACACGCCGGAGGCACCTTTTACAGCAAAGCTGTGGCAGAAACGCTTACAGAACGCGTTAACCGATACACAGAAACAGAAGATGTCAGCCTGTCAAAACGGGAAATTGAAATCATTAAGGAACTTAGCAAAGGCTTAACCACAAAGGAAGTGGCCGAAAAACTATTTATTAGCTTTTACACTGTAGAAACACACCGCAAAAATATGTTGGCTAAATTGCAATTAACCAACACAGCCGAATTGATTTTATATGCGGCTCAGTCCGGATTACTGGATATGGAGTAAAGGTCTGTTACAAAAGTTACTTGCCTCCGTTTACAAACAATTCAGTAGTCTGACTTTTGCAATCATAAAGAGGCAAGTAACATCACAGTACGTTATGTAAGTCTATTTATTAAGATTATTATTTATGTAAATAGCGGATGATTTTAAAACCTGATCACCGGATTTGATCACCAGATGATAGTAACCGCTTTCGAGGTGTTCAATAGTTATCTGACTGAGATTACCGGATGTTTTTTTGTAAGCAACCATTTGCCCCAAAGTATTATAAAGTTCAAGCGCATAGTCCTGAAAGGTTCCTGAAGGAATCGAAACCTGAAGGACATCAGATGCTGGATTCGGATAAATACGGATATTATTTTCATTCAAAAGGAACGATTCTACCCCGGTACAAATAACCACTGATACAGTTTTAGAAGCCAAAACACTGCATCCTGCCTGGCTTGTACCGGTTACACTATAATTAGTGGTTACAGAAGGTGTTACATTAACTGAGGTACTGGTTGAACCATTGCTCCAGCTGTAAGTAGCGGCACCGCTTACGGTCATCGTAACCGAATTACCCTGACAAATGGTAGTATTGTTAGGAAGAATATTAATTGTAGGACTGGCATTAACCGTAAGTGTTTTCGAAACAGGGGCAGATGATCCGCCTGCATTACCTGCAACAAGCGTAACTGTATATACACCTGCGCTGTTAAAGGATATTACTGGGTTTTGAATTGCGGCCGGAGGATTGGTAGCACCAACTGCAGTCCACGACCATGTAGTGGGGGTATTGGTTGAATTATCAGTCAGGGTATAGGTTTTGCCTGTACAGATAGTTGACGGAAAGCTGAAATTAGCTACCGGAGCAGTGGCACCACCACCCGCGGTAATATTTACAGAAAAATCATAAGTGCATCCGTAAGCAAACGTACTGGTCGTATTGCAGGGTTGAAGAGTTACCGCGGAAGAATAGGGCGCAAATGGATTGGCAGGATCCTGACTTCTCACCAGTCTTATACGTTTACTACCTGCTGTAACAGATACCGGAATGGCAATAGTTTTGTTAACGGTAACATTTGGTTGATTAAATGTTGGAAGATCAGTATTGGTGGTAGTAGCATTACTCATAACCAGTTCATTGGCATCAAAGGTGTTGTTATTATTGTAATCAATCCACATACTGAAGTATCTTGGTTCAGCATCCTGTACCGAATAGAATCCTATGGAGAACGTTGCTGTGTTGCCTGCAGTTAAAGAAGGAAATACCGCATTGTTATAATATTTATATGTATTTGTAGACGACCATGAGCCGACAGTGCCTATAGAAAAAGATGTACCATTAATACTTACATTTTGCACCATATTGTAATTGTTCTGGAAACTAGAGCCACAATACGGCGCCGGATTAGTAATTTGAGCATGACTTATGCTGTACAAAATAATACTGATGGAAAAGAAAATTTTTTTCATGTTTATAGCGTTATTAAATTCGGAAGTAAAACTAATAAATCGGATGAGCGGTCATTTTGTTAAATGAGCGGACTATTTAAGTGATTTAGTCAAAAGAAAACCCTGTTAGTGTTTATTGAGTAAGATGTATTTATGGTTGAGTTTTAACAAATGTGTTTACAGTTTTTTACGTTTCTGATCAATATTTATATGAACGTACAACGTATTGTTTAACAATTTACTCGGTTCTGAAAGATGCAAAATGGAATGGTGCTATTTTTCGGTTAGGCGACGAAGATCATCGGTGCGATCAAAGCCTGGGATTATTTTAAGGTGGCAGGGAAAAGTGCCAATTTAATTGTAGTGTTTAGAAGTGATACTAGTATAACATATCCTCATAAAAATGCAATTGTGGTCAAGGTTTATTTCTTCCCTTTTTCCGCTTCGTTTAACTGCCGTTCAATATCATCGGCCAGTTTCTCCAGTTCACGGCCAATTTTTTCAGATGTCTCGGCAACGTTTTTGTTCATGCGCACAATACTCTTTTTAAGTTTTACCAAATGAGTACTATCAGTTGCTACAATCTCCGCTTTATGAAAGGCAATTTGAAGCGCAGAATCCATAGCACTGACGGCTTTTTCCAGTTGCGCTAAAAGTTGCTGCGCTTCTTCTTTTTTTTGAGTAGTATTTTTTTTCGGAGCCGGAGATTGCGCCCAACTCCCCAAAGACCAAAGCAATGCTGACAGAACAAACCATTTTTTCATGAGATTAAAAGTAGAGGGCTTTAAGGCTTCCTGCAAATTCTGTTTCTCAAAAACATTTAAAAAAGTGCCTGTTTAACATTTTTTCGGGGATTATTTTGTAGTTACAGATAATTTAAATGTGGTACTGAAGATAAACGCCCTATGATTATAGCGAGTACTTTGCAGAAAGCGGAATCTGTAACTATCTGGATAGGTTGATTTCCGCCTAGAGTATTGTTATGATTTACTATTGCATATTACTTTTCCTGTCAACATATTAAGTCCGTCAGGAGGTCGGGAAAATTAATGACTAAAAAGTTTGATCTTGAATCAGATTAATGTTTACATTTGTGATATCAATATGATATCATTTAAATATTAGTTATTATGAAAACAGAAAAAGTTATTGCCCCACTCAATGGTTATGTGATCATCTTTGTGTTGTTAGTTGTAGTGGCATTAGCCTTCTATGGAGCTATCTCTAACAATTCGGTTTTAGTTGTAGGCTCTCTCCTTGTATTTGTTGTTTTAGCAAAAGGATTTGTGGTAGTGAGTCCGAATACTTCAAAAGTATTGTTGCTGTTCGGAGATTATAAGGGCAGTATTAAACAAAGCGGTTTTTTTTGGATCAATCCGCTTTATAACCGCACCAGTGTATCCATTCGTGCACGAAATTTCGAAAGCGAAAAAATTAAAGTAAATGATAAAATGGGTAATCCCATTTTGATTAGTGTGATATTGGTATGGAAGGTCAGAGATACCTTTAAAGCAATATTCGAAGTAGATAATTATGAAAATTTCATACGAATTCAAACCGACTCAGCAGTTCGGAAACTGGCAGGATCTTTCCCTTATGATCATTTCGAAGATGAACGGGCAACAGTAACATTAAGTACTAATTTTGATGATGTAAACAAAGCCCTTGAACACGAAGTGTCGCAACGGTTAGAAATTGCGGGGATAGAAGTGGTTGAATCGAGAATCGGTTATCTGGCATACGCTCCTGAAATTGCACATTCGATGTTAAGAAGGCAGCAGGCGTCAGCTGTTGTTGCTGCCCGTCATAAAATTGTTGAAGGAGCCGTGGGTATGGTTGAAAGTGCTTTGAAACTTTTAGCTGACAAGGAAATTATTGAATTTGACGAAGATCGGAAAGCTGTAATGGTAAGTAATTTAATGGTAGTACTGTGTGGCGATAGTGAAACAAAACCTGTAATAAATACCGGAACCTTAAGTCAATAAGTAATGGCCGATAAAAAGTCGTTTGCATTAAGAATAGATTCAGAAACAATGAAAGCCATTGAGAAATGGGCTGCTGATGAATTTCGCAGTGTTAATGGCCAAATCGAATGGATGCTTCATAATAGTTTGAAGGAGGCAAAACGATTAAAGCCAAAAACTACGACAAAAAAATAGCACCTTAGTATGCAATGCCGTTCTGCACCCAGATCGTATTGCTTATTTCTGTTACAGTGTAATAGCCACTACTTGACCTGACAGACACTTCTTTTTTTTGAAGCAATTGGC
>JASGCO010000008.1:0-53620 GCA_030054095.1 Sediminibacterium sp.
CGCCAATTGCTTCAAAAAAAAGAAGTGTCTGTCAGGTCAAGTAGTGGCTATTACATATTAAGTGCGCCGGATTAATACCATTCTCCTGAAATGGTGATGCTAATGTCTCCGATTGTCTTTGTAATTTGTTTAGGGTAATCGGAACTATAATCACTAAGTTTAAATCCTACGTATCCGATGAGATCGTTGGCATTAAAGGTGTCATGATCATATAGTGTTACAAATTGCGTTACATTAATGTTGGTTATTGGGTAAGCAGTAATAAAGTCCCAGTTTAATGGTAGGTCCTTGCTCGTAACGTCTTCTTTTTTTGAAGTTACTCCATCAAAGATGACTTGCCCGTTTTCAGTTTCCATTTTGTAGAAAACATCGGGGCCATCGAGTAAGTCCCAATCCTCCCCATTTTTATCTTTGAACGGAATGGAGTGTACGGTAATTTTCAAAATTTTGAAATTGGTGTAACGAATAGGTTCAGGATCTTTGTTCTTTTTTTTACAGGCATTAAGTAAAAGCAAAATAATGCAACCAGCTATGTGTATTTTTCTCATTTCTTCTAATTATTACAGGTTAAACAATCAATGATTATATCTTTCCGACGTTGTTTTATTTTATGTGTTAGCATTGGTTTTTCATTTCTTCCGCATTCCCTCATTAGATCAATAAGTTTAACGTCGCCAGTCACATCAGCACTGTAAAGTTCTCTTATGGAAGCTAGTTCATCTTCGAGTTGCTTTTCACTTTTTCCTTCATATTTAATCAGGATATAATCTTTCCGCCCTAGTTTAAAGACGCATACATGATCTTTATCCATTAACTTTTCGTATGCTTCTATAACAAGTCGTTCATGTCTGAATCCAACACCCAGTTGGTAAGCGAACATACCTCCACGTTCGGCTATTTTTATACTGTCTCTTCTCTGTTTTTCTTCTATGATTTCTTTCCCAATTTCAATAATTTCCGGAGCCGTTTCAATAATGGATTCAACTAAGGGATCTGTCTTTTCCTGATGATTTTCCTGAGGTGAGATAAAAGTATGAATGCTATCTTTTTGGGGCTCGTTTTCAGGTTCTTGTTTCAGAACAGGAACGGTACACTGCGTAAATAAGAGTAATAGGGAGGTAGCCGATAAATGAATTGTAAATGCTGTTTTCATGCTTTTCGTTATTTAAGTGGTTTTTGATTTAAAGTATTCTGTCGTTTATGATTTTTGTTTGTTTTCACGTCGCTAATCGTACTTTCTATATTCTTGATAAACGGGTTCTTTCCAGTCACATACACCCCCATGATGCGAGCAGGCCCCGCTACCTTTGGCAGCAGATATGCTGCCATCGCAACACCGTGTGATATAGTAAGCTACTCTTTTACGGATAGGATTAATTTTGTTATGAAGTTTAATGGCTTCAGGATTACCTAGTAAAATAGCTCGTTTGAGGTCTTTTACAGCGGTTTTTATGTTTTTTAGCTTTACATGGCAAACAGCCCGTTTATAAAAGAAACTGGATTCATCAGGGTAATTTTCGGTTAGGTAGGTTAAAGCACTGATAGCGTTTTGGTAGTCTTTAGATTTTAAATAATCTTTTACGAGGTGTTCATATATGATCTTTTTCTCGGAAGCGACCAAAGGCAAGTCTGACTGATCTGCGATGTCCTCAGCTTTTTCAGTTTGACTAAGAGCTTCTTTTAACGAGTGATTCGCAATCAATTCACGGATAGCGTTCAGGTAGTTTCGGAAACTGTCTTTTTTTTGTTTGTCTGCTGTATTTAATGTTTCCTTGCTTTCTTCTGCAATAAAATGATCTGCTTCCGAAAGCACAAAAAAATAGTAAAATGCTATCAGGCCTGAAAGAAGGAGGCTAATTTGGATTATTTTTTTGAGAATACCCGGAAGGAATTGGCTTTTCTTGTTTTTAGTTTTTGTAGTTTGCCCCTGATTTTTACTGTTTGCTATATCGAAGCTATTTGGATTTTCAAGTTTAACTTCCGTGTGGAGGATTTGCTTGGCAATCGTATAAGCATTAATGTCGCCTGAAATGAGTCCTTGTTCTTCCTGCTTTGTTTTACTGGTAATTCTGATGTGACAATTGTAAATCCCTATATCTTGGAAATTAAGGTGAAAGCAATTTTCTGACCCATCAGGATAAAGCAGGCGTATTGGTAAGCTTACCGTTGGCTTTATTAAAGTAATTTCCTTAGTGTTTGATTCATTTTTATCTGATGTGTCAGGTTTTTTCGTTTCAAGTTGAACAGGTAGGCTTATTTTCCCTTCATTAATAAGTATGTCGTGGGTTTCAAATAAGGTGTATCTACCTTTTTTGAGGCGGCGAATATAGCTTCCTTCAAATTTGCCTTTAGAGATATCTGTGCCCCGATACATGTTTTCTGTTCAGCTGTTGGTTACACTTAAATCGTATTAACCGGATTTATTTTATGAAATGGTTTTAAATTTTTTATCCCCTCTCTTATTTTTTCGATAATGTATTTGTACGCGTTGTCTCTGTCTTCTCCACAATTCTGGAGCGATTTATTATTATAGCGGATAGCCTGAAACTTCCCAATGCCGGCATTCTCAAAATCACATTCTCTTGCAACGATGGGTATAATTTTGCATTCATTTCTGCTGTGTTTTTCAATAGCTTGTTTTAGTTCAATATCGTTAATATAGCCCGAGTTAATAAAATCGACGCTGATTAGCAGAATAATAATATCTGCTTGCTGGAGGTGTTGTTTTATTTTTTCATCCCATAAGTCCCCGGGAGCAATCATGCCCCCGTCGAAGTAGTTGATTTCATTATTATCCCGCATGGTTTTAAAATGCTGCCGGAGTTCTTCTAGATATATTTTATCCTTACCGGAGTAAGAAACAAATATATTTTTCGGCCGGGTGATGTGATTATTGTCAAAGTAAGGATTAAAAAAAGGAATGTAGTCGGCTTTGATGCTGAGTAAGTTTATGTCTCCCTCGGATTGTTCGGCGATCTGAAGATGGAGTAAGATAAGTTTTAGGAAGGGGGCAGTAGCGTTAATCGGTAGTGTTTGAATATAAAGTGTTCCTTGCCGGAAGCTAAGTACATCTGGTATAAAAAGTTGGTGAAGATTTTCGGCTTTATTCAGATAAGACATGGTTGCCTGGAAGAGCCCGATGGAAAGATTTTTACGCGATGTTAAGAGGTTCTTGTTAGGACTAAGTAGTTTCATGCTCCCTGAACTACCTGAATCGATAATGCCGATTGTTTCCAGAAAATGCAGGGTGCTCTCGAAGGAAAAAATTAAGTGAATGGAGTGGTGCTTGCAAACGGCGCTTAGGAGCTGTTTGGTAATGGTGTCTTCTTCCATCCTGATACGATTGAGGAGAAAATAAATCTCATCCAGTGTAGCGAGTCTTGTACTTTTTATGAGAGGAGGGTTCATTTAATTACGAGGGAGTTAACTGTTAATGATTTGTCGATTACTGAATTGTTGGTATAGAACATCTAACGAGAAGTGTTTTTTACTAACAGCATTATAATTTTTGTGCCATGTTTGAATGTCTGCATCCGTAATATTCTTTAAATGCTCAGTATTTAAAGGATATTTAATGTTAACGGATTCGAATAGGGAGAATTTTTTTGTTCGATGGTTTCCGCGAAATTCCGATTTGTCCTCTTTTTTCAGTAAGGCACTCATGCCAATTTCATAGTAAATCCAGGGAGATGGCGTATGAGTAATGGAATCTTGAAAAGAGATGCCATCCGGATTTATGAAGAACAGGCATTCAGTACGATTAATCATCATGGAAAGAGCCGTGGCAAGCATCATGTGTATGTGGCTAGTGGACCGGTTTCTAGCATAGTAGTTGAATAAACCGCTTGCTTTATTGTAGCAGTTGGCAATGTCTAACTCCCGTAGCAATTCATCGGCGTAGCCCCAAACTGCCGCGTCAATAAACACATCGAGATCCATTTCGGTCTTAAGAAACCCTGCTAGACTAAGCGCTTTTTTTTCATCATCATGTGAGTAGGATATAAAGACATCAGCTTCTATCTGCGGAAACCAGTGTTCCTGTATGTTTTTACCATTGATAATTTCATTTTTCGTGGCAAATGTTTGGAGTGGTTTTTTTACATTTTCTTTATTTAGGGCAATAATTTTTTGGCCTTCATTATAGTAATTCTCATCTACCCAGTCCGTTTTTAAATTGAATCCCGTGTACATATTAACTGTTTAAAAGGTGTTGAATGCGTTGTTTGTTGTAATCTATGCAGGTGAGCGACCTTATTTCCATTGGTGCAGCACCGTTTCTTCCTGCCAATTGTATGCAATAAGTGGGAATATTTAAGCTTCTGGCAACTGCCACTTCGTAATCAACCCATGGACGGTTATGTGTGTCGTTGCCAACTAAAATTAAAACAAAATCTGAACTGTGAATTTGTTCCCTGATCTTTTTTTCAATCAATTTATCGCCGTTTGGTCTCAGGTCGTTTTCATCTGTTGAAATAACCTTGGCTCCGGTTTCTTCGAGCCATTTTACAATTTCACCTTTGTAGGTTTTATCTTTAAAATGATAACTGATAAATACTGTTTTTTTCATGTTATATTGGATTTGGTTATATTTTTTTTGATTTAGCAAGTCGCCAGTAGTGATAGCCCAAAGCAGTTAACTTACAACTTTTAGACTCCATGGCGGCATAATACATGTCGGAAGTGTCAACAGGAACAATAAGCCCCACACGATTCATACTCTGAAGTTGCTTAAACGTTTTAACATTTTCTTCAATGGCGATTGGTTTATTGCTCCATTCATAGCTCGGATCTAATGAAAATTCATCGCTTGCCGAAGGGAAAAATTCTGTAAGTCGCCGTAGTGTTTCCTTTGGAACAAGAGGGGTAATCTCTCTGAGGGCTACAAACTGAGTGATGTTGGTTTTGAAAACTGGACGTTGTTCCCAGGCGCCTAAAGCCTGATCTATATATGCATAAACGCTTCCTGGTGTAATATTTCCTCTTATGTCTGCTGCCCCTCCTTGTAGAGCATCCAACAACAGATTGGTAAAAATACCGTGCCCGTTTGTTTCTATGGCAGGTTCGTCTTTCCTACAGGCAGTGAGTATGGTTACGCCTTCGGCTATCTGTGTACTGATTCCCGCTTGTAAGTTAGGTTGGCCAAGCGCTCCGGCATGGCAACAGTCCAAAATAATAACTCTGTTTTTAAATTTGGACTCATTGGCCATAGCAAGAATGTCATTCATAGCAATTCCTTCATCAAACGCTTTTGCGTCAGGAGTAACAATGTAACCGCCTAATTCGTTTAAATAGCCATGCCCGCTAAAGTACAGTAAGGCTATAATGCCATCTCCGCTGAATAAATCCTGAATGTGTCTTTTAAGAATACCTTTTTCTTTTACATTCGTTTTCGATTTAATTTCGAAATTAGGCGAACCGTCACCGTGTGTTTCCAAAATAGTAGATACGGCATTGGCATCTTTTACGCAGCAGTAGAGGGGGGCGTTGGGGTATTGGTCAATGCCAACAATAAGTGCTTTTTTCATGTTTTTTTAATTTATGGTTTAGTTTAGAAAGTTGCTTAGATTTTCCCACGACCAGTTCATTGTTTTAATCCCTTTAAGGTGATCAGGAATAGCGACGTATCCTTTTTTCTTAATGTACATCAAACGTATTGGTAATCGTGCTTCACGCGCGCATTTTACTTCCCATTTTACACCGGAAGAGTATTTTGTGTTATTTCCCAGTAGGACAATAAACGCGTCGCATCTGTTGATTTTATTTCTGCAGCGCCATTTCCATTCTCTTTCTAACCATGGTTTTTTTACCGACATGTCAATGAGATCAAATGGAGAGTGAGCTTTTCTGGCTTGTTCAACCAAATAATCTCTGTATTGTATATCTTCAATGGCGAAGCTGATAAATACTTTTTTTCGTTGGTCTTTTTTAGGGGCACCGAATAGCCAGGTGAAAAAATTCATAATGCAACACTTAAGTGACTGCCACAAAATTATTCTACATGGATTGTTTTATTTTCATCCTTTTTGTGGATTTTCAGTAGCGGTAAACCTGAAATTTTTATCCCCAGTTCAGGGGATAAAAATTTTTTGGAATGATACCTCTTTATCACTTAGTTCTTTTGGAGATATATTGAGTACGGAAGGAAGTTTTGGGTTAACACAAGAGTTATTTGGATAGCATGACTGAGGTAGGGCATATTGTATAGCCGTTTTGTGAATCAGAGTATCGGGAATTAAAATAGGTTAGCTAAATTTCAAATGTGCCTTGTGTTAGCCTTCGCTATGGTTTTGCTTACCGAATAACAGACATATAAACGCGCCTAAGTAATTTATTCTGTATTTATTAAACCAATGCAGTATTTACTTATCAATATTTGTGGTAAGTAAATACGGTAAAATAGTATCTCTGTTATACTAATTCACCTTCCGGCTTTAAATTATTAGCAGCTAATTTATAAGTTGTTTTTTCCCGACTTCGAATTCTTCATTCGTAATTATTCCTTTTTCTCTGAGGGAGTTCAGTTTTTCAAGTTCTTCCGAAATGCTTTCTTTTCTTACTTGTTGTTTAGTTAGGTAGAGGGCATTGTATTTTTTGTTAAATGTGGTCTCGCTTGTTATTAGAAATACTATGAAATCAATTAACGCAATCAGCGAAGGAATAAGTGTCCATGAAAACACCAGATACAAAATTCCAAGAAAGATATTGCCAAGGTAAAAGCGATGAATGCCTATCCCGCCTAAGAAGAAGGCAAGAATAACTGTAGTTGTTTTGTTTTTCATTTTATAATGTTTAAATCAATTTGTCCAGTTTGTGGTATTAAAAGTGCAAATGGCCTGAAATAGCCATTGCTCATATTGTGACAGGCATAAAACAATGCTAAATAACTATTGTGTTACCTCTGCCATAACAGTCAGTATGTATTTGGTTATATTGCAGTTTAGGTTAGTTTGAGTATTGGGAATGCGTTTGTTGTTTCAATAATAACGTAAGGCTTTTTGAACATTATTTCCCAAAACCATTTTCTATGGCATATTTCATTAAATGTTTTGAATTGGGTAAATCTAGTTTTGCTAATAAATTTTTGCGATTCGTTTCAACGGTACTCTCTGCAATAAAAAGTTTTTTACCTATTTCTTTGCTACTTAAGCCGTCAGCAATCAAGTGTAGCACCTCTATTTCTCTAGGGGTAAATTTTATCGTTTTCTCATTCCCCAAACTTTTATTTTGTAGGGCTTTTATACTGATCTGCGTAACTTCTTTGTCGAAATACTCATTCCCGGCAGCAATTTCACGAATAGCTTTAACAAGTTCATCACTTCCTCTATCTTTAATGATATAACCCGACACCCCCGATTTTAAGAGTTTGCCAACGTGCCGTTCGTCTTTATGAAGACTAAGCACAAGAATTTTTGTTTTAGGATACTTTTGTCGTATACTTAAGGTAGCTTCATCCCCGTTCATTTCGGGCATGCCAATATCAAGAACAGCTATATCTACTTTATGATAGGCAAGAATATCCATGACCTGAATTCCATTCATCGCTTCCCCAACAATATTTATGTCTTTTTCCTGGCTGAGCAATGAACGTAATCCGTCTAACATCATTTTGTGATCATCTGCGATCAGAACATTTATTTTGTTTTTATTTTCCATAGTTTAGAGTGATTCAGTGTTTAATGGGATATCAATAATAGTAGTAGTTCCTTTACCTTTAACGGAATCTATATTCCAGGATCCGTTCAGTTTTTGTACACGGTTATTAATGTTAGATAAGCCAATGCCTTTACCGGCAGTATCTTTTACATCAAACCCTTTTCCGTCGTCTTCAACCATCAGGTTAATGTTTTTATGGCTTTTGGTGAGTTGTATCACTACTTTTTGCGCCTGCGCATGTTTAATAATATTGGTGAGTAATTCCTGAATAACCCTGTAAATGTTAAGTTCAATGGCGGAATCTACTTTCTCACCCAGGCCATAGGTGTTTAAGGTGATAGTTATGCGGCCCGACAACTCAAACCGTTCGCATAATTGTTTAAGAGCACCTTCTATGCCTTGCTCCGTTAAAATACCGGTGGCCATATCGTGCGATATACGGCGGACACTATCCATGGCTTCGTCCAGCATACCATTAATTTTACTGTACTGGTGTTTGTTTTCTGATACGATCCGTTCAA
This sequence comes from Sediminibacterium sp., assembly GCA_030054095.1. GTDB lineage: Bacteria > Bacteroidota > Bacteroidia > B-17B0 > Aurantibacillaceae > Aurantibacillus. The sequence continues at coordinate 8,175 of JASGCO010000008.1, forward strand.
GTGAATTTTCCATTGATTTAAACGCGTATTTGGTAGCGGCCAGAATACTGCCAATGGTGTCGTGCAACTCCAGCGATAAACGTTTGCGTTCCTTTTCCTGCCCCTCCAGCATGGCATCCAGCGATTGTAATTCCTGTTCTTTAAGCGCGTATTTCAGTTGCCGCATATTGCGTTTGGCTCTCGCCGACTTATAAATCAGGAAGAAAATAATCAGAAGGAGAATGATGGCAAGCGACATGCCAGCAATGATGTATTTCTGCGAGCGATTTTTTTCATAACTGATTTTAAGTTTATAGTCTTGTTCTTTTATAGTGGATTCGAGTTCTATGGCACTCCTTAACGATTCATGAAGCGAGTCGTTAAGTGTCAGGTACTGATCTGTATAGAACAATGCGGAGTCTTTATTTCCGGAGCGTTTAAATACTTTACCTATTTCGCCTAAAGTAATGAGACGTTCAGGAAGTGCTCCGGTTTTTTGTGTAAGCCAAAGGGCTTTGTGGAGATAGGGAATGGCAATGCTGTATTTTCCCTGATCAGACATCAGTCCGCCAATGGCTCGATACCCTTCGTAAAGCCCTTCGGTATTTCCCGATCGTTCCGATTGTTTCAGGCTTAATGTATAATAGTGAATGGCGGAATCAGGTTTATTAAGTGTTTCATAAATAACACCAATGTTAAACAGGGACCCTTTTATGTCATCCTCATAGCCATTCCGGTTCCTGATCTCAATGCTTTTTTTATAATTTTGTAGCGCAACGCTGTATTGTTCCATGTTATAATATACGTTACCAAGACTGTTAAATACTTTTGCAAGTTCTCTGTGATTATTTAGCCGGTCGTATAATTTCGCCGCTTCATTTAACTGAGTAATAGCCTTGGTGTATTCTTTGTGTTCTTCATAGATGTTTCCGAGATTAAATGTTACAGAAGCAAGTCCTTCTTCATCGGGATACTTCTGAAACGTAGATTGTGCGTCGTGCGCTTGTTTAATGGCATTACTATAATCTCCCGATTTCATATAAATGGCTGCCATATTATTCTGAATGCGCGCTTTCTCCTTTTCAGCTTCCGGGTCTCCTGATTTGGAATGGAGTAACTGAATGGCAGTTTGCCCTGTTTCGAGGGCTTTGGTCATATTCCCTCTTAGCTTATAGATACTGATAATATTTCGGTAAGAACTGGCTGTGCTGGTGATTTCTTTTAGTTTTTGCCGGATATCAAGACTCTTACGGTAATAGTATTCTGCTGAATCGTAGTTGCCTTTTACTTTGTGGTAGTGACCAAGCACGTTGTAACTATACGATAGGCCACGCACGTAGTTGCTTTTTTCCGCAAGTTGTATCGCCTGCATAGCATCTGTTTTCGATTTTTCAAGATTCTGGTTGCGTATATCCCAGGCTTTTCGGTTAAGCAGGTCAATAGCGCCTGTGTCCGCCTGAAGAATACTCTTCTGACTGGCCACAGGCGTATATAGCAATATGAAAAGGATGGTTATGATAGTAAAGGAGGTTTTCATGTTATAAAAATAGTAATAAGAGCATTTGCCTCCTATACTTCCTGTTCTGTTCTTCAAGGCGTTGGCATACCAGAATCATCTGCATCGTCTTTATGTGTTTTACGACGACCTAAGACATTGTTTGTACTGGCGTGTAATACTTTCACATCCAGAAAGGGGGCATCTGTATTTAATGCGATGCCGGTGAGTTCGAGGGTGTGAACAACAGGTGTTAACAGGTCCATATCCGGAAGGTCGCTATCTTCCGCTATCCGTAAATTAACGGTAAATACGCCATCTGTAGAATTGGTAGATAGTGTGTCATATCCGTTTGCTTTAAAGCGGGAATTGTCCATCCACGTAATAACATGAATGTAATAGGTGTTGGTTGCCTGATTTTTTCTGAGATGTACTTGTGGTTTTGCTAATTGCATGATTTTATTTTTAGGGGTTAGTAATTTATACACGTAATTTAAAGGGGTGTTGCAGCGCCAGATTTGTCCTGGAAAATCCCATGGTTTGTACTTCCGGTTTTTGTAAATAACCAGCTTCTTGTTCAATGTTCCGGATAATGTCCTGATAGGTTCCGTCAAAACGTCCATAGTCCCAGAATTTTAAAAGCAGACTGGTAAAACGAGAATAGTGCGCGCCATCCTGTGCTCTGCGTTGGTCTTCGCAGGCAGATAAGTGAATAATATCTGCTTTGATTTCAGGATCGTTCAGATGTTTACTGAGTACAGTGTGCGCGTTAATCGTAACCTCTCTCGACCAGCAGCGGGTTCCTGGAGAATACGGGTTGCTGAAGCAATCGTTACTCCATATTCTTAAGGCAGTACGGCTGTGACAACTGGATGAAACAACAATGATGCGAACGCCTTCATTAAACTGTTTCCACTTTTGACCAATTTCATCATCTATGATATGCCCATCGTAAAAGCACCAGGTTTCATCTTTTCCATCGGCTTCATCGTTATTATCGTCTGCAATTTGACCGCCATGCCCCGAAAAACTCAGGAGGAATGTATCTCCCGGTTCCAGTATCCGGATACAATGATCGAGGTGTGAAAGAAAGTTGGATCGTGTTGCCTCTTCTGTCAGTAACAGGGTAGGGCAGGTATAGCCCTCTGTAACAGCAATGGCGGCCATGGCCCTCGCATCGTTTTCCGGCGCTCGTAAAAGCCCTTGCCCTCTGTACGCACCTGTTTTCAGCCTGTTTATTCCGATATTTAATGATAGTCCTTTAGGCATATACCACAAAGGTACAGGGTGACACAGGCTGCTTTTATCCCTGTAAACGTGTTTTTATATCCCTACTTGTGGGGAAATTTGAAATGTGTCTGATAGTTGTGTGGGTGAGTTTGAATTATTGCACTCTCTGAATTTTTTTTCAGAGAGTGCAATACAAGGATAGAGCCTTTTCAGGTATTAGTTCGCAGTGGCAGAGTTGGTTTCGTTAAGCAACCATATCTTCATAAAACATAACTTGTTTGGCAGGTTTTTGTTTGGCTGCGGCCAACATCGCCTTGGCTACGGTTTCCGCTTTAATGGAACGGTAGTTTTTTAAGGGTCCCCATAGCAGTAAATTAATAATGTAAAAGGCGTATTGCGCTATTTTTTCACCTGGTCTGAATTCTTTTCTTGGACCGGTAAGTAAAGAGGGGCGCATAAAACAGGCTTGACTACCAAAATGGGTTTTTATACCTTCTTCCATGTCGTACTTTGTACGCAGATAAAAATTTCCACCGGCAGAAGCTCCAATACTACTTACACTGATCATCCATTTTACGCCATTTCCCGCTGAAAGCTCTGCTATCTTTACCGGATAAAGACAGTCAATAGTGTACTGCGCCTCTTTTGATCCGGCTACTTTAAGCGTAGTGCCCAGACAATTAAACACAACATCCCCTGTGAGTTGATGTTGTTGCAATGCCAGGGTAGTATAATCACAAATCACTTCCTGTAATTTTGGATGCGTACGGTGTAATGATTTTCTGACAAATACTTTTACAGTGTTTACCATATCATCCCGCAGGCAATTTTCAAGGAGCGATTGACCAATTAAACCGGTGGCACCAAATAGTAAAATAGTCATGTTCTTTTAGTAAGTAAATGATTAGGCAGGTTTAACTTCTTCTTTTCCGTCTGCGTGTCTGGCAAACCGTGTTTTACCGCGCTCGTGAACCTGATCGTACTTAGGCCATGGCCAGCCGCCAAATTGTGTTTTGTGATAATCTTCAAAAGCCTGGTTTATTTCTTCTTTTGTATTCATCACAAACGGACCATATTGAATAACCGGTTCATTAATAGGGCGGCCTTGCAATACCAATATACTGACGTCAGTTTTTCCGGCTTTTAGCAACAAATCTACTGCTGGTTCAACACTCACGCCACTGTATCTGGAAACAGCTGTTCCTGAAACGGACAGTTCTTCACCTTCGTAAAAGTAAAGTGTGCGGTTGATGCCTTGTTCTGTTTTAGGCAGTAACCACTCCGCACCAGCGTCCATTTTTAGGTTTAATACCATTACCTGATTTCGTTCGTCAGCGGCCCATGAATCGGGCGGCGGGGTTGGTGCTTTATGTTCGTTTATTGAACCGGCAATTAATTCGATACGTGTGGTTTTGCCTGTTTTGTCTTTTATATGAAGATTAGGGATAGCTTCTCTCCAAAGCATTTTAAAGTGTGGCGAAACCATTTTGTTTTTTTTCGGAAGGTTTAACCAGATCTGAAAAAGCTCCATGGGATTTTCGTTTTCAGCACTTAGTAAAGGAAACATTTCAGAATGTTGTACGCCTTTACCGGCTGTCATCCATTGTACATCCCCGTTTCCATAACGTCCCGCAGCGCCCATGGAATCCGCGTGATCAACATACCCCTGACGCACAACTGTAATGGTTTCAAATCCACGGTGCGGATGACCCGGGAAGCCAGGAACGGTTTTGCCGTGATACATCCTGAACCCATCTTTAATAATGAAATCATCTCCCATGTGTCTTCCTTTCAGAAAAGACGTATCCGGCCCCATTAACGGATTGCCTTTCGGGAATTTATCTTCGTGATGCACACAAAACAGAAACGGATCGGCCGTTTCCCATTGGAAACCAAGAGGTGTGATTGATTTTACAGGGTTCATAGGCGTATTTTCGCTCATTGTTTTTTTTAGTGTTTGTGATAAATGAATAACCGGTGTAGCAATTGCGGATCCAATCACCAAACCAACGCGTGAAAGAAAGTTTCGCCGTGGCAGAGATGTATTCATACTGTAGTAATTATGCTATAAACTTACTAAAAAAGCGACGTTTTAAACTTAAGGTAGATTAAGTTAGGAGAGACGTTTAAAAGTAATATAGGGGTCAGCGTCTGCATTTGGTATTAATAGCAAATAGACAGAAAATTTTGGCATGTAACAGAAATCCTGTTGTCTATTTGCGGTTAACATACTGTCAATAAACAAAAAGGTTGTCCTTTTAAGAACAACCTTTTCTGAATTGACTGGGGAGAGTGAATTAGTCAATTACAATTACCAGATATTTTGAAGCACTCCAGAACTCATCCGGATTAGTAATTTCGAGTTTTTCAACTGTTTTATCGCCAACCAGTTTATACGAACTGGAAGGATGATTAGTGATGATTTTAGCTTTTTTAGCGCCAATGTTAATAACAGTAGTGTTGGCAATATTTATTTTAGTAAAATAATCGCGGTTAAAATCTTCTTTTATCTTGGTCGATTTACCCATGCCGATAAAACCACCTTCTTTAGTAATGATATTTTTTTCTTTCAATTCTTTGCTTGTTCCAAAAGCATAGTAGGCCGTTTGAATTACCTCTGTTTTTTCCGCAACTACTTTTTCGGTAGCTTCTACATTTGCTTTCAGATTACTGATGTCTATATTTAAGCCTTCAACTTGTGATTTAAGATCTGCAATTTCACCATCTTTTTGGTTAATGGAGGTTTGCAGGTTTTCAATCATTTTTTGAAGACCTTCAATTTTAAGACTGCTTTTTTTCAGTTTTTCAGATAAGGCACCAATTCGGTTCTTGTTTTTAGCCATCAGATCATAAATAGCCTGGATATCTTCTTTAATCTGATCTTCCTTGTTTTTAACATCTCCGGCTTTGCTGGTATTGGTTACGATTTTTTCTTTTTCCTTAATAGTATTCAGATTTTCCTGAATTTCGTTAAAGGAGATAATAAATTCCTGTAAGGCGGCCTCTTTTTCTGAAAGTTTACCGTTCAGATTGTTATTTACCGCGTTCAAGCTGTCAGCCAAAGGATTTCCTTCTTTGTCTGCTCCGCCGGAACAACTTCCTAAAGATAAACCGGCAAACACCAGAATAGCTGTGCAAAAAAATAATTGGATACGTTTCATAATGACAATTTTAAAGATTTATACTTAACCGGCGGAAAAGTAACCCGCTTTAGTGTATTAAATTTTAATAAATAAATTATAGAATAGGGGTCCTAAATGTTAACAAAATTCATCATACACCATTTTAAGGTGTTCACTGATCATAGCGGCATTACGACCTTCAATATTGTGGCGCTCTACAAAATGAACCAGTTCACCGTCTTTAAACAAGGCTATACTTGGACTACTTGGAGGGTAAGGAGAGAAATGTGTACGTGCCTGATTAACGGCATCAACATCAAAACCGGCAAAGACAGTAGTTAACTTCGATGGCTTTTTATTGTGTTCAAGACTCATTTTTACTCCCGGACGGCAGGCACCTGCGGCACAGCCACATACGGAATTTACCACTACCAATACGGTTCCTGATGATTTAATGGCGGCATCAACAGCCTCTTTATTTGTTAATTCCTCAAAACCAGCCGATGTTAATTCAGCTTTCATGGGTTTTACGAGTGCTTCTGGATACATAATTGAAATTTTATGCAAAATTAAGCTAAAAAACAGTTTTACAGGCAAAATATGGTTAAAAAGCCTTAAAAGATAGATTAGCCTGAAAAATAAAGCAGGATTTGATAAGGGCAGGCACTTGTTATCTTGTTAATTTGTTAAACGCTTTTGGTGAAGCAGTAAATAAGAAATACCTTTAGCGCTTATCATTAATTAAGAAGAAAATTCTATGAGTAAACTTGGTTTATCCTTTTCTGCGGTTTGTTTAGGATTATCCGTTTTGGCACAAAATCATCCGGATAAGAACAAAGCGGCTATTCCTCCGGTTAATAAAGCTCCTCAGTTTATTGAGGAGGTTAAAAAAACCGGGAGCGAAATTGTAATCCCCTATAAGAAGTATAAATTATCGAATGGGTTAACGGTACTGATACACGAAGATCACAGTGACCCTATCGTGTACACCGATGTTACCTACCATGTAGGAAGCGCCAGAGAACAGGAAGGACGTAGTGGTTTTGCGCATTTTTTTGAACACATGATGTTTCAGGGAAGTAAAAATGTGGGAGATGAACAGCATTTCAAAATTATTACAGAAGCTGGCGGAACACTTAATGGCACCACCAATTCGGATCGTACGAACTATTTTGAAGTGGTACCAAGCAACCAACTGGAAAAAATGTTATGGCTTGAATCGGATCGGATGGGTTTTTTGCTGGATTCTGTAACGCAACGAAAGTTTGAAGTACAGCGCGCTACTGTAAAAAACGAGCGTGGACAAAGATACGATAACGCGCCTTATGGTCTGGTAAACGAAAAAATAGGAGAAGCCCTTTATCCGAAAGGACACCCTTACAGTTGGAGTACTATCGGTTATCTGGTAGATCTGGATCGCGTGGATGTAAATGACCTTAAGCGGTTTTATATGCGTTGGTACGGACCTAATAACGCGGTGTTAACTGTGGCAGGTGATGTTAAAACAGAAGAGGTCTTGAAACTGGCCGAAAAGTATTTTGGTACTGTTCAACGCGGCCCCGAAGTTAAAAACCAAAAGGTGGCACCGGTGGTGTTAAAAGAGAACCGTTATATTTCTTACGAGGATAATATCAAATTTCCACTTATTAAATTCTCTTACCCTACAGTGGACATGAATCATAAAGATAACGCGGCATTAGAAGCTCTTGGACAGATATTGTCCGGTTCGCAGGGATCTCCTTTCTATAAGGCGTTTGTTGAAACGAAAAAAGCATTGGGTGCCAATACATATCAGTATGCGCGGGAACTTGCGGGGCAGTTTGAAATTCAGTTACGTGTTAATCAGGGCTCTGCGCTTGCCGAAACAGAAAAAGAAGTTCGGAAAGTACTGGCAGACTGGGAAAAAACAGGCGTAACGGATGATGATGTGGCTAAATATAAGGCATCTTACAATAGCGGTATTTACGAAAGTTTAACCACTATTCAGGGAAAAGGACAAATACTGGCCGCTTCAACGGTGCTTAATGCAAACTCAAACGCCATCAAAAAGGAAATGGCCGAAGTAAACGCTTTAACTAAGGCGGATATTATGCGCGTATATAATACCTATATTAAAGGTAAACCATCTGTAATTTTAAGTTGTGTACCTAAAGGGAAATCCGATTTAAAAGCAGCAGCGGATAATTGGACGATGTATGAACGGACGGTAGAAACGGAAAGTGCGGAGTATAAAAACCTGTCTTATAACGAGCCAAAAGATAATTTTAACCGTGCCCAAATGCCTAAAGCGGAGATGGCCCGTCTGGTACCGGTACCTAATTATTACACTGATAAAATCGGAACTATTCCGGTAATTGGTGTAATGGATAATGATATTCCTAAAGTAAACATTATGCTGTCATTTCGTGCCGGGCACCGTTTTGAACCCAAAGCAAAGAGTGGAGTGGCAAGTCTGATGGCTAATTTATTAACGCAGAGTACGCAAAAAACAAGTGCCGAGGAACTTGAAAATAAATTGACACGTTTAGGGAGTGAAGTAGATGTTAATACGGGTAGTGAAGAAATTGTGGCGACTATTAGCTGCCTTAAAAAGAATCTGGATGCAACCCTTAATATTGTAGAAGAAGCATTGCTTATGCCAAAGTTTGACCAGGAAGAGTTTGAAATTGAGAAGAAGCAACAAATGGATGGGATTATACAGGGGCAAACCAACGCGGGTGTTATGGCCGAGGGAGTATATAATAAATTACTTTACGGCTCAGATCATATAATGAGTATTTCCAGTAGAGGAAATCTGGAAACAAATGGTGCCATAACACTCGACGATGTAAAAGCCTATTATAAAAACCTTACCGTGAATAATCTGAAAGTGATTGTAAGTGGTGATGTGGAACAAAAGGACATTGTTTCGAAACTCGGATTTTTAACTAAGCTTGGTAATGCCGCGTTTACCGAACCCACTGAACCTGCGGTGCCAGGTATTGATAAAACCCGGATTTATTTTGTTGATAAAAAAGGTGCTGCTCAGAGTGAGATCCGTATGGGGTATATAGCTACACCATATAGCCCTTACGACGATTTTTACAGAAACAACATCATGAATTTTGCATTCGGTGGGGCCTTTAACAGTCGTGTTAATTATCTGATGCGTGAAATTAAAGGGTGGACCTATGGTTGCCGCAGTGGGTTTAACGGTACAAGATATGCCGGAGCATTTACCTTTTCGGGAGCTTTTAAATCAAATACCACAGATAGTACTTTAAAAGAATTGATGAGTGAAACCAAAAAATATGCTGAGAACGGCATTAATCAGGATGAATTGGATTTCACTAAGAGTTCAATGGCACAAAGCGATGCTCTGAAATATGAGTCACCGTTTCAAAAACTCGGATTTATGAAGCGTTTGCTGGATTATAATCTGGAAAGAAATTATGTGGCGCGCCAAACAGAAATTTTAAATGCCATTACCAAAGAAGAAGTAAGCGCCCGCGCGAAGAAATTCCTTCCTTATAATAATATGATTATTGTTGTGGTTGGTGATAAGGCCGCTAATTTAGAAAAAGTGAAGGCGCTTGGTTATGAAGTTGTAGAGTTGGATGTAAATGGTAATAAAGTGAATTAGGAAATTCCCTCCGAAAATTAATCGGAATATATTTAACGATTTCATAGTAAAGTCCGCGCAAAATTTTGTGCGGACTTTCTGTTTATCCGGAACGATGTTAAAAGAAAGGTGCTGCAATCTACGTTTCAAATAATCACGCTAACTTGCAGAAATCATGAGAACAAATATGGTGAAGACAAAGATTTCGGCGAATGTATTTCCTGTGTATAAAACACGTAGTAAGGTGACGCAGGAACTGGGTTTTGAGATGATCCGGTTTGGGCAAAGTAATGAGAGAGCAGGATACAAGACAGACGAAGCGCACCGCCACGAATTCTATGAATTTTTCCTGTTTACGCAAGATGGAGAAGGGTATCACGAAATTGACACTATCCGTTATCCGATCCGGAAATTTTCTGTACACATAGTTGCTCCGGGACAGGTACATTGTTTGAATTGTAGAAATGTAAGAGGATATGTTTTATGTTTTTCGGAAGATTTTTTATTATCCGCTGATCATTCGCATCCGTCAGAACACTATCCCTTTTTATATACAGAAGCCCGTTCTGTAGTAGATGTGGATAAGACAGGTATTGATGAACTGATGAGTATAATTGAGCCTTTTTATAAATTATTTCAAAACGGAGAAAAATCGGATGTGCAAATTATGAAGCATTATCTGCATATTGTTATGTTAAAATTTAAATCTATTTATGGAATTAAAAGCAGTACCGGCTCTAATGAACCCTTTTTCGATAACAGGGTAAGTCGTTTTAAAGCACTAATAGAACAATATTACCTTACTCATAAACCGGTGTCATTTTATGCAGAAAAGTTAAGTGTCTCAGCTAATTACTTAAATGCATTATGTAAGAAGTATGAAGGAGTCAATGCTATAAAACTAATTCACCGAAGAGTTTTACTTGAATCGAAACGTTTATTAGTGAAAAAAGAATTGAGTATAAAGGAAGTGGTTTTTATGCTTAATTTTCAGGAAACGGCTTATTTTATCAGGTTCTTCAGAAAACAGACAGGTGTAACGCCATCGGTGTACAGAGCAGAGTTGAATTAAGGAAGTGTATATATTATTTTATCAGGATAACACTTTTGCCGTTAGGCCTAAAATACGTAAACACCGACTCAAAGAGCCCCAAAAGTTACGAATGGATGAGTAGCAATAGATACGATTTGTTTACCATAGCAATTTGATAATGGGTTTATTTCCGACACATTTTGAAAATTAGTATTGTCTTTTTTCCTTGGTAAGAGTAGAGCCCGGTTTTTCAATGTTGCCAAAATCAAGTTTATGAAGTTTCTGCGTTGAGTTTGTTGTGTTCCCATCCAAAGATTTAAAAATAAATAGAATATTATAGCCCTTAACGATTCGGTACTACAAATTTACTTTAATCAATCCAAGGCTTATGTAGCGATTCATTTCATGCGAAAGTAATTTCACAGTCAGGAAGAGCGGGAGGGAGAAACTTTATATATTTTAGGTGCTGTTTGAAAGATAGCTTGTTAATAACGCATTAATTAATTGAAAAGTACAACAACTGAACTGTTTTGTGTTGTTCTATTCAGGTTCGCACAATTATTTTTGCAACTTAATAATTATGAAAAAAGCAATAGTAATCGGGTTAGGGTCAGTGCTTGTATTAACAGCAAGCGCATCCTTTGTGTCAAAAAGATTTAGTAACGGAAAAGCAGGGAATACCGGATCTCCTTCTGAAGGTACGTGTTCGTCATCAGCAGGTGGTTGTCATTCCGGTGGAACCAGCGCAGTTTCTGGAGCTACATTACTTGCTACTCCAGCTTTTACAGGAAATCAGTATGTTCCCGGAACAGTATATTCAGTTTCTTTGGCGGTTGGTGCTCTAGGGTTTACAAACTTTGGTTTTGGATGCGAAATACTGAACACCAGTAACACTAATACTGGTACTATGCAGAACCCAGGTACGGGAACTAAATTTTTAGTGGCTGCAAATGGACGTAATAACGCTGTTCATAACGGCATGCAGAATGGAGCGAGCGGATTTTACACTTTTACTTTTAACTGGACGGCCCCTGCTGCTGGTACCGGAATTGTTAAATTCTTTTATTGTGCTCTTGCGGCTAATGCCAATGGCGGTACAAGTGGGGATTTAGCTATTCCCGGATCACTGATCTTAACTGAATCCAGCACAGCAGGAATAAATGAATTATTCAGCAAAACGCAGAATATTGATTTAAGTACATTCCCTAATCCGGCAAAAGAATTTATCAATGTACGTTATAATACCGAAGTGGGAGGTGAAAACGGAATCGAAATAGTCAATGTTCAGGGTGAAGTAGTAAAAAATATGACGTTTGGTTATGAGGGAACAGGAAGTCAGAGCCACTTCCTCAGCCTGAAGGGCATCGCAGCCGGTATTTATTTTGTAAGAATAAAGCAAAACAGCGCCATTGCGGGTCAAAGTAAATTAGTAATTGATTAATTTTAAAATCAGAATCTTGTTATAAGGGTCGCTTCCAGTAAGTGACCCTTATTTATTTGGGCATAAGCGTTTAAAATTGGAAAGCTACGATAAAAAGATTTGATTGTACACTAAATCCTTTTAATTTTGAATAACGAGTTAACCTCCTTTTAATGAAACAAAAAATTCTTCACCTAATGTGTTTGTGTCTGATGGTTATTCAGGTTAAATCACAAACCTATTCGAAACGGTATTGCCGTAAACATCCGGTATGGATAGATATGATAAAGAAACCGGATGTAAATTATTTTGAAGCAATCAGGGCCTACGATTTGTTCTGGGAAAAACATCCTAAGCCCAAAGAGGAATATGATGTACTTGGGCAAGAAAAAGGGCAGGATGAGAACAAAGATACGCGCGACGCGGGCGAACGTACCCGTGAAAGCCGGAGGGAACGGGAGATGTACAGAAAATACGGACTCGAAATAAAAAAATTCGAACACTGGAAGCGGCAGGTATTGCCTTATGTTCAGTCAGATGGGCGCATTTTGAGTAAAGAGGAACAATTAAAGTTATGGGAGGAGGGAAGAAAATGAAAAGACTGATGTGTTTTTGGGCATTGATCGTTCTTCTAGTTACAACTTCCAAGGCTCAACCAGGAACAACCTGGCAGATTAACGGACCGGTTCCATTCCCGGTAAATGTAAGCGGGCAAATAAATGGTATTGGCCGTGTAACCCAAATTAAATTCGATCCGGTACAGCCAACCCGCATATACGCAACCAGCGCATCAGGCGGATTATGGCGCAGTAACGATACAGGATATACCTGGACAAACGTGAATACAGATTATATGCCTAATATGCAATGTGCGTCCATTTGTATTGATCACACCAATAATAATGTACTTTATCTGGGTAGTGGAGATCCTAATTATTATGGCGGAGGTTTCGGTGTTTGGAAAAGTACAAATGGCGGAGCAAATTGGGCTTTATCGTCAACAGGAATTACCACAGGTTTAGTTGTGGAATTGATAATGAGTCCGGTTAACAACCAACATGTATTAGCGGCCACCGACGCGGGAATATTTAAGACCACCAATGCTGGCGCTTCCTGGACGGCGGTAAAAACAGGGGGCGATTTTAAAGCCATGGTATTGAAGCCCTTTAGTAACGATACGCTTTACGCGGTTACCTCCTCAGAAGTATGGCGCTCTACTAACTTTGGAACAACCTGGCAGCAACTCACCAATGGCGTAACGGTGCCTAATAACAATGGGATGGGTATGCGTTTAGCAGTCAGCAATGCCAGCCCTTCGGTTGTATATGTATCCATGATTGCGAACGAAGGATTAACGCTTAAATCAACCAATTTTGGAAACACGTTTACAACAGTGTATAACAATTCAGCCCAAAGTTTGGTAGGCTATGATGCCACTACACCCGGGCAGGGCGATTACAATTTCAGCATGACTGCGGATCCTAATAATGCCAACGTGTTGTATATAGCTGCGCATTGCGTGTGGAAAAGCACCAACGGTGGCGTAAACTGGAGTAAATTGACCAACTGGTACGATAAGTGCCACACAGATATGCATGGTATAGCAGTACATCCTTTGTTCCCTAACCTTTTGTTTAATGTTAACGACGGCGGCGTATTTTTGAGTAGAGACGGCGGAAATAACTGGACCCCGCGAAGTGATGGAATAGCAGCTACTGAAAATTATAAAGCGGCGCAGAGTAATCTGATACGGAATCAGATTAGTATTGGCACTCAGGATAATGGTGAACTGTTTTCAAACAATAGTGGTTGGTTTACAAACCGCGGTGGTGACTGGACCTCTCCTATGATATATGACTACAATACGTCTAACATGGTGTATTATCTGGAGAATTGTAAACGTCGTACTGTAACCGGAAGTGAGGCATCTATAAACCCGCCTTTTACAGCAACCTCTAACTGCCGTATTGCCTTTCACCGTAAAACGCCCAATACAGCGTATCTGGCCCTTCAAAAAATATATATTACTACCAATCTCACAGCAACAAATGTAGCCTGGACTCAGATTGCCAATCCCACAGGAAGTATTGCAGCTTTGCATGTATCACACGCCGATTCGTCAGTGCTTTACGCGGTAACCAAAAGTAATCTTATCTACCGTTGCGACAACGCTTTGGCCGCGGCTCCTGTATTCACATCGTTTTCAACTCCGGGGGGCACTAATGTAATGGCCTCGGTTACTACGGTAAAAACAAATAGTAACGTTGTGGTATTATCCTGCGGCAGCACAGTGTACCGATCTGTAAACAAAGGACAGAGTTTTACGAATTATTCAACCGGTATACCTGCCGGTGTAAATATCCTCAAATTAATTCATGATGAATATAGTACAAACGAAAGTGTGTATGCTTGTTCAGCAAAAGGTGTTTACTACAGGAACAATTCGATGAGTGCCTGGCAGAACATTACCTATAATCTTCCATCAATAGCCAATATAGAAGATTTTATGTTGTACAATAACGGAACAGCCGCCTCTGTGCTGCGTGTCGCTTTTTATGGACGAGGGGTTTGGGATTTACCTATTAATACAGGAATGGTTCCTTCGGTTAACTTTGTGGCCGATAAGCAAATCATTTGTCCCGGAACAAGTGTTACTTTTACCAGCTATGTTTACAGTAATGCCACAGCGCTTAACTGGTCGTTTCCGGGAGGCGCACCTGCCACTTCTACATTGGCTAACCCGGTTATTGCCTACAATATGCCTGGTCTATATGCCGTAACCCTTACTGCGCTTAATGCTAACGGAACAGGATCGTTAACCCAAACCGCATACATTCAGGTAACCACTCCTAAGGTTTTACCTGTGGTAGAAACTTTTTCAATAGCAGCCTTTCCGCCCGCGTTATGGAAATTATACGATGATGGAAATAATGGGGTAAATTGGCAGAAGAGTTCAACAGTAGGTGGTTACGGACAAAGCACGGAATCGGCTTACTTCGATAATTACAATGTAGCTGTTAGCGGAAAGCGGGATGGTTTGGTAACCGAAAATTATAATTTTACAGGAGTCAACGTTCCTAAACTTTACTTTGATGTGGCTTATGCCAGATATGGCGCTTCCGATTTCGATTCATTGGCGGTACGGGTAAGTACAAATTGCGGACAAAGTTATACTACTGTTTACCTTAAAGGAAACACAGGTTTGGCAACAGCTCCCGACAATACAGCGTTCTTTGTGCCTACAGCAACACAATGGAGAACAGATACGGTATATCTGAACGCTTATGCCGGACAGCCACAAGTACAATTCGAATTTCAGAACCGAGGTAAGTACGGAAACGTTATTTACATTGATAACATAAATGTTACAGCGCCGGTTATTACAACAGAAATTCCGGAACAGACGCCCACTTCTCTTTCATTATTTAAGGTTTATCCTAACCCGGCCGGGCAATTTGTAAATATACAACGTTACACGGCAACCGCCACTCACTGCGATTTAAATGTGTCGGATATTACCGGTAAGCTTATTTATGCTCAAAATTTTTCCGGATCTGATCATCGGATAGACGTTAGCAACTGGCCCAAAGGTGTGTATTTTATAAGTATAAACACCAAAGAGGGAAAAGACGTAAAGAAAATTGTGATTCAATAATTAAAAGGGAGTTCAACTCCCTTTTTTGTTTAAAAACAGTTCCAGCTGTTTATAAAAAACAAAGCCCTGTAAACGTTTGCCCATCTATCTTTATACTATAAACAATTAAACATTATGGGTATTCTTTTAGCTTACTGGTGGGTCATCATCCCCGTTTTAATCCTTGTATTTTATAAATTCTTCTTCCGGCTTTTCGGAATCATTATTGTTCCCGAAGACAAAATCGGATTGGTAACAAAGAAATTTGTATTATTCGGAAAATCTGAGTTACCTCCCGGACGCATTATTGCAACTGAAGGCGAAGCCGGTTTTCAGGCCCAATCACTGGCTCCTGGCATTTATTTCTGGAAATGGATCTGGCAATACGAAATTACCCTTCAGCCATTAACCATTATTCCTCAGGGAAAAATAGGACTGATTGTAGCCAAAGACGGTAAAGAACTGGAAACAGGCCGTATTCTGGCCCGTAAGGTAGATTGCGACAGTTATCAGGATGCCGAAGCGTTTTTGAAAAAGGGTGGTAGTAAAGGCCGTCAAAGTGCATATATTACAGCAGGTACTTATCGTATCAATACGTTCTTGTTTGAGATTTACACAGTAGATATGTTTACCGTAAACGAGAACATGGTGGGTATTGTAACCACTTTAGACGGTAGTCCTATCGAAGAAGGAAGTATTGCGGGTAAAACCGTAGAGGGGCATAACAACTTTCAGGATACCGACGCGTTTTTGTCCGCTGGCGGAAACAAAGGCTTACAACCACAGGTGATTTTGGCTGGTAGTTATTACCTCAATCCCTGGTTTGTATCCGTTGAAGAAATTAAAATGACGGAAATTCCGATAGGTTATGTGGGTGTAGTAATCAGCTATGTGGGGCAAGAAGGAAAGGATTTAAGCGGTGCGGAATTTAAACACGGCAACATTGTCAGTAAAGGCGAAAAAGGGGTATGGGCCGAGCCATTAGGGCCTGGTAAATATCCTGTTAACACCTACATTATGCGTGTGGAACTGGTACCAACCACCAATCTGGTATTAAACTGGGCTAATGCGCGCAGCGAAGCGCATCAACTCGATAAGCATTTAAGTACCATTACCGTGCGCAGTAAAGACGGATTCCCGTTTAACCTGGATGTCAGTCAGATCATTCACATTCCAACCACCGAAGCACCAAAAGTAATAGCGCGTTTTGGAAATATGGTTAACCTGGTAGGACAAGTACTCGAACCAACCATCGGTAACTATTTCCGTAATTCGGCACAGGATAGCGATGTTATTGCGTTTCTGAGTAGCCGTAAAGAACGTCAGGATGCCGCCAAAAAACGCATCAGCGAAGTATTAGACCAATACAACGTAAATGGCGTGGATACGTTAATTGGTGATATTGTGCCACCCGATAGTTTAATGAAAACCTTAACCGATCGTAAAATAGCGGAAGAACAAAATACAACCTTTGAAACCCAGAAAAAGGCGGAGGTGACACGCCAGGCACTCGAAAAAGAAACCGCTGTGGCTGATATGCAAAAAGAAATTGTGAAAGCGGATCAGGGGGTATTAATCAGTGAACGTATTGCCGACGCCGCGGTTAAAAAAGCAACAGGTGAAGCGCAAGGTGTAAAAATTAGTAGTAATGCCGAAGCCGATCGTTTAAAGGTAATTGCGGCTGCGGAGGCAGAGCGCACCAAACTCGCGGCAAATGCCGAAGCTGAAAAGATTAAAGCGCTGGCCAATGCGGAGGCCGAAAAAATAGCGGTAACCGGTAAGGCGGAAGCTGATAAAATTCTGGCGATTGGTAAATCAAATGCCGAATCGTATAAATTAAGCGTGGAAGCAATGGGCGGCGATAACTTTACCAAATTGAAAGTAACTGAACAAATTGGAAAAGAACGCATCAAAATAATACCTGAAGTATTAATTACCGGTAATGGCGATGGCCAAAATGGGCCCATTAACGGACTGTTAGGCTTGCAGTTGCTGGATGGAATAATGGAGCGGGAACGTGGTAAAAAGAAAGAAGAAGGGGCGGAATAGAACTTGCATGACTTCCCTGCTATTACTTATGTAATCTAAATTATCAGGGGCCGTTTTGCTGCCCGCAGGCCATGCTAAAAGCGCGTTTTCCGTTATAGCTTGCTTGGGCCTTGCTGCATCGCATCCGCGTGCGTGGGCTCCTGTGGTCGCCTCCGCCACGGTGCGCTGGCAAGCTAAGCCCAGCGCAAGGCTGCCACTGCAACCGCTCGGCCGTTAAACACAAAAGTGTTCTCACTAAAATGAATTTACTAAATGCGGAAAGAAAAGGGCACACTTTCAAAAACAAAAACAGCGGCTTGCTTTCTATTTGAAAGCAAGCCGCTGTTTTATTACTAATGTATTATGGGGTAAACGTTAAACCTCAACAAGTGTTCCCACTTTATCGCCTTTCACCAAATTACTAAGGTTATCTTTTTTATTCATATCGAAAACAATAATAGGTAAATTGTTTTCCTTACAAAGTGTAAACGCCGTCATATCCATTACTTCCAGCCCTTTTTCATAAACCTCTTCAAAGCGGATAGTTTCGTATTTTACAGCATTTTTATCCTTTTCCGGATCAGCGGTGTAAATACCATCCACACGTGTACCTTTTAAAATAACGTTGGCTTCAATTTCAATGGCGCGTAAGGTAGCCGCTGTATCTGTTGTAAAATAAGGGTTTCCGGTTCCTGCACCAAAAATAACAACGCGTCCTTTTTCCAGATGTCTTACTGCTTTACGGCGAATAAACGGCTCACAAATCTGCTCCATTTTAATGGCGCTTTGCAGGCGGGTTTGTACACCCAGTCCTTCCAGCGCACTCTGAATGGCCATACTGTTAATCATAGTAGCCAGCATACCCATGTAATCACCATGTACGCGGTCCATACCTCCTTTTTCGGCTTGTATCCCTCTGAAAATATTTCCCCCACCAATAACTACCGCCACCTGACAGCCGGCATCGTAAACCGCTTTTATTTCGCGGGCGTATTCCATTAAACGTTCCTGATCAATACCAAACCCTTTATTCCCCATCAGGGCTTCTCCACTCAATTTTAAAAGTATGCGTTTATATTTCATAATGTTTAAAGTCGTAAGTACTCAAAAAAAATCCCGATTAAACTAACCGGGATTAAAATTACCTTTTCTTAAGATAAAGCGTAGCGCTTAAACGCCGTTAATGTAAGGTCTTTTTCAACACTCTGTAAGTACTGACGAACAGTAACTTTGTTGTCAATAAAATACTCCTGATTTAAAAGGGTACTTTCTTTATAGAATTTGTTGATTTTACCTTGAGCGATTTTTTCAACCATATCTTCAGGCTTACCTTCAGCACGGGTGGTTTCGCGGGCAATTTCCAACTCGCGTTCCAGAACTGTAGGATCTACATCATCCTTATCTAAAGCCACAGGAGCCATAGCGGCAGCCTGCATCGCAATATTTTTGCTTACTTCAGGAGCAACAGTTTTGTTGAAACCTACAACCACTGATAAACGGTTACCTGGGTGAATATAACCCACAACGTGTTCAGCAGTAATTAACTGGTAGTAACCGATGTCTATTTTCTCACCAATTTTACCAACCTGCTCCATAAATTTATCACCAATAGTGATATCATTATTATAAGGTAATGCTTTTAAAGCATCAATATCCGCTGGCTGTTTTTCAAGTGCAATATTGGCAACAGACTCGGCGAAAGCGATAAAATCAGCATTTTTTGCAACGAAATCCGTTTCGCAGTTAACACTGATCACCAGACCTTTTTTGCTATCGGCACTGGTTTTAGCTAAAACCACACCTTCTTTAGCGTCACGATCCTGACGGTTAGCCGCTACTTTAGCGCCTTTTTTTCTTAAATAATCTACGGCTTGCTCAAAATCGCCATTGCTTTCTTCCAATGCTTTTTTGCAATCCATCATACCAGCACCTGTTTGCTGGCGTAATTTGTTTACTTCTGCTGCTGTAATAGCCATTGTATTTTGTTTTATTGATTGATACTTAAAAAAAACGGTCAAGCTGTTAAACAGAATGACCGCTTTTAATGATATTTGAATGTATTATTTTTTAGCGTTCACACGTTTGCGGGTACCCGGTTTTTTAGCGGCACCGCTTTTTTCTTCACCTTCTTCGTCTTTATCCAATCCTTTGATTTTAACACCTTCTGCCAGTTCTTCCGCTTCAGCTGCACTTTCTTCCTTAGTTTCTTTTTCTTCAGCAGCAGTTTCTTTATCCATTTTACGGTCAGCTAATCCTTCGCGGATAGCGCCAGCCATCAACTCAATAATTAGAGCAATAGAAGTAGAAGCATCGTCGTTAGCAGGAATAGCATAATCCACCTGATTAGGGTTAGAATTGGTATCCACCACGGCAAACGTAGGAATGTTCAAACGTTTAGCTTCTGCAACCGCGATGTGTTCTTTTGTAATATCAACAATGAACAATGCAGCCGGTAAGCGTGATAAATCAGCGATAGAACCAAACTGTAACTCCAGTTTAGCGCGCTCGCGGCTTAACATTAAACGCTCACGTTTAGAAATATTGGTGAAGGTTCCGTCTGTTGACATTTTGTCAATTTGCCCCATCCGACGAATGGATTTACGGATGGTTGCAAAATTTGTCAACATACCACCTGGCCAACGCTCAGTAACATAAGGCATGTTTAATGGCTTAATTTTTTCGGCTACAATATCTTTAGCTTGTTTTTTAGTAGCTACAAACAGGACTTTTTTACCACTGCGGGCAATTTGTTTCAAAGCATTAGCTGCTTCGTCAATTTTAGCAACGGTTTTATTCAAATCAATTAAGTGAATCCCATTTTTTTCGGCGTAGATATAAGGCGCCATAGCAGGGTTCCACTTACGTTTCAGGTGACCAAAGTGTGCACCGGCTTCTAATAACTCGTTAAATGATGTTCTTGATGACATTGTCTCTTTATCTTTATAATAATGTAAATATTAACGTTTGCTGAATTGGAAACGACGACGGGCTTTTTTCTGACCGAATTTTTTACGCTCAACCATACGTGGATCACGGGTCATTAAGCCTTCCGCTCTCAAATCTTTTTTAAATTCAGCGTTGATCTCAACCAGCGCTTTGGCAATGGCTAAACGGATAGCCTGAGCCTGACCGGTAATACCACCGCCGGCAACGTTAATTTTAACGTCATACTCTTCGCGCACTTTAGCAACGTTTAACGATTGTGTTACGTAGTACTGTAAAGTTGGCGTAGTGAAATACGTTTTATATTCTCTTCCGTTTACTTCAATTTTACCGCTTCCTTTTGTAACGTAAGCACGGGCTACCGAAGTTTTTCTGCGTCCAGATGTATTTGTAACTTCCATTCTTTCTTAGAATTATTTGATTTTACTTAAATCCACTTTTTTAGGCTGTTGCGCAGCATGGGTATGCTCGGCTCCGGCGAAAATATAAACATGTTTGTTTAACTGACGTCCCAAACGGCCTTTTGGTAACATACCATGAATGGCATGAGCCAAAACTTCACCTGGTTTTTTAGCCAGTAACTCTTTCGGAGTGGCAAAGCGCTGCCCTCCCGGATGACCAGTATAACGAACGTATTCTTTATCCGTTAACTTTTTGCCGGTGAAGCGTACTTTTTCAGCATTGATAATAACCACACTGGCACCACTGTTAGTGTGAGGGGTGAAGTCAGGTGAATGTTTACCACGAATTAACATGGCTACCTTGCTGGCTAAACGACCAACTACTTCATTTTCAGCATCAACCAACAACCATTCTTTATCTGCTGTTGCCTTGTTGACAAATTTTGTTTTATAACTTAATGCGTCCACTTTCTTAAAAATTTAAGTTTTTCCCGAAATAAGGGCTGCAAATGTATGAACTTTTTTCAGTACGACCAAATTTTTTTCAAAAAAGACTGTTGAAAACAATTTTGATGCGCCTGAACCAAGACCAATACGGCATTTTGCCCCTTAAAAAGGGGTACAAAAATAATAAAAAAAGCCGGTTTTAAGCCATAAATCTGTTAAAATTGAGCGGCTCTGCTGAAATTTAGTGCTTACAATTGGTTTACTGGCATAATTGGCATCAGGCTGATTGCATGTTGAGGTGAGAACAGTAGGCCCTTTCAGAAAATACGTTGAGTAGCAGAGTGTAACGGTGCAACAATGGTTTAGGGATCTTAATTCGGCGCTTAAATCATCGCGTTTGGGCCGTTTAGTATAATGAGCGGGCTGTTTCTATGCCTGTGTTTGCCGGAAAAATTCCCCGCATAGTATTCCAGTTGCAATGGCGGCATTTAACGATTCAGTACCGTTTTGCCCATGCGCGGGAATGGAAACAGGTGTAGTAATCAGTTTCAGATTTTCATTTGAAATACCATTAGCCTCATTACCAATAACAATAAGACCCGGCCCAAGGGTGGCTTTATAAATAGAAGTCCCGTTAAGTACGGCACCGTATACCGTTTTAAATTTGTGCTTACTGATTGTTTGTGCCAGTGGTTCGTACACAACCTGTGTTCTTAAAAACGCTCCCATACTGGCTTGTATAACTTTATTGTTGTAAAAATCAACACTTTCAGGCGAACAGAATACCGTGTTAAACCCAAACCAGTCGGCCAGCCGGATAATGGTTCCCATGTTTCCGGGGTCGCGGATATTGTCAAGATACAGGTAGTTTTTATCAGGTAAAACAGACGATGTACTTGCCGTATCGAAATAATGGCATACAGCAAGTGCCTGATTTGGATTAACCTGCATACTGATGCGTTTAAGTTCCGCTTCGGTTACAATGGTGTATTCAACTGATGTATTTTGAATACGATCGTTAGTTTTTGCGATGAACGCATCAGACGCGTAAAGGTGCGCTATAATATCCGGTTTCTGATTCAGAATTTCCTCAACGGTCTTCACCCCTTCCGCAATGAACAGTTGTTCTTCATCGCGGTACTTTTTCTGATGAAGCGCTGTAACCTGTTTGATTTGATTTTTACTAATCATAATTTACGCTAATTTAGAGCATTTATTTACGCTTAATTAGTGCCACGCAATAAAATTATACATACAAGATTCAGATTTCTGCTCTTAAGTGTTTGTGTGGTATGGTTTACAGGATGCAATATCAGTAAAAAAATAAAGCCAGGCGAGTACGTTGTGGATGAAAATGTTATTGAAGAAACGGCTCGTACATCGGTTGATAAAGAACAACTGGAACCATTTATACGACAGAAACCAAACCGGAAACTTTTTCGGAAGATCAATTTTTATGTCTGGTGGTATAACCTCTTCAACGATTCCTGTATTCAGATCCGGAAAGAAAAACGGAATGCGCGTTACGATGTATATAATTCAAAAAAACTGGAGAAGTACCGTGCCCTGAATGAGGAAAGGGAACGGAAAGGAAAAAAACCTAAAGAGCCTGTTCTTAAAAATAAAGATAAGCCGCTGTTCAGAGAAAACCTCAGGGGAATTGGTGAACCTGCGATTATTTATGATTCTTCGCTAGCTTCTCAAACCCGTGTACAATTACAAAAGTACATGTTTCAAAAAGGGTATTTTAATAACGTGGTTACCGACAGTGTTATAAGGAATGAGAAAAAGCGTAAAGCTGTAGTTAAATATACGATAAATCCGGGACGGGCCTATTATGTAAACCGGGTGAGTTATACTATTCAGGATCCTAAAGTAGCGGCGTATGTTTATAAAGATACGCTGCATTCTCTTATAAAGGCAGGGCGCCAGTACGACGCTGAACTCCTGCAAAAGGAACGGGAGCGTATTACAGCGTTGTTGATGAATAATGGGTTCTTCTATTATGAAAACGCGTTTACCTACTTTAATGTAGATACAAGTTTAAATAGCCATAAAGTTGATATTGAAATTTGCGAAAAACAATTCCCTAAACTTTACAGTTCCGCAAGCGATTCTGTGGTATATGTTAATCATTCGCAGTACACATTAAATGATGTGTATATGATTACGGAACCTTTTCAGGGTAAAATAGAAGATGCTTATTTTAAAGATACTATCCGGGTAGCAGAAAAAAACTGTATGTTCCTGACAAACACCAGTCTTAAATACCGTGAAAAGGTATTGGCTGGTTATCTCAGATTTGAAAAGGGAGAGCTATTTCAGCGTGAAAAGGCCGAAGCAACCTATAAGCGCCTGTTAAATCTGGGGATATTTAAAAGTGTTTCCATTCGCTTTATTAAAAACAATTCGCTTCCGCATTCTTTTGATGTTTACATTATTTGTATTCCACTGGTTAAACAGTCGTTGTCGGCCGAAACAGAAGGTACCAATACGGCGGGAAACCTGGGGGTAGATGGGAGTTTGATTTACCAGAACCGTAACTTTTTCAGAGGAGGAGAACTGGTCGAAATTAAATTACAAGGCGCGGTATTGGCTCAGCGTTTATTATCCGATCAGGATGCAAACACTAATAATATTGGGTTAAACAATACCTCGCTTGGCTTAAATGATGTTCAAAAAACATTTAACACAATACAGTTTGGTCCTCAGGCAAATTTCTCGGTACCGCGCGCGTTTTTCCCTTTTTCCCTTTTTCGCTTTCCTCATGAATCGGCTCCCCGGACGTTTGTGAATACATCATTAAACTATCAGCGACGTCCTGACTTTAACAGAGTTATTTCATCCATCAGTTATGGGTTAACATTTAAAAGTCACAACGATATTCTGAAACATGAGATTATCCCTTTTGAAGGGTATATTGTCAGAGCCAACCTCACAACTTCATTCCGTTCCCAGTTACTGGCCCTGAACGATTTTTTTCTTTTGAATTCCTTTATTGATCACCTAACCACACTCAGTAAATACAGTATTTCATATAATTCTCAGGCGGTAAATAACGCCTCTAAGCGCGCCGTAAGTTATTTCAAGATTAACCTTATGTCGAGCGGAAATATTTTAAGAGGCATACACACTATTACTGGTCAACCAAGAGATACAGCCGGACGTTACCTGTTGTTTAAAATTCCTTATGCTCAGTTTCTGAGGGCAGATATAGATTACCGTCTTTATGTCCCTATTCGTAATAAAAGCAGAACCGTGTACAGAGGCGCTATTGGTATCGGAAAACCATTAGCTAATTTAAATGTTTTGCCTTACGAGCAGAGTTTCTTTGGTGGAGGCCCCAACTCCGTCAGAGCCTGGAGGGCCAGAACGCTTGGGCCTGGAGGGTATGCACAACCGGATACTGTTTTTACACGTTTTGACAAAATAGGTAATATCCTGATTGAAGGAAATGCGGAGTACCGTTTTCATATAATTAAAAGTTTTTATGGCGCTTTGTTTGCCGATGTAGGAAATATCTGGTTATTAGAAGAAAATGCCTCGAAGCCCAAAGGTGAGTTCCGCATTGATTATTTTTTAAATCAATTTGCATTTGGCGGGGGAGCTGGATTACGGTGGGATCTTAACTTTTTTGTTATTCGCCTCGATTTAGCTATGCCGTTGAAAGACCCAAGTTTTGAGGAAGGCAACCGCTGGCAGATAGATAAAAAGCCATGGCGGAAAACAGTGGCTAATTTTGGCATAGGATATCCGTTTTAACAAGAGAAGCAAGAAAATGATCCCAACGCAGAACAAATGGCAAGCTGGCTTATGGCAATGTTGAAGTAAAAATAAAAGGAGTTAATATATGAAAGTAGCAGGATTCAGTATCATCCGAAACGCAGTAAAATTCGATTATCCGGTAGTGGAGGCTATAACCAGCATATTACCCATTTGTGATGCGTTTTACATTAGTGTGGGGCAGAGCGATGATGGAACCAAAGCACTTATTCAAAGTATTAACTCTCCTAAGCTGGTGATTATAGATACTATTTGGGATGATGCGTTAAGAGAAGGAGGGAAAGTTCTGGCTGTTGAAACAAATAAAGTTTTTGACGCTATACCGGCAGAGTATGACTGGTGCTTTTATATCCAGAGTGATGAAGTGGTACATGAGCGGTATTTGCCGGTAATAAAGGAGGCTATGCAACGTTACAGAGAAAATAGCGACGTTCAGGGGCTATTGTTCCGCTATACGCATTTTTACGGGCATTATAGTTATGTAGGAGGCGGACGCAACTGGTACCGGAATGAAATACGTGTTATCCGTAACGATAAAACGATCCGATCCTACAAAGACGCGCAGGGATTCCGGACAACCGACAACCAAAAGCTAAAAGTAAAACCCGTGGATGCGTTTATTTATCATTATGGCTGGGTAAAATCGCCCAAATTCCTTCAGGCAAAGGAGCAGCATTTTCATAAAATGTGGCATGATGATGAATGGATGAAAAAAAATATCCCTGAGATAGAAGAATTTGATTACAGTAATATTAATATTCTGCATCTTTTTAAAGAAACACACCCCGAAGTGATGCAGAAACGTATAGAAGCGGCCCGCTGGACGTTTAAGTACGATGAGCGTAAAATTAAAAGAAGTCTGAAAGACAGAGTACTTTTCTGGATAGAGCAGAGGACAGGGTGGAGAGTAGGTGAGAACAAGAATTATACGATTACCTAACAGATCAGCAACCGTATTTTTAGATATGAGAATCCAGTGGTAAAACGCAATTATGTGGTGATTTGCCATTTACATACAAAAAGGCGTTTTTCACCACTATGTCAGGCAAACGATACTGTAAAAATGCTATATTTAACTATAAATCAGTAAATATCAGCACATGGAGAAAAATTACGTTATTAAATCACTTGCTTTAGCAGGATTGAGTCTGCTAATGAATCATGCACTGCAAGCACAGTGCACCATCCCGCCGACACCTACCATTTCATCATCAGGTGGTTGTGGCAGTTCGTTCCCAATTACCGCTACATTAGCCGCATCAGGCGTTTCTTCTTTGCAAACCGGATGGTATGCCAACGCCTTTGGTGGCAATGCCGTTGGTACAGGAAGTACCTTTGTTACACCCTCATTGGCGGCCCCAACAGTGTATTATGCCGCGCAACTGGATGCAACAGGCACGGCCTCTTTAAGCATGCCACCGCACAGCTCAAACTTTAGTGGAAACTCCAGAGGGTATTATTTTACAGCGCCTGTTTCCTTTGTAATTACCGGTGTCCGTGTTCCAACAGATGCCAGTTCAGGAAATTCTAACATCGCCATTGTAAAATTACCAGTGGCGCCCCCATTGTTTTCAGCAGTAACCAATACGTTTGATGTATTGTATTTAACTCAGAACAACACCGCCGGAACCGGAATTCTTCCGGTAAATATTCCGGTGTATCAGGGAGACATTATTGGAGTATTGGGAGATCGCGGTGGTATTAACTCATACGCTCCGGCGCCCAGTAACCAGACCCTGGGATCTAATACGGTTACCTTAACCCGCATGGGCATGCAGTTTGCGCTGGCAACGAATACCCCACAAAGTTTGTTTTCAGAAGCATCCGGAAGTATATCCCGTGTAGAACTTTATACTTCTTTAGGATGTTTAAATGCGCTGACCGCTTATACGGTTGATGCTAAACCCAATCCTACTGTAACCGCTGTCGCTTTATCACCTTCGGTATGTTTGGGTAACGCTACACAGGCCACGGCTTCAGGTGCTTCTACTTACAGCTGGAGCAATGGCGCTACTACCAGTAGTGTCAATCTGAATCCTGTAGCTTCTACTGTATATACAGTTGTAGGCACGGCAACAAATGGCTGTACTTCCAGCGCTACGCTCTCTCTGAATGTAGCTCCGGCGCCAAGTGTAACCGCCTCCAGTGCCTCGGTTTGTGGTAATGCTACCGGTTCACTTGGCGTTAACGCTTCCGGCGGACAAACACCTTACACCTATCTTTGGTCTAATGGATCTACCGTATCAGTCGTATCGGGAGTTACACCCGGAATTTACAGCGCAACGGTAACCGGAGCCGATGGTTGTTTCAGTACAACGTCTTCTACTTTATCTTCTAACCCTAACCCAACCGTTTCCATTACGGCATCTACGGCTTCTATATGCGCAGGCGCTTCATCAACCTTAACGGCCTCCGGTGCCTCTACCTATAGCTGGAGTACCGGTGCTTCAAGTGCCTCGGTGAGTGTTTCTCCTTCTGCAACGCAGGTTTATACGGTAACAGGAACATCAGCGGCAAACTGTGCCAACTCTAAAACCATTAGTGTAACGGTTAATCCACTGCCATCTGTTTCTTTAACAACGGCTCAGGCTTCAGTATGTGTTAACGGAAATACTATCACCCTTACCGGTTCACCGGCTGGTGGAACGTATTCAGGAAGTAACGTATCAGGAAACGCGTTTACACCGGGCTCTTCAGCCGGAACCTTTACCCCGTCTTATGCGTTTACAAATACCATAACAGGGTGCTCCAATACAGCTTCTACAGGTATCGTGGTTATGCTGTGCGTTGGTGTAGCTGAACAAAGCAATCACATTGGCCAGTTGCAGGTTTCTCCTAATCCTAATAACGGGGTATTTACCATTTATCTGGACAACGGAATGAGTAAAACAATTGAGGTGATGGACGTTACCGGACGAATAATTGTACGTAAAAGCAGCGATGCGGCAGTTATAGAATTATCTATCAGCGAAATGAGTAATGGCGTATATTATACACGAGTACAAAGTGGCGGAATGACAGAAGTAGTAAAAGTGGTGAAACAATAAACGAACGGTTAAAACTTTAAAACTATTAAACGGTGTACCTAACGTACACCGTTTTTTGTTACCGGAAAGCAGGTGATATCAGACACAGAGTTGGTTAGTTTTTTCTAAGAATTCCAAATTCTTTTGCAGTCTGATAGGTTGAATGGAAACCTATATCAGTACCAAATAGCCCGGTTTGACCTCCCTCATTGTCTTTTTCTCCGGGTTTTATCAGTAGTTTATGCCCTAAGTGATTCACCTTATAAAGGATAAAAATAGTTTGCCCTGACGAAGTGTTGTAAATACTCCGGTGAATATCCGGAATCCCCATAAAGCCATGTTCAGTTTTGTCGGGAATTGTATCTGTGTGGTGAATCCCGGTCCATTGATTTACAAGGTATTCTGCGTTTTTAGTATTAACAACCGGATCATTTACTCCCTGATATACAATTAACTTTGGATAAGGTCCATTGTAATCTGGATTCTGTTTTTTTACAGACGCAACCAACTTCTCTTTAGGAATATGATTTTGGCCGGTCATAACACTAACACCCGATTTTAAATTAGTAACTGTTTTGTAGGCTCCTCCTGCAAAAACAGCTCCATAACTGAAAAGTTGGGGGTGTGTGCTAAGCATCACCACACTCATGGCTCCGCCGGCAGATAATCCTGTAATATAGATTCTATTGGTATCAATGTTGTATTTCTTTTTAACAAAACAAATCATTTCAAAAATGGATTCGCATTCCCCTTTTCCCTTTTCTATATCCTGATTCAGAAACCAGTTAAAACAAAGGTTAGGATTGTTGAGCAATTTTTGCTGAGGATAAAGCACCACAAATTTATTCAGCCGGGCTATTTTATTCCAGCCGGTTAATGCAGCAACCCCATGCGAATTCTGACCACAACCGTGCAGCACAACAACCAAAGGTAGTTTACTGCTGTCTCGGGCGGTGGGGGCATAGATAAACATTTTCAGATTACCGGGGTTTGTACCGAAATCCTTTAGCTCCTTTAAATCTGAAGTTTCCTGGCAAAATCCGGTTTGCAGGGCAATGATAAAAAGTAGCAGTATCCGCGATATTTGTTTAATATTTTTCAGAGGGAGAGTTAGGGTACAAATTTATAACCAACCCCTCTGACTGAAAAAAAATGAACAGGTTGCCTGGAATCCGGTTCAAAATACTTTCTGAAATTAAGAATATAGTTATCAATGGTTCTCGCGGATGGGTTTTCAGAGTCAGACCACAATGCCGCGATGATTTCATCGCGGGAAACCACTTTATTGGGTTGAGACGTTAGTATTTTCAGTAAGCCTATTTCACGTTTAGACAAAGTAAGGGTTTGGTCTTTACAATCTGTGATTTCGAAAGTATCGAACTTTATACTGCCGTGCCCGAATTTATAGAGTTTTATTTCGGGGTGATTGGCAAACCGCTGAACCGTATTCCGTACCCTTAATAGTAACTCTTCCAGATCAAACGGTTTGGTAATGTAATCTTGCGCGCCTAGTTTTAATCCTGTTATTTTATCGCTGCTTTGGTTTTTCGCGGTAAGGAAAATAACAGGAACCGAAGGATTGATTTCTCTGAACCGTTCAAACAGGTCGAATCCGTTAATTTCGGGAAGCATCACATCCAGTAAAACCAGGTGTAAACTGGTATGGTGCGCATTAAAGAGTTTTAGGGCTTCCGATCCTTTAGCGGCCATCAGGCAATTATATCCTTCCAGTTCCAGATTCAGCCGGAGTGTCCCTGAAAGGCTTTCTTCATCTTCAACAACCAGTATTGACATGGTGCAAAGATAAAATATAAACAAGTGCATACATAATGTTAAACCAGATCTAATTATGGTTTTATAAAGCCGGAATCGGCGCAGCTTTAATTATAAGGCCATTAAACGGAATTGTAAGAACCGCTGACTAAGTTTTAAATGTTTGATAAACAGCAAGATGAATGAGTGTTAAGAACAAGGAAAAAAAAACAGAGCGCTGTTTTCCCAATTAAAGATAAAACATTACCTTTGCAGCCAAATTAAACGTAAAAACATGTCTCAGCAAAAAGGCAAAATAGCACAAGTAATCGGTCCGGTTATCGATGTTCGCTTCGATTTAGAAGGCGGTAAATTACCCAATATATTAGATGCGCTTGAAATTGTTCGTGAAAATGGACAAAAACTGGTGCTTGAAGTTCAAAAACACGTAGGAGAAGATACTGTCAGAACAATTGCGATGGACAGTTCAGATGGTATTTACCGTGGAATGGAAGTTGTTGCTACTGGTTCGGCTATTAAAATGCCAATTGGAGACAAAGTTAAAGGACGTTTATTTAATGTGGTAGGTGAAGCTATTGATGGTATTGATACCATGAGTAACAAAGATGGGAATTCGATTCACCGTCAACCACCTAAATTTGAAGAGCTTTCAACCTCAACAGACGTATTATTTACCGGTATTAAAGTAATTGATTTGATTGAACCATACGCAAAAGGTGGTAAAATCGGGTTATTTGGTGGTGCTGGTGTAGGTAAAACCGTATTAATTATGGAGTTGGTAAATAACATTGCCAAAGCATATTCTGGTTTATCTGTATTTGCTGGTGTGGGAGAGCGTACACGTGAAGGAAACGACTTGTTACGCGAGTTTATTGAATCAGACGTAATTAAATACGGTACTGAGTTTAAACACAGTATGGAGAAAGGTGGATGGGATCTGAATGTAGTAGATAAAAAAGCACTGGAAGACAGTAAAGCGACCTTAGTATTCGGTCAGATGAACGAACCTCCCGGAGCCCGTGCCCGTGTAGCCCTTTCAGGATTAACGATGGCCGAATATTTCCGTGATGGAGATGGTTCGGGTCAGGGTAAGGATATTCTTTTCTTCGTAGATAACATTTTCCGTTTTACTCAGGCCGGTGCCGAAGTATCTGCTTTATTAGGCCGTATGCCAAGCGCGGTAGGTTATCAGCCAACGCTTTCTACAGAGATGGGAGCCATGCAAGAGCGTATTACCTCAACTAAAAAAGGATCTATTACCTCAGTTCAGGCCGTTTATGTACCTGCCGATGACTTAACCGATCCGGCACCTGCTACAACATTTGCTCACTTAGATGCAACAACTGTATTAAGCCGTAAAATTTCCGAGTTAGGCATTTACCCTGCGGTGGATCCACTTGATTCAACATCCCGTATTTTAACGCCGGCTGTATTGGGTGATGCCCATTACAACTGTGCACAAAGGGTTAAAAGTATTTTACAGCGCTATAAAGAGTTACAGGATATCATCGCCATTCTTGGTATGGATGAATTAAGTGAAGAAGATAAATTAGTGGTGCACCGTGCACGTCGTGTTCAACGTTTCCTTTCTCAGCCTTTCCACGTTGCTGAGCAATTTACAGGCTTAAAAGGTGTACTTGTTCCAATTGAAGATACCATTAAGGGCTTTAATATGATTATGGATGGTAAAGTAGATGAGTATCCGGAAGCAGCATTTAATCTGGTTGGTACTATTGAAGAAGCCATCGAAAAAGGTAAAAAGATCTTAACTGAGGCTAAGTAAACATAATTAAACCACGGTTATGGCTATTAACCAGCCGTGGTTAACTTTTTAAATCCAGATAATGAAAATAGAAATTATCACACCAGATAAAAAATTATTTGAGGGGCAGGTTAAATCCGCAGTATTTCCTGGAAGTGAAGGTAGTTTTGGAGTAATGAACAATCACGCTCCCATGATTGCAACTCTAACTGCCGGTAAGGTAGAATTAATTGAAGAGAACAATACAAAGCAGGATTTTACAATAAAAGGTGGTGTGGTGGAGATAAATCAAAACAAGGTAATTGTTTTGGCAGAGTAAGGATAAGTTAAATTCATATAATGTAATTTTGAACTGCTGAATGAATCATTCAGCAGTTTTTTTTAATATTAATTAAAAACTAAAACCTTTTTGCTCATCTGTTAGTTTAGTTGTATCATTTGTAGTTAAGTAGTTGAAATGAATTTTAAGCCGCTTAACTGAGAATTATTACCTTTGGTAAAGTCTTAATTAATTTAACTATGAAGAAAAGATTACTTAGTTTTTGTATAACATTGGTTTTATGGGCTGGAGTTAATGCCCAGGTTAATGTTACCGGAGGGGCAGCCGCAAGTTACTCTACTGTTAACGATGCCTTTCAGGCAATTAATAACGGCGTGCACACTGGTGCTATTACAATTAATATCGCCGGGAATACAACCGAACCATCCACTCCTATACCACTTTTAGCCAGTGGCCAGGGTTCGGCATCTTATACGTCGGTTATATTAAGACCTACTGTTACTGCTACAATCAGCGGTAATATGGTTACAGGGCGCGGTATTCTGGAATTTGACGGAGCGGATAATGTGACGATAAACGGAGATATTGCCGGAGGTGCTGTTGGCAGAGATTTGAGTATTGTGCACACAGGAGCCACTACTCTGGCCAATACGGCCTGTGTGCGTTTGATCGGACGTACTACGTTAGGTTTAGGAGTTACCGGATTTAGCTTACTTAATTGTAAAATATGGGGAAATTCAGATGGGGCCAATACGGCGGCTCCTTTAACATCCTCTTTTGGTTTTTATGCGGGTGCCAATGCGGTTAACCTTTCAACAACCGGAACAGGAGATAACTATGACAACGTCACCATTTCAAATAACGAGTTTAAACGGTCGTATCAGGCTATTTACTGTGGTAATACTACCGCTAACCTGGGAGACAATACACTAGTTAGTTCAAATGTAATAGGTTCTTCTACGCCAGCAGAGTACGTTCATTTCAGGGGAGTTAATCTTTCGTCGGTAAACAATGCAACGGTTACCGGAAATGACATTTCTAATCTTCGTATTTCCTCTTCTGCCAGCAATGCTGGTATAGAAATTAACGGCACATCCAGCGCGAATGCTTTAATTTCGGCAAACAAAGTGTATAGCATCTATTCTACATCAGTAAATGGCTGGGGTGCTTGGGGTATTAACTGTACAGGAGGAACTAATCATACTATTGTAAACAATGTGATTTATGATATTATGGGAAATAACTATCTGGTTTCGACAACATTTAACGCGTTTGGTATCCGTTTAACGTCAGGTACCAATTATAAGGTGTATTATAATAGTGTCAACCTTTTTGGCGATATGCCAACGGTAACTTCGTTTACCGGAGGCATTTCTGCTTGTTTCCTTGTAACAGCAACAGGTGTAACGGGAGATGTAAGAAACAATATTTTTTGTAACCAGATGACATCTTCTGCGGCTAACGTAACAACAAAGCGTTTTATGTCGGTATGGATGCCAGCTGGATATAATTTTGCCAATATGATTTTTAATAATAATGCTTATATGGTATCACCGGCTAATACAACCGATTATTTTGTCGGTAAGTTGGGAACGACTATAGGTACAACCGAATATCAGACACTGGGTGCCTGGCAGGTGGCATCACAGGTAGGTAACGCTACTAACGACGTTAATTCTGTTCCTATTGTAAACGCTTTAGCGCCTTTTATTTCAAATACCAATCTGCAATTTGCAAATAATGCCGTTACGCCAATAGAAAGTGGAGCTGTAACGCTTACCGTTCTGGGTACGCCAAATAAAGACCATAATAATGTTAATCGTCCGGCTGGTGGTGTTAACCCTAACACAAATCCGGATATGGGCGCGTATGAGTTTGATGGTCTTGCCGGGGTATCTAATGATGTTGGTATAGTTTCTGTTACTTCTCCCGCGGCATTACAATGTTTAGGCGCTTCCGTGCCTGTTGTAGTGACTATTCGCAATTTTGGTATTAATACTTTAGCGGCAGGAGTTAACATTCCTGTAACTGTTGTGTTAGGCGGTTCAGCAACTCAAACAATTAACTCTACCTACACGGTGCCGGGAGGTGGTTTTGCGCCTTCGTCCAATGTACAGTACACACTTGTACCCACATTAAATATGTCGGCTTTTGGTTCATATAGCATTACTGCAACAGCAGCTATGACAACGCCTTTGGATAATAATGCGGTTAATGATGCCGCAACGGCAACGCGCACCAATGTACCGCAAACAGCTATTCCTATTGTACAGGGATTTACCGGTTTCACCGGAGCTAATCTTAATGTGATTACCCCAAATGGTTGGTATGAAGCTGCCGGGGCCACATTCCCTGTAGGTACTACATCAAGTTGGTTATCTCAAACCGGATTAGGCGTTGCCGGAAATGTAACAGCCCGCGTTAATCTTTTGGCTGTTAGTCGCCGCGAATGGATTGTAGGGCCTAAGATATTGGCAACAGCTAGCACGCAGGTTACATTTGATGCGGCAATAACAGGAGTGAGTGTGTTAACACCAGGTACCAATATGGGAAGTGACGATCAGTTACAGGTAATGATATCTACAGATTGCGGCGCTACCTATGTTCCTATTTATACAGTTAATGCAACAAACAATCTTACTACTAATTTTACAAATTTTGTTGTTCCTCTGAGTGCTTATGCCAATCAGGAAGTGATAGTAGCGTTCTTTGCTACCGATGGTTTGGTAGATGATATAGAAAGTTACGATTTACATCTGGATAATATCAATATAAATAATGTGGTAGCTAATGATGTAGGGGTTAATGCTTTTATTTCGCCAGCAATTAATGGCTGTTATTCAGCTAATCACCCTGTAACCGTTTCCTTCCGTAACTTTGGTACAGCGTCACAATCGAATATAAATGTATCTGTTGTTGTATCAGGACCAGTTACCACTACTTTAAATACAACTATTCCCGGACCGGTTGCTCCTTCGGCTACATTAGCTGTAACAGTTGGATCCCTTAATCTTACGGCTGGAGGAACATACACACTGAAAGGCTATTCTTCTTTAGGGGGTGATGGGAATAACTTAAATGATACTACTTTGATTACGCGTGTTATTAATCCTCTATTAACATTGCCTGTGGCTAACCCGTTTACTGGATTTACCGGGGCCAACCTTCCGGTGGCTCAACCGAACTGGACGGAAGCACAGGGATTGGTAACGCCATCAGGTACAACATCTAACTGGCTAAGTCAGACAAATCTTAATGGAACAGGAAACGTAACAGCCAGAATCAATCTTTTTGGAACAACACGTAATGACTGGATTATTGGTCCGCGTGTTTTAGCTACACCAAGTACTCAAATCGCTTTTGATGTTGCTATTACTGGCCCAGGGAGCATCCTTACTTCCAACAATATGGGATCAGATGATCAGGTAAGGGTTATGGTTTCAACAGATTGCGGATTGTCTTATACACCTGTTTATACATTAAGTGCGGCAAATACCGTAAGCACAGCGAATACATTTAGTAATTATATTGTTCCATTAAACGCTTACGCCGGACAGGAAATTATTGTAGCGTTTTTTGCTACCGATGGGCCTGTTGATGACATTGAAACATATGATTTTCATTTGGATAATATCAATCTCTTTAATGCCTTAGCATCAGATGGAGGTGTAAGTACAATTAATGCGCCTACAGCTACACCAACTGTGTGTTATACAAATGCGGAACCGGTAGTAGTTACCATTCGTAACTATGGTTCTGCTCCTATCAGTAATGTTCCGGTAAATGTATATGTTGGTGGTGCGGTTACCCAAACCATTGCTAATACATATGCACCTTCTATTCCAGTAGGAGCAACGGCTGTATTTACAGTAGGAACTTTGGATATGACTTATTCTGGTGTTTATTCATTTACTGCAACTACAGCGCTTGCAGGTGATGTGAATACTTTTAATAACATATCGGTTTTAACTACAACTACTACGCCAGTATTTAGTGTTTTAGGTAACCTAAGTGTTTGTTCAGGTAATAGTACAACATTAACTGCAAACAATGCCGGATATACTTACACCTGGAGTACGAGTTCAACCGCACAAAGCATTGTAGTTACACCTACGGCTAACACCACTTATACCTGTACGGGAACGGATGGTATTTGTACTTCTATTCGTGTTGTAACGGTAGCATTAATTACACCTACAATATCAGGGACAGGCGCTTCTGTTTGTAGCCCTACAGCCGTAGCTACATTAAGTGCCAACGCCTTTGCACCTGTTAACTGGTATGCTACACCAACATCCACTACTTCTTTAGCCTTAGGAAATACCTATACCGCTTCGGCTGCTACAACTACTACTTATTATGCGGAAGCTCAATCCATGGCAGTTGGAACATTGACTTGTACAATGGCTGCTGGAAATGGATCCAGCGGCAATATGTTTGATGTAGTTGCTCAATCTAATATAGAAGTGAATGGATTTGATGTACACATCAGTAGTGTAGCTGTAACAACTGTAGAGGTATGGTACCGTCCTGGTACATTTGTTGGGTTTAATACCAGCAATGCCGGATGGACACAAGTGTTGACCACAACTGTTAATGGTTTGGGTACAGGCATTCTTACACCTGTTCCGGCTTCATTTACTGTTCCAGTACCAGCCGGGCAAACTTACGCGTTTTATGTAACAGCTAATGGCGGCGGTAGTTTTGCTTATACTAACGGTACAGCTGTAGGTAATCTGCATTCAGGTAACTCTGATGTGAACTTACTGGAAGGTAATGGAGGAAGTTATTTCTCAGTAACTAATACCCCTCGTATTTTCAATGGGCAAATGCGTTATACGAAAGTAGGCTGTACAAGTCCTCGTATTCCAGTTACGTTAACTGTTGGTGTTAATCCTACTGTTACCGTTAATAGCAGTTCAACCGCTATATGCGCAGGATCTTCGGCAACACTTACAGCTGGAGGCGCTACAACATACAGTTGGAGTACAGGGTCAACCAATGCTTCGGTTGTTGTTACACCAACTGCCACAAGTAGTTATACTGTAACCGGTGATAATTCAGGTTGTACAGGCTCTTCTGTTACTACAATTACAATTAATCCGAATCCGGCTCTTGTAACCTCTCCTGTAGCGACAATTTGCGCTAACCCTCCTGGCCAATCGGCAACATTAACAGTTTCGGGTGGTGTAACTTATACCTGGACTCCTGGAAATCAGAATACATCAACTATTGTAGTAACGCCTACGACCAGTACATTATATTCTGTTAATGGATCAGGAGCAAATGGCTGTGTTGGTACAGCAACCACCGGCGTACTGGTGGTGATATGTACTGGTGTAACGGAAGCGAGTCAATCTGCTGCAGTAGTAAATGTTTATCCAAACCCTAACAAAGGTGTCTTTACTCTTGAAATGACTTCGGTAGAAAATGCTGAGATTGAGAT
Organism: Sediminibacterium sp.; assembly: GCA_030054095.1. Classification (GTDB taxonomy): domain Bacteria; phylum Bacteroidota; class Bacteroidia; order B-17B0; family Aurantibacillaceae; genus Aurantibacillus. Next base: position 45,578 of record JASGCO010000008.1, read on the forward strand.
AACAGATGTTATGGGAAGAGTAGTTTATACAGAAAAATTAGCTTCAAACAAACCAGATATTAATATTTCAAGCTTAAGTAATGGTGTTTACTATGCCAGAGTTAAAAACAGTAGTGGAACCAATACTATAAAAATAATTAAAGAATAAGGATAATTCTTATAGTTTTTTAAAGCCCCGTTTTAACGGGGCTTTTTTATTAATATAAAAAGTAATTATAATTATCTTTCGGATAAAGTTTTATAGCTTTACGTTGTGCTGAAACGAATTACGTTAATAGTTATAGTGTTGGTACTACTTTTGCCTGGTTTTTTTGGTTTTTATAATAAGGAATCGGTTGGTAAAAATCTGGAAGGAAGTTATGTCCCTGCTGAAGATCCTGATTTTACATGGAATGAATGGTGGGAGGGGACTTATAGTGAATTAAAAAACAATTGGGTAAACGAACATTTCGCATTCCGGAATACCTTGGTAAGATTGAACAACCAGATAAAGTTTTCGCTTTTTAAACAATCGCCTAATCCCGATTTTGTAGTAGGCAAAGAGAATTATTTATATCAATTAGGATACATTAATCAGTACACCGGTAAGGATTACATTGGAGACAAAGCTATTGAGGATTCTGTAAAGCAATTGAAAACCCTTCAGGACGCGCTGAGTCAGATAAATAAACATCTTCTGGTTGTTTTGGCACCTAGCAAAGCACGAGTCTATCCGGAATACCTCCCTGTTGATGTTGAAAAGAAACGAGCAGCAGAAACCAGTTACACTTCTTACACTAAATGGTTAAAGCAGTATGGCGTAAATGTTATTGATTTTAATAAAATCTTCCTTGATAAAAAGGCGGTGGCGGATTATCCTCTGTTTCCTAAATACGGCGTACATTGGAGCAGACTGGAAGCGATAAGAGCTGCTGACACGATAAACCGGTATTTTTCCGCGGTTACCCAACAAGAAATACCGAAACTTGTTATCCGGAAAATCAATGCGTCTGATAGTTTGGTAGCTGTAGATAAGGATGCGCTTACATTATTAAATTTGTTAAGGCAACCCCGAATCGAAAAAGTGGGGTATCCTGAGGCTGAAATCTTGGACGCGTATAAATCATCATTGCATGTGCTGGTAATATCAGATAGTTTCTGGTGGGATATTTACGATTTGCAAATTCCCTGGTACTGTTTTGCTAGTAATGAATTCTGGTACTACAATACGACTGCCTATTCGAGTGCCTGGCTCGGCAGTAAGTCAGTTAATGAATTGGATGTCAAAAAGAAAATATTGCAAAATGACCTTGTTCTATTGGTATGTGCCGAAAGTAATATTAATCGGTTAGGGTTTGGTTTTGTAAAGGGGGCAATAGAGGCTCTTAAAAGACCAACAAAGGTAACAGAAGATGAAATTCAGGAGTATGTTAAGGCCACTCTTAATACACCTTTATGGTATCAGGAGCAAGTGCGAAAGTCAAAGACCTCGGGTATTCCGGTTGAAAAGATTATTTATGAGGATGCGCAATGGATGGTTCAAACGCAGGGCCCTGTTAAAAAGCCACTGGATATAGAGGGAGTTATTGATCACATTAAAAATGATGGCGGCTGGGTGGCGGAAATCAAACGGCAGGCTATCGAACGCAAAATAACGGAGGATTCGTCGCTGATGCTTAATGCGCGTTATGTAATGGATGGAATTTCAGACAGAATGAAGCATAAAAGAAGTTTGGAAGACTGGATTAATGAAATTAAAAGTAGTAAAAAATGGCTGCAGGAAACTGAACGGAAGGCCAGAGTTAATGGTGTTACTCCCGAGCAGCAACTTACCGATGAAGCTAGCTACCTGAGAAATCAACCCATCTTCCTTAAGAAATAATTGTAGCTATCTAAAACCCGTGACGATAGGACATGGATTTAATAAACGAATAGTTTTCAGCGTAAGTCTAAATGCTTATATTAGTCTAAATAAATAGAAAAGAAATGTTTAGCCGTAAATTTATCTTATCGTTGCCATGGCAGATAATGATACTTTGGTGCTGTTGGCCAAACAAAGTTTATGGAAATACGCCAGATCCGTTTTATCAAGAAAGTTGGTTTTGGTTTTTTCTGATAGTAGCTTTATTAGTTTTAACCTGGTTGTTGCTTAAATACCTTAAGGTTTTTGATTTTGAACGTTTTCATACCTCTGGTACAGAGAACAACCTGATACTCAAGATCAGGATATTAGTTTTAAGTAGCTTTTTTCTTATTGCCGGAGTTGACCTGATGCAGTATGCTTTAAGTAACGTGTATAAGGTGGAATGGTGGAGTGATGGGGGCTTGGCACTTTTGGCAATAGGGTTATTTCTGGGTACGTATAGCAGACGTACTTCTCTCAAGGTATTGTCTTTAGTATTACAGTCAATGTATTACTTATTAGTCGCTGTATCATTCTACCAAACTTTTAGATCGGGATTTGACCCGGTTTTTTCAGTAGAGGTAGCGATTGTGGTACTTTTTTCAATAGTTGTTTTTCCTAACACGCGTTCAGTTTTCATTTTTTCCTCCCTTGCCTTTGTTACTTCTGTTTTAATGGTAGTATTGTTTCCTCCAGTAAAAGAAACGTTTGGTTATCTTTTAATTTCTTCTGTTGCTCAGGCAGATGTGGCTGTCTTGTTATTCTACTATCTTGAAAAGCGGCAACAAACAAAGACCACTTTTTCAGAGAAATTACTTAAAAACACAAAACAGTTTGTTATCGTTTCCGACCGGAATGCCAGAATTATCTACATAAATGATTATATGGCTGAAACGCTTGGCGTCAGAGAAGAAGAACTGTTGGGAGAAAACTGGTGGTATTTCAGAGGCTGGGATGAAGAAAAACTGAAGGCGGTAAAGGTGGAAATGCAGGAACTGATTGCCAGCGGACGTACAGAAACGTACACCAATACAATTGAAGACAAGGTCAGGAATAAGGTATATTACATTGAATGGCAGGATACACCCATAGATAGAGAGCTTGTTATGGGAATAGGGAAGGATGTAACTCAGGAAGTATTGAATAGACTTGAACTGGACCGGAAATACAACAATACACGTCTGATAAATGAAATAGGAAAAGAGATCACATCTACATTAAGTATAGCCTCTATTATTTCCCGCTCCTATGAAAATGTAAAGCGTATTTTCGACTCCGAAGTTTTTGCTATCGGAATCTATCAGGAGGCAACGAATAGTCTAGTTTTTGAAGGAGTTATAGAGCGAGGAGAACAGTTGAAGGTGTATCATCATTATTTAGATGAAACCCAGCGGCTTTCAGTAAATTGTTTTATACATCAAACGGAATTTCTATCCGGAAATTGCGATAAGGACTTTGCTCAGGAAGCTTTTGCGCCCGAAAACGGAGAAGCAGCTGTTAGTCTTATATATCTGCCACTAACCATTAATAACAAACGTATCGGCGTTATTACCGTTCAGAGTTTTTCCAAAGAAGCGTTTAATGCGTATCATTTTCAGCAATTTAAGAGCTTAGCGCTCTATGTTGCCATAGCATTGGATAATGCCAGTCTTTATAAGGATATGGAGCGTCAGGTTGCCGAACGAACAAGCGTAATCCGGAAGGCGTATGAAAATACCAAGTTATTGGGTGAAATTGCTAAAGACATAAGTAAAGCGTTAACGATAAGGGCATTAAACGAGAACGTGTATGCTAATGTTAATGAATTAATGGATGCTTATGCGTTTGGAATCGGTATTTATAATCCTGATGAGGCCAAATTGGTCTGGGATGGGTTTATTGAAAACAATCACACAAATCGTATTTTTTCGCAAGAGGTAGAAAGCAATACTAATTTAGCATCCATTTGTTTCAATACTCAAAAGGATATTTTTATTAAATCTTTTTCAGAAGAGTATAAAAATTATATAAATGAAATTCCTGAACCTGTGGTTGGGAAAATAATGCAGTCGGTAATTTACATTCCGGTTTTCAGTAAGGAAAGGGTTACCGGCGTTTTAACGGTACAGAGTCCTGTAAAAGAAGCTTATACAGACTATCATTTCAATCTGCTTAAAAATATTGCGATTTCAGTAAGTACGGCAATTGAGAATGCAGGGCTTTATCAAAATCTGGAAGCCAAGGTAGCACAGAGAACCAGAGAACTTGAAAGCCAGAAAAATGAGCTGGAAAAACTGTCGTTAGTAGCACGGAATGTTACAAATGGCGTGGTGATTACAGACGCATGGGATTTGATAGAATGGGCCAATGATAGCTTTTTAAATCTGATGGGATATACCTTGGGTGAAATTGTGGGTAAAAGACCAATTGATAAGTTTTCCGGTTCAGGAACAGAAGAGACACTTAAAGAGCAGATTTTAATAAATAATTATCATAATTCTTTCGAGATTTTACAGTACACAAAACATGGTAAAGCAATATGGTTTTTGGTTAATATTACTGAAGTTAGAAATGAGTCCGGCCAGGTAATAAAGAAGATTCATGTAGTGACTGACATAACCGCCAATAAAAAACTGAACGAACGGTTTAATCATATTCTTAACAATGCCGATGATTTAATTTATACCTGTGACAAGGATGGGAAGTTCGATTTTATGAATGCTTCCGCCGAAAGGGTAACAGGGTTTAAACCCGATGAATTTATTGGTAAGCATTTTTCGTTTATTGTTCATCCCGAAGAGAGAAAACGGGTTCAGTTGTTCTATTATAAGCAAATGACGGAAAAGACACCTAAGACGTATTTTGAATTCCGTTTACTTGGAAGGGATGATCAAACCATACATGTATCTCAAATCGTTAATCTTATTATGGATGAAGCCGGAAATCTTAATGGGTTTCAGTCAATCGTGAGAGATATTTCTTTTATAAAGCGCATTGAGGAGGAAAAGAACAAAGCCCGTGGTGAACAGATACGGTTTTCAAAATTGTTGACGGGTTTATCGTTAACGCCAATAGAGTTCTATGGAAATAAGATAACCTATTACGATCATGTTTGTAAATTAATAGCTGGAGCAATGGCTATTGAAAGAGTTAGCTTCTGGAGGTATGATGAGCAGGCTATTATTTGTAAAGGAATTTGTGAGGTGCCGGATAAAAATACCTTTATAGGAAAGCGGTTTTTACGGAATGAGCATCCGGTTTATTTTGAAGCTTTAACCAAAGAACTTGTATTGTCAGTTCCCGATGCCTTAAATGCGCCGGTTCTCGCAGAATTAAAGGAAGGGTATCTGGAAAAGTATGCTATTGTTTCGTTACTTGATGTGCCAATTTGGGATGATGGTGAATTACAGGGTGTCATTTGTTGTGAATCTGTTAATGAGAAACGCGTTTGGACAGATACTGAAATCAGTTTCCTTAAATCTGTTGCAGATGTTTCAGCACTTAATCTTGAAACGTTCCGCAGGCGTGAAGTCGAAGCCAGAATAAAGGAAAGCGAGAATAATTTCCGGTTACTGAACGAAACAATAGATGATGTATTCTGGTTAATGGATGTTATCCATAAAAGAGTGATTTACATAAGTCCTTCCTGCGAAAAGGTTCTTGGACCAACCGCCAAAGAATTTTACGAAACAGATAACTATTGGCAGAATTATGTGCTGGATGAAGATAAGCCCCTGATACTGAAAGCGCACCTTCAGATTGAAACGGAAGGGTTCTATGAAATTGAATACCGTATCCGGAAGGATGGTCAAATCAAATGGATACATGAAAAATCGTTTGGTATCAGAAATGAAAATAATGTACTGGATAGAAGTTCTGGTATTTGCTCTGATGTAACGGTTCAAAAACAAACACAAGAAGCTCTGACTTATAGCGAAAATACATTCCGCCTAATGAATGAGAGTCTTACGGATGTGTTTTACCTTTACGATATTGTTGGTAAAAAATACGATTACATGAGTCCGATATGTAAGGATGTGCTGGGAGTAGATCAGTCGTTCTTCTATAACGGAGGAAGTTATAATTCGAGCTATGTTTATGAAGAGGATTTAAATATGGTGGAGAATGCCAGACAGCATGTTGATAATGGTGGGCAGTATGTAATAGAGTACCGCATCAAGTCAGGAGAAGGGATGAGATGGATACGTGAAAAATCAACACCTATTAGAAACAATAAGGGAGAAGTGGTAAAGAATTCGGGGATTATAACAGATGTTACCGAACAGAAAATAAATGAAGAAAAGATCAGACAATTATCCTTAGTTGCAGAGAAAACAAGTAACGGAATTTTAATATCCGGCGAAGACGGTAAAGTAATTTGGGCCAATCAGAGTTTCCTGAATATTTTTGAAATACCTTCCGAAAAATTGATTGGTGAGTACCCACGTCGCTTATTCCTGAGCGACAAGAAGGAATTGAGAGAACGTATTGAACAGTACAATGAACAAGGAAAACCGTATGCGATAGAGTTTCAGGCAAACACATATCAAAACCGGAAAATTTGGGTAGAGTTAAGCGCGACTTACATCACAGATCATTCTGGTAAAATAATACAGGTTGAAGTGGTTAATGACATAACTGAGCGTAGACTGACAGAAGAGAAGATTAAGCAACTATCTCTGGTAGCTGAAAAAACAAGTAATGGCATAACCATAGCAGACAAGGATGGTAAAATACTTTGGGCCAATCAGAGTTACCTGGAGATGTTCGAAATTCCTTTGGACAAATTACTGGGCCAATACCCTAAATACCTTTTCAGTGGAACAGATGCAAATTTACATAAGCGCATAGAAGAACTCAATTCAGCGAATAAGGGATATACACTCGAAATTCACGCGAAAACATACCTCAAAAAACCGATTTGGATAGAACTGGTTACAACACCGATTACAGATAATAACGGTGAAATATTACAAGTAGAAATTATTAATAATATTACCCAACGGAAACAAACAGAAATGCAGATCCGTCAGTTATCTCTTGTAGCTGAAAAGACAGGAAATGGAGTACTGATTGCGGATCATGAAGGCGTGGCGCTATGGGCTAATCAAAGTTATCTGCGCATGTTCGAAATCCCAATAGAGGAGTTAGTCGGAAAACATCCCGGAGAGCTATTTCATTCAGGTGAAGAGAATCTTCAGCAAAAAGGAAGGCAGAGTAATGGGATGGGGTATTCTCGGGAAATGGAAGTGGTTACGTTTCTGAAACGGCCTTTTTGGGTAGAACTTAACAATACACCTATTTACGACGAAAACGGACAGTTAATACAACAGGTAGCACTGGTAACGGACATTACGGAACGTAAATTAAGAGAACAGATTATCGAAAATCAAAATTTTGACATTTTAAGTAGTATCAACTATGCCAAACGTATTCAAACAGCATTGTTGCCAACTAACCAGTTTTTGCGTGCTCTTCCTGTTGATATAGAATTGTATTATAAACCTAAAGATATTATTGGAGGCGATTTTTACTGGGCCGACCAGATTGGGAAAAAAGTAGTTCTGGTAGTGGGCGATTGCACCGGACATGGTGTTCCGGGGGCTTTAATGACCTCATTAGGAATTAATGGACTCATTAATAGCGTAACCGAACAAAAGCAAACCAAGCCGGAACTCATCCTTAATTACCTTGGAAATTACCTGCAAAGTATTTTCAATGCGGATGAAGATGAAAATGTTTTGCTGGATGGTATGGATATTGCCATAGTTTGTGTTAACACAGAAACTAATTCACTGGCTTTTGCCGGGGCCGGAAGGTCGCTCTATTTTGTAGAAAACGGAGAATTGCACCGCTTAAAGGGTACACGGCAAGGCATTGGATCGGCACATATTACGGAATCTTACGAAACCTTTGTTTTAAATAACGTTAATGAGCGTGTTTTTTACATGTTTTCTGATGGAATGGTAGATCAGTTTGGAGGCGAAAAAAATAAACGTGTCGGAATGAAGACACTTGGAGATCTTCTGGTTAAAATAGCACCATTACCACTCCCTGACCAAAAGAAGGAAATCAGTGACTTCTATGAAAACTGGATGAAGGATCATAAACAAACGGATGATATGATTTGGATGGTAATTAAAATCTGATGAAGAATACAGCCTTATAGATCCCGGTATTGC
>JASGCO010000008.1:53720-144528 GCA_030054095.1 Sediminibacterium sp.
TTAATTAACAGGCAACATTTTCAAGCCTTTTCCGTTTTGTAATTATTTGCTAAATTTATGCTTGGTATATGTGGAGTTCTTTAAAGAATAGTTTCTTTGTTTTAGTGCTGTTAGTAGTGGTGGTTTCAAAATCACATGCCCAGTTTTATTATGGTATGCAGATGGATTTTGGAAAGAATCGTATTCAGTACCAGAATTTTAAATGGACCTATCTGGATTATGACCGCTACAGGGTATATACCTATCAGGGAGGGCTTGAGATAGCCAAATATGTTTCCGTTCAGGTAAACAAGCAATTACCCATTCTGGAAAAGCGACTTGATTATCAGTTGGAAGATAAAATTCAAATTGTTGTTTATAATACTCAAAGTGATTTTAAACAAAGCAATATAGGGCTTGCCAATGATGCGCTCAATGCCAATAATGTGGGTGGTGTCACTAAAATCATTGGCGATAAAGTATTCGTTTATTTTAATGGTTCTCACGCGGACCTGGACAGGCAAATTCGTGCTGCTCTGGCAGAATTAATTATTAATCAAACCTTGTATGGTGGAAGAGCGAGAGATATGGTGAGGAATTCGGCTTTGTTAAATGTTCCGGAATGGTACACGCAGGGGTTGGTTCAATACCTTTCTCAAGGCTGGACAACGTATGCCGACAACCTGATGTATGATGCGCTTAAAAATGATCGTTTCAATAATTTTAACCGACTTTCAGGAAAAGAGGCCGCAGCGGCCGGACACGCTCTCTGGTATTATGTGGTAGATACGTATGGCGATGCGGTAATTCCCAATTTGTTAACTACTACCCGGTCTATGCGTTCCCCCGATAATGCTTTTATGTACGTATTGGGTACTTCACTTCAAAACCTTATTGCCGATTTTACAGAGGCTCAAAACAGACGCCTTTATATGTTCAAAGATTCATTAAGAGTAAGTCCCGTCAAGGATAATGAAGTGGTTAAAAAGACAAAGCCTTCTGTTCATTATTATAACCTTAAATTAAGCCCTGATGCGCAGAAAGTAATTTATGCCACCAGCTATCTCAGCCAGTTAAAAGTATTTGTTCAGGATGTAAATGGTGGAGCAAAAAAACGACTCCTTAAAATGGGCCCGAAACTTGAACGGCTTGAAGATTTTAATTATCCGCTTCTGGCATGGCACCCTGCCAATACATTAATTGCAATGCTATATGAAAAAGAAGGGCAGATAATATTGCATACTTACGATCTGGAAAGCCATGATAAGGTGAAGCGGCCAATCACAGGATTCAAAAAGATAAACAGCATTTCTTTTAGTCACGATGGTAAAAAGCTGGTAATGAGTGCTGTAAAGCAAGGGAAGGGGCAGGCGGATATATTTGTTTTTACCCTGAATAATGGCGGTGTGGAGCAATTAACCAATGACACATGGGACGATTTAAACCCGGTGTTTATTAAAAACTCAAAGAATATTGTATTTGAAAGTAACCGCCTGAATGACACCATAAAGAGTAACGAAGATGCAAACCCGTTTGCCAGAATGAGCCGGAACATGGATCTTTTTATGGCATCCTATCCGTTTGGCAAAGAAAAAGTATTGGTCAGGGTAACGCAAACACCTGACATCAATGAAACCCAGCCACAATCCTATTCTAATCTTAAAATTGCCTACCTTTCAGAAAAAACAGGTATCTATAACCGCTATGTCGCGGAGTTCGATAGCAGTATTTCCTATGTAGATACGACGGAACATTACCGTTATTTTTTCAATTCTAAACCCATCACCAATTACGACCGGAATATTTTAGAGCAACACATCAATGCAACCCGTACGCACATTGCAGAAGTAGTATTTGCAAACGGGAGAGAACGCTTACTGATTCAGCCTCTGGTAAAAAACACGGATGAGTGGAAGGTACAACCCAGAGAAACCTGGTTTAAAGCGGGGATACGCCCATCTATTACCAACCCTGAAAAGATAACGGAAGTAATGTCATTGGAACCGGATGCGGTACCGGAAAAGGATATTCGTCCGGGAAGTAATGCGCCATCTAAGGGCATTGATTTTGATAATTATAAGTTTGGAACGGAAAAAAAAGAACAGTATAAAGATTCTTTAAGTTCTCTGGCCCGAACCGGGGATTCTACCATAAAGCCCAAACCGTTGAAAACGCCTGAATTCAGGTTTCCCATCCAGCAAAATTATTATACCTCATTCTATAACGATAATGTTATTACGCAATTTGATAATTCGTATCTAAACGCTACATATCAGTATTTTACCGGGTTTGGTGGACCTATTTACCTGAATCCGGGACTTAATTTCTTAACTAAGGTATCTCTCAGCGATTTATTTGAAGACCAGAATATTATTGCCGCGTTTCGTTTTGGTGGAATGGGACAAATATTTGCTACCAGTTCTTTCGACAATGAGCAGTTATTATCCTGGGAGTTTCGTAAAAAACGGTTCGATCATCGTTTCACGGTTCATCGTCAGGTAATTCTCGATAACATTTTTAAACTAACTACCCGTGATGGTAAGTATGAAATAAAGTATCCGTTTAGCGAAGTATCAGCTGTAAAAGCTTCCGTATTGTTACGGAACGATAAGTTGGTGGTGTTTTCGCAGGGCGACGCCTCTTTACCATTCAAAGATCTCTATTCAACCATGGGAGCGTTGCACGGTGAGTATGTGTTCGATAATACCAGAAAAGTAATGCTTAACATCTATAACGGGTGGCGACTTAAAGTGTGGGGCCAGTACTGGCAAATGCCCGATTCGCTGAACCGGCAGTTAATTGTTGGCGGTTTTGATGTAAGACACTATCAGAAAGTACACCGCCAGATGACATGGTGTAACCGTTTGGCAGGCGGTACGTCATGGGGTACTGATCGCCTGATTTATTATATGGGGGGTGTAGATAACTGGTTTGGTGCATCGTTCGACCGTACTATCAACATCGTAAAACCTGAGCAGTACACATTTCAGACACTTGCCACCAATATGAGAGGATTTCGCCAAAATGTTCGTAACGGAAATAACTTTGTAGTTTTCAATTCTGAACTACGCTGGCCAATTGTGAGGTATTTTGCTAATCACGCGCTAAGGAGCGATTTCCTGAACAATCTGCAAATTATAGGTTTTACAGATCTGGGGATGGCATGGTATGGCCTTAATCCGCTTAGTGAAGAAAACACATTAAATAAAAACAGTTATTCTAATGGACCGGTTACAGTAATTGTGTATAATGAAAAAAGCCCCTTGGTAGGAGGTGTTGGTTTCGGTTTCCGGTCGCGTATTTTAGGGTATTTCATGCGGTTTGATGTAAGTTGGGGAATTGAGGATCTTAAAACTCAGAAAAACATCAATTATTTTTCGCTTACCACAGATTTTTAACAAATTGTTATTTATGATGAATGAGGTACTTATTTTACTGAGCGTAGGCTTAATAGCCGGATTTTTAAGCGGATTGATCGGGATTGGTGGCGGCATTGTGATTGTACCTGTGTTAGTTTACGTATTGAACATGAATCAACGTCAGGCGCAGGGAACCACCTTGTTTATGTTTTTATTGCCGGTGGCGGCCATGAGCGTGTATAATTACTATAAGGCCGGCCAGGTGAATATGAAAGTGGCGGCCATTATGGCTTGTACCTTTATTATTGGAGGGTATCTTGGCAGTAAAACCGCGCTGACAATTGATACGCGTATAGTGAAACAGGTTTTTGCAGTTACCATTATTGCCATTGGCATCAAAATGCTCTTAGATAAATGATTGCCGCAACAAGTATCCGGAAAGCGGCAGCTTCCTATTTTCAGGAAGCGCTAGCCATACGTTCCCATTTGCATCAGTATCCTGAATTGTCTTTTCAGGAATTTAAAACAGCTGCCTACATTCAGGAAAAATTGAAAGCGTATGGCATTCCGTTTACCGCGGGCATAGTAGAAACAGGAATAGTGGCAATCATTGAAGGTAAAAATCCGGCAAAAAGAACAGTAATGTTGCGGGGCGATATGGATGCTTTACCCATTGAAGAAAAAAATGAAGTGCCTTATGCCTCCCGCCACAAGGGCATAATGCATGCCTGCGGACACGATGTGCATACAACGTGTGTGTTGGGCGCGGCCAAATTACTAAACGACTGTAAAGAACAATGGGAAGGAACCGTAAAACTACTGTTTCAGCCCGGAGAAGAACTACTGCCCGGAGGAGCCAGATTAATGATAGAGGCCGGAGTATTGGAAAATCCTCAGGTTAATGTTGCTATTGCCCAACATGTTTTTCCTTCTATGGAAACGGGAAAAGTTGGATTCCGCAGCGGAATGTATATGGCCAGTACGGATGAATTATACCTTACTGTCACCGGAAAAGGTGGTCATGCCGCTATGCCTGCTGAATACACTAACCCATTGATTATAACCGCGCACATCTTGCTTGCAATAGAAAAGCAATTTATGGCACCGGAGGTTTTAGCCGTTCATCAGATCCCGACTGTTATCGCTTTTGGTAAAATAGAAGGAGCAGGGGCTACTAATGTTATTCCTTCCGAAGTAAAGCTTGAAGGTACGTTTCGAACAATGAACGAACCTTGGCGGAAAGAAGTGCATAACGCGTTAACGCTTCTGGTAGAAAAAACGGCCAGAGAGTTTGGCGGAACAGCACGTTTGGAAATTGGGCATGGTTATCCTTTTCTGGTAAATGACGAATCTTTAACCCTCAGGTGTCAACGTGCTGCTGAAATTTATCTGGGGCGTGAAAACGTGGAAGAACTACCACTGAGAATGACAGCCGAAGACTTTGCATTCATTTCTCAGAAAGTACCGAGTTGTTTTTTCCGCCTTGGTACCGGAAATGTGGCCCGTGGTATTACAGCGGGTGTGCACACCTCGCGTTTCGATATAGATGAAAACGCACTTATAACAGGGGTTGGATTAATGACCTGGTTGACACTGAGTGAGTTAGGTGCTACGCAAGGAGGGGATGTGTTATAAAAATCACTGATTTCACTAAAAATATACTAATTTTACTATCTGTTCGTTAATTTAAAGGTGTTGAAAAAAATAGGGATATATAGTTTATGTGTGGTAGTTATACTAAGTGCCTGTACAACCAAACGGAATACAATTGTACACAGGGCTTACCATAACCTTACAGCCAGGTTTAACGGGTATTATTATTCAACCGAAGCCATTAAAGATGGCGTGTTTAAGGTAGAGCGTACAGCCAAAGAGGACTATTCGAAAGTATTGCCGGTGTTTGTGTATCCAACGAATGAAAGCGCTAAAAACACCTCATCCGATTTCGACCGTGCCATAAAGAAATCATCTACGTGTATTCAACGGCACACCATAAAAGACAAAAAAGGACAGGAGATAGCTAAAGCGGGAAAATGGATAGATAATAACTGGATTAATATTGGTAAATCGCATTTTTACAAACGTGAATTTTTTAGTGGAATAGAAGCGTTTGATTATGTGGTAAGAACGTATCAAAGTAAAGATAAATACACCGCTTTACTATGGCTGGCAAAATCATATAACGAAATTGGTGCCGTAAGTCAGTCTGAACCCATTATCAGTCTTCTTAAAAATGAGAAAAAACTACCTTCCGATATACGCAAACAGCTCTATGCGGTAGAAGCCGATTACCATATTAAACGTGGTCTTTATACCGAAGCGATGACCGATCTGGGGTATGCGTTGCGTCAGAATTTTTTTTCATCGGGGATTAAGAGATCGAAGCGGGCACGGTACGCCTTTATTACTGCTCAACTCGCCGAACAGCAAAGAGATGATCGTAAAGCCCGTAAATTTTATGAGAAAACCATTAAGATGAAACCGGGATATGAAATGGTTTTATACTCTAAAATTAAGTTAGCGCGTATCAGCGATGTTAGAGGACAGGATATTGGCAAGATCAAAAAAGAATTGCTGGCCATGACGCGCGAAGAAAAGAACAATGAATACCTGGATGTGATTTATTATACACTTGGCGAAATTGCGGAGAAAGAACGGGCTACCTATCAGGCCTTGTCTTACTACCAGAAGTCAGTCATCAACAGTCTTAATAACCCTACTCAAAAGGCAAGAGGGTTCCTGAAATTAGGTGAAATTAATTTTGATATGGCTAATTATACTTTAGCCGGTGCTTATTACGACAGTACCGTAACGGCCTTACCAAAGGATCACCCGGAATATGATCAGATTGTAAACCGTAAAAAGACACTGCAAAAATTGGTAGGGTACATAACCACCATTAAAACAGAAGATAGTTTACAGCGCATGGCCAAACTTTCCGATAAAGAACTGGACGCGATGCTCGATAAATTGATTTTGCAGCAAGAAGAAGAGGCAAGACTGAAAAAGGAAGAATTGGAAAGAGCGCAAAGTAACAATCAATTAAATGGCAATCAGATAAGTGGTCCTGGCAGAGCGATTGATGTTGAGGGACAAAAGGGTGCCTGGTATTTTTATAATCCTACAACGGTATCATTCGGGGTGGCTGACTTTCAGCGTAAATGGGGTAGCCGTAAACTGGAAGATAACTGGCGACGTTTGGCTAAAGCACTTTCAATTGACGATCCTTCAGCGCAAAATACCACAACTACTTCCGCTACTCAGGGTAGTGGAGGAGGAGAAGTAAGTTCTGCTGAGGCATTTAAAAAACAGTATAAAACAAGTTTGCCGGTTACAGATAGTCTTTTAAAAATAAGTGATACTAAAATTATCGAGTCGTATTACCTGCTCGGATCAACCTATAAGGAAGATTTGAATAACAGTAAAAAATCCATTGAGGCATTTGAAGAATTAAATAAGCGTTATGCCACGCACAAGCACCTGTTATCTACGTATTATCAGCTTTACAGAATTTGTCTGGCCGACCGCAAACAGGAAAAATCGGATTATTATAAAGAGAAAATCCTTACCGAATATCCTAACAGCGAATATGCCAAACTGATTCAGAACCCAAAATATGCAGAAGAGTTAAATGTCAGTAAAAGCGAAGTGGAAAAAAACTATTCGGAAGTTTACAGAACGTATGCTTCTGGTAATTATAATGAAGCACACGTAATGGCATCGGCAGCTTTGGGTAAGTACGGTAAAACAGACTTTACGCCAAAATACGAGTTTATTAAAGCGCTTTGTATCGGTAAACTTAAACCGGTTGACTCTCTGGAAATGGCGCTTAAACAATTAGTAGCCTTGTATCCTAAAAGCGATGTAACTCCTAAAGCCAATGATATTTTGCAAGCCATTAAACGTCAGAAAAATCCACAGTTGTTTACTACAGAAAAACAGGGTAATTCCGGTAATTTACAAAAAGCAGACACGTTTAAGGTAAATCTGGAAGCGGAACACATGGTAGTAATGATTATTCCTGATGATCCGGCAATTGCCAATGATTTAAAAAACAGAGCCGATGAATTTAACCGGGAGTATTATAGTAACAAAGCTCTCTCTATAAACAGTAACCTGTTTGGAGAAGATAAACAAATGGTGGTAATTAAATCGTTTGTAAATGGAGCCGAATCGCACAATTATGTGAATGCCATGAAAACTGATACAAAGTATATTAAGGGGGAGTTTAAACGATTAGATATTGATGTGTTTAGTATCTCCGGGCAAAACCTGCCAATGCTGTATCAGAAAAAGAATGTAAAAGGCTACCTAAAGTTTTACGAGGAAAACTATACGCCCGAATTAAATACCTATAAAAAGCCTAATTAGTCGATTTTTACCCTTATTGGGGTGGTAAAATGGTTTAATAGTTAAAAAAAACACGTATTTTGTAGAAAAATTGCACATGTTTGGCTCAGGAAAAAACGCGTCGGCTGAAGCATCAGCCATTAATATCATTGGTAATGGCACTAAAATAAGTGGCGATATCGTTTCTAACGGTGATGTAAGAATTGATGGCAGCCTGAAAGGAAATATTAGTATAAGCGGACGTTTGGTATTGGGGGCAGGTGCCCTTATTGAAGGGGATATTCAGGCGGCTAATGCTGAGTTAATGGGAGAGGTAAAGGGAAAAGTAAATATTACAGAAACCCTATCCCTAAAGGCTACCGCCAAAATAGCAGGCGATATTATCACTTCTAAACTGGCCATAGAACCAGGCGCGTTGTTTACAGGAAATTGTAATATGGGAGCGGTGGTGAAAAATTTAAACAATAAGGGGAATGAGCAATCAGCCGCCACCAAAACAGCCTAATCCGTTCTTAAAATACAGTAATCTGGCCATACAGATGGGAGTGATTATTGGCTTGGGGGCCTGGGGAGGTAAAAAACTGGATGCTTATTACGCTACATCAAAGCCGTATTATACAATAGGACTTAGTCTTTTTGCCATTATAACAGCACTCTATCTGGTTTTAAAAGATTTTATAAAACCCCAACGATGATGGTGTGAAAAACATAAATCTAAAACCACTTTTACTACCCATCACCTTTGCCTTTTTCTGCGGGTTAGCACTATCTGTTCTGTTTGTACAAACAGGTATTGAGGTATTACAAAATAAACACTGGGTTTTCAGTTTGGTGTTTTTTACCCTGCTTTTTGGAATAACCTGTGTCATTATGGAAATCCCTTCAGGATCTAAAGAGAAAACGCAAAAAATATTAGCAATGAGTGTAGCGCGGCTCCTTCTGTCTTTAGTGTTTTTTCTATGTTATGTGCTGTTTTATAAGACCAATGCCCGTTCTTTTTCGATGCACTTTGTACCACATTTTATTTTCTTTCTTACTTTCGATACTTGGTATTTAATTAAAAAAATCTCAAAATAATAGCAGACCATGAAAATCATTTTTACTTCGATCTTCCTTTTAGCCGGAGTTTTAGTTATACAGGCGCAGGAAAAAACAAATAAAAAAGGGAGTGAGTATAAATTCACAACCGTTAAAAACCTGGATGCGTCTGCTGTTCAGAACCAAAATAGTACCGGAACCTGTTGGTCGTTTTCTTCTCTTTCTTTTTTTGAAAGTGAATTAATGCGTTTGGGCAAAGGAAAAGATTACAACTTCAGCGAAATGTTTGTCGCCAGAAAAGCGTATCCTTTAAAAGCGGATAATTACATGCGGATGCATGGTCGTACAAACTTTGGAGAAGGAGGTGGTTTTCCGGATGTATTAAATGTACTAAAGCGTTATGGTATGATGCCGGAGCAGGCATATACCGGTAAAAAGGATCCTTCTGCACCGCACAACCACAAACTGATGGAAACCACATTAAAAAATGTACTGTCTGTTACCGCAGATGATAATGTGACCAAAATTGATTTTGAAAGTCTGCATAATTCGGTAGAAAACATCTGCGATAATTTTTTAGGAAAAGTGCCTGAAAAATTCGACTATAACGGAAAAAGCTATACCCCGAAAACCTATGCCGAAGCTACCGGTATTAACCCGGATGACTATGTGTTTCTGACCTCTTTTACCCACCACCCCTATTATCAGAAGTTTGCGTTAGAAGTACCGGATAACTGGAACTGGGAACTTATGTACAACGTTACCCTTCAGGAATTACAGGAAACGATGTCGAACGCCATTATGACCGGCTACACTTTTGCCTGGGCAGCCGATGTAAGTGAAAGATATTTTCTGTTTAATGATGGCATAGCTCTGGTACCCGAAAAACCTCTTTCTGCTATGACTGATGAGGAACGTAAATCTTTAGCCATTAAACCTACAAAACAGTTAGCTATCACACCCGAAATCCGCCAAAAGGCATTCGATAATTTTGAAACTCAGGACGATCACGGGATGCATGTGGTGGGATTATTTCACGATCAAAATAATACCCCTTTTTATCTGGTGAAAAACAGTTGGGGGACAGGTAACGAATGCGACGGCTATTTTTATGCCTCGGAAAACTACCTTTTGTATAAAACTACCAGTATTATGCTCCATAAAAAGGCCCTTCCTGTAACCTTGGCCAAAAAATTAGGTATAACACAGTAAAAACGGAACAGTTTTTGAAGTATCGTTTTATACCATCCCATAAAACAGTAAAACTATTTGTAACATTATATGTTTTATAAAGGATGATAGAAAATCCAATAGACAAGGACAAAGTTGCTGAAAACCCCGGATTAATGGAGTATGCGCACACCGTTGGCGGTGTGGTGATAAAACCGGAAGATCAGGGAAAACTTAAAAGTCGTGCGCTGAGCGCTATGCGGGAACAAACCAACCGACAGTTAGCGCAGATACAAAAGCAGGCTGAACTACTGGCGCAACAGGCCCAGCAACTAAGAAAGCGTGTAGATTTAAGTGAAAAAATCTATCTGGCCGACATGTCTTTCGAGCCCTTTATAGGGCACATTTATCACCTTTATAAAAAGGAAGACCGTTACAAATTGATGATCATTGGCCCAACAGAATGGGGCAGAAGCAGAAAAGAAATACTGGAGTACATTGGCTCTGTGAAATTGCTCTCTGACCATACCTGGGAAGTGATTGAAGATATGGAACAGGAATTATAAACCAGTAAACGCATGGGTTATGGATTTAAGTCAGCTAACAATACCAATGTTTCCCCTCAATATGGTAGTATTACCCGGGGAAACGGTGAAACTTCATATTTTTGAGGAACGCTACAAGCAACTGGTAAATGATTGCATCGAAAATGAGGCTGAATTTGGTATCCCTTATATTCAGGCAAAACAATTAACCCGTTACGGTTCTCAGGTTAAAATCAAAAAAGTACTGAAACAATTCCCCGGAGGAGAAATGGACATTCTGGTAGAGGGACGTGCCGTTTTCAGGCTTATCGAATTTTCAGAGGTACTGAGCCCTAAACTATATGGTGCTGGTATTGTAGCTATAGAACCGGTAGAGCGGGGCATACAATCTATAAAACTACAGGAACTCATCATCGAGTATTTTGCACTCACTCAAAATAAATTATTGCAGTACGATACGGTTAAAAACCTCAGTGTTTACGATGTAGCTACTCAATTAATGATTTCGGCACCGGAAAAGTATAAATTAATAACTCACCCCTATAAAGCGAAGTTTCTTTACGAGCATATCCGGTTAATCTTGCAGATTATTAAAACAGAGGCGGATCTTAAAGACCGTTTTCTCAATAATTAATCAGAAGAATCATTGCTTTCCTCTTTGAAAGGCAATGTATAACCGGCCTTTTCGGCTTCGTAGCAGTTAAAAGTACCCAATGCTTTCGCTATCATTTTTCCACTGCTTTTATTAATCACTTCGCAGGAAACAACCAGAATGCTTTTTCCTTTTTGTTCTATTTTACCGGTGGCTAGCAGTGTATCTCCCTTTACAGCCGGACGTAAAAAGTTTAATTTGTACTCAATCGTACTCACTACTTTTCCTTCCTGCTGAACGGACGATAACCCGCTAACCCCCAGCGTAGCATCAACCAGCGCGGCAATAACACCGCCATGCGCGGCTACCGGAGTGGCTAAGTGATTTTCTGTAATAGTCAGTTCGTACACAATATGTCCGGGCGACAGTTCTGTAAAATCCATTCCCAGCCATTTGCCGAAAAAATTCTTCTCGATATATTGTTCTAAAAGATCCTTATTCATGATTAAGGTGTGCTTCAGTCGCTTTTCTTACACTGCCAAACGTTAGAAGCAGCGATTTGGCAGTTTCATAATCGCTGATACCGGTATTTTTCATGACCATCTTTGTTCCACGATCTACCAGTTTATGATTACTCAACTGCATATCCACCATTTTATTACCCTTTACTCTGCCTAGTTTAATCATAACTGAAGTAGAAATCATATTTAACGCCAGTTTTTGAGCAGTGCCAGATTTCATTCGCGTTGATCCGGTTACAAATTCAGGCCCTACTATTACTTCTATCGGAAACCTGGAAAGGCGGGCAATTTCGCTGTTGGTATTACATACAATACAGACGGTCGTTATGCCATGCGCGTTACACGTTTTGAGCGTACCGGCTACATACGGAGTAGATCCGCTGGCGGCGATACCAACCACTACATCCAGGTCTGAAATAGCATAATCCTGTAAATCTTTCCAACCCTGTGTTAAATCGTCTTCCGCAAACTCAACCGCTTTACGTATTGCTGTATCTCCGCCTGCAATTAACCCAATTACCTTCCCGTGCTCAATACCATAAGTTGGTGGACATTCACTGGCATCTACTATTCCTAAACGTCCGCTGGTGCCGGCTCCCACGTAAAACAGGCGCCCACCTGCTTTCATTTTCTCAGTAATTGCTTCTACTGCTTGTTCTATTTGAGGAATTGCTTTTCCGATGGCTATGGGAACGGTTTGATCTTCCCGGTTCATGTTCAGGAGCAATTCTCTGGTACTCATCTTTTCGAGGTCAGAGTAGTAACTGTCAGCTTCGGTGGTCTTCATTACTTAAAAATACCGAAATGTAAAGCATCTCCGAAAGTGACTACAATCAGGATATGAACGTAAAAATTAACAATCCCGTGTTTGATATCATAAAGTTGTAGTGTACCTTTGTAAGGTGAGGTTAATGACGTTAATTCTGCTTTTCTCTTTCTTGCTGATACAGATGCAAAAGCTCCTCATTTATGCTAACTACGTATCTAACAAAGCGTATTACGCTCAGGAATTATGTGTAAACAAGGATGAGCCAGAGTCGTGTTGCGAAGGGAAGTGCGAGCTCAAAAAAGAATTAGATGCGATAGACTCACAAAGCGGTGATAATGTAAACACTGAAGGTAGTACCCAAAAAGAAACCAAAGTTCAAAAATTTGAGAAGGCCGAAGAGTTGTTTACAGGTGTTCAGGTATTCCATCTTAATACTGGACAGGAAATAACGATTGTAACCCTTTACCAACAAACCACCAGTAATGGTTTTTTAACAAAATTAGTGTGGCCTCCAAAGGCATAAAGCAGGCTGTTCTCAGTCTGTCGTTAATTTCCTGCAAATTTTAACAAGTAATTTACAAAACTGAGGCAACACGGCTAATGAATGAGCCGTTATGTTGTCGTAGTTTAAAATGATCATTAATTTTATTTTACAAACTCATTGGTTTATGAAATAGTTATGATGATGCTATATACGTAAGAAATAGCATTACACGACTAGGACGTAACACTTTAAATTAAACGTATATGAAAAAAGCAATTCTATTTCTTTCAGTTTTAAGCATAGCAGGTTTTGTGTCCTGCAAAAAAGATAATAAAGATCCCGAACCTTCTAATCCAACTTCTCCGGCACCAACACCAACGACCGGAAATTTAACCGTTCAGTTTACAAATATGGTGGATGCCCAACCATTAGTATTTAATACCGGATATAAAATTATGGGTGGCGACTCTTTTAAAGTAACCAAACTGAATTATTATATTACCAATATCCGCATCACCAAAACGGATAATTCAGTATATTCTGAAACGAATAGCTATCATCTGGTAGAACACTCTAATCCTTCCAGTACCTCTATAACACTCCCTAATGTACCAAATGGTTCGTATAAATCCATATCGTTTACTTTAGGCGTAGATAGCGCATTGAATGTTTCCGGAGCGCAACAGGGCGATTTAAGCCCTACCAAAGGCATGTTCTGGTCCTGGAATTCGGGTTACATCATGTTTAAACTCGAAGGTTCATCACCGGCTTCGGGTGCGTCTAGCAAAGGACTTCTATACCATGTAGGCGGTTTTTCGGGAGCGAATAAAACCCAACGTGAGTTCGCGTTTAACTTTGGTGCTACAACCGCTAATGTAAATGGTACTTCAACTACCCCTAAAGTAAAAGTAAGCACCAACGTTACTGAGCTGTTCCGTAATCCCAATACCATTAATTTTTCAGTACTTCATACTGTACACATGCCCGGCGCTGATGCCAAAAAACTGGCAGATAATTACGCGGATATGTTTACATTTGATAGTGTGGTAAATTAACACTAATGTTTTTTAATAAAGGTAAAAATAGCTTTGTGGCAGGTTGTGCAGCCATGTTATTGGTAAGTGCCTGTTCGGTTGATCCAAAGATTGTCCCGGTATTACCAGCTAATGATATCCGTGAAGTTATTCCGGATGGATGGCCGCAACCTGTTTACCGTTTCGAACGTAATCCCCTTGGCGAAAAAGGATTTATTCTCGGAAGAGAATTGTTTTACGATCCGCTTTTGTCTAAAGATAATACCATTTCCTGCGGATCGTGCCACCAGCAATTTGTTGCTTTCGCGCATGCCGATCACGATGTCAGTCATGGTATTCTGGGGCGTTTAGGAACACGGAATGCGCCGGCTTTATTTAACCTCACCTGGCACCCCTCATTTATGCACGACGGAGGCGTTAATCATATCGAAAATCAGCCTTTGGCACCCGTAGAAAATCCACTGGAAATGGATGAGAAAATTGGCAATGTGATAAATAAGCTTCAGGCAAGCGCTAAATACCGCCGCTTGTTTAACGATGCGTTTGGTAGTGAGGAAGTAACCTACCAGCGTTTTGCGCAGGCATTTGCCCAGTTTATGGGAATGCTGTATTCCTATAACAGTAAATACGATATCGTAATGCGCAAAGAAGGAACCGCTTCGTTTTCGGATGAAGAACAAAGAGGTTACAATCTGTTCCGTGCAAAATGCGCCACCTGTCACAAAGAACCTTTATTCAGCGATTTTAGTTACCATAATAATGGACTGCCAGTAAAGCCCTCGGTAAACGATAGCGGAAGGGCCCATATTACACTGAATCCGGCTGACCTTTATAAATTTAAAACCCCAAGTTTAAGAAACATAGCATTAACCAAACCCTACATGCACGATGGACGGTTTGAAACGCTTGAACAATGTCTTAATCATTACAACGGTGGCGTTACCAATCCCGTGAATCTCGACCCTCAGTTGCAGGGAGGTATTCCCCTTTCTGCTCAGGATAAACAGGATCTTATCGCATTTTTAAAAACCCTCACCGATTACAAGTTATTATTCGATAAAAAATTTGCAGATCCAAATGGACAATAAATTTTTCATAAAGATGGCGGCAGGCATACTTGTCAGTCTGTTGTTTATACAGTGTAAAAAAAATCAGTTAGGTGGAAAGGCGGAGATAAAAGGAAGAGTTTTTCATCACGCCAAAGCTATAGCCAACGCCAGTATTTTTATAAAGTTTGATACAAAAGACTTTCCGGGCGATGATACCACCCGCTACGATGAAAAAATAAAGGCCGATGCGCAGGGCAACTACACACTTAAGGTTTATAAAGGAACATATTTTTTATATTCTGTCGGAAAGGACTTTGATATTCCCTCGCCATATTATGTAAAAGGAGGGACGTCTGTTTCCATAAGAAACCGGGAAAAACTGGACGTAGATCTGGCAATAACCGAATAATACTTCTTGTAATGATTGGATGCTTCTGATCATTATGAAACAATTTAGTTTTGTCTTAGCATTCACGCTAAACACTTTTTTAAGTTACAGTTGCGATATCTGCGGAAGTTTTATGGGGATTACACCCCACGACAACCGTAGCTTTGTGCAACTCATGCACCGTTTTCGGTTGTTTAATGGTTACCGTGTGTATAATCAACCCACTAGTCTGGTAGTGCCTGGATCCTATTGGCGTACATTTCATGGCGATGATACCACCCATTCAACTGTGCAGGGAACAAATCCATACAGCACCTTCGATTATGAGTCTTACAAAGTATTCGAATTGCGGGGTAAATGGTTTTTTCATAAACGCTGGGAGTTAAGTGCCATTTTACCATTTGTAGAAAACAAAAGCCGAAGAA
Organism: Sediminibacterium sp.; assembly: GCA_030054095.1. GTDB lineage: Bacteria > Bacteroidota > Bacteroidia > B-17B0 > Aurantibacillaceae > Aurantibacillus. Next base: position 69,424 of record JASGCO010000008.1, read on the forward strand.
ATAATGTACAGATAAACGTACAGTCCCTTGCCGATCCTTCGGTAATGATAGCGTACCACCTCGTTCAAAAACTGGATCATCCGGTAACACGCCACCGTTTAATAGTTGGTATAGGCTTTAAGGCAGGTATAGTACCCGATGATAAGACAGATCTTTCCGGAAAGCGAATCGATATTATGTTGCAGCCAGGAAGTGGAAGTAGTGATGTATTTTATTACCTTAATTACATTGGCTTATGGCGTAATTTCGGGTGGAACAGCAATACAATGCTGAAACACAGTTTTACAAATCACCATTCTGAGCAATTTGCACCGGCATGGAATCAAACACTAGTATTGTTTTACAAAATAAGTGTAAAAAATGTACAACTCATGCCAGCCCTTAACAGCAACTTTGAATACACTAAAGGCGTGTACAAAGCAAAGCAATTACAGACAGGAACAGGAATGCAGGTAATAATGAGCGGCCCTTCAGTGGATGTGGTAGTTAAACGCATGGTGATTAGCGCGGGTTATCAGATAAATGTGTACGAACGCTTATCGTCCGCTAACAACCTGTCGTCCGCCAGTCGCTTGTTTGCGGGGCTAACGTATAATTTCGGGAAATAACGACGGGCATAGTTATACTTGGTGTAAGGGGCCGTTTTGCCTGCGCATCAATCCTTTGCTAAAACCGGGCTTTTCGCTTTAGCCTGCTTTCCCTTTGCCAATTTTGACGTGGCTCCGGTGGCTTAGTAAAGTCGCCGCCTCGCTCACGCAAAATCAGGCAAAGGGCTGCGCAGGGCTGCCGCTGTAATCCCTCGTCCGTTCGGTGGATCCGCTTTTTGAGGTGTATAAGTCCTTATTAGGTGTAAGAAAAGTAACGAACAATGAACCGAAAAGACTCAAGGGGCAAAAACGGTATTTTTGAGATGGTCTCTGACAATAAGGTGTAAAAACAGGTTTTTGATCCTGATTTATCAGACTTTCGTCGAATAGAACGTTTTTTTTTGCATATTAGTAAAAATCTTTCTGACACATGAAGAAACTATACGTAACGCTTTTTTTTCTTTCCCTTCTGTACTCCACTTTTTTAAAATCCCAGATAACTACGCAAACCATTTCCTTTGCTGTTGGTCTGCAAACCATAGCTATACCGCCCTGTGTAGCGCAGGTAACAATAACGTGTTATGGTGCCAGTGGTGCCAATGGACAAACCGGGCCCAATGGCGCACCGGGAGGAATTGGCGGAAAAGGAGCAATTGTACGCGGCGTGTATGCCGTAACACCAACCGCATCGGTACTCAATATTTTTACAGGCGGAATGCCAACCGGTACAGTGGGTGGATATAATGGTGGAGGAAATTCACTTACCGGCGGTCCGGGCGGAGGATCAACCGATGTGCGAATCGGAGGTACCGTAACGGCTAACCGTGTTATTGTAGCAGGCGGCGGTGGCGGTGGCGGTAATGCCGGCTGTGCTACGGCTACCGTAGGAGGTGGTAATGGTGGTAATGGCGGCGCAACGCCTAATGGACAAAATGGAGCCAGTATAACTTCCGGTACTGATGTGGCGACAGGAGGTTATGGCGGAGTGGGCCAAACAGCCGGTACGCTTGTGATCGGATGCACGGGTTTTGGAGGAACAACCGGCGCAACCAACGGATCAAATGCGGGAGTAGGCGGTAATGGCGGTTCTTCTTCATCCACCCTTTGCTGCTGTTCAGCATCAGTAGGCGGCGGCGGCGGCGGCGGCGGATACCGCGGCGGCGGCGGCGGATCAGCCGGAGCGGTTGGTTCGGCCAGTTGCGTATTATCTGATAGAGCATCAGGCGGCGGCGGCGCTGCCGGAACTAATTTTTTCGCGGCAGGATTTACCTCAACCGTTGTAAATACCAATGCTGCTAATGGTAATGGTTTTGTGGTGATCTCATATCAGGTGCTTCCTACACCAACTGTTTCCGTAAACAGTGGCACCGTATGCGAAGGCTCACCTTATACATTCACGCCTTCCGGCGCATTTTCGTATGTCTATCAAACCACTACCCCGGTATTTACCCCTACGGCCAGTGGAACATATACCATCGAAGGAAGTAACGGTTATGGTTGCACCAGTGCCCCGGTAACCGCCACAGTCACGGTTATTCCACGTCCGGTAGTTACTATCAGTAATCCCCCTATTTGTTCCAGTACCCCTTTTATAGCCGTACCTTCCGGCGCAAACAATTATACCTTCTCTATAGGCCCCACTTCTGTTATCGGGACAACGGCCAACATCCCATCCCCAACCAATACCATGACGCTTAACATTGTGGGATATTCAACACTAACAGGATGTACCAGTACAGTATTACCCGTAACGTTTACTGTTATCCCCCGACCAGTTGTTACGGTTAACAGCGGTTCAATATGTCCCGGCGATTCGTTTACCATAACGCCATCCGGTGCGGTATCCTATACTGTACAAGGTGGTAATTATGTGGTTTCACCTACAATAACCACCAATTACTCAGTTACAGGAACCGGAACCAATGGATGTGTAAGTTTACCGGCCTACAGTTCAGTTACTATTGCACCATTACCACCGGTAGCAGTTAATTCTGCAAGTATATGTAACGGAGATGCTGCGGTATTAACGGCATCCGGTGCGGTTTCTTATGTGTGGAGCAATTCACTAACCACTAATTCCATTTCGGTTAGTCCCGTTGTGGCTACTATTTACTCTGTTACCGGAACCGGAGTAAATGGGTGTATTAAAACGGCCACATCTGCCGTAGTTATTAAACCACTACCAACAGTAACGGCTGTTTCTTCCGCCAGTTTAATCTGTACAGGACAGAGCGCCGTTATTACGCCTTCCGGAGCGGTTAGTTACAGCATAAGCGGTGGTACATTTACAATAAGTCCCTCGGTCACTTCCAATTACACCATTACCGGAACAGCGGCCAATGCCTGTAGTAATACAATTGTGTTTACACAAAGTGTAAGCGTATGTGCAGGTATTGATAAGATAGCATATACCGGCCACGAAGTAAAACTGTATCCCAATCCTGTAACAGACAAACTGTATCTGGAAGTAAATGGTGATGCGGATAAAAGAGCAGAGGTTGAAGTGTTAAACGTAACGGGCGCTTTACTTTTTAAGTACGAGTTGGTAACTAATCGAACAGAAGTGAATCTTTCCACCTTAGATAAGGGAGTTTATCTTGTTAGAGTCAATCATTCAGGTAGCTCTCGGGTATTCAGGATTGTTAAACAGTAGTGTTTTTGACTGATACAGTAGTATTAATTAAAAAAGTCCGGTTCACTGAACCGGACTTTTTTAATTTGCTAATTCTTTCAGTTACTTTAAACTGCCAATCATATCTTCTGGTTTTACCCATTCGTTAAATTGCTCGTTGGTCAGATAACCCAGTTCCAGCGCGGCTTCACGAAGGGTTTTGTTCCCTTTGTGCGCGGTTTTGGCAATTTTGGCCGCTTTTTCGTAGCCAATATGAGGGTTCAACGCTGTAACAAGCATTAAGCTGTTTTCCAGATGTTTTTTAATTTCCGGTAAATTGGCCTCAATGCCATCGCTGCATTTTTCGGTAAAACTTACACACGCGTCACCTATTAAGCGGGCACTTTGCAGTACGTTGGCGGCAATGAGTGGTTTAAACACATTTAATTCAAAGTGTCCCATGCTACCACCTACGCTAACAGCTACATCGTTCCCGATTACCTGAGCACACACCATGGTTAAGGCTTCTGGTTGGGTCGGATTTACTTTCCCCGGCATAATAGAACTTCCCGGTTCGTTATCAGGAATAACAATTTCACCAATCCCACAACGAGGCCCTGATGATAACATACGCACATCATTGGCAATTTTCATTAATGCCACAGCACTGCGTTTTAGCGCGCCACTTAGTTCTACCATCGCGTCGTGCGCAGCTAAGGCTTCAAATTTATTAGGAGCAGTTACAAACGGTAAACCGGTAAGTTCCGCTATTTTTTTAGCTACCAATACATCGTACCCTTTAGGGGTATTTAACCCGGTACCTACCGCGGTTCCACCCAAAGCTAATTCTTTAACGGCTTCCAGGGCGTTTTTAATAGCGCGCATACTCATGTCAATTTGTTGCACATACCCGCTAAACTCTTGTCCAAGGCTTAGGGGAGTGGCATCCATAAAATGCGTACGGCCGGTTTTAATAATGTCTTTAAACGCTACCGCTTTTTTGTGCAGACTGTCGCGCAGGCGTTGCATGCCAGGAAGGGTAATTTCAACAACTTGTTTATACGCGGCAATGTGCATAGCAGTAGGGTACGTATCGTTACTACTTTGCGATTTGTTTACATCATCATTCGGGTGAAGCGCTTTTACTTCATCTGTTAATTGTCCGCCATTCATTACGTGCGCACGGTAGGCAATTACCTCATTGGCATTCATGTTACTTTGTGTGCCCGATCCGGTTTGCCATATCACCAAAGGGAATTGCGCATCCAGTTGCCCCGCAATGATCTCGTCACAAGCTTTGGCAATTAAGTCGCATTTTTCCTTATTAAGTACACCCAGTTCATGATTGGCTAAAGCAGCCGCTTTTTTAAGATAGCCAAAAGCATAAATAACTTCTTTAGGCATACTGGCTTCGGGACCTATTTTAAAATTGTTACGGGACCGTTCGGTTTGTGCTCCCCAATATACGTGAGCAGGTACTTTTACCTCACCCATTGTATCTTTTTCAATTCTGAATTCCATACTGTTTAATTTGAGGGCAAATTTAAAGGAATCGCCTTAATGCAGTACTGTTTTATTTCAACAAATCCTTAACTTTAGGCAACAAACCAACAGGTTTGTCGTGATCTTTATCATACTGTAAATTATGAATGTATTTGAAGGATTTGCAAGAGGTTTCGGAAATTGTTTCCGCGCCTTTTCGATTATTTTTGACAAGGGACTTTGGCCGTTTCTGATTTACCCCCTTATTCTCTGGGTATTAACTATTATATTGAGTTTGTTAGGGGTGGCCATGCTGGCCGATTATTTATCCGGATATCTTAATGGCTTGTTACAATTTGATAGTATCCCCGAAACTGGTCATTGGTTGTCATTTGCACGGCCGTTTTTAATTGCTAAAACCGGAATTTTACTGGCCTGGGTAATAAAAATTTTATTTTGGTTTGTGAGCAGTATTTTCAGTAAGTATATCTTATTGATATTGCTTTCACCTTTATTTGCTTTGTTGAGCGAAAAGGCGGATGAAAAGCTCACCGGTCAGTCGTTTCCGTTTAATTTCGGACAATTGATTAAAGACGTAGGGCGTGGTATAGTGATCAGTTTACGTAATATGTTGCTGGAATATTTTTTTACATTTATTTGTTTTGTAGCTACTTTATTTTTTGCCCCGCTGGGATTGGTAACCGCCGTTTTTTTACCATTATTAAGCGCATATTATGTTGGGTTTGCGATGCTGGATTACAGTTGCGAGCGTTACCGTTTTGGCATAGGACAAAGTATCCGGTTTATTAAATCGAATAAAGGGTATGCTATTGGTATTGGTTTGGTGTATAATCTATTTATGATGCTGCCATTCTTTGTGGGTGATTTACTGGGACTCATGTTTGGTCCGGCATTGGCTGTTGTTGGTGCCACCATTAGTTTTATAGAAATAAAAAAACGGATGGAATCAGGATCTGCTCCGGTTAACCCCCAAACTACTTAATCTTAAATTCATTATGCAGGTTACAATTCATCCTTCCTGGAAATCCTTATTAAATGACGAATTTGATAAGCCTTACTTTAAAACATTGGTTGAATTTGTAAAGGAAGAGTACAAAACGCGACGGTGTTACCCTAAAGGAACACAGATTTTTTCGGCGTTCGATTATTGTAGTTTTGAAGACGTAAAGGTCGTTGTTATTGGCCAGGATCCATACCACGGGCAGGGGCAAGCTAACGGTTTGTGTTTCTCGGTAAATGATGGTGTTCCTTTTCCACCCTCGCTCATTAATATTTTTAAGGAAATAGAAAGTGATTTGGGAATCCCGGTTCCAATCACCGGAAATCTGGAACGTTGGGCGCATCAGGGGGTATTATTGCTTAATGCTACCTTAACTGTAAGAGAAAACGAAGCCGGGAGTCATCAAAACAAAGGATGGGAAACCTTTACCGATGCGATCATTCAACAGGTATCTGAAAAAAAAGAAAATGTAGTGTTTTTATTGTGGGGCGGGTTTGCAAAAAAGAAGGGAACCAGAATTGACAGAACCAAACATTGTGTGCTGGAAACCGGCCACCCTTCACCACTAAGTGCCAACCGGGGTTTATGGTTTGGTAATAAACACTTCAGTAAAGCCAACGCATTTTTAAGAAATAAAGGATTACAGGAAATCAGTTGGTAACTTACTTTTTATACGCTTTTCCTTTTACTTTAGGATCGGTATAGTTTAAAGTGGTTTTCGGGTCGCCGGTATAATAAATATTACCTTTCGACCATAAACGGTATTCAAATAAATTCGCATTTCCAAGTGAAAGGTAGCAATGACCTTCGCTATGCGATTCTGCAAACGCCCAGTTTTTCACTTCCATATTTTCACCGTACAGGTAATTATTACCATTTAAAAATACGCTTAACCGGTTGGTGGTTCCATTCAGGTAAATATCCCCATTGCCATGCGATCCGGTAATGACATACTCAAAATTTCCATAAATGCGTATAACGCCCGGACTAAAAGCCTTGGCTTCAATTGTATCGGCCGCGCTGCCATTATAAAACACCACTGTATTACTACCTTTATTCTCGAGGTAAGTTAGTTTAGGTAAAATGACTTTTACTTTGTTACGACGTTTATAGCCTCTCACAATATTGCATTTGCTGGTATTACTGATGTAGAGGGCATTATCTTTTACCTCTGTTTTAATATTGTTGATCAGATGCTCTCCGGTACTTACAATTACTTTATAGGTGTTTCCTTCTTCGATGGTAACATCTACTTTATCTTTTATGTAAACGATGCGGAACGGGTCGGGATACCTTTCCTGATTAACTTCTTTTCCATTGCCTATAAAACAATCAAAAGCATGTTCCTTGGTGCAGGAACTTTGAACAAAGGCCAATGCTAAAAGGATATAAAGCTGTAGTGCCTTCATTTGTATTGTCCCTTTCCTAAGCCCCAGCGATACCCTACACCAAATTCAAACGCGTAGGCAACTGCCCAATGTGTCCGCAAATTAACTAAACCCATTATGCCTTTTGGGTGCAGGTACCTTACGCCAATACGATGAAAAAAAGAACCGTCACCTCCATAAGGATTTCGCAAATAATACCCGAGTTCAACAGGGAAACTAATGTGTCCCAGATTATACGCGTAACACAATTTAGGACCACCACGAAGGATATCAGCCATTGTGTTGGAGGGTAAGCCATCGTGTTTCAGGTCTTCAATCATATTCTCGTCGTAAAACACATCACATCCGATTCCGAATTTGTGCGTGTTCCGTTTATTCCGGTAATACCCGAACGAAAAAGTATTGGTAATTAGTTTTTTGTCGAGTGAAGGTTCCCGGTCATTTAATCCGATAGAATTCCATACAAAGATCTCATTTTTAGAAGTGCGTGCCTGGTTTAAACTATCTGGCTGTAAGTATTCTGTTTGACGTTTACTTACAGGTGAGGCCGAAAAGTGTAACGCTAGATTAATACAACCAACATTTAAACCCAGATTCGGTGTTTTCATTTTAGCATTACTGGTATGTGTAAAACTAAAACCGGGTTCAAAACGGAGTGATGGATTCAGCTTAAATTGCCAGAACCATTTGAACTGCACGTAAGAGTTAAAATGACTGCCTATTGCAATATTTTTGTGATTGGTTTCCGCATCGAACTTTTTATTGAGATAGGCGAGTCCCCAACACAGACGCATTACCAAACGCGACGGCTTTATTTTTTTGTTAAGCGGTATTTCCGCAAAGGGAGCAACACTAAAACAATAGCCCAATTCTCTGGGGTTTTTAAAATCAATGACATTAAGAGATATTCCCAGATCGGGGAAATTGTTTTCGTGATGCCACTGTTTAATGCCCGTTGTAGGTTTTATAAGGCAAACCTCATACATTGACGGGTACCCATGAACCAAATGCCCAATGGTACTGCGGTGTTCAAGAATGACACCCTGATTAAACGCGGTTTTTAAATGCCATTCCGGTGAAGAAAAAATGCCATTTTGTGCATGCAGTCCTAAGCTACCTGAAAGGATCAATACAAAACGAAGTATTGTTTTTGCAAACATGCTGCTTTAGGGGGTAAAGATAAAGGTAAGGTAGCGGTTAAACCGTCATAATTTCCTTTTCTTTTTGTTCGATGTGCTTATCGGTTTTAGCTACGTACTGATCAGTAAGATTCTGGATCTTGGTTTCAGCATCTTTAGCTTCATCTTGCGGCAACCCGTCTTTCTGTAGTTTCTTGATATGTTCCATTGCTTCTTTACGCGAATTGCGGATACCTACTTTGGCATCTTCACCAACCCCTTTAGCGTTTTTGGTTAATTCGCGGCGGCGTTCCTCTGTTAAAGGCGGAACAGTAATGCGGATAATAACCCCGTCGTTTTGAGGGTTAAATCCCAGATTAGCCATTTGTATGGCTTTTTCGATGGGAGTTAACATGCTTTTATCCCAGGGTTGTATAATAATGGTACGGGCGTCTTGTGTATTAATGCTGGCGGCGTTATTAATGGGGGCTTTTGAACCATAAAAATCTACCATCACATTGTCAAGAATGCTAGGATTGGCTTTACCGGCACGAATTTTTGTTAATTCTACTTCCAGATGGTTTAACGCTTTATCCATTGCCGCTTTGGCCTGATTAATAACTGTAGAAACGTCGCTCATGTTTAAAAATTTTAGACAAAAATACTATTTTTTTTCTCCTGCCGAACAGGGAGGTGTTGTGAGGCTGAAAGCCTCTTAGGCTATAGGTTTAATCCTCATCGTTGTATGAACCACCATATTCGCTGCCATACTCATCCTCCTGATCTTCTCCCATATCATTCTCTTCCTCGGAGGCGCTTTCCTCATCCCGTTCTTCCCCTTCCAGCGATTCGAGATCTTCTTCCTCCACTCCTTCTTCGCTACCTATCGATTTATATATCTCAGAGTCATCTACTTCCGGATCATTCAGTAAACCGGCCATGGCCAGATCCGGACTTAATTCGTCTTTGGCCATATTGGTTTGCTTATATTGTTTAGGGGCAGTACCTACAGTACGCACGCACGCCGGGTAGGTTAACTTGGGATCTTCCTGAGCAATTTTAAGCATTTCGATTAAAAAACTCCATTGCACTTTGGGATCAAATACATACACAAAACGCTGATGGGGCTGCTCTATTAGCCTGGAAATTTTCACTTCCGACATAAGCTTTTTAGGCGTGGCTTTTAAACGTATTTCTTCCTCATCCAGTTCAAGATCCTGCTTACGGAGAGTTACCTCATCGCCTTTACGCCAGTAATCATCGCTTGTAAAAAAAGAGGCAGCGTGCAATCCATCGAACTTAAAAGCCTGTTGAATGCAATCATGGAAATTTTCAAAAGTTTGAGAAGCTTTTATATCAATATCCCGGAAAATATCTTCGTTTTCTTCCAGGCAAACTCTGAATCGGTAAATGGCCATTGGAACCCGCTTATTTTGTTTTATAAATTTCTGACTTCATTAACCCAATCCGGTTAAAAAAATGAACAAAAGAGGTACCCAACACGCCTAAACCGTATTTCATACTCCGGCGGAAATTAATAGAGCTGGCTTCCGGGAAGTATTTGGTAGGGCAGGTTACTTCCGCAATTTCAAATCCGGCATAAAATATTTGCGAAATCATTTGATTATCAAATACAAAATCATCGCTGTTGGCATGGTAATTGATTTTTTCGAGTACAACTTTCGAAAAAGCTCTGTAACCGGTATGGTATTCTGATAATTTCTGGTTAATAAGTACGTTTTGCGAAAAGGTCAAACAACGGTTAAAAATGTATTTATACATAGGCATTCCGCCCTTAAGGGCGCCTTTACCAAGAATCCGTGATCCAAAGGCTACAGGGTAAAGATCGTTAGCTATCAGGTAGCTTAAACTGTGGATCAATTTAGGGGTGTACTGATAATCCGGGTGTAGCATAATGACAATATCGGCCCCTAATTTAAGGGCTGTGTCATAACAGGTTTTCTGGTTCCCGCCGTATCCTTTGTTTTTTTCATGTTTAACAACATGTTTAATACCAATTTGATGAGCAACCTCTACGGTATTGTCTTTACTGCAGTCGTCCACCAAAACCACATCATCTACTATATCAAAAGGAATTTCCTTGTAAGTTTTCTCAAGCGTTAAAGCTGCGTTATAAGCGGGCAGAACAGCAATTATTTTTTTTCCGTTTATCATAAATTCTTACAAAAATAACAAAGTTTAGTTAATTGCCACAGTTTAATTTGCCCAATATTAGCGTATCTTTAGCCTTTCTCCGTGCGATTGAAAAAACTACATAGTTTAATATTAAGAACTTTTCTGCCGCCCTTTATCAGTACACTGTTTATCAGTGTTTTCCTGTTTTTTCTGGTACAAATAGTGATTACTTACCTCGACGATCTTATCGGAAAAGGCATTAGTACCGTCGATTTGTTAAAGTTGTTTACGTATGCCTGGATTGCCATTATCCCGCAATGTATTCCATTAGCAGTATTACTGGGGTCAATCATGTGTTTTGGTAACCTTGCCGAAAATTACGAACTGGCCGCCATGAAATCGTCGGGATTATCGCTTTTCCGTATCATTAAGCCGGTTTTTGTTTTTATTATTCTATTGTCGGCTACTACGTTTGTGTTTAATAATTTTGTTTTACCCATAGTTACGCTCAAATCGCAATCGCTGCTGTGGGATATACGACAAAAAAAACCGGCAGTATTTATAAAAGAGGGGATTTTTTATAACAAAATTGATAATTACTCCATCCGCGCCGGCACCAAAAGCAAAAATAACGACACCCTTAAAGACCTTCTCATATATGATCATAGCGCCCATCAGGGCAATATTGTTCAGTTGTATGCGCGTTACGGACTTATTACGCAGACATCCGATACCAACTATCTGGTGTTACGATTGCTGAATGGTAACCGCTATGAGGAAGTACAGAAAGATCCGGGAGTAACAAATCAATCCAGGCCAATGATGCAGTTGAGTTTTAAACGGATGCAGGTCAACATACCTCTGGTGGATTTTAAGTTGAAACGTACGGATGAGGAGCAGTTTAAGGGGCATGGGGAGATGCTGAATATCTGGCAAATTGACTCTGTTTCTGATTCGCTTCGTGGTCAGATAGATAAACGGTTTGTGACCATTCAGCAACAGGCTAAAAGTTATTTTTTTACATGGACAACAACCTTTTTAAAATCTAATGCGCATCCTAAATATTATCTACAGGTAGATACTTTTTATAAAAGGCTAACAAAAGAAGAAGCGTTGCGGTGTATAGAGAATGCCATGAACCTGATACGTTCTTCCAACGCGTTTTTGGATGGAGTTATCCCTAATATTGAGTCAGATCGTTCGGGACTTATCAGCTTTACAATTGAATGGCATTCGAAAATAGCGGTATGTTTTGCCTGTTTTGTTTTGTTCTTTGTTGGAGCGCCCCTGGGAGCCATTATAAAGAAAGGAGGAATGGGGTTACCGGTGGTAGTAGCGGTGTTCTTCTTCCTTGCTTATTTTATTTTAACGGAAGGGTTTCGTAGCGCGGCAGAGGAAGGGGCTATTGCTCCATGGATAGCAATGTGGGCTCCACTGGCTATTTTTTTACCAATCAGTGTATTTTTGACCTATAAAGCAGCAAAAGATTCATCGTTGTTTAACCTTTATGCTTACTTTGGATGGGCGATAGAATGGTTTGGCCGTTTTAAAAAGAAAGAGAAAAATAAAACCAGATAGTGCTGATGCTTGTGTTACATATTATTTTTATCATAAGTGCACTTTGCATAGCACATACGTATGTGTTTTATCCCTTGTTTTGTATCTGGCGAGTCCGTAACCATAAGCGACCTGTTTTAGAGCGGATGACCTCCGTTAATTTACCGGAAGTAGCCGTAGTATTTGCTGCTTATAATGAAGAAGCAGTCATTGAGGCCAAATTAAAAAGTATTTATGAGGGAAGTTACCCTCTGAATAAAATACATGTTTATGTAGGATCCGATGCGTCTACAGACCGGACAGAGGAAATAGTTAAAACGATTTCTGAACATGTTCCCGGAATCACCCTACAGCGCTTTCCCGGACGTATGGGCAAAACCAGAATTGTAAATGAACTGGTGCAGCAGGTTAAACAACCGGTATTGATAATGACGGATGCAAACGTTATATTTAAAGCAGATGCTATAGAAGTTCTGGTAAACCGCCTGGAAAGCACCGGCGCGGCTATTGTGGGGGCAAACATATACAAGGAAGCAAAGAAAGAAGAGGGGATTGTTGTTCAGGAAAAAGCATATATGCGTTTGGAAAACCGTATTAAACAGGCAGAGAGTGACATGTGGAAATTGGTGATTGGTGTAGAAGGCGGATGTTATGCCATGCGGCGCGCATTATTTACGCCTGTTCCCGATCATTTTAAGGTAGATGATTTTTACATAACATTTACTGCTTTGGCCGCTAAACAGAAAGTATTGTTTGAGGAAGACGCGGTGTGTTTTGAAGATGTGCCGGTTCAGCAGGAAGTGGAGTTTAAACGTAAAGCAAGAATATCAACAGGAAATTTCCAGAATCTGAAACAATTCCGGACGCTTTTATGGCCACCTTACCGTCCGCTGGGATTCGCGTTTTTGTCGCATAAAGTGTTACGTTGGTTAACGCCTTTTTTTATACTGCTCTGCCTGTTAAGTTCATTGGCGCTTATGGTGGTGTCTAATCTGTTTCTGATTTTGTTTATCGGACAACTGGTATTTATGATGATTCCCTTTTTAGAGCGACGGTTAAAAACAGGGAGTCGTTTAATGACCTACATTTCTCATTTTTATATGATGAATCTGGCCTTACTGATTGGTTTTTTCCGGTTTATGAATGGCGTAAGTGACAGTATCTGGGAGCCCACCAAACGTAATGTGTAACAGGCAATGAAGGTGGAAAAATACATACTCTGGTTATGGTTGTTGTGTTTGGGATTGGCCGTTAAAGGTCAGCAAGTAACCCAACCCGATACAGATGGTAAAATTATACAGGTAAAACATGCCTCTAAACTGAGCTATGATAAGAATTTTGTTAACGCAAAACTGCTCACCGGAAATGTAGTGTGTGAACACGATGGTGCTGTTTTGTCTTGCGATACAGCCTATCTGTTCGATGATAAGCGAATGAAAGCGAGGGGGCATATCTCCATTGTAAAAGGCGATAGCATTTTTGTTACCGGTAATAAACTGGATTATGAATCTTCCACAAAATTGGCGGTGCTCGAAGGAAGTGTAAGGTGTGTGGAAAAGGACATGATTCTCACAACCGATTATATGACGTTTGATGTAGCTAAATCGGTAGCAAATTATTATAATGGCGGTAAGATTATAAATAAGGAAAATACGTTAGTAAGCAAGAACGGACATTATTATTCCAAAAGCAAAGAAGTAGCGTTTCATTACGATGTGGAATTAACCAATCCGGATTATAAAATGAAGAGCGACACACTGCGGTATAATACGGCTACAAAAATTGCGTATTTCCTTGGGCCAAGTGTTATTACCAGTAAGGAGGATTATATTTATTGCGAAAATGGTTGGTACGATACGGAAAAGGAAAAGTCGCAGTTTAGCCGGAATGCACTACTGGTAACTAAAAATCAAAAACTGAGAGGAGATAGTTTGTTATACGATCGTAAAGCTAAAGTAGGCCGGGCATTTAATAATGTACAATTGATTGATACGTCTCAAAAATCTATACTGTATGGGAATTATGTAGAGTACCATCAAAAAGGTTCAAAGGCCTGGGCAACCCGTAAACCGGTATATGCACGGATTATAGAAGAGGATACTTTGTTTCTGGGGGCCGATACACTTTTTCATACAGATGTGGATTCGGTTCATAATTTTTTAAATGCTTACCATCATGTGCGCATCTTTAAAAAAGACATGCAGGCTATTTGTGACTCCGCTACATTTGATACTAGGGATTCATTAATGCAGTTATTCCGGATGCCCATGTTATGGAGTCATAACTCGCAAGCTACAGCCAAACACATAAAAGTATTTGTAGGAGATAAAACATTGAATGGATTCCGCTTAGAGAGTAATGCGTTTCTGATCAACAGAATTGATAGTACGGAAATGTTCAGTCAGTTATCCGGGAAAACAATTGACGGATTCATTAAAAAGGATACGATTCGTAAAGCTTTGGTGAGAACCAATTCGGAGATTTATTATTATGTGAAAAGTAAAGGAAAGATTATCGCCTTAAATAAAACGCAGTGTGAAGATGTACAAATTTATTTTAAGAAGGGTGATGTGGATCAGTCCACCTTCTTAAAAAAGCCCACCAGTACGATCACGCCAATTAAAGAAGTAAATGTAAAAGAAGCACGTTTAAAAGGCTTTAACTGGCAGCCTAATAAAAAACCTTTGTCGGCAAAAGATTTGCATGTTTCAAAGTCAAGTAAGCCCTGAAGTATCTGTATTGTAGTAAAACGGAAGTGTTGGAATAAAATCCCAGAAGCAATTTTGTATAAGGATGGAGCGAATTATCTGGTTAAGCGTTGTGCATCTGCGTATTCAGATTGTGAAAAAAAGTAAAAACCGGTAGTGCTAAGATTGTCTTATACTTTAAAACGATTATATTGTATTACGATTTGAATATCGTAACAAATATAAACGCTATTTGTTTGTTTAACCAATGCCTCAGGTGTATTGAAGGTATCTGAGATTTCAAAGTTAGTTTTATGACAGTAACAATTATTATAACCATTTGTGTATTATTGCTTTTCGCTTACGTATTTGATATCAGCGCTTCACATACAAAAATTCCGTCAGTTATTCTCTTATTAATACTTGGCTATCTGGTTAAACTGGTAGCTGATTTTTTTAGTATTGCTATTCCGGATCTGTCCGGGATTTTACCCCTGCTTGGTACTGTCGGATTGATTCTTATCGTTTTGGAGGGGGCTCTGGAATTGGAATTAAATAAAGAGAAACTGCCATTTGTAGGCAAGGCGGCGCTTATTGCGCTGTTACCCATAATGCTGTTTAGTTTCGGATGGGCGTATTTGTTTCATTATTTCGGAAACGTTTCTTTAAAAACAGGGTTGGCTAATGCCATTCCACTCGCCATTATCAGTAGCGCGATCGCAATTCCGAGCGCTCATAACCTTAAACCTGTTGACCGTGAGTTTGTAACTTACGAAAGTAGCCTTTCCGATATTATTGGAGTCATCTTCTTTAATTTTATTACACTAAATGATACCATTGATGCTGCATCCTTCGGCCATTTTGTTATGCAGTTGAGTGTTATGCTTTTGATTACAGTACTGGCAACGTTAGGATTAGCTTATCTCTTAAGCAGAATAAGGCATCATGTTAAGTATGCGCCTATTATACTGATGATTGTTTTAATTTATGCCATTTCGAAAGTGTATCACTTACCAGCTTTGTTATTTGTGCTTCTTTTTGGGTTGTTTTTAGGGAATCTGGATGAGTTAAAGACCAACCGTTACGTGCGCTATCTTCAGCCTGAAGTATTAAATCAGGAGGTTCATAAATTCAAAGAACTGACAACGGAAATCGCTTTTCTTATCCGGGCACTTTTCTTTTTACTGTTTGGTTATCTTATCGAAACCTCGGAGTTATTTAACACGGAAACAGTACTCTGGTCGGCAGGGATAACGGTATCCGTATTTTTAATGCGTTGGGTATTCTTGAAGTTGTTCAAATTGACAATTATGCCGTTAACGTTTATTGCCCCCAGAGGTTTAATTACTATATTATTATTTTTAAATATTCCGGCAGGTCAGAATTGTGCAATAGCCGGAAAACCACTTATTATTCAGGTTATTATCCTCACGGCAGTATTTATGATGCTTGGTTTGATGTTGGGCAGTCAAAAGCAATCAGCAGTAGAATCCAACGTAGGGTAACAACCGATTTGACAAATAAGAAACGCCTCTTCAGGTAAAAACCGAAAGAGGCGTTTTAGAAAGTAAATAAATTTATTTCTGCTTCACAAATTGTACATCCGCGCTTAGTTGTATGTCTTCACCCAGTAAAACACCTCCTGTTTCAAGCGCTGCATTATACGTTAAACCAAAATCGGTACGGTTTATTTTTCCATGAACCGAAAATCCGGCTTTTTCATTCCCCCACGGATCTTTGCCCAAACCATTGAACTCCGCGGTTAAGCTTACAGGTTTGGAAACGCCTTTAATGGTAAGTTTACCATCCAGTTTACCGCTGTTTTGATCGTAAGCTGTACTTTCGAACCGGATTTCAGGAAATTGCTCCGCATTAAAGAAATCGCCTGTTTTTAAGTGACCATCGCGTTGTTCATTACCTGTATTAATACTGTCAACAGCAGCCGTAAACAAAATGTTGCTATTACTGAAATCATTGCCACTATTTTGAACGCTGGCATTGATAACATTAAACGATCCGCGCACATTACTGATCATTAAGTGTTTAATTTTAAAACCTACTTCACTGTGAGTAGGATCAAGGTTCCACGATGTTGTTTCCATGTTAATTTACTTTTAAGATAATCAAAGGTAGTGGAGTGGAGAAGGAAACGAAATAACCTACATTAAGAAATGAACAATAGTTGTATTAGTCAACGCGCAGAGTTTGTCCTACTTTTAGATAGTATCGCTTTTTTGTACCGTTCATAGCCATCAACTGATGCATACTGAGTCCGTATTTATTGGCAATCGCGTGCCAGCTTTCTCCTTTTTGAACGGTATGTAAAAAGGAATTTCCGGGATAAGCGCAAACACCATGTCTGGTGTTTTTGATAATGATTTCAGGACAGTACGTTTTACTTTCGTTTAATGACACGATGTTTTCTGGATTTACTGCCTGCCCCTTATACCGTATCTCGAAGTGCAGGTGCGGACCAGAACTACGGCCGGTGCTTCCGCCAAGTCCGATGGGCTGACCACTAAGCACAACTTGTCCGGGTTTTACTTTCATTTTTGATAAATGCGCGTAAACGGTTTCCAGTCCGTTGGGATGCATTATAATAACCACATTGCCAAAACCACCGGAGTTTTTGGCAACCCGTACTTTTCCGTCGAACGCTGCAACAACCGGATCGCCACGCCTGAGATCAATGTCAATACCTTTGTGCATTCTGCCATCGCGCCAGCCATAATGACTGGTAACAATGCCACTGCGGGGAAGAGTGTAAAAACTAAGTTGCTCATTTTCCAGTTTCAGGCGCTCAAAGGTTCCTATCGTATCTGTTGTGGGAAAAAGGACTTTTTCATCTTGCTGATCGTAAAAATTAAGATCGGAAAGGTTGGGATTCAAAGTTATGGTGTAGGAAAGTTGATTTTGTTTTAGTAAACTATGGTAATACTTAACAAGCTCAATGGTAGCTTCATCTACTTTTTCTAATTCCAGAAGTGAGTCAACATAATGGGAAAGATAGGCTTTGGTAACAAGAAGCGTTGCGGATTTGCGCGTAATACTATCTTGCTGAGCCTGTAGAACAAAGCCGCAAAAGAAGATACCAATAAGTATGAAGAACCACCTAATCACTTCAAAATGAAGAGACTAAAATACAATTTTTGAGCTTTCCTGCAAGAAAAAATGAATAGGCGATGTAAGTGGCCAAATTACCGGATACGGTCAGCGCTTTTTAAGAGGTCAATATCCTTTTGGATAAACCGTGCCGCCATAAAGCAAAGAATACTATTAAGAGCAGGTAAGTAAATAATCCAGTTTTTTTGTGCATTTACTGTTTCAGGGTGAAGAAGTGGCAAAAACAGTAAAACCACTACTAATACAGCATTTACGCCAGAAAGTAGGAGACTTTGTAGTTTTTGGGTATTTCTGCGCCTGTATAAAAAAATGGCGGTAAAACCCGATAAAAGTAAAATGGCATTTAATACAACCGCTATTTTAAAATAGATAGTAGTCGGAATTTCATTACTGGGAAGCAGTAAAGCAGTTGATTGTGAGTGACCTTGCAAATCAGACCAACTTACCACTGGTATAAAAACTAAGAGGAGATGAACAAGAGTGGCTGCTAAGAGGAAAAGAGTTTGTTTACGTTGAATCATATTACGTTTTTTAAGAGTTCCGCTACTTTTTTATCACCGGCAAAGGTAAACTGTTTTTCCGATATTTCCGAAAGCGGAAGCCACCTGAAGCATTGTTGTGCATGATCCGGACTGTCTTTAAACAAAGAGGGGGCAAGGCTTTGTGGATATTCAGGTAAGTTTACGGCCTCAACCAGATAATAAATGCTGATCACCTGGCTCTTATTAAAAGCGGATGGAATGAAAAAATCTGTTGTGTAGAAATGACGGTTTACATGCACCTCTACTTGTAATTCTTCCCGAAATTCACGTTTTAAGCCATCTATGGTACCTTCACCATATTCAAGCCCTCCTCCCGGAAATTTGGTCATTTCGTAGCCATTTATTTTTTCATCTGAAATGAGAACACAATCCCCTTGAAGGATTAAACCATATACCCTTACATTAAACGGATACATTTTTTATTCTTCGTTAGTATAATACAATTTATAGAATTTTAACCCACGGTCTTCGTCATAGCCACGTTCAACATAATCATGCCGTGAATGAATATAAATGTGGAAATTCTTGTCCAGTTTTACCACGCTACGCATGTATTTTTTATTCTTGTTAACGGCGGTGGCACTTACATCAAATTCATCAATGGCGGTTAAGTCCATACGTTTGTTGTAATCGGTGCGGTAATCCTTAAAAGCGTTGATAATTTCAGGTTCAACCAGAACTTCTTTTTCAAATTCATTCAGGTTAAACCGGTCTTTTTCTTTAAAGAAACCAGTGCTACGGTTCAACATCATCATTTGATCTTGTTTGGCAACGTTGTTAGCTTCAGTAAGTATTTCCTCGCAAAAACCACGCGACGCATCCATAAAGTTTTTAGTATGATAGTAAGCGTTTTGTTTCAATTTGGAACCCAAAAAATCATCCTCCCAGTACAAAGCGCATTCGGCTATTTTATTGTTGGTGTCTATTACACTCAATTTATAACCGTTTGACGAATCGGTATTAAACACCAGGCAACCCTTATCCAGTTTATTAATGGCGATTCCATTTTCTGTGTCCACATCAAACTCTTCCACATGCTGATACACTTTTAAAAACTGCTCCTTATTTTCCGATTTAAAAAAGCCTACCGCGTCGCACAGTTCGCCATCCACCATGGCATCCTTAAAAAAACAAACAAAAAATTCACCGCCTTTTATTTTTGGGTGCATGCTTTGATTATACAAGTGTTGCGCTACTTCTTTACTTATGTCCTGAAAATTTTTCCGGGAAGAAAACAATTCCTCACACAACTGAGGGACACTTCGTATGCTTACATCCACGCTTTTTTTAAACTGATAGTAAATATCTGTTTTAAAAGGCGACAGAAAATACCGCAGTAAGGTTTCCTTCACAAAGTCATCTTTAAAAACCAGAGGGTTACTGCTTAGTGTCAGTTCTTCCCCATTATTTTTATTACCAACATAATGAACGGTAATATGTGTCAGTTCAGCCCTTGTAAAATCAATCATAACCGGATTAAAACCCTAAATGTACAGCTAATAAAAGCGGATAGCGAAGAACTTGTTTTAACAAAATTTAAACAGACCAGCTTAAAATTGGCAGGATTTTCGCAATAAAATACCTGCAAAGTACCGTTGTAACTGTTAAATTTGTTGTATATGTCAGGTTTTATTTCACGCATCTCTAAAAAGGGATTAATTATAGGAGCGGTTATTCTGTTATCTTCTTTTGGAGTAACAAAATATTTGTTCGACAAAAACATCATTATTCTGGATATGGTGTTTACTGGGTTAAATAATGCGCACTACAGCCCCTTAAAGGTAGATGACGCGTTTAGTGAAAAGGTATATGATCTCTACGTAAAACGGCTGGATTACAGCAAAAAATTCCTTTTACAGTCAGATATTGATGAACTGGCTCGTTACCGTAAGGAAATTGATGATCAGATTCAGGCGCAGAATCATATTATGTACACCCGTTCGGTAGAACTTATTAATAAACGGATAAAGGAGAAAGAATCATGGTATAAGGAGATCCTTTCCAAACCTTTGAACTATAACGAGGACGGAGAATATGAAACCGACGGAGAAAAGGCGGTGTATGCCAAAACGGAAACGGAGCTTAAAAAAGAATGGGAAAAAATGCTGAAATATCAGGTTTTGGCCAGAATAGACGATTTGTTACAAAAGCAGGAGAAAGCAAAGGAAAAAAAAGACAGCGCCTTTACCCCACGCCCTTTTGACAGCATAGAAGTAGAAGCCCGTAAGAAAACGTTAAAAGCTAACGACGATTGGTTTAAACGTTTATATAAATTCAGTAATAAGGACCGTTTTGCACAATACGTGAATGCCATAGCCAAGGTATATGACCCGCATACCGAGTACATGCCTGCTAAGGATAAAAAGCGATTCGATCAAAGTATGAGCGGACAATTTGAGGGGATTGGGGCGCGGCTTCAGGCAACAGAAACGGGCCTTAAAGTTAGTGAAGTAATTGTGGGGAGTCCCAGTTTTAAGCAGGGAGAATTGAAGGCGGGAGATGAGATTCAGAAAGTGGCTCAGGGTGCCGGAGAACCGGTGGATATTACGGGGATGGATATGGAAGACGCGATAGAGTTGATTAAAGGAAAGAAGGGAACCGAAGTTCGCCTCACTGTGAAAAAATCGGATAATAGCATAAAAGTAATTCCGATTATACGGGATGTGATTGAGATGGAAGAAACCTACGCTAAAAGTGCCGTTATCAACAATAACAATGCAAAGATGGGATATATTTATCTCCCCAGTTTTTATACTGATTTTACGCGTACTGGTGCCCATCACTGCGCCAAAGATATGCGGAAGGAAATTGAAAAGTTAAAGGCTCAGAACATTAAAGGTTTAATTATTGACCTCCGGGATAATGGTGGCGGCTCGCTGCAGGAAGTGGTGGAAATGGCTGGCTTATTTTTCGATAAAGGTCCCGTAGTTCAGGTAAAGGCCAGAAACAATTATGTAAACGTGATGGAAGACCGGAATCCGGATGTGGTGTACGATGGACCGTTGGCTATTATGGTAAACCACGGTAGTGCCAGTGCAAGCGAAATTCTGGCGGCCGCTATTCAGGATTATAAACGCGGTGTGATCATAGGAACGCCTACATTTGGTAAAGGAACAGTTCAGTCATTTATAGATTTAGATCAGATGGTTATTCCGCAATTAGATACCATTAAACCGGTGGGCTCTATTAAAGTTACACAGCAGAAATTTTATAGGATCAATGGTGGGGCTACTCAGTTAAGAGGGGTAACGCCGGATATTTTATTGCCGGATCCGTACGAGTTTATTGATTTAGGCGAAAAGGAGATGGAGAATCCGATGCCGTGGGATGAAATCAGTAAGGCCAATTATGCCGAATTTAAAGGCATTGATTATATGGGGCTGCAAAAGAACAGTACCGCGCGTATCAAAAAAAGCCCTTCATTTGCGCTGATTGCGCAGGAATCGAAAGAGGTGAAGGAACGTAAAGATGATACAAAATACAGTTTGAACCTTGACAAGTACCGGGCAGAACAAAAACAGTTCCGCGAACAAAACAAAAAGTATGATGTCCTGAAAAAAGAAATCAAAGGATTTAATATGGAATTACTGACCGTTGATAAAGAACGCTTAACGGGCGATACAACCCGGTTGGGGCGCGAAACCCGTTGGGCAAAAAATCTATCAAAGGATGTCTACATTCATGAGGCCAGTAACATTGTTAATGATATGAAATAAACCTTCATGGGGTACAGGAGTTCATTAACATTTCGCGGTAATTCAGCTTTAGTAAAGGTAATTGTTTTTGCAGGTGTGTTATTTATGCATGCCGTTACCTTGCAGGCGCAGGAAGAAGACTACGTTAACGATAAACAATTACGGTATGGGGATTATATTTATGTACCCACCATCAGAACGGTTCAGTTTCATGAAACCAGTTGGGAATATGCACCACCTGTACTTGAATTTGGTTCCGGAAAGCAACTTGAACTAAGTTTCGATGATCTGGATAATGACCAGAAGCAATATAGTTTAAGTCTGGTACATTGCAATGCTGACTGGACACCAAGTGATTTAATGATTTCGGAATACCTTAGTGGTTTCTTTGATCTCAACATTCTTAATTTTTCGTTTTCAGAAAACACATTGCAGAAATACACGCATTATAGCGTGGTATTTCCCAATGCCAATATGCAATTAACCAAAAGTGGAAATTATGTAATGTATGTTTACCGTAACGGCGATAAAAAGGATCTGGTGTTAAGCAGGCGGTTTATGTTAACAGAGAATCAGGTAACGATCACATCTGTTTTCAGTCAAACGGCTGGTGGTGAGTCGCAGTTTAATAAACAGCACATTGATTTTAAAATTATCAATACGGCTTATGACATTACAAATCCGTACGCGGATCTGAAGGTAGTTATCACACAAAATCACCGTTGGGATAACGCGGTTACGGGCATTAAACCAACGTTTATTGCTCCTCAGCAGTTAACGTATTCACTCGACGATGCCAGTACTTTTAACGGAGGAAATGAATTCCGTTATTTCGATGTCAGAAGTTTACGTACCTATACAGAACGAGTGAGGGATATATATAAAGACGATGAATTAAAAAACCATGTTCAGCTATTTCCTGATGATATCCGCAGTAATAAAAACTATGTTTATTATCCTGATTTCAATGGTAATTTTATGATTAAAAATCGCGATATGCGCGGTAATCAGGATATTGAAGCGGATTACGTGTGGGTGGATTTTTTTCTGCCATATCCGGTAGCTGAATCAGAAGGAAACTTTTATGTATTGGGAAAATTAACCGATTGGATGTTGACAAAGAACAATCGCATGACCTACAATACCAATAAAAAGGGGTATGAATGTAAATTGTATTTAAAACAAGGTTTTTACAATTATACGTATGTGCTCAAAAAGGATGATAATAAAGGCGGGGATGAAACGGTAACAGAAGGAAACCATTGGGATACGGAAAACGATTACGCTATATACGTGTATCACCGGCAAAGAGGGACATATTTTGACAAACTTATTGCCGTAAAAAATATGAACAGTTTAAAGCGATAAGCTTTATTGCTATAAGGCCTTTTTTTGAAGGTGCCCCCCGATTTAGCCTAAAAAAATATAACTTCGTGCTATGATTAGTGCTGAACATTTATTAAACAATGCCATTAAAACGGCATTAAACGCGGTTTATAATTTACAGATAGAGGAGATTAGTCTTCAAAAGACCCGTAAGGAATTTGAAGGGGATTTCACACTCGTTACGTTTGCTTATACCCGCGATACACGTAAAAAACCGGAGGAAATAGGGGAGGCATTGGGCGCTTACCTGCTAGCCAATACCCCCGAAATAGTGAAGTATAATGTGGTAAAAGGGTTTTTAAACATAAGCCTGAGCGATGCGTTCTGGATGTTGTTTTTTAATAGTGTCCGAAGTTCAGCTCAGTTTGGATTGAAACCATCTGATAGCAGCGGGAAAACCATTATGCTGGAATACAGTAGCCCCAATACCAATAAACCGCTTCACCTCGGGCATATTCGTAATAATCTTTTGGGCGCTTCCGTAGCGGCTATTTTGCAGGCAAACGGGCATAAAGTTATAAAGGCAAATCTGGTTAACGACCGTGGCATTCATATCTGTAAAAGCATGTTGGCCTGGCAGCGGTTCGGAAATGGCGAAACACCTCAGAGCAGTGGTTTAAAAGGCGACCATCTTGTAGGTAAATACTATGTGGCGTTTGATAAAGCCTATAAAGAGGAACAGGCACAATTAATCGCGTCGGGAATGAGTAAGGAAGATGCGGAAAAGAGTGCGCCTGTTATGCTGGCGTGTCAGGAATTGCTCCGTCAGTGGGAAGCAGGAAATCCTGAGGTAGTGCAATTATGGAGAACCATGAATGGATGGGTATATGATGGTTTTGGTGTTACATACAAGGAACTGGGCGTAAGTTTCGATAAAATGTATTATGAAAGTAATACCTATTTGTTAGGGAAGGAACTTGTACAGGAAGGATTGGCAAAAAGTGTATTCTATAAAAAGGAGAATGGAAGTGTTGCCATTGATTTAAGTGCAGAAGGGTTGGATGAAAAAATTGTATTACGTTCCGACGGAACCAGTGTTTACATAACTCAGGATCTGGGGACCGCTATTGAACGGTTTAAGGAATTTCCGGAACTGAACCAGTTGATTTACACGGTAGGAAATGAGCAGGATTATCATTTTAAAGTATTGTTCAGTATCCTTCAGAAACTTGGCTATAGTTGGGCCAGTGAATGTTATCACTTAAGTTATGGTATGGTAGAATTACCCGATGGCAAAATGAAAAGCCGTGAAGGTACCGTGGTAGATGCTGATGACCTTATCAAGGAAATGTATGAAACCGCCTTTTTGAAATGCCGGGATTCGGAAAAATTGAAACACCTGAATGAAGCAGAGATAAAGGAACTTTCAAAAATGGTGGGAATGGCAGCGTTAAAGTACTTTATACTGAAAGTGGATCCTAAAAAGAAGATGCTGTTCGACCCTAATGAAAGTGTGGATTTTGATGGAAATACCGGACCATTTATTCAGTATTCGTATGCAAGGACGCGTTCGGTTTTGGATAAGGCAGGAATGGCGCTGGATAGAAATGTAAGTATCACTTTGCATCCAACAGAAAAGGAACTTTTAACAACGTTGTACAGTTTTCCTTCAGTTATTGAGGAGAGCGGACACCTTTATAATCCGGCAATTATAGCCAATCATTTATACGATGTGAGTAAATTGTTTAATCGCTTCTGGCACGATTGCCCTATTCTTAAAGAAGAAAATGAAGATGTAAAATTATTCCGTTTACAATTGGTTAATTTATGCGGAACTGTTATTGCCAATGGTATGCGTTTATTGGGGATCGAAGTACCTTCCAGAATGTGATGTGACGAATGCCTGAAGTAACAAATAAAAAAAGCGCCTTAGGCGCTTTTTTTATTTGTGGAATAGATCTTATTGTACCGGTGGTACTGCTACCGCGCTCCCCGAGGGTGCTGAAGGAAGGGTTTGTGCTACTTCCGGCTTCCGTTCAAAAATAAATATTTTATACTGTGAGCGGGGAGGGCGATTAACCAGATCAATATTAGGGGCCCATACGTATTCGGTTCCGGTATCTAACATATCGGCGTAGCCTAACAAATTGTATTTTTCGTTACTGAATTTATCAAACCAGGGGAAAATAAGATTTTTGACATTTGGATTAGCCAGCCATGAAATAGCATGCGAATAGAAAACCAGGTATTTTGGTTCCGCTTTTTCCACATCCTTTATAAATTCCTGTTGCCACTCCTCCGATTTTTTTACGTTAAACTCTAAAAGCGCACCTGAACCTGCAAAACGGGACGGGGATATTTTATTCGTATAAAAGTACATTTGTATTTCCGTTCCAAATACAGCCAGTTTATCTTCCGGTTTCATAATCGTATTCAGTTTATCCGCAATTACTTTTGACTCAGGAAAGGGATTTAAACCATATACTTCACGGGTTAAATTAGGACCATTTTTCGTAAAATAGTACCGTTTCATGGTGCTGAGGTGCATAAGCGCGTACACTAACACTAATCCGAACGTAACATATAATGCGGTAGATTTCATGTTAAAACGGTCTTTCAGGATAATGTATAAACTGTAAAGGAAAGCCCCCGCGCCTATACAGGCAGCAGGAACCCATTGTAAAAAATAATGCCCATAGAAGTGATATCCTGGCGCTACGGATAAGGCACCTGCAAGATAAAAACCAATGACCGACCATTTAATCCAGTTTTTTACCTTGGTAAACAATAACAAGGTAATAGGGCCAATACAGGATAGCAGCCATATAAACTTATAATCTTTGTAAATGGCTGGC
The DNA here is from genome assembly GCA_030054095.1 of Sediminibacterium sp. Taxonomy (GTDB): domain Bacteria; phylum Bacteroidota; class Bacteroidia; order B-17B0; family Aurantibacillaceae; genus Aurantibacillus. Next base: position 95,552 of record JASGCO010000008.1, read on the forward strand.
CAGCTCATGTCCAGATATTGCATACCCTGGTCAAACGTGGTGGAAGTGGCGTATTCCTTTCGGATATCAAAAAACCAATAATTGAAATCTTCCCATCCGCCGCGCATCTTTACAACCATCAGATCTATAGCAACAGGAATGATTATTGCCAGAGAATAAATGATAACTGCTTTCAGGATAAGTTTATAGTCTCGCTCCTTGCTGAAAAAGTGATGGGCCACCACAATAATGCCGCCTGCCAACCCATAAAAAAACGAGGTTTGTTTTACCTCAAAGGTAAGGGCAAAGAAAAAGCCGCTAAGTGCCAAAGTCCACCATTTATTGTTTTCAATATAACGCACTAATGCGTAAATACCTGCTACCGCAAAAAGCGCCACAATATGCTCCGATTGTATGGTGAATCCCGAAATGGATTTATTCATAGACAGGAATGCCCAGAATAATGCTACACCTAAAGCAGCGATGTTATTCAGCATTTTTCGGGCAATCAGGAACAGAAGAATGGTACTTAGTATATTGATAAAAATAAAGCCGAAATGCAGTGATTCTAATGTATAACCGAAAATAGCAACCATTAACGCGTAAGAATAAAACACTCCGGGTAAACGTTGTGATCCTATGTCTTTAAATGGAACAGCCCCGTTAAGTATAATTTTACCGCAATAGGCATAAGAACCCTCATCCCTTTCAAACGGAACGTGTAAAAAGTTGGAACGTATAATAGCAATCAGGAAGATGATAATACCCAAGCCTGCCAGATATATAAAATCGGATTTACCAAAACCAAAATACGTTTTGGTTTCAGGCGTTTTGGAAACCGTTGCTTTAGAAGGTGTTGACATAGTTAAATAAAGTTGCTAATATAAAAAAAAGGAATGAATAAGAATTGAGGATGGTGCTTCAACGGCTATAAAGGATTATTCAACTTCAAAACACATAAGGCAAATATCATCGGTTTGCTGATTGGGGCCTTTCCAGTTTAAATGGGTTTGTTTAATGTGTTCTTCCCTGTTTTCGTTGCTCATTCTGGCTAATTCAAGCAATAAGTCCTTAAATTTAAGTCGGCCAAACCGTTTATTGGTATAATTTCCGAACTGGTCAATGTATCCGTCGGTGGTACATACCACCAGATCCCCTGGCTTCATAGCCATCATATGTGTTGTAAAATGATTACCGTGACTGATCTGGAAAGATCCTATGGGGAGTCGGTTCCCTCTTAACTCCATAATTTCCTGATCCCTGACAATGTACAGATTGTGCATAGCTCCACTGTATAACAATAATCTGCTTTCCGGATCAAAATTGACACAGGAAATATCCAGCCCGTCTAAAATTTCAGTTTCAGAATTCGTTTGATTAAGCGCGTTGCGTATAGAAATATTAAGGTATTCAAGTATATGGGCAGGGTCAGTAAATCCCTTTTCAGTAACAGCCTGTTGTATGGTGTTTGATGAAAGTATGGTTAACAACGATCCGGATACACCATGCCCAGTACAATCGGCAATAGCTAAAATCAGGGATTGATTGACTTTCTGGAACCAGTAAAAATCGCCGCCCAGATTGTCTCGTTGTTCAAAGAATAATATGGATTTTGGTAACAGCTGTTTTAAGGTAAGTGCCGAAGGCATTATAGCGGTTTGGATTCGCTTTGCGTAAGCTATATTGTCATTTATATCTTTATTCTTTTGGGAGATAATATCTTTATACAGTATTTGCTCAATAATAAGGGATACAGATTCTTTTAACTGACGGATGATAGGCTTTTGTTCCGCAAAATTATCCCGATTTCGCGACAGCATATTAATGGCACCAAAGAGTTTACCATTAACAAATACAGGTACACAATACACAGATCGCATTTTAACATTTAACCAGTGCTGATCATCGTCTGTCAGATTGGGTTTACTCTCCAGGTCAGGTAAATCATACTCTTTATTTTCTTCAAAGTATGGCAGAGTGGGTAGTTGAGCGGTGTATATCTGTTTGTTTTCTACAGATAGCGACATGCTGTCCATGTAATACAATTGTCCCATCGTGTTTCCGGGATTAAAGATCAGGAAACTGATGCGGTGAATATTATCTATCCGGTTAAACAATAGCTCAATGAGATTTTTGTAAATGCCTGTCAGATCCGTGTTATTAATTAAAAGTTTTCGGGCTTCATTTAGTAATTCAAGGCGTTTACTGTTCTTTTCTATCTCTTCGTTTTTAGCGGCAATGATATGACTCTGTTCGTCTTTGGAAATAAAATTCTGAAGAGAAGATGCAAGATCGGCCAGGTATTTTACATCCGATTCTTCGTAAATGTTCTCCAGAAATGAATAAGTGCATATCAGACCAATAACGGAATCAGCATTGGAGATGTGCTTAAACATCATGGTTTTAGCATTTATACAAGGTTGCTTAAACACATGTAAGAGATCGTAAACAGGAATAAAATCAACATCAGAGAAATTAATTATTTTTCCATCCAGCTTCTCCAGTTTTTCTATTTGTAATGGTGTAGCGGCAATGATTTCCCGGAATGAAATGGTATTATGTCTTCTGATGGAATAGACAGTTATCTCATTGGTTTTTTTATTAAATATGTTAATCGCGTATCCCTGAGCAAAACGGGATTGTGATATTGTCATTAGGAGTAAACGATGGAATAAAACATCACGTTCTTTAATGGAAATGATTAATTGTTTAATCCGGTTTTGTTCTTCCAGATTCGTATTAATATGTTCAAGCTGCTTAGAGTACTTCTGTATTTGTTTGTTCCGTATATTGATGGCTTGTTTGGCGTAATATTGCGATACAAATGATGATAAAATTTCAGCAATGGCTTCTGTTTTTCTTAAGTCTTCATGGTTATAGGGTTCAGGCGATGCGGTATAAACGCCCATAAAACCGTACCTGTTGGTTAAGGTCTGAATGGGTGCCAACAAAGCGCATGTAAGTCCTTCAATAGGTTGCTTAAATAATTTTAGGCTATCATTTACCGGACTGTCAGGATCATAAATATAGAGCAACGACTGAGACTTAAAAATGAGTGTTTTCATTTTTTCAGTTACTTCAATGCTATAGCGTTTGAACCCCTTTGATTTAAACCCTTGATAAATCAATAAGTTCTCCTGTTCCATATCAAGGATGTTAAAACTATAGCAGTACGATTTTACAGTAGTGGCTATGATATGTGTCAGTAAGCGATTACATACATCTTCTATGTCTCTGGCATAAATAACATTTTCCTTAAGGATATTTTCGTATTGCAGTTCATTATTAATGTTTTCAAGTTTAGTAAGGTACAACCGGATCTCTTCATTTTTCGCGGAAATGATCTGTTTTTGTTCCTGTTGATTCAGGTTTGTAGATAAATAGCTAACTACATCATCTAATACGGAAAGATAGTCGGAAGTGTAAGGAGTATGGTCTTTTGAAAAAAGATTGAGGTAACCAAATACTTTAGTGTCTGTTTTAATAGGAATACTTAGCGCATGGTTTTTAGTATTAAATAATTTTGCATCCTGCAATAAGTAATGCGGAAAATTAGTTGATTCTTGAATAATCCGTGAACCACTTATCTCAATGCTGCGTAAGGCCCCTTCATCTAATGTGTAAGAAGAATAAAGAATGTTTGAGTTCAGGTGATCAGTCCCATATTGTTTTATAACCAGATCTTTAGATAAGAGTCCTAAACTAAAACATTCATAGGCCCGTCGGTTGCTATGTAGTTTTTTTAGAACACCCTCAGCCAATTGATCCTGATCTTCTGCGTTTCTGAGAATAATCTCTTTGATCTCATTTAACATTTTAAGATCGTTATTGGCTATTCTGAGTTTATCTTCTGCTTCTACCCTTAAGGTAATATCCCTGCATATGGCCTGTGTGCCGGTGAAAATTTTGGTAATATTATCTCTGAGAAACATTACCTGTTGTCCAACCCATATTACTTGTCCGCCTTTTGAAATAATCGGAAATTCAAGATAGGATTGCTGTTCTTCACTTTTTAACTGTTGCGCATAAAACAAGGCAACTTTCTTCCGGAAGTTAGGTTTTATTAATTCCTTAAAGTTTTTCTGCAGTAATTCGGTTTTGGGGTAACCGGTTACATTTACCGCAATATCATTAACGTAGGTAAAGAAACCTTCAGTGTCGGTTACATAAATAATATCTTTAGCATTTTCAACAATGTGCGAAAAGCGTTTTTCGTATTCCTGTTTATCTGTTACGTCATTTCCAATAGATACTGTTGTGCCGGTATCAAGGCGATTATTTTGCCATTGAACCCAGTAATGCTTATTGCCTTTACCTTTAACAAGAGCAAGTCTCGTTTTAGGTAATGTGCCATCCAGAACGCTTTGTTTTACACTGTGGGCTTTTTCTTTGTCATTCTGAATAATCCACCACCCGTCACCCAAAATTTCTTTTTCACTATAACCTACCAGGCGGGTTAAGGCCTGATTAACAAATATGATTTGCCCGTTAGAGTTAGAAGCAATAATAAGCGAATTACCTTTGTTCATCACCGTGTCAGCAAAAATGAGCCGTTGACTTACGTTAAGCTTAATCAGAATGGAAATAAAACTAACGAAAAGGGCGGTAACGATAGCCAGAATGAACAGTGTAGTGTCGTACTCGGGCGACTGAGTCAATAAAGCCAGCAAAGTGGTTACAATAATGGTGAAAGCTGCAAAGTAAATATAGCGCCGTATCTGATCTATAATGAGTGTACTAACGGTAATACACACTGTAAGACTTACCACAGAATAAGAACTGATATGGGTTAGATAGGCATGCGTTGAGTAAGCAAGCATAATAAGAGTAAAGTTTAACAGGATAATTGTCTTTATGTTTTCCTGAACGAAGCGGCTAAGAAAGGTAAGCGCGCCTGAAATAGCTAACACTAGTCCAATAGCCAGCATAAAACCTAATCTCTCATCGAATCGATCGTTTACGACAGAATATATTACTTCTGCAAATGGTACAAAAAAAGCGGCAAAGAACAGCATCAAACGTGCTGTTTGCAGATTAATATACGAGTTGGTATCTTCATTGATCAGTTCTTTCCTGAAACGTTGGTTGTACCTGAAAAAGGAAGCAAATAGTACCAGGCAAATGCTCATAACAAGGAAACCAAAAAATCGTGTCCGCCAGAAAGGAGGTCGTTTGTAAAACGAAAGCCTGACCAATTCACCCCAATTGCTGCTTTGTCCCTTTGCCCTTATGTCTACATTGATGCTGCCAGAGGGTAAATCCTGAATAAACAATTCCCCTCCTTCCCCTAGTTGTATCCATGTGTTATCTTTTTCCGAATTGATACGATAAGCATATTCTATGGGTTCATTGGTGCTGTATTTAATTCCTGAATAGTGAATGGTAATGCTTTCATCATTGCTTTTCAGCGTTAAATTTTGAGGTAATCCGTTTTTGTCAATACTATATCCGTTTTTAACGAGATCAATCTCCTGACCATTTACCAATATTTCAGTAACCAGTACTTTCGGAGAAATAAAACGTTGGTTAAGTAAATTATTAAAGAACAATAGGCCAGTATTGCTCCCCGCAATAATTTCTGCGCCATTGAAGGAACGCACCATGCTGTTTTCCTGGAACTCAAATTCCTGAAAGTGGTTTTCAGGCATATAGTGATCTATATTTGTGGTTTTACTTTTTCTTTCAATAACGTTTATAACGCCGGCTGTAGAAATCACAATGCGGTTTGTATCAACGATTTCGAGGTTTAAAATGTTATCTGAGGCAATACCATCTTTACTGGTCAGGTGTTCTGAAGTCTTATTTTTGAGGTTATAGATAAAAACGCCCATACAGTTTGTACTGACAAAAAGATAATGCTGCTTTAATCCAATTCCGGTAATACTAACGTCTTTAAAATTTTGCCAACCCGGTAATTTAAACTCATGAATTTTAAATGATGAATCAAGGAAAAATAGGCCGTATTCCGTGCCAATCAGCAAAGTATCACCTCTGTTGGTTGGTTTAAGACAAGTAACATTAGCTGTAAATGGAACGTTAAGTGGGGTTGTAATGGCATTGCTAAGATGATGCATGTATAGTCTTCCATTGTCATCCGAAAAAAATAATTTGCCCCGAAACATTTTGATATTGGAAATTGTACCAGGTTCTTTTAATAGTTCTACAACTTCAGGGTGAATCTGGTTATGTTTGATCCATCGCATTTTACCATTGGTATAGCCAATTGCAAATGATCCGTCTTGTAAGTCATTTAGTGAACATATACTGGAATCGGGTTTTGACAGAAGAGGTAATAAATGATGATCTTTTAATATACTTACATATCCCTGACTCAGCACGAGAAATTGTTTAAGATTTTCATCTTTTAAAATGGTTTTAACACTACCTCCGGGAACAGTAAAATTTGTAATTCCGTTTTTTTTGTACTTGATTATACCATGTGTGGCTGTAGCTAGCCATAGATTTTCCTCCGAGTCACAAAAAATACTTATAATGTCAAGGTACTTTAGGCCGTTATTAATGGAAATGAGTTCAGAATAACCATTGGAATACTTTACCAGCCCCTGATTATAGGCTGCTGCCCATAATGTATTACTGCTGCGTTCATACTGAAGTGAAAGTATCCGTTGTGGTTCTTTCCCATTCAGGTCAAATTTTATACGACTGATTTGCTTCTTGTGTAAATAGTAAACTTCCCCGGTTTTTAATGCCAGATAGTAGGCTTCACCGTTCGCTTCTGTTAAATCACTAATAGGCTTGCTGATTAATGGACTGTCTGGCAAAACAGAAGCGGTTACCACTTCTTTTTTATCAAGATTAAAAATGCACAATTTGCCTTTTTTTGTAACCAACCATAAATTATTTTTTCGGTCGAGCAGAAATTTATACAGGGATAACGAATCAATAGCGGTATGTGTGGTTACCTTTATAAAGTGATCTTCCTTTAGTTTGTAAAGCCCTTTGGTAGTTAATGCATAAACGGTATCCCCAAAACTGAAAATCTTGCTCAGATGATGATGGGTATTTTCACCATTGAAGGGAATTTTCCGGAAAAAAGGCCCTTTTCCCTGATACAAATTATCTGAAGTGTTGAAATAATAATCTGATTTTGTTTCACAAAAGGAATGGATCGCTTCATGAAAAAAAGGATTATCCTGTATCTTTAAATTACTAAACGAGTAACTATCGTAAACCCTTCCGCCCTGGTCGAAACCAAACCACATTAAGCCATATTTACTTTGATAAATAGAGGTGACGTGTTCCGATGGAATATTAGCGTTTAGTCCGTAATAATCAAACGAATAACTTTGCGCCCTGCTTTTTGCGCTTAACAGCAAAATGAGAAGGACAATTACTTTAATGTTTGTTATGTATTTGTATAATACCACTAAATCGTTTAAAAATACGCAATCAGCTACTGCTATACAAGTAAATTTGTTTTAAATTCCTTTCAGATAAGATAAAAGACATAGGGTAATTGCAGGTAGAGTTATTAATAACAGGGTCTTAATAAGTTGTCTATCAGTGCCCTGCACCTTATTATTAATTATACCAAATTTAACTAAATATTATAAACAGTTTATATGTTGTTTCGCGATATAAGACAGTACGTGGCGCTTGTTTGGTTTATGGGCATTTTAGCCGGCGCCAATGCCCAGAAAACCAGGGATTTACGGGAAGACGCGTATTATCAACTGGAAAATAAAGAGTACAGCAAAGCGTATTACTTGTTCGATCAGTTGTATAACAAGGATCCGAAAAATCTGGATTACAAATACCGTTTGGCGTTTTGCTGCCTTAATTACCCTGAAAAGAAGGCAAGGGCTATTGAGTTATTTGAGGAATTAAAGACAACAGGCCAACTGAAAGATGTAGATTTTTATCTCGGAAAAGCATATCATTTGAATTACCGTTTTGATGAAGCTATTTCTTATACCCAAAAATATCTGGATGAGCATAAAAATACCAAGGTTAAAGATGCCGAGTGGCCGCTTGTTGAAGAGGCTGGGTTGTTAATGATAAACAGTACAAACGGACGTAATATCGGTAATATGAAAGTAAAAGCGAACATCCGTAATGTGGGGGCGCCGGTTAATACGGAAGAGGATGAGTATGTACCTGTAATTACGACCGATGAAGCAACCATGATTTATACCTATCGGGGCAAAAAAAGTCTGGGAGGGATTATAGATGATAATCAAAAGCCGGATCCCGAATTCGGTTATTATCACGAAGATATTTATATAACTAACCGGGCTCAGGATTCCTCATGGCAGACAGGAACCGGAATTGCTTCTATTAATACCAATGTGCACGATGCGGCTATTGCGGTTTCGCCCGACGGACAAACATTGTTTACCTTTACCAGCACCAAAAAGGACAGCGGAGATGTTTATGTCAGCCGTTTGACAGGAACAGAGTTTGGCAAGCCGGAACGACTTAATGATAATATTAATACAACCTCATGGGAAGGAAGTTGTTCTATTTCAGCAGACGGACGATTTCTTTACTTTGCCAGTGAGCGTCCGGACGGATATGGTGGAAGGGATATCTGGGTAAGTGCATGGGAGAACGGAGATTGGGGACCCGCTAAAAATCTCGGAGACAAAGTAAATACACCGTATGATGATGATGCCCCATTTATCCATCCGGATGGTATTACATTGTTTTTCAGTTCAAAGGGGCACAGTAGTATTGGTGGTTACGATATTATGTTTACCATAAAGAAAGACAATGACTGGTTGCCACCTCAGAACATGGGAATACCTTTAAATACGACGGAAGATGACAGGTATTATGTGATTAACTCCAGTGGAACCCGTGGATACTTTAGTAGTAACCGTGGAGGAACAGGAGGTTTAGGTAAGTACGATATTTATGTGGTGGAGCCGGGAATACTCGGTGAAAAGCCGGTTGTTGCCATGTTGAAGGGAACAGTTTATGGGGATGATAAGCCAATTGAAAGTAAAGTGGAAGTCATTAAAAATCCGGGAAACATTGCTTTAGGGCCTTATTTTTCTAATAAAGTAAGTGGTAAATACCTTATGGCGGTTAGTCCCGGTGCATCGTATCGTCTTAAAATTATTGCCGATGGTTTTGAACCATTGGAAGAGGATCTGGATGTAGAAGGGTTGAGCAAATACGTTGAGTTAAAAAAGGACTTTTACCTTTATTCACCCGCAGCCATTGCTAAACGAAAACAAGCCAGCCTCAATCAAATGCTGGATAGTATTTTCAACAAAGTAACCAATGCCGAGCCTTTAAATAAAGATGTTAAGACCACTGAGCCGGTTAATAAGGAACCAACGGCTAATGATCCTGTGGTTAAAAATGTGCCGTGTGGCGGACAACAGGCCTTACCCGATTTTGCACCATTAAAAGGTAAGTCGTTAAATGATAGGGCAACCTACGAGAAATTATTAAACATGGCCGGTAATTATTGTGCAGAGGGTCTGGTGTTTAAAGTTCAGATTGCGGCTTACCGTAAGCCTGAAAATTATAAATACCAACGTTTGTTAGAATATGGTCAACCGGAACAGGTGAATTATCCGGATGGGATTACCCGCTTTACGCAAATGCAGTTTGCAACACTTAAGGAAGCCGAAAAGCAGCGGCAGAAAGCCATAGCGAAAGGTCAGACGGATGCCTGGGTGGTGGCTTTCAGTAATGGTAAACGGTATACATTGGAAGAGTTGATCATGCTGGATTTCCTGGGCAAATCGGTAAACTGATGCGTATGTAATTTTAAGGTCCTTTTTCCGTTATTTTCCTGAGATGATCAGACAAATAACACGTATTTTGCTTATTGTGACATGGTGCGGACCTGTTTGGGCCCAGAAGTCAGGTGCAGCGCAGCGACTAAGGGAAGCCCTTCTGTTTTGTCAAAAGAACAACTTAAATACAGATTATTGTTTTTTAGTTAACCTTGGGGTTCATTCTGGAAAGAACCGGTTCGAAGTATGGAACTTTACAACCGCTCAACTTGTGTATTCTGGTTTATGTTGCCACGGATACGGTGGAGCTAGTACAGAAACTGCCCCCGAGTTCAGTAATAAAACAGGTAGCAATTGTACGGCATCAGGAAAATACAAAACGGGTAAACGTGCTTATAGTAACTGGGGTATTAATGTGCATTACAAATTACATGGACTCGAAAAAACAAACAGTAACGCCTATAAACGGATCATTGTGTTGCATTCCTACGATCAGGTGCCTGAAAAGGAAATCTACCCCAGTCATTTGCCTTTGGGATGGAGCATGGGCTGTCCGGTGATAGATAATGCACTGATGAAAAAGGTAGATGTGCTTCTTAAAAAAAGCCGTAAACCAGTATTGTTATGGATTTATAATTAAGTAGTTATGCTTTGCGGCATACGTATAACATTTCGCCTGCCGGTAAACGGTAACGATCAACCAACTCCGGACCAAGCGTATTAACAAAGTCATCAACTGTAACCTTAAAGCCGGCTTGTGCCAGTTTATCTTTGTAATCCAGACCAAATAAACGCACATGGTCTTTTTGCCAAAAGTGTTTTTCCCGATCGGCTTCGGTTACAATGGTCTTATCTTCGTAAGTGGTGGCACGTGTGGTATCTAAAGGAACCTGAAAAATGCCCCAGCCACCCGGACGCATGATACGATATAATTCGCCCATACAGACCTGTGCATCTTCTACGTGTTCCAGTACGTGATTGCAAAAAATTACATCAAAACTGTTGTCTTCGAAAGGGGCTTTGTGCAAGTCGAAATGAATATCAGCAATAGGGCTATTATAATCTCCTGTGGTATAATCCAGATTTTTTTGTGCTTTAAACAATTTATAAAAGCATTGCTCGGGAGCAATGTGCAACATTTTGTATGGCTTTGTAAAAAAGTCCGTTTTCTGTTTAAGGTAAAGCCAGAGCAAACGGTGGCGCTCCAGTGATAAACTACCGGGGCATAGAACATTATCACGTTTGGCCCGTCCGCCATACCCATAAGGTAAAAATTTACGGTAGGTTTTTCCGCTGATAGGATCTTCGTAGCGGTTGCCGTAATAGAGTAAAGGCGCTATTTTGCTGAACAATAAACTTAATTTGATCAGGATAGGGCGGGGTATGGTACGTAATAAAAAATGAAACACGTTAGTACTTTAATTAATGGGTTATTGTTTTTGAACTTCAATAATAAATGGAACAATATTTTTATCTTTTGTTTCAGCGCTAAACGAAATACTGTTGCCGTTTCCAAAACGGATATCTTTAATCTCATCCTGAGCGCAAAGATTCATAATCCGTTGTGCGAAGTCGGTTTGCTTATCGGCGTTAAGTTTATCATTAAAGGCTTTGTAGTCCAGTTTCTCTTTGGTTACTAACACCGCAAAATAATCTTTATTACCGATTTTATCCGGCTCCATGCTGTAATCTCTCGGAAAAACCCGGGTACCTGTAATGCCGCAATATGCCGAGTGTTTTGGCGTGTAAGGGAACAGTATATAACTCCCGTTGTCGCTTTCCTTGCCAAAAATATAAACAAAACACTCTACGTTATTGCTGATTTTCATTTTAAATTTTTGACCAATGCGCAATGGGCTGCTGACTTTATAAAAGTTCTGCCCAATAGTACTAAGAGGAATGTCTTTTTTACTTTCTTTATCCATTAAGGAGATGGTACATTCCAGTCTGGTTTGATTGGCCTTATCGGGCATGGCATCCATACCATAGGCTTCGTTGGTAAAAAATACAAAGTCCTTGTAGCTTACCCAGGCTTTACCATTTTTCCCCCAACGAGGGCCCCAGCTGTTTTGGATAAGGAAAGCACCATCATCGGTAAACGCTTTATCGTCGTAACCAATCACGCACATACAATGTCCGCCAAATCCGTTTTTATCATAATCACTTTGTCTCGGACTCCACACTTCTTTTCCTTCCATGTCCTGCATAAAGCTACCACCAACGCTCATACCAATAATAACAGGCGCGTTATGTGCCAGATTTTGCCGGATTGCGTTCACATCTACCGTGTAATCATCTCCGCTTATACTTAAACGGTTAGCGCCACGCATACGGAATTTGGCGGCATCCTGTAGCTGATAATTGTCTGGCTTTTTCTCACACGAATTCTCATCGTACGGAAACGCGTTAAACGGAACAGAGCCGGTATTGGTAAGCAGTTTAACCGCTTCGGTAATATAAGTTCCCTGACAACCCTCCAAACCAATCTGATTATAAGTAAAAGCCGGACTAAAAGCGATCTGATTAGGATCTTTTCCTGTTGAAATGGCTTCAAGTATGGTGCGGCCATAATACGTACTTCCCCAGCCTACACAGGAGCCCTGTTGCCCCTGATCTTTTGCGGTAGGCGTAAACCTTTCTAAAGATACCCGTTCTGGTAAAGGTTCGCCATTATCCAATGCCGCGTACACTTCATTTTTATCATAAACGGTTTGATCAAGCGTGGCACCACGGCTATAGGTTGATTGCGATTGTTTTTCCTGATTTTCACCACCCGATGCTCCACTACAGCCCCCTTTAAATAAGAAGAATGCGCCGCCAATAACAATAGCAACAATCAGTAATTTAGGGTTGCGCATAAGCAAAGGCAATAACATGCCAATGAACCCACCACCCGGAAATCCGCCACCACCTCCACCGCCACGACCGGGATTACGTCCTTCCTGATTACCGGAGTATCCTCCGTTTGAATCATTATCTTCTGTCATTCGAATAGGCATAACAAACTGTTTTAATCAGTTATAAAAATACAGCAAACATTCCAATAATTAAATTTTTGTGAATAAGTGCAACCTAAAGGTAAATTGCTGCATCTTTTTGTTGCATCCGGTAATGTTATGCCAGAAAAGAGGAGTAAATTAGTCAAAACAAGGGTGAACTAAACATCTGTTATAAGATTAAACGTAATGAGAGTAAAACAGTTGAGTACAGTAATTCTGATCTTGATTTCTTTTTCAGGAATGGGGCAGAACATAGTGGTTGATGACGTGTATAATTTCTGGAATGCCTTTGACAAGGTAGTACAGGAGAAAGATTCTGTAAAGCAGGTCAGGTTGATGAAAACATTATACATAGATAAGGGAACCCCCGGTTTGGATGGAATAATGCGGGCCAGACGTTATACAGCGGAAGAGTATGTTTATGCCATCAATCATTATCCCAGATTCTGGAAGTCAATACGTAAGAATACATTAAAAGCCCGCCAGTTTTCAAATGAAATCCAAATGGGAATTAAGCAATTAAAACAGATCTACCCGGATCTGAAACCGGCTACTATTTATTTCGAAATCGGGATTCTGAGAACCGGCGGAACTACTATTGATGGAATGTTGTTAATTGGAAGTGAAATTTCGATGGCAGATAAAACCACGGTTACAGAAGAGTTTGATAAACGGTACCCTCATTTGAAGAGTCATTTTAATACAAATCCTATTAATGAAGTAGTGTTTTTAAATGTTCATGAATACATCCATACGCAACAGAAGGAAACAATCGGGCATACGCTTTTGGCGCAAACCCTGATAGAAGGCGCGGCAGAGTTTTTGGCAGAACTGGCATTAAATAAGCCGTCCCCTAATCCGCAGATTGCTTTTGGATACAAGAACGAGGAAAAGATAAAAGCGGCGTATGAAAAGGAAGTGTTTTCCCCTAACATCTATAACTGGATTTGGAACTCTGCCGACAATCCTTTCGGAATGCGCGATTTGGGATACTTTGTAGGATACGCCATTTGTAAAAAGTACTATGATGAGGCCGTGGATAAAAAGTACGCTGTAAAAAAGATAATAGAGCTTGATTATAATAATGAATCCAGCCTTGTGGAATTTGTAAACGCATCAAATTATTTTACTCAGCCAGTAGCCACTTACAAGGCTCTCTTTGAGAAAGAGCGTCCAAAAGTTTCGGGGATAAAAGAATTTGGGAATGGAAACGAAGGAGTGAATTCCGGAAATCAACTGTTTACACTTATGTTTTCGGAAGAAATGAACCCCGATTTCCGGAATTTTGAACTGGGTCCTTTAGGAGAAGATTACTTGCTGAGGATAACGAACGTACACGGCTTTTCGGAAGACAATAAATCGTTTACGTTTGAGGCTACAACTCAACCCGATCAACGTTACCAGATTCTTGTTAATTTTGGGTTTCGTTCAAAGAAGGGATATCCTTTGGTGCCTTACCTGATAGACTTTAAGACGCAAAAGTAAGTCTGTGATTTGATAGATAATTTAATTTGATTTGTTTTACAACAATCAGAACCAGAAGGTACAATACGGAATGAACCATTCTGTTATTAAACGGATGGTAAAGGATCCCAACAGAAGGAGAGATGCTTAAACTAATATTCCTTTATTTATACAAATTTCTTATACTACTTATTTAGTAGAATTTAACCAAGTTACAAATGGTTTGTATTTTCTGAAATCACTGAACATCTTATCTGTTTTAGTAATTTGTTGAATCATGTATTCATACATATCGTATTCGTATTTATGAGCTAACTTTACATTTTCCAATGCTTTGTCAAAATCATTCATTTCGACCCATAAACACGCGGCATTAAAAAATATAGCTGGATTGGCAGCGCCATGTGGTAAACACTTCGTTAAAAAATATTCGTTTAATATTCCATTTACCGGCAATCCTGTATTATCATTTTGTAATACCCATAGGGCATTGCAGTATAATTGTAAATTTTCAGAACAAGTTTGGTTTGTTTTGATATCTAAGGCCATTTTATAAAGTTCAATAATATGTGGCCAATGATCTAAACCATGTAATTTGTAAGCATATGCCCCCAAATTATTAGCAAAATCACATGAGTCTGTGTAGGTGCCATTAGTAACTAGTGATCGGTGAGAGAGTTTTTTAATAATTTTTGTTTTTAATTGATTGTCATTTTTAATAATTGCTGCGTGGCACACCCCACCAATTATTTCATAATTAACCCCTATTATTTCACTAAAAAGATCAGTAGTTGCTAATACTGTTAACCACAATTCAGAAAATTTATAGATTTTATCGAAACTTTTTGTCTTTAATAGTTTTTGCATTTGCTCTACGCAAACATCAATTACACTGCTATTTTTTTTATGTTCCGTAATAAAACTTGCAATTTTATCTAGATCACCTTTTTTAAACAATTCTCTAATTACTTTTTCCGGAAAAAACGCAATAAATATTCTTTCTGGAATATCCTTCTCTTTTATTTTCCCATATTCTAATGCACCAGCCAATAAAAATTGAAAGAGTTCACCTTTTTTTTTCTTTTGTTTAAAAATATCATCGTTTGTTGACCATTTATTTAGTAGATCAGGAATGGCCAATACACCTTTTTTGTGCCAAGATGAAAGTTTTGTGCCACCGGCTTCCATATCTTCATGACGATAGACTATTTCTATAGGGCAAATCGCATTTATATCATGTAGCCAGCTTTCAATATGCGCCTCAAATGCAGCATGTGCTTTGGGACTAACATCAAATTCAATAGGTAGATCAAAATCATCTTCATCAAAATTCTCCTCATCTTCATTAAATTCAACTTCTTTTTTTATCACTTTTTTCTTATTAGAGCCATATACTTCCTCAATGTACATATTTACAAATTGGCCGCTTCCAGCATTTAACATTTTTCCGCTAAAATCAGATTGAACTGGCTTAATGGGCTTTGGTGCTAGTGTAATAATTTCTTTCTTTTCGTCTTTAGTAGGAGCATTCACAAAACGTACCAGTAAATTGCACCATTCATAATAATTTGCTTTTCCGGCACCAATAAATGGAAAGGGGTCTTGATTTGTTTTTGGCATTTTATTCTTGTTAGTTAGTTATTAAAGTATAAAGTTTTACAATTATTCGCATACAACTACTTTTTGGTCACCTTTCTTCTATTCGTTTTAAGAAGAAAGTCAAAATGGGAAATTAATAGAGGGGAATCATAAAGTAAATAGTCACTTGGGTCTATTTTGGAATCGTATCTCATAAACTATTTTTGTCTTACAGATAAATTAAGATCAATTAAAATGGCAGAGCAATTTTTACGCGGTTACTCTATAAATTTTGACGACCTCTATGCAGTTGTAGGCAGTAAGGATGCTAATATTATTAAACAAGCACAGCGAAAGGATGTTTTTGAGGAGTTAAACGAGTTACTTGAAGAGGTTGATGGATTAACTTTAGAAGAAGCAATTCATGATATTGTTACAGGAAACTTAAAACAAAAGGAAGCATATTCGTATAGAAGAGCGTTAGAGGTTTTGTTAGAGGTAAAAGGGAAACGATTAAGTGACGAAGCAGATTTACCAGGTCGTGGATGGCAAGAAGAAGGAATAAAGAACTATTTGATTGGTATAGGATTGCCAACCTTAGGGGAATTGTGGTGTAGTGATAAAGTACCCTTTTCATTTCCCTGGAAAAAAATTAAATCAGATAGCGTTGATTGGCCAATAGCAATGCTTATTCATAAAAGCAGTATAACCAGATTGATCGAAGAGTTTGATGCATTCGATTTTAAAATTTTAAACAATAACGCTTTACCTAAAAGGCAAAAAGGCTGTGAGGAAGAATTTGAGTATTTATTAAAAATGCTAAAGAAATGGATGAAAAGGACGAATAAAGATATTGTGTTGTTGTTAGATGGACAGCAATGAAAAATAGTGCCGAATGAAACGTTTAATACTCCTTAAAGACTAACGACGCTCAGAAGTGATGAGGTGTTTTTTTACTAAAATAATTTTATGAAAATTATAGAACGATTAATGGAACTCAATCGGTTTGAAGATTATAGGATTGATTTTTATCAGAAGATAATTTCTGAAGAAATTAGAGAATTTGAACTAAAGCATACGATTCAACTTCCAAGTTCATATAAATCGTTTATTCAAGAATATGGCTTTTTTACAATCAGGAGTAAATCAGATTGGTATAGACTATTGTCGTTAGAAGAGGCGATAGATGTGAAGAGAAATCATTTTAGTAATTACATTGATACTATTCCTGACCAATTTTCAGAGGTAGATCGGCTTACTAATTTATTTGTATTTCAAAATAATGGTTGGGGAAACACACGTTTTTTTACTTTCGATTTGGCTTCTAAAACGGAGAATTCGGTTCTAAGCATTGATTTAGAAGATGAAATTTATTGGAATCAACCAAAAGTTTCATTTGAAGAACATATTGAAAGATTAGTAACTGCTATTTTAAATGAAGAAAACACTTTCTTTTTTAGTTAGAAAAATATTTAAATGGAAAAGCAATTGAAACCACAAGGCGTTCCTGAAAATGCGATGTGGAACCCCAAAGCAGAAAAATGGCAGTTAGGCACATCAAATAGCGAAAATAAACCAATTGGTGAATGGAAATGGTGGCGGCCAGAAACAGGGATTATTGCTTATATCCTAATTCATGATGATAACGGTGTAGCCAAAAGTTTTACTAGTTTTCATCCAAACGGAGAAATTGCATGCGAAGGAACGTATGTAAAAAATACTGTCAATAAAGCAACGCATTATCGGTCTACTGAATCTACTGATGTTCGTTTTGCTTTTGGGACGGAGGGTCCCGAAGTTTGGAAAGCCGTTCAACGCTCAGGTTATCCGTTAACTTATGATTATTATGATAAAGATAGAAGACACTTAAATTCTGAGATTAAACAATCTGCTTTGCCAGTCGGAAACCAAATGACCAAGCCTTCTAAAAGCGATATTGATACTTTGCAGAGAAAGGGTAAACGCCTACGTGATGGAGCATTAGACGGTTCTGCTTTGGAAACGATTTTAGGAAAAATTTCCCCACTATTAAGTTATGAAGATGATTTAGAAGATGCGATTCAACCTTTGTTGGAAGTGATAATTGACGACTTAAAAGAAGATCCTGATGCAGGCGATATACTTGTTGTAAATGAAAGCATTCACTTAGCCGAGCTAAACACATTGTCATTTTTAGGATTGAAGGGAGTAATTGTTTGGGGAGATCTGACGATAGATGGTACAATGCGCTTGTCAGAAAATCATCTTTTGGTTGTTTCGGGGAATCTCGTAGCACAAAATATAATTACTTCAGGTAATCTGATAGTATTAGGTAAAATGATAGCCAGATCTTGTATTTTGGGGGATTACAATCATGGAAGTGCATTTATTGAAGGCGGAATGGAAGCTAAATTCTTTTATCCCGAAGAATATGAGTTTAAAGTTACGAACGAAAATAACTTTAAATATGCCTTTGGTAAATACGATGGGTTGAATCTCAACGATCAACCGTTAAGTGATTTTATGCAATTGATTCATCCTTTGATACTCGAAAATATGGATCAGAATAAAGCGTATTACGATACACCATGTAAAGAAGGTCGTTTTTGGGATTATGTCGATCGGTGGCAATTTATGCGTTATATCGAACAAGGAAAGCCTGTTTTTAAAGAATAAAACTGTTTACTAATCAAGTGAAAGTAATCGAAGAATAGAATGAGAAATGGGAGCATGCCCAATTTATATTCAAATGACGGTACATTGAACGGATTTATGAATTTATGCAAAGAAGCCTTCAGTAGCTTCGGAATAAAACCAGATTGACTTTAAGGAAGAGGAACAACTTCCAATAAAATTACATACTAATTAAATCAAAAACTGATAAGGCGATATAAAAATAATTAAAACTATAACTAACAATTAACAGAATATGCAAAGTGTCGAATACGGAAAACTAATAAATACGTTTAAAGAAAATGATAGTAAAATTGACTTTATAAACATCAATAGCTCAAATCTTGAAGTAAACTTACAAAAGATCGAGTCAATTCTTTTAAAAGAATTGCCCAGAGAACTCGTTGAATTCTATAGCTTTTGTGATGGACTTGAATTTATTTACAGGAAGGGCGGAAGTTCTTATGAAGTAATACCCGGTTTATCGGAAATGTTTGATGATTATAAGACACATTCTCAGGATATAACCCCTGATGATATTGAAAATGGCAATGTTTACGACGAGCCGTTCTTCGAAACTTTGTGGGATGAAACTACCATAGAAAACGAGATTTATAATATAGATGAGCCAGAAGGAAAGGTAAATTTTAAAATTATTAGAAGACAGAAATTACTTTGCACGATTAATGGCACTGGTCACAATTTAACAATTGATTTTTTTGATAAGAACAAAGATTACCAAATATATTTCCAGTATGAAGGAAATTTAAACTTATATCCACTTTCGTTATCAATTGCAAAATTTTATTTAATCGTTCTTCAAATTGGTTTTACCGGATTTTGGATTGCTGAATTTATGTCAAAGGAGGGTAAAGAAGATCTTAATTTAAGTGCAGATATCAATAAAATTAAAGAAGAATATCCAGATTTTGATTTATTAATACTGAAATGAAAATGCAGTTATTTTTACCAAATATCTCCCATACTTTAATAATTAAGGAAGTGTTTGAGTTTTTTATGGCTATACTAAAAGTAAACAAGTGTTAGCAATTCAACTTTTACAAAATTATATCAGTTAAGGAATCATGATCTTATTTCAGCAAATTTCGGAAAAGTAAAACCTTCTTGCTACAAATTAAGAGCAATTGAATCACAGATGTGGTCTGTAGGTGAATTTGACATCATGTCGTTCGGTGGGAAAAAATGGAAAAAATTAATTGATTATGATTTTAAATAATTATTAAAATGGGAATGTATCCGATATATGTTGAAATAACGGCACCAAATTTAGTAAAATTATTCTTGGATCCGATGAATGCAGAACACGTTGACAAAATCGTCTTTGAAGATGAATATTTACCGGGTGCATATTCTGAAATACCTGTTCCGGACTCCATATACTTTAAGTTGACGGAAAATGAAAGAACAGAATCCGGAGTGATAGATCTGGGTAAAGACCTCGATTTTTATAACTATAATCCATTTTTAAAATTCCTTTCACTTTCTAAACTTGAAATGGCTATTGATGACTTAGAAGTATATTTGGGTTCACACGAGGCATTTTATGAATTAAAATTAAATGCGGAACCAACAATAACGTCAAGAGTGACCGTAATTCATGGCGAGAAAAAATTAATGGGATTTGATACAGACAAAGTGTGTTATGGAATTAATGGCTATCGCTTACCGGTAGAACTAAAATACGTTTGGAATCAGATAGAAGCTGTATTTACTAAATATCCTGACCATATTGAACGATTTATGGAATTGTTCAGGGATGAGATTATCTACTATTACCGCATCTATATCCGTAAAAACGGAGACTTATTTATGACTACTTAGTAAGTAAAATAAGTGATTCTTTTGAAAAGTTGAAGACACTCAGACTAGAACTAATAAACAGATAATTTATCACTATGAACATTGAAAAATTTAAGAGAAATCTTGGTTTAACTGAACTGCCAGTTGAACTTGAGAAACTAGCTGAATTTCAAAATAAGACTTCTTCGTTTGAGAACTATTCACAAGGATTTGGCCTATACATACAAAACAAGTCTGTTTTAAAACGATGGAGTAATAATGATGAGTTTTTAAACCACCTGTATCCTTTTGCACAGGCAGATGGCTGTGGCTCAATGTATGTAATATGGGATAATGGAAGTGGTAGTTCATTAAGTGAAATGCCAATAGTCGTTTTTGGAGATGAAGGCGATGTACATATTGTTGCCGAAAATCTAAAGAGTTTATTGCACCTTGTTTCTTATGATGTAGAAATTAGTGCATTGGATAAAATAGACTTTTGGGATAAAGATGAAGATTACGAACCTAGTAAAGATCTTAACAAATACTTGAAATGGCTGGAAATGGAATTTGGGTTAACGCAAGTAAAAAAGCCAGATGCAATTGTTAAAGCTGCACAAAAAAATTATAAGAAGGCGTTTAGTAGTTGGATGAAATCATTAAAACATGGAAAAAATTAGGCCGATATGCACCATCCGAACTGCAGTGGCAGGTACAGAATCGGTTTCATGTTTCGTGACGTCTATAGATGCGTTTGATAACTCCGAACGCTACTCAAGGGTCTTTTTCTATAATGAGTTAAATGAGAATGTATGGACCTACACTGAACAAAATGATCGCATTACTTCGGTTTGTGTGTGGAGCGACCCGTATAACCAACCGAATCGGGTTTTTGCTGCGTTATCGGAGAATGGCGAAGTTATTTTTTTAGGACCCAATCAATCAGGTGAAAAAATTGGAGATTCCGGATTATCATCAGATTCTAAAGGATATGGCTATTTAAATTGTATCGTTCAAATAGGACATCATCTCTTTGCATGTGGCTATTCAGGGCAGGTCTATCGGCGGAGTTCAACCGGAATATGGCATCATTTTGACTCGAGCATTTTACAGACTTCTGATTCAACTGAACCAAAATATTTTATTGAATCTATGAACGGGTGCTCAGAAAATGATATTTATTGTGTTGGTTCCACTTCCGAACCAGGTTATCCTGGTAGAGCGGATTATTGGAATGGAAAGCATTGGACTAAATTGGATCTTCCGATAGATACAGGAAGGTTAACCAATTTGTATATTGAAAGTCATGAAAAAATATGGTTGTGTGGTGCAAACGGAACCTTGTTGTGTGGAAACGTCAATGATGGTTTTATAAAAGTTAAAGTGAAGTACCTAAATTCACTAATAACTTCTGTAACGAAGTTTCAGGAGTGCTTGTTTTTAGCAACTAGCAAGGGAATCTTCTATTTTGATCCACGAATTTCAGATCCAGTTTTAATGCAGGTAATAACGAATTTGCAGCCACCTCAATTAACAGATACACTAATTGTTCAATCCGTTGAAGGCTATTTATGGTCTATAGGATCAAAGAAAATTACACGATTTGATGGAAAAATTTGGGAAAGTATTCAGCATCCGGATATACCAAACATAAAATGAACTAAATAAGTAAAATGACTAAAAATGGAAAAAATCGTCCATAAAATGAAAAGGGCAATTGTGAAAAGTCAGGAATCACGAAGGTTGTTTTCTAAGAAAATGACTGAAATGGCCCTTAAGTTGGATTATATTGACGAAGAGAATTCAACATCTGGCAAAAGCGATCAATTAGGGCGCCCCGCTTCAGAAACTGAAATACAAGAACTTGAACAGAAATTAAGTTTAGTTTTACCTCCTAGTTACAAAGCTTTTTTGAACATAAGCAACGGTTGGAAAGTGGTTGATGGTTCTCAGAATTTTTTTACCATTCAACAAGTGTTGAAATGGCAGGAGAAGAAAGACCCCTCCAATTGGATTTCAATTGCAGAGTCAGTTGGTAATGGATT
This sequence comes from Sediminibacterium sp., assembly GCA_030054095.1. Taxonomy (GTDB): domain Bacteria; phylum Bacteroidota; class Bacteroidia; order B-17B0; family Aurantibacillaceae; genus Aurantibacillus. The sequence goes on from JASGCO010000008.1 coordinate 117,782, forward strand.
TGTGAAGGAGTGTTTAGTAGTAGGGGCCTCTAATCAATCCCCCGATAAATACCTTTTAAATCCTAAAGTAATAGTCAACGAGGAGTGGCAGTTTATTGAATATAGAAAGGACGGTTATTCTGTTTTTGATAGTTTTCTTGAATTTATGATCGCTACAAAACTACAATTTGATGAAGCCGCAAATGAGATAAATTTGGATGATTATTTTGATCCGTTTGAAAGTATTTGAATACTTGAATTTTAGAAATAGAATGAGAAAATTAACTTTAATATATATAATGACATTTTTTATTTTTAAATGTGTTTCCCAAACCTTCCAGATCGACTGTAGTGAAGTTATTCATTTCGATGAAAATAAACTGGAATATATTCGCCAAGCGATAAAATATGCTAATAGCAAAATATCATTTTTGATTGCTGCACAAGATTTTGAGAAGATTGATGTTTATCAGAATAAAGAAAATGAAATATGTGTTTTATTTACTAATCCTGTTAAGTATATCCCTAAAAATACTTCTTCATATGTATATGATTTGCTTGTTAACCTAACTGCTAAAAGTATTTCTTACGGGCCTATTTCTAATCCAAAGAATTTTGTAGAAAAAACACCTGAAAAAGTATCTTTATTCAAAAGAACAGAACAATCGGAACAAGCAGTTCAATTTGTGTTTCAATCAATAAATAAAAAGAGTAAACAGCAAAGTGGGAATAGCTGTCTGACTGGTTCAGATATTAATGGATCAATGATAATAAGAGAAGATAGTTCTTATTATGCTATTGAAAGATTAAGCGAGTTTCAAGAATCTTATTTTAAAGTAGAAAAAAATACGGGAAGAATTTTTGAGGAAACACATAATCATTTGGCGAAGAATCCAGAGGAATAATATTATGGAAATAGTAAGAAAAATATTATTGATGTGTTTAGTTACAATATATTCTATTTCATGTAACACAACAAAATTATATTATCATGGACGAGTACTGGATATTCATTCGAAACCTGTAAAGGATGTTAGTGTTTCAGAACAAGGAACAACCAATCGGACACTGACTGACACGAATGGATATTTTAAGATGCCTAGAGAGAAAAAAGTCTATAATAGTTTGCATTTCTTTAAAAAATTCTATCACTCGCAAACGTATTCGGTTATCTGGCATCAACATGGTGAAACAACAGAGTGGAACTTTGTTAAAAGGGATACAACAGTGGTTATATTGTATCCGATTATCCGTTAACATTTGCATTACATATCCAAAACCACATATTTGGTGATAAAATAGATATGTTTAATAGAACGAATATGAACGGGTTTTTCTTGTGGTGGTATTGGAAGCAAATTGAGCAGTCGTAAACGCCTATAGCAATGGATACTAATTCCATCTATGTATAGCACGATTTTTAGGGATTTAAATTAAAATAGAATGCGGTATATAAAGTGCCCTTTTCTATGTTCGTGTAACAAGGACATTGCGCAATTTAGAAGTTAAGTACTGTCTAAACGTAAGGAATGAGGCTAGTTATATTTTGTTACATGAGTTAGCAAACTGAAATAGAGCGGCGACTTTAGAAATGATTTCTGTTAGCGTAAAGCAAGGGCTATATAAACGGAACTTAGTTTCTTTTGATAAAGGACTTAACTTGTTGGTCGTATTTACTTTGAACTCTTATCCAGTAAACTCCTTCTTGTAACCCCCCAATGTTGATTTGTTTTTTTAACGTATCTTCTGAGGCGCTCTTTTCAATATACACTATTTGCCCTGTCGCACTATAAATAGTAATAGTGCTTCCTGGATTTATGAAAGATAGAGTTATGTCTGAATTTGCCGGGTTTGGCTGTATCCAAAAGTTTGACATAATGTTTACCGATACATCTTTAATAGGGGAATAGGAGTAGTTTCCATTAAAATCAGTTTGTTTAAGCCGGTAATAGCTGATTCCGTTGTAGGGTTTTTCATCTGCGCCACTATAGAGCAGAGGAGTGTAACTGTTGCCGGCACCATCTTTTTCAAGTACAAACTCCCAGTTTACAGCATCAGGAGATCGTTCTACAGTAAAAAAGTCATTGTTGTTTTCAGTGGCTGTACGCCACTCGAGGTGAACGTGTTTCGTTTGACTGTTGTAGGTAGCATTGAAATCCGTTAACTGAATGGGAAGAGGGCTGATAATCCGGGAAAGGGTCCAGGGTGAAAACGAAGTAACATTTGGTACGGTCACCGTGTTATTGACTGTATTTTGAGTTTGGGCTGGCAGATAGAATTCCCAGAAATTGGATAGTTTATTGTAACGCTGTGCCTGGTAGTCGGTTGGTTCGGTAACACCGTCCCATTCCGCATTTCCATAAGTAAACGTAATATCGGCGGTTCCACTGATCCCGGTTTTATCAATCTGCCAGAACCGGTTAACGGTAAAGGCGCTATTGTTCAGGTTAAAGAAGCCGGTTAGATTAGTAACCACATCAGGATTAGAAGGGAAGGGAATGTTACTGCTGTTTGTCGGGTAAGAAGAGACAATTACGGTGTCAATATTCCCTGAAGTAAGATTCAACGAGAAAGGAATGTATTCTCCGGAGTATTTTCCTAATGGAAAAACACGATTCCCCATGGTTGTTCCGACAAACCAGGATACCTTACTTGAATTATCAGTTTTTTCGCTTATAATATAACCACCTCCGGACTGTATAATGGCGCTTACAGATGGGTTCAGGATTTTTAATGTGTTGGAGTTAAGGTCAATGTTCCCGTTACCAAGATTTAATATATTTGAAACAACCATGTTACCTGTTAAAGTGCGCCTCTGATTATCTCCAAGAAGTACATTGTATAGCCTTACAGTGGTATTGCTGTTATCCATATCAATGTTCTTGATCCTGAAAAGAACGAGGCTGGAAGCGTTAGAGAGAGCGTCAATATGTCCATTTATATAGTTCACATTTCCTTCGCAGGAAAACATGTTGTAAATAGTAAGTGTTCCGGATGGTTTGTTGAAAGTAAGATTAGTTAAACGGCATTGTCCGGATAGGGTTGTGCCAAGAAGAGATTGATTGCCTGTACCATTTATCAGTAATAGGGAGCTGTTAGCATGGTTGCATACTGCCGGATAAGTGTTTGTTATTTTAATGTCTTTTCTTGCTTCAATAGTTCCGGAAGAACACGACAGAAGTTGTGTCCCTGTAAAAAAGAGCGTATCAGTAACAATAAGATTTGCTGTTATGCTATAACTCATGTTCGCGTAAGAACTATTGAAATCGACTTTTCTTAAATTGTAGTTAGCAGGAATGTTTATTGTTTTGTTGGCAATAAAATGAACGGTGTTATCATATGTTGTGTAATCTAAGGTACCCGATAAGTGTGTATAGTTGTTTTCAAATGTAATGTAATCCTTAAGAATAAGTAATCCACTGGGTTTGTTAATAACAAGGTTGGGAAGCGAACAGGTGTATTTAGACGCATTGCCCTGAATCGTTTGATTGCCCGGAGAGATAAGATTCAGGTTAAAACTGGCACCATGGTAACGTAAACCGGCTAGTAAATTAAGCGCGTAAAGATCGCCGGATAGGTTAATATTGCCATTCCCGGTAAACCTGTAATTGCTTCCAAAAGGAAGGCCAGCACCTTCAATTGTCATAGATGTGAGTACGGTAAGCGTACCGTTGAATGTAAAGGTTGAGGTGCCAAGATTGGTGCCGAAAATAACGTTGTTCAGCGCATGATAGCCAGATATGTTTAAGTTTTTACTGCCAGAAAATACTTCAGTATTTGTATAGGTGGTAAAGTCAACAGTGCCTGTTGTGTAACTGTAATCTTTTTCAAAACTGATATAATCTTTAAGGAAAACTACCCCCGATGGTTTGTTAATGGTAACATTTGGTAGTGTACATGTGTATGGCGTTAACGAGCCATGTATCGTTTGATTGGAACCACCATTAATGTATAAATTAAAGAAACTGCCGTGCCCTCTGAATCCTGTTAAAAGATTGTTTAAGTACAGGTCGCCTTGTAAATTAACACTACCTGTTCCGGTAAACTGATAGCCACTTCCTGAAGGGAAACCGGCACCCTCTATATACATAGTATTTAAAATAGTTAAACTTCCATTAAAAGAGAAAATGGAAGTCCCAAGATTTGTGCCGAATATAACATTGTTTAAGGATTGACCTCCTGTGATAGTAATATTTTTGGTTGAGGAAAAGACCTCCGTATTTGTAAATGTGCTGAAATCAACAGTACCACTTAGATAACTATAATCCTTTTCAAAACTGATGTAGTCTTTTAAAAAAAGCACCCCGGTGGTTTTATTTATAGTGACATTAGGTAAAGTGCAGGTGTAGGGTGTTAACGAACCATGTATGGTCTGATTAGAAGTACCATTAATGTAGAGGTTGAAGGAATTTCCATGCCCTCTAAATCCAGTCAGTAGGTTAGCCAGGTACAAATCCCCGTGTAAATTAATGCTCCCGTTTCCGGTAAATTGGTAACCACTTCCCGATGGCAGTCCAACTCCTTCAATCCGCATAGAGTTAAGGATACTTAAGTTGCCATTAAATGAAAAGGAGGAAGTCCCAAAGTCTGTTCCAAAGATGACATTGTTTAAGGCATGATTTCCGCTTATGTTAATGCTTTTACTGGCTGAGAATACCTGAGTGTTGGTAAATGTGGTGCAGTCAATAACACCATTTATATAAGTATAGTTTTTTTCGAAACAAGCGTAGTCTTTAAAGAATAGCGTGCCTCCTGTTTTGTTGATGATAACATTAGGTAATGAACAGGCGTAGGGTGTAGATGAACCGAACAGGGTTTGATTGCCATTTCCATTAATGTTAAGGCTGAAAGTGTTTCCGTGCCCTTTTAAACCTGTTAATAAATTAGACAGATAAAGGTCTCCGGATAAATCAATGGAACCAGTACCATTAAACAGATAGCCATTTCCACCCGGAAACCCGGGACCTTCAATCTTCATGGTATTCAGGATAGTCAGGTTACCATTGAATGTAAACGCCGAAGAGCCAAGGTTTGTTCCAAATATCACGTCGTTTAATGTATGTGCACCTGAAACATTAATGTTTTTACTAGAAGAGAAGATGACAGTGTTTGTATAGGTCGTGCAATTGACGCTACCGTTTATATAAGTGTAATCGTTTTTAAATGTTATGTAATCCTTCAGATAAAGTATTCCGGTATTTTTGGAAATGATGGTGTTTGGTAACGAACACCTGTAGGGAGTTGTGGCGCCATAAATTGTTTGATTCCCTGTTCCGTTAAACCGAAGGTTAAATAAATTGTCATTTATTGAACTATTGGTGGTGTTCATTAAGTATAGATCGTTTTTTAATTCAATACCGCCATTACCTTTAAATCCGAACGAATTTGAACCGGAAATGCTCATTTTCCCATTTACGAAGCAGGTTCCGGTGATAGTGAAAACGCATGAAGAATTAAGAGAAGTCTGGAAATCGATATCGTTAAAAGTTATAGGTAACGAAAAGCTTATGTTTTGAGCATTGTCGAACCGTGCGAGACTGTTATTAGAATTGAATGTTCCGGAGAGGAAACTGGAACTGGTACCAAAGAATTCTGTAAGTAGTTGAGAACTATTGAAGAAGCCACCGTTAAGTGTGAATGGACCGTTAAATGTAACGGGCGCATTTCCACCAATAAAGGTGCCTCCTGAAAATGCTGCTCCTGAGCTACCTATTATTAAAGGAAATGAATTTTGTGTAATACTTCCTGTATAGTTTATGTTAAGTTGGAAACCGGATATAGTAATTGGTATGTCTAAGTTGCAATTTCCGTTTTTACCGGCAGCACCATCAAAAATAGCGACATCGGATGCGCCAGGAATACTAGCGCCGCCTGAACCTCCGGATACACTGGACCAATTTGAGGTGTTATTCCAGTTTGAGTTAACAGCACTTACCCAGTATCTGTTAGCAGACTGCGCTATATTTAAAAAAATCGTTTGTAGTAGTATAACAAATAGGTACGACGACTTTTTAAAGTAGTTGAATAGAATTGTTTTCATTTTTTGTTTTATACACTCTTTTCTCAAGAGTATTTAAAGGTACTTTAACGCTGGAAGCCATAAAATAGACCCTGGGGATCATTTTTAGGGGGGAGAGCAAAGTACCTTACTTAAACTTAACAATGACATAAGCGCTAATTTTCAAGTTTTATTACCTTAATAACTCTTGAGACGTTGTTTGTGGAAATTTTAATGTAATATATCCCCGCTGCTTTATTGCTTAAATTGATTTGTTCCTGATTCAGTTTGTCAGTTGTATCAGTGGGGATTACTTCCCCTAGTTCATTGTAAATGTTTACCCAGTACTTTTCTGATACACCAGATATATTAAAAATACCGTTGATAGAAGGATTTGGATATATTGCTACATTGTTAAGCAGGTTATGCTCTTTTATGCTAGTGCTATTGATAACCACACAGAGGCTTGTATCGGTACATCCATTTTTTGATAGTATAACCGCATAACTGCCGGGATTAGTAGCTGTATATGAGTTGCTGGTTGCTCCATTAATGACAACTGAGTTATTAGAACAAGCAATCCATTGATAGGAAGCCCCTGATTCGTTGCTGACAATTGTTTGGCCAAATACAGTTACTGATGTATTTAATGTGGTAATTGTCAGGTTTAAGGTAATGATGCTATCGCAGCCAACTGAGTTAGTCAGCGTTTGGGAGTACACCCCACTGGTTGTATAGGTCTGCGCGTTAAGCGAGTAGCTGTTGCACACCGATGCGGTGATGTTTTTATACGTTTTAGGTTTAATGGTCAGGTTTAAGGTAATAATGCTATCGCAACCAACTGAGTTAGTCAGTGTTTGAGTATAAACCCCACTGGCAGTGTAGGTCTGAGCGTTAAGAGAGTAGCTGTTGCACACCGATGCGGTGATATTTTTATACGTTTTAGGTTTAATGGTCAGGTTTAAGGTAATGATACTATCACAGCCAACTGAGTTAGTTAGCGTTTGGGTATAAACCCCACTGGTGGTGTAGGTCTGCGAGTTCAGCGAGTAGCTGTTGCACACCGATGTGGTAATGTTGTTATACGTTTTAGGTTTAATAGTCAGGTTTAAGGTAATGATGCTATCGCAACCAACTGAGTTAGTCAGCGTTTGAGTATAAACCCCACTGGTGGTGTAGGTCTGCGCGTTAAGCGAGTAGCTGTTGCACACCGATGCGGTGATATTTTTATACGTTTTAGGTTTAATGGTCAGGTTTAAGGTAATGATGCTATCGCAACCAACTGAGTTAGTCAGTGTTTGGGAATAAACCCCACTGGTAGTGTAGGTCTGAGCGTTAAGCGAGTAGCCGTTGCACACCGATGCGGTGATATTTTTATACGTTTTAGGTTTAATAGTTAGGTTTAAGGTAATGATACTATCGCAGCCAACAGAGTTAGTTAGTGTTTGAGTATAAACCCCACTGGTGGTGTAGGTCTGTGCGTTAAGGGAGTAGCTGTTGCACACCGATGCGGTGATGTTTTTATACGTTTTAGGTTTAATAGTTAGGTTTAAGGTTATGATACTATCACAGCCTACATAATTGGTTAACGTGTGGGTGGCAGTGTTATTATTGCTGGTATAAGTATTCCCATTAATCCAGGTATAGGAATGGCATGCCGAAACAACATCTGTACCAGAGGTTTTCAGGCACAAACTCCACAACTCCCGCCCAATGCCCGTATTTATGGCAGAAAAAAGTAGTTTACCCCTGTACTTAAAAAAACTCTTGGGAGCAGAACTGCTAGACCCGGTGAAAATGTCAGCAACTAATGCAGGCGAACCTACACCATCATACGACCATAATTCGAGACCATTTACACCATTGCTGGCAGTAAAAAATAATTTATTGTTAGCCACATATAGTGCTTCCGCGGTTAGCCCATTTCCGGAGCCAGGATTTATATCCGCCACATTGGTCGGTATACCTGAACCAGAATAAGACCACAACTCATCGCCTAACCCGGGGATATTTGCAAGAAAGTACAACTTGGCGTTATATACTTTTAAATACATCGGATATGAACTGTTGTTGATTCCCGGATTTATGTCATATACAATGGTTGGTGGATTAACGCCATCATAAGCCCACAACTCCGTTTCAGTAGTATTGGATGCGCTAAAGTAAAGTTTGTTGTTAAAAACGGTCAGGTACTCGGGCCAGGAACCGTTTGAACCAGGTAGCAAGTCATATACCATCGTTGGAGGATTAACCCCATCGTACACCCAAAGTTCATAACCTGCGGCAGGCGTTGAAGCAATAAAGTAAAGTTTATTATTAAACTCTGTGAATAAATAGGGATCAGATCCGTTGCTGCCTGGAACAATGTCAGCTACTAATGTTGGTGGATTAACCCCGTCATACACCCACATTTCAGCGCCTGATACTCCATTGTTACCATTAAAATACAATTTATTATTAAACACTTTTAATGCTTTGGGGGGCGTTATAGAAAACGAATTAGGTCCTGGTACCATCTCAAAATCTCTGCCTACACCAGTGCCATTAAAGTAGTGGATTTCTTCTCCAAATGACGGGCCGCCATTGGCAACAAAATATAGTTTACCGTTAAATACTGTTAGTTCTCTTGGGTATGAGCCCCCTCCGGTACTGGGGTTTATATTAGCCACCATTGTAGGAGTACTTATACCATTATACACAAATAACTCTGTATTTGTTACACTGCCACCATACGCTGCAAAATACATTTTATTATTATATTCCGCCATTTCAGCGGGCGATGAACTGGTGGTACCTGTTAAAATATCGGCTACCAAAGTAGGGGATTGACCCAGTACGTTTGAGATTGTAAGTAGTAGAAGCAGAGTAAAAGACTGAGTAAGACTAAAGCGTTTCATTTTGTGTTAATTTTTCGCCGCAATTTTAGTGTTTCGTTCAGTTGGTCGCAATAGACCCCAGTACTCAATTTATATTGTAAAAGTAAGTTGATGTAAATCAGATTGGGAATGCTTTGAAGAATGAAAGGTATTTATTTTCTTTAATGTGCAAACAAATGATTAGTATAAGGAAGTTTCTAATCTGGTGATAAATGTTTTTCGGCTATTAACTTTAGTAAATTGTACTTTTGAAAGTATTTTTAAGGAATTTAAAATGTTCAGGTTTTTTATAGCGGTTGTTCTTGTTTTCAGTTTTAGCGCATGCTTAAATGAATCACCTAAGGAATCTGATGCCGATAGCGAAAAATATAAATACAAAGAAGTGGTATTCAAAGATGTTTTGCCACCTGATACTATTAAACTAAAGCAGAGCGAATTTAGACAAGAGCGCATTAAAGATTCTGACTGGGAGTTGTTAAACAAGGAAGAAATCGAATATAGATCTTATCGTGAAGTAGAGCCTGCTGTTCAAACGCAGAGAATGGAACTTGTTAAAGTGCCAAAGCGGCAAGGTTATTCAGAAACTCGGCTGTCGTATTCGGTAAGCAGTACGCCCATTGGTGAAATTAAACCTCAGACTATCTTGCCAATGCGGAAATTAAGCAATACTCCTTTTAACTTGCAGTATCTTAATGAAGAACAGGGATTGCCTTCGGGCAGCATACAATTTATTTATGAAGACGAAAGTGGTAATCTGTGGATGGCTATTGAAGTGATTGGTCTGGTAAAGTATAACGGACGAAATGCATGGCTATATAACGTAAATGAGGGCTTATGTTCAAATTTTATTTATTCATGTACCGAAGACCGAAACGGAAATATGTTTATTGGAACAAGGCATGGGCTAAATATTTTTAATGGTAAAGAAATAAAACTAGTAACGTTTAATGGGCTAAACCGGGCTGTTACCGCAGTGACTAAACGTAAGAATGGCGATCTGCTGTTTTGTCTGTCAACCGGAGAAATTATCTGCTATGACGGCGTTAACTTTAAACAGGAGTTTAATATAAAGAGTTATATTGATGATTTTGTTATTAAAATCTACGAAGACACTAAAGGTAATCTGTGGCTTAGTACAAGTCAAAATGGATTACTGCTTAAACAAGGAGGAGAGCTGTTTACCTTTACCGCGTTTATGGATCAGATAAGAGTGGAAGTGTCTTCTATTTTTGAGGAAGCAAGTGGTAAGATGTGGTTAGGACGAAAAGATGGAGTTATGGTTTGCATTGATGGACCAAAGATAGTGAAGTACACTATTCCCCTTGCTTTTAACGGACAAATCACTTCTATTGTTCAGGATAGTGAAGGCGACTTGTGGTTTGCAGTGTATGGTAAAGGCGTGCTTAAATATAACAAAAGTAAGTTTTATGCCGTTAATGCTAACGACGACTTATTGAGTAACCGTGTAAATCACCTTCTGAGGGATAAGACTGGTAATATATGGTTTTCCACAATTACCGACGGTATAATAAAATACACTGAAAACGGAATAAGTAATTTGTTTGGCTATCATGCAAATAAAGGACAGTTTGTTTATTCTGTTGCCGAGGATAGAAAGAATAGGGTACTATGGTACGGTTTATATGATTTTGGACTGGTCAGGTATGATGGAACAAACTATTACAGGCTTAACAACGATCGGTTGTTAAATGCGATGATTTATACGTTGTATTGCGATAAGCGAGGGAGGTTGTGGGTGGCAGTATATGGTGGCGTTATCCGGATAGAAGGGGCAATAGCCACCTATTTTTTAGCAAGTGATGATATCTATCTGAATGAACCTACAACAATAGCAGAAGATCATTCAGGACACATATGGGTTGGAACCTACGGTGGTGGGGTGCTAAAGTTTGATGATACACGTTTGATTTATTATGGTGAAGAGCATGGCCTCTCAACTTACTATGTAAGCAGCATAATTGAAACGAAAGATAATACAATGTGGGTAGGGTTTTATAACGGAGAAGTTACCAAGATTAAAGACGGGAAGATAAGTACCATTAAATTTTTTGAGACGAAGGGGCATAAGCAAATTAGTGCTTTATGCGAAATAGATAGCGGGACAGTACTTGCTGCTACTGATCACAATGGCCTTTTTGCTATAAAAGGAACTAAACTCCGTAATTATTCTACCAGTAATGGATTGTCCAGTAATTCTATTTTATCCGTTTTGTGGGACAAAAATAAGAAGCATGTGTTCTTAGCAACAAACGAAGGGCTTAATGTTGCCCAGTTCGATTCAGGTAATCTTAAAGACTGGGATGGTAACTTATTGGTTAAAGCTGTTTTAAACAAAGATGATGGATTAGCCTCAAATGATTTTATTGAACGAGGAACGTATATTTCCGGAAACAGAACGGCTTACTGGGGAAATGGTAAGGGATTAATGAAACTAAATCTGAACGATTTCGATTTGAAAAATAAAGAGCCGGTTTTGAGTCTGGTAGGATTGGATATAAATGGAAAGTACATCAATTATCTTAATGCTAATCAGCAACCAAAAGCAATCAAGGGGTTTTCGTTTGTTAGAATTGATTCACTAAACAATATGCCACGTGATATTGAGTTACCATACCATCTTAATCATTTGACATTTCGTTTTAATGCTATTGATTGGACTGCGCCTAATAAGATCGCCTATCAATACATGATTACAGGCATAGATAGCGATTGGAGTAACTCGGGAAGTGAAAATTACGCGGACTACCGTAATATTCCTCCGGGAGATTACACGTTTAAAGTAAGAGCAATGGGAAATAATAGAGCATGGGGTAAAATCCTTGAATTTCATTTTGTGATTTTCCCTCCGTTCTGGCAAACATGGTGGTTCGGTACAATCGTAATTGTGTGGATCATTGTTGTGGTGTATTTATTGTTCAGATGGCGAATTAATGTGATCAAAAGAAAACAACATCAATTTTCGGGGAGGCTCATTAAAACACAAGAAGATGAGCGAACAAGAATATCGCGAGAATTGCACGATAGCGTTGGTCAGCAACTTATGCTTCTGAATATTAAAAGCAACAATACTCTGCAAGAAGAAATATTGCCAATTATTGAAGAAGTAAGGGCGCTCTCCAGAAATCTGGCACCTATAAATATTGATAAGGTAGGTTTAAATAAACTTATCACCGAATTGGTAGAAAACGTGTCATCAAAAACAGATTTGTTTTTTTCTAATGACACTGACGGTATCGATTCGATTAGCGATTTGGATACTAAGCTGAATTTATTCCGGATCATACAGGAAGGGACAAACAACATTATACGGCATTCAAAAGCAAAAAATGCCAGAATTACTTTTGAGACAAAGAATGGTTTTCATATCCTAACAATTGTGGATGATGGTATAGGGTTTAATGTTAAGTCCGATCAGATCAATAGATCAGTTGGCTTAGTATCTTTAAAAGAACGGGCAGAAATTATAAATGGTGTTTTGCGTATTCAATCAACTACAAATGGAACAAAAATCGAAATCAAATTCCCTGAAAAGTAAAATTAAACTAATAATAGCCGACGATCATCCGTTGTTAAGGCTGGGAGTTATTAATTTTATTTCTAAAAATAAAGCATATCAGTTATTAGCTGAAACTGGAAATGGAAGGGATGTTGTTAAACTGGTCAAAAATCTTTCGCCGGATGTTTTAATTCTGGATGTTGAAATGCCGGGATTGAATGGTCTTGAGATTTGCAAGGAAATAAAGGATGGAGCAGGAAATGTCAAAGTATTATTCTTAACAATGCATAAGGAGCTTGATATATTTAACAAGGCTATGGCTTTAGGAGCTGATGGTTTTTTGCTAAAGGAACATACATTATCCGAATTGGAGGAGGCCATTAATACTGTTTATCAGGGTAAATTATATGTAGGTAAGGAATTGGAAAAGATGCTTGATGAAACAAAGAGCAGTATTGTTCACGGATCAGAAGTACATCAGAAAATAGAGAAGCTGACAAAAACAGAACGCACAGTATTGCACTTAATGGCTAATTCGTTTTCATCAAAGGAAATAGCGGCAAAGCTTTTTATTTCTGAAAAGACGATAAAGAATCACAGGCACAATATCATTTCTAAACTTGAGTTGGAAGGAGATCAGAATTGTTTACTGCGTTTTGTTACAGAAAATGCCCATTTTTTAAAGTAGCTTTTGGGATTAGGACAATTCCACTAACTAACTGTATGGCAGATGTAGTGGTCTTGGTCTTGTTTGTAGTAATGCCGTTTTACATTGACACTGATAGGAAAATTGTATTGAGGTGGAACTAAGTTCTGCATTTTATGTGGTAAGTTCTGTTGAACGTGTTTTGGTTAATCTAATAAGTAAATAACTAGATTATCTGTTGATTAGACCCCCGGGTCTATTGCGATACAAAACAACCAGTTGTAATTTTAAAGTGAATGAGAAGTTGGGTTCAGGGCATTCATTGATACAATTAATTAATCGTCAAACAGAGAGGGCTTAAATGCCGTAGATTTGTAACAGGGAATAGAATATGCAAGCGTTTAATATCATCAGCGTTTTTTTTTGGATCGTATTATTTCATCTGAGATTAGCCGCTCAGGAAAAAGTAACCATATACGGCAACCAATTACTCGATCCTTCTACAAAATTTATGCAGGGATTTTTACACGGTAACCCTAAGCATGTTGATTCGGTTTTAACAGCTAAACTAAAACCACAGTTTTGGCGAATTGGCGCCTATGCCTTGGCTGGAAGTGGGTATTTGGATGCAAAACGGTTTAATCCTAAAATAACGATTAACATTAACGATTATTATATGATTGCCAATGGAATAACCACGCAAACATTGAGTCATCCCTGGGTAAATAACTGGGTGGATTGGGATAATACTGTAACAACACTGGCCAATAATGCGGCGGTTAATAACCTACCTGTTGAATACTGGGACGTGTGGGGAGAACCTGATAATTTCTGGACGGGGACTTATGCGCAATGGATCGAAATGTACAGGCGAACCAGAAATATTATAGCAGGAATACTCCCAGGTGCCAAAGTTATTGGTCCCGAGTTCGGTTTTGCGACCTGTAATTTTCAAGTTAATCCTATTCTTAAATTTTTAGATAGTTTACATACGGCAGGTGGCAGTGTAACCGGAGTGTCTTGGCACGAATTCTGTAATCCTGAAGACATTACGGTTCATGTAAAACAGGTACAGGATTCTTTAGTGATAAGACCATGGTTGGGTAACTTACAGATACTTATACCAGAGTACGCAGGCCCTGCCAATCACATAATTCCGGGATGGAATGTAGGTTGGCTTTATTATTTTGAAACAGCAAAAGTTGATTGGGTATCACATGGTTGTTGGAATGAAAGCGATGGCGTTAGTTCCTGGTCTGATTGTGAGTTTGGACTGAATGGATTGTTTATGAAAAACAACCTGACGCCTCAACCAAATTACTGGGTACATCGCGCGTATGCTGAATTAAACGGAGTCAGAGTAAAGACAGTCCCCAACCAGCCCCGCACCGTAGCGCTGGCGGTTAAAAACAACACAGTGCAGGAAATGAAAATTATAGTGGGACGCTACGATAATCCCAATTTAGGCTCTCACAACGCCTCCGCTAATGTAGAAATCAAACTAAAAGATTATCCATACGGGAGTAATTTAACCTTACCGCTTTTTATACAGCGGATACCGAGTAATAATGTTCCATTTTCAGTGCCATTGCTGGCGCCGGTTACTACTTTTACTGGAAACATTACGTTTAGTGGAGATTCAGCAAGTGTTTTCATATCTAATTTTGTAGATGGGGATGTATATTTAGTATACGTCAACCCTTCAGTCAATAGTATTTTAACCTCTCTGAAACAAAGTGAGTCGGATGCTGGTTTTACAGCCAACCTTAGTCCTAATCCGGCGGCTGAATCCATTTTGTTTACCTGTAATCAGACGGAGTTTAAAGATGTTTTACAGATTATAGATAGTTATGGTAACGTGTTAACCGAAAGGGACGTAACAGATACTACTAAGCTTAGTGTAAGCGGATTGGCATCCGGAGTTTATTTTTTCCGGTTGAAAAATCATGTTGGCTGGAGCAGAAAAATTTTAAAGGACTAGAGGGGGGACCTGAATTGATTAAATCAAAGGGCTTAGTAAAGAGCCAGCGATGAAATTACCAAAGTACTTTTTGGTTTATTTTTTAATTTAGCAAAATGAGTTATAACTTGTTTTTAGACGATTTGCGTACTGTAAAAATGGTATATAAGGATCGGGAGGAATCGGATTTTGTAATTGTGAGAAATGTGGCAGATTTTAAAATGACTATTCTGGAAAAGGGACTCCCTGATTTTATAAGTTTTGACAATGACCTTGGACTTGATGAACATGGTGAACTGGCCGAAGATGGGTATGCGGCTGCCCGCTGGTTGGTGTACGAATCCGGATTAGATCTCGGGAATCTGAACTATTACGTACATTCAGCTAATCCCGTGGCGGCAAAACAAATTGAAGGTTTATTAAAAAATTACATTCAGTTCTTAAACTCAGCTACCTGAAACTAAATTCACCGGCACAAGCATTCTGAAAATAGTACGTGTTGCACAAATTAGCAAGTGATTGATCTTGACCCGTTTTTATCATAGTATAGCCATATATACAGCTCTGTTCCTGTTTCTGTTGTTTATCCCAAGCGTAAAATTGGCCGTATTCATCTATTACCTTCAGATCTGCTGAAAGTATATTCTGCCATTCTACCCGGTGAGTAAGATCATGTAGGGAATCATAAACTGTGCA
The DNA here is from genome assembly GCA_030054095.1 of Sediminibacterium sp. GTDB lineage: Bacteria > Bacteroidota > Bacteroidia > B-17B0 > Aurantibacillaceae > Aurantibacillus. The sequence continues at coordinate 133,454 of JASGCO010000008.1, forward strand.
GTGTTTAACACCATTTGCATCGCAGTTAATAAGAAAAATCATTAAGATTAACTACCCATAATCGGTTTTGCGTCCAGAGAGCGACTATCCAACGCGTCGCGCAAACCGTTGCCAACGAGCATAAAAGCCAGCACAAGAAGCATAATGGCTATGCCCGGAATAAATGCCAGATAGGCTTTATCTACCAGAATATAACCATGGTGGGCATTGGTCATTTCGCCCCAGCTGGGTACAGGTGGCTGTGCGCCAATACCTAAAAAACTAAGTCCGGCCTCGGTTAATATGGCGGTAGCAAAATTACTCGCGGCCATTACAACAATAGGTCCCATAATATTTGGTAATATATGACGCAGAATAATGCGCATGTTTTTAAAACCAAGCGCTCGTCCGGCTTCCACAAATTCTTTTTCACGAATACTTAAAATTTGTCCGCGTACAATACGCGCTACTTCTACCCACATCGTTAAGCCAACGGCGATAAATACCTGAATAATACCTTTCCCCAGCACCAGTGTAATGGCAATAACCAGCAGCAAAGTGGGAATACTCCACACTACATTAATCAACCACATAATAAATGTATCGGTGAAACCTCTGTAATAACCTGCCAGCGCGCCAAGCAAAATACCAATCACCAAACTGATAATCACACTAACACATCCTACGCTTAAGCTGATACGTGTACCAATCATCAAACGGCTTAATAAATCACGCCCTGCCAGATCAGTGCCCAAAATGTATTTTTTAGAAGCGATGTGTTCATGTGCTACTATTTTCTGTAAAGCTTCAACTGATATTTTAACAGATTGTGTCGAACCTATTTCATAAAAACTGAATTGACGTGTAATAGAATCGTACACCACAGGACTTTTCGTGTCTATGGCATAAACCACATCGGCAATATTATAATTGGTTTTTGTACCATTATTGGGGGTATTACCAGTGTATTCCTCTACAATCACATTAGGACCCGAAAATTCGTAATTGTACATAGGTACACTACTAAACGCTTCTTTTTTACCAAATAGCATTACCTTGTACCAAGGCGTCTTTTCATCTATTTCATTTTTACGCAGCAATAAAGTACGTATCGAAAAACCAGGTTCCTTAATATGTAGTTCTGGCTTTTGATCATTGGCAAAGGGAGTAGGATCAGGTGTAATCAAATACCCCAGCACCGAAACGGCTATAGCGAAAATAATGATAAAAAGGCCGGTCATGGCCAAACCATTTTTTTTGAACCGTTTCCAGGTAATCTGGCTAAGGGATTCCGATTCAAAATCTATCTGCTTCTTTCTGAAAATCACTTTATTTTGTTTTCCATTCCGGCTTTGTAAAAATCGCGTAAAAAGTTACGAGGACTGCATAAACCGGGTAAATGAATCCCGAAGGCAATACAAATAACCATAACTGCTTATTTTTCACAAAACCATCAGCTAAAAATAGCAACAAAATATCAATTAACAATTTAAATACCATAAAAATCAATCCAAACGACGCGTAATCTGGATTCAGAAAACCAACAGCCAGCTGAATCAGCCACACAAAATTGGTAACAAAAACCACAAATCCGAAAAAGGTATTCCAGCCATTGGGATTTACCCTGAATTTCGACGCCCATCGCGCTTTCTGACTTAACAGGTCTTTTAGCGAGTAGTGCGCTCTGGTTTCCGCGTTTGCCGGACTATCCTTTAGGTACGAGATGCGGGTATCCGGGTGCCGTTTGGCATCTTCCAGAAATAACACATCATCGCCCGATGCAATTTGCAGGTGACTGGCGTAACCGTTTACAGCCAGATAAACGGGTTTTGAAAATGCCAGATTGGCCCCGCTGCATAAATACGGAAACTTAAAGTAAACCGACCCGCCTGTAAAAATCTGGAGAATATAGGTTTCTATAACCTGTACGGCCCATAACAAACCAAAACCTCGCCGTATGCTCACCGGGCAAATAATAAAATTACTGTCACTTATTTGCCGGTGGCTTTCAATGCTAGCCAGCCAGTATGGAGAAGTGCTAACTGTGTCCGCGTCTCTTGTAATAATCCATCCGTGCGAGGCGGCTGCTATGCCCGCAGTCAGACTTCTTTTTTTCCCAAGAGGAACGCTGTTCGATACAATCCGGTACGGAATACCAATGCCCGAAAGGCACGCCTCCGCTTTAGCAAGTGTATCGTCGGTACTGGCATCATTAACCAGAATAAGTTCTATATAGTCTTTCGGGTAACGCTGCTGAATAACAGAATACAGGCAGGGTAAAATAGTATCCGACTCGTTCCGGGCACAAATAACAATGCTGTAACGTTCTCCGGGAGTAAAACCAGGTGGTAAGCGATGTGTTCGTAAGCGTATGTAACCCACCGCGTGTATCACCAGTACGGTGCAATACACAAAAAAAACAATAACACTGCACCAGGCCAGAATCATATTGCTTTACGCCGTTTTTTTAAAACTGAAAAATCTATCTTTTTATTGATCAGAACAAGATAGCCAATTATACTCGGAACCACAATGTTGATAAGCCATAGCAATACCGATACTAACGCCAGAAGCGATACAGCAACCCCCAGATCTTTAAACACCACCAGCGCAATAGCCACACGAATGGCCGCTTCCAGAAAACTAACCATGGGAATGGTAGTGGTAATAAAAAAATAAATGGCAATGTTTATAAACAGAACTAATGAAAACGCTGCTCCAGCACAACTTAATAACAAGGCCATTTGTAAGGCAAAAATGGCGTAGCGGAGTACAGAAAAACCAAACAGAAAAAAAATGCTATTAAGCGAAAAGGTATAATTAAAGTGCGATTCACCTTCCTGTTTCAGTACACGCTTTATAACAAATTGCAAAATCCGTCCGGTGTTAAAAAAACACCAGCCAAATACCAGTAACAATACACCACCGCCAATCCCTCCCGCGTATTTTATCCAGGCCAGATCACCTGTAAAGGCCTGAGTTTTATAATACATGGCTAGCAGGCCCAAAATAATGGTAATGCTTAACTGAAACATGCCGTTAATAAAATGCAATACGGTTATGCTTATTCTGTTTTCAGGTTTAAAGAATAAAATCTTGGCTAAGAATTCAGTGGCCCGCCCAGGTGCCAGATTTCCGGCAAACACACCGCTATATACCGAACGTTGCGCCCCGGCAAAAGTAATATGCTCTACTGGTTTGGTGATGTGCCGCCATTTCAGGGATTCAATCCCCCAGTTAAACGGCATTAGTAAAAATGCCGATACTACCAACAGAAGGGCTGATGGTGTTAAAAAGGTGGCCTTTAGTAAGGGGAGTTGTTCCGGCCCCAGATCATTTTTTAAGCGCCAGTAAATCACCCAGAAACTAAGGAGTCCCACTGCCAGTTTAAGACTAAATGAAAGTATTTTTTTCGCGGGTTTCAAAGGTTCAAATTTACACTTTATCAAAAGCCAACTTAAAGTGAGCAGTAATTTGTTAATAATACCTCGCAACAAGTAAGGGGAAGCAAATCTGAATATGCATTCGTTAAGGTATCTTTGTCAGCAACGGAAACGTGTTTGTCAGTAGAAACAGTTATGATTGCAAAAGCAGTAACATCACAAAGTAAAGACAGGATTATTCTGGGCATAGATCCGGGAACCATTGTGATGGGTTACGGTATTATTCATATCCGTCCGGCAGGGCCCGAAGTACTGGGAATTGGTGTTATAAAACTGGATAAATACGATGACCACGCGGTTCGTTTAAAAAAAATATTTGAGCGTACAGTAGGTATTATTGACGAGTTTCATCCCGATGAACTGGCCATTGAAGCGCCCTTTTTCGGTAAGAACGTGCAAAGTATGCTAAAACTGGGTCGCGCACAGGGTGTGGCCATTGCTGCCGCGCTGAGTCGTGATTTGCCGGTGGCGGAATATTCGCCAAAAAAAATAAAAATGAGTATCACCGGAAACGGAAATGCTAGTAAAGAACAAGTGGCGGCCATGTTGAAGCAGTTACTGAAAACCGATGTGGAACACAAGTACCACGATGCTACCGATGCCCTGGGCGCTGCCATGTGTCATTATTACCAGAATAAACAAGGACAAACCAACGGTAAAAAAAGTTACAGCGGCTGGAAAGCCTTTTTATCAGATAATCCCGACAGAAAGGGTTAGGGGAGGTCAAAACCTCGGTGCCCGGAACGTAGTTTTGTTGTTGAATTAACCGTATAATAAATCGGCAATAAATCAATATCTTAGTGTGAACCAAACAGATTTTATCGTTTACAACCGAACAACCGATGAAAACTAATTCCAAAAAGGCTGAGAATGAATCACGGACTTCTATCCAAAGTGACGGAACAAAACAAAGTGTTTCCGGAACAGTATTTGAAGATAACAGGGAAAGTACGCGTCAGCAATCTGCTATCCAAAAAATGGCGAATGATAGCGCAAGGATTGTATCACCATTAAATACAGCAGAAGTGCCAAAACCACCTCAGCTACAAAATAATCGGAATAATTCAGCACCGTCAATTGTACAAAAGCAGGCAACTGTTCAAAAAGCGAATGGGTTGCCTGAAGGACTTCAGAACGGAATAGAACAGTTGTCTGGTATTGGTATGGAAGATGTAAAAGTCCATTACAATTCCTCAAAACCAGCACAGTTTAAAGCGCATGCGTTCGCCAGAGGAAACGAAATACATTTGGGGGCAGGACAGGAAAAGCACTTACCACACGAAGCATGGCATATTGTTCAGCAAAAACAGGGTAGGGTAAAACCTACGGTACAACTGAAAGATAATACAAATGTAAATGATGATGCTGGTTTAGAACAGGAGGCGGATGTAATGGGAGCTAAAGCCATGCAATTAAAATCAACCGGAGATGGAGTAGAATCGGCTAAAGTGGTAAATAACATGTCGGGTACTGCTCAGCTCAGAAAACGGGATGCGATAGAGTATCTGGAAAATGTGGTAAGGGGTTACGATAATTACATAAATCCGGGGAAATTAAAGAGGTCACGTTTGCAGATGGAACAAGATTTTTTATTTAATGATAGGAGTCTCGATATCTTTAAAAACTTTAGAAATATATTAAATCTCGATGACAGACTCGAACCGATTCATACAAAAATGAATAATCTTGAAACGCTATATTCTTCTCCTTATACGCTAAGTAATGATGTGAAAAATTATGTCAGACAGCAGCTTGCTTACACTATTCAGAGGGTATTAAACAGTCTTAATTTTTTAGTAGGTGGAAATAGAAGGCGGTTTCTTAATTTATGGAATACCGGGTATAACCAACAGCATTACGCATACATAACAAAACCATTGGTGAATGAAATACTGGCCGGATCAGTCAAAGATCCCGATGTATTAAAAGAAAAGAAGGAAAAAGATCAGTCGGGATTGGAAAAATGGTTTCAAACGCCTCTAGACAAAAAGAAAACGACCCCAAGTGAAAAAATTGTGAAAATGATTAAGATGGGCGATGTGATGGGTAGTGAATTACCTGAGGATTATTGGGTAGCAATGAAACAGTTTTTTGTTCACACCGCTAATTTTAAACCAGTTAATCATCAGGGCAGAGATATGCAGGAAAAGGAAGGGGGCGGTTATTTCCGGAGTACAGATAATATTATTAAAAATTATTACCGGGATGAGTTAAGCAAAAGTATTGAAAGGGAGGATGAGGGCGCAACCAGTGGAAAAACAATACGTGCGGTTAATTCAGCTTCTTTTAGGGAGCTTGGAAAAAAAGGGAAACTTAGTTCTACCCATATTAACAGAAGGGAATTTTCGATTGCAAAAGACCCTACCATGAACGCTGCCATGTATCCGAGTTCGCAGGGTTCTCATACCGGTTCGCTTGGCGTACTTACTAATTCGGTTAAAACATTGCGTCAGGTAGTAAAACTAAAAAATGGGCGGCGAAGGAATAAGCAGACACTCGTAGGTAAGGAGATAGATGAGTTAACGGGTATCGTAAACCCACTGTTGCTGCAAGGAGCAACATCCGGAAATTATCATGATTTGCTTTTAACTAACAGGGGTGAAGTGGTAAGGGAAGTGACCGAATGGTTAAACGCACAGAAGTATATGCGGGAAATCGGACTCGAAGCGATTCAGTCAGCGGAACACGCCAGTATCATTTTTACAAAAAGCGGAGTAAGCGATAAAAATGAAAAGGAGTGGCGTGATACATTTATGAATGCCTTTAATGATGCCGCGAACAAACTAAAACTGGCTACCCGTATATCTCGCCGTAGTAGTTTCGGGTTTATTTACCCTACCGCTTCCTCAGTTGGCGGTCCTGTGAGGATATGGCCGGGACTTGTTCCGGCTCCTATTATAAAAAGCATATTAAAAAATACCCTTATACTGATCCGGAATGCTGAAACCAAGAGCGGTAAGCAAAAAGAACTAGATCCTACTATTAATTTTAAGGCGGGTGATGTTCAACTTCATGTGGAGGCTTTAAAAACGGCTGTTTTATACGCGAATACAGCCCTTAAAAACGCGAAGACAAGAGCTAACGCGGATCGTATGTACATGTGGATTTTAACCCGCTTAAAACGGAATCTCGAAAAGGCAAAGTTTCTTTTAAACATAAATGTATCCGATGGAACAAAGTCTCCCCGATTTTATGAAAGGCATTTTCAAAAATCAGGATTGGTGATTGAAAACCTTATGGAATATTCGTACCTCTTTACCGCTTTTACAAAGCGGAAAACAGAAGGAAATGATGAGGGGTATAAAAATTACGCGGCCCGCAGCCTTTTCACCTCCACAAAAGAAAAGCAGGATTATCAGAGTGGCAAGAAGCAAATGGCAGTTTTTTATCTGGATAGTGGTATGCAGGCTATTGTTGCCGCCAATTTGTTATCCAGGGAACAACTTACTAAAAAGGGACCTCTTACCTATCACGATATCAATAGTTATTTTGAATACAGCACGGTAAACGAAAGTAATCTCAATCTGGAAAAGTTCGATTCGAAAGTGGATAAGGCTCCTGATATTATTTCCGTGGATCTCAATCCTGTTTTAACGGCAAAGGGTCAGCAGATACATGAGCCAGAAAACGAACTTGAAAAATACAAGGAATCTGGAACAAAGCAAAAAACGATACCCATTATTGACGTTACCAATTCTACCTTATCGAAGGCGGCTAAACTCGATTTGGGATTAAAGTACGAAAACTATATTATTCTGGAAAGTCTGTCGAAACACCAGCAACTGGGCGCCGATAAATTTACAATGGGGCGGTTGGTAGCCGTGGGCACGGAAGCATTTATCAAAAACGCGGATAAAATTGTGAAACCCATTGCTAACGATGCGGGAGACGAACTCTGGCTAACCTATGCCCGTCAGATGGACGAGGTGTATTATGGGGCATTAAATGAAAGCGAACGCCTTAATTATTTTGTAAAACAAGCCGGACATTACGACGAGTTTATGAACATAATGGGATACGTTAAAGAATGGAGCGAATACAGTCAGCTATTTAAGCAAAAAGATAAACAACCGGAAGAAGATAAAATAAAGGAAGCTATGGAATTAGTGCAAAGGGTATTTGATGTTTATGTTAAACGCAAAAAGGAAAACAGCGAGCCGGAGCGCCTGAAACTGGCATTAGAAAGTTTGCCTTCATCTGATCGCCGTGGATTAACTGACAGGACGAAACAAACCTCTGCAAGCTCCTCAAAACAAGAAACACCGGTTAGTGAATATAGGGTAACAAATGTTACAAGAACAGGTATTTCCAATGCCGGTAATACCTGTTATATTTCTTCCGGACTCAATATGCTGGCGTTTTCGCCTTACGGTGGCTTTTTACGTTTTCAGGTTCAGGAAGATGATTCCCATGCCGCGCTGAGGCTTATCATGAATACAATCGTAGGTAAAATTCGAGCAGGTGTTTTGGTGCAAAAAGCGGAAATTAAAAAATTACTTGGCGAACTGGATGCGCGAGGGTTACTACCGCCGCCATCCTTTAACGATGTAGCACTTGGTATGAACAGTCAAACCGCGCAGCATGACCCGAATGAAGTGTTTTTCAGAAAAATACTGGATTATTTTAAACTGAAAGAAACCGGTAAATATAGTTTACGCAGTACTTATCACACAAAAATGACCGGCCTTAACCATCAGGAACATGACTTGATACCGCAGGACTACAGTCAACCGGACCATAATGGGAAAATAACAGAAACCAATACCGGCGATATCGCGCTCGAATTACCAATCGCGCGCCGCAGAAGTTTAACGGGGATTTTGCAAAGTTATTTCAGTGTAGAGCAGATTCAGGGTGTAAAATACCGGAGCCATGATGATAAAGTAAAGTCCGGGCCCGCTTTACGTAACATTACATTGGGGAATGAACTACCCCGTGTTATCAGTATTACCTTACAACGCTGGCTCGAAGGAGAGAAAGATGAATCGGAAGTGGATATGCCAACTACATTTGTGTTAAATGGATGGATTTACCGCCTGGATAATGTGGTGTATCATCATGGCGCCAGTCCCGATTCAGGACACTATACTTCAAGTAACCGCGTTGCTGGCACATCCAACTGGCAATACCGAGATGATAGTTTGGTAGGTAATGATGTAGATTTTCAAAGGCGGAAAAATACAGGGTATATCTATACTTATACACGTGCTGTAGAAAATAAAGGGCAGGATGTGAGGCATGATCGTCTGGATATAAAGGATCCGGGAAGTGCTATGGCAGAGATTGGTGGATTGAAGCTCTTTCGTTTGAAAAATGATTCGGTTTTTTATGATTTTCAGCAGCCCGGAAAGAAAACGCAATTAAAGGCTGGTACTAAGTTAATCCCTTCTTTTGGGAGTATGCATCAGGAATTTGTAATTGTGTTTATAGAGTTATCTTCAGGCGTTTTGCAAAAGGGATATGTAAAATTATCTGATGTGGAACCGGACCGGTAAGTTATTTTTTAACTCTTCGTATTGTAAATTGCCCCGTTTTTTCAGGCGGCCTCCCCTTAACGGCGCGCGCCTTTTCCAAAGTTCTGAAACTTTGGAAAAAGGTTTCCCGGAACACCGGGGCCGGGCTGTCACTACTCGCTTTTTGCCGAAGGAGGCAATCGGCAAAAGAGCTCAAACAGGCCGTTCCATCCCTGGCCGGGGAATAATGCACATGATAAAATAGTTCTGAAAAATGAAGTTGCATTTTTCTGTAAGCTGGTTCAGTACACAAAAGAATAATACCACTTTATCTGAATGCAACAATTATGTTGCAACCGGTAGTTCCCGGGTTTTTGTTTCCGTTTACTTTTGACACAAAGGAACGACTTTATACCATTTAGCCTTAAAGTAAACTGCAGTTTTGCTCAAAATGATAAAACGAAGTATTCCGTAATTATTTGTTAAACGTAAAACTTACTATGAAAAAAATCATTTTTATGGCGGCGTTATCCGTTGCCCTGACCAGTCATGCACAAATTGGTGGATTAATAAAAAAAGCGAAAGATAAAGCGACGAAAAGCGAAGAGCCCGCCGGAACTACTAAAACAGAAGAAAAGACGGTTACTGAAACCAAAGGGAACATCAGTGCTCCGGCAGATGGATTAGATCTGGATTTTGCAACATTTAATTTAACACCGGCCATCACAATGAACTCATTGCTCTATGGTACGGTGGTGTATCCTGGCGGTTCGTCACGTTTCGAAAATTATACCGCCTCGTTTATCCCCTATAAAAAGAAGGACGGAACAAATGTAGATGCCATCAGAGACCAGTCGAAATTTTTAAAAGTAAAGGTGTATAAAGGAACCGAGTTTATTGATTATTTTGAATACGACGGATCGCAAACATTTGACGATTTAAAACTGCGGAAATTCAACGCGCCTTCTAGTCAGTACAAGAAAAACGGCGAATGGGCAAATGGCACCAACGTAGATTTTAAAAAATGGGGAGAAGGTACTTATCGCCTCGAATTTTTTGCAGGTTCAAAACTGTTTTACAATTTTGAATTTGAAGTGTATAAATTAACCAATTCTGATCCCTATGCTAAACTGAATGAAATGTATTTGAGCAGAGGCCCATGGAATAAATATGCCTACATGGAACAGGAAAAAAGCGGTAACATGATATTTGGATTTTACCTTCAGCACGAACAATTTCAGCCTAACGCGGCCGATCCGAATAAAACCCTGCTGGATGTAAGCTGGACCATTAACATAACCAAAGACGGTAAGCCCTTTGCCACCCAATACGATCCTAAAAAGCCACGTAAAGACAAGGTAGAGCGCGCCGCATGGAAAGCAGTATCAACCGCTTTAACACTGGCAGGTGGCACAAAACAGGTTCAGTTAGCCGATTTTACGGATGGCACTTACAAAATGGAAGTAAAAGTGGATATGGAAAAGAGTCCACGCCTTTACACCTTTAAAGTGGCTAACGGTAAAATCGTGTTAATGGATGAGCAGGACAGAAGTAAAAACACCAACCCTAATCAATTGATAGAAGGATGGAACAATTTTTATTGGTTTAAAATGCAATAAAAGAGAACGAACAAAATGGATATTGTATTTGTCTGTTTAATATCTGTAGAACAAAAATATCCTGGATTTAAGAAAGTCCGGGATGTTTGTTTTTTGTTAGTTGTGTTTTGTTGTGTAGAAGGTAGCATGACTTAACATGGTAATAAAAAGAAAGCAATCGCTAAATCATTGTTTGTGAATAAAAGTATGTTCATTCACTATTTTATAGTCAGTAATAAGGAGAGGCGTTTTAGGCTAATGGTTTATGGATTTCTGTTTTACTAATAGATGACTCGACAGAAATAGGTAATCTCAATAAAGTAACTTTGCTTTGGCAGGAGCTTTAAGATTAAACCAGAAAACATGAATAGGCTCAGAGTCGTCTTGCGTTCCATTTTTGTTTTCATCGTGTCTGGCAAAAATATACATCGCATCATTTTTTGGATCGTATTGCGATTTAACGACAGAGTAGTCTTTTGGAATAATCTGAAGCCTGTTTACACCAGTAGAGTCAAACTGATAAAACCTTCTCAAATCTTTTTTGTTTATTAGACCTCTTTCATAATTAACAAGGTTCTCTTAGCTAAAAGTCAGTGGTATCA
>JASGCO010000009.1 GCA_030054095.1 Sediminibacterium sp.
ATAGCTATATCTAGTTTTATTCATCAAGGGCATATTGCTATTTTAGGATTATAAAAAGTTATAAAAAAATTCAATGAAATTACTTTCTTTTATATTACTTACTTTTTTAATTGATAGCTCCTTCGCACAAGGATTCACATCAAGTTATGTTAGGGTCGAAAATATTGGGTTTTACGGATGTCTATTTAACCCCTTTCCATCAATTCATATTTACATCAATGCACAAAATCAAGATCCCTCATTTTGGTTCGACCAAGCGAAGCGTAATGATTCCCTATCAATTCCCTTTAAAATAAGTGTACTGCAGGAAAGATCGAAAATATCATTTTGGATTCACGATACAATATCAAATAGAAAAACAACTACTTCATTCAATGTGGTAAAAAAAACTGATTCATTAATCACAATGAGTTTCATTGAATTTAAACATACGAGAACGTTTGGAATTGGTTGCTCTCGTTCTGAGAAAATGTATCAATTAATTATTCAGAATAATAAGGTGCTAATGTATTATGGAGATTATTTCCAACCCCAAAACCTCATTCTAACTTTAGGAAAAAACTCCAATTAACATGGATTTAATCATTTACCACGCTGCCGCAAGCGTCACCCCCACTCGTCCTCGTTTGAGCAGCAGCGGAAACGAGGACGATTTAACCGTGCGTTTGTAACGCACTTACAAAAAACTCATACTATCAATCCAAAATCAGTTATCATACAGCGTTACAAACGCTATTTTATACATCCTCGTTGCAAACGAGGATGAGGGGAGATAAAAACGTTGTAAACGGTTAACCCGAATCATTCCCGCTGTTTACTTTTGTTATAACATTCAAAAGAGCTTAGTTTTCGTTACAGTAAACCGACTGTTGTTGCGAACACTCACTACACTGAATTGACGTTTGTACTGATCTCTTTTGACAAATGCTTAACATACGATTACATATTAAAGTGCCACATTATTAAACAGAATTCCGGATATATGCCACTCTTAAAAAACCATTTATTACTAACCAAACGAGCAAATACAACTATGACTAAAATAGCATTTTACATCTCTTCAGTAGTGCCCTTACTTAGCATCAATCTTAGTGCTCAAACGATCAGAAAGGCAGCCATAATCGGCTTAAGTACTTTTAAAACCGATGTTACGCACGTCGGTTCAAATCCAGTCATTTCAGATAATTCAAATTGCTTTGTACCAAACGGCAAACTGTACACCGACTCTATGGGAACCGGGCGATTAAAGCTATTGATTGATTCCTTTTTACCCTTAATGAATTTCAGGCTAATTTCACCGGATAGTATTCTTAACAGTGAGGCCTATAAAGCTGTTTCTGAGAAAATAAAATCGTCTATGCAACACGCTGCCAATTCAACAAGCGAATTGCCGGCAAAGGGCTATGGCTATCTTAGCACTAATGGGCTTGGGGGTGTAAACTATTTAAACGAGTATTTTCAAATACCCCACAAACCCGATATAGTTATTGACGCGTATTTAGAGTTTGATGTGAATCACGAAGTAAATGCCGTTCTGAAAACAAGTAAGGTGAACATGTATTGCTCCGTATTTATTAAAGCATACAACCCGAAAGGAAAAAAGGTCTTTAAGTTTAATATCACTTACAAGGATAAAACTCCTGTTCCTGTTCCTGTTCCTGTTACTCCGATCAGTAATTGCTGGGGCAATGTTGTAAAAGACGACATTGGAAAATACCAACTACTGGCTTTAGAAGGCGTATTAAAAAAACTGAAAGAAGAATTACCCGATGAGATTGAAGCCGTAAAAAAACGTTACGCTAAAGAAGATTAGTAAAAAGCGATCATATGGCATTTATGCAAAACCGGCTTAAACTGTTTTACGCAGGGATACAATATCCTGTTTGCCCCCCGCTCACGTTTGTTTCTTCAATCGCTTAAACGGGGGCAATTCATATTACATCTTTTCTAAATACTATAACTAATTTGGCTATGCGACTGTAATACACTTACAATCAACGATTGGCTTATTGTTTCGATAAGTTATCCAGCAAAACAACAATTCTGTCTGAAATCGGAACGATCCGCTCGTACGCTTTTTGCGCCTCCGCGGGGTTACCCCTTCCTTTAAGTGTGATAGCGTTTTTAATTTCCTGATGTAAAGTAATGTGTATGTTTTCCAATTCCTTCATATCGGAAAGGTGCTTATAGCGTTCAAAACCTTTGTCATACAGCCATTTTCCTAAATCACAATCGGTGTGTGAAACTGCCTGATCAAGCGTTAGTGCTTCTTCTCCATCCAGAAAACTTTTTATTCTGAATTTCCAGCTAAGGTGCTTTTGCTTAGCCATTAAAAAATCGAATTTCGCGAAACTTGTGCTCATACGTGGTTAGTGTCACTTGGTTTATAAATTTTTACGGAGCGAATATGGCATTTTTATCTGAAATATCATATCACCATGAGAATTTTAACGCTTCTTGTAAATGACATGTAAACGTTTATCACGACTCCTCCAACTGTTCCGGTTAAGCTTATCTTTTTGCATTCATTGCATGCCGATCTTACAGACAAGATCGTAATGAGTCAGAAAGTTTTTTCACTCCCATCTGAATGAGATAAAAACGTTGTAAGCGGTTCCTCTTAATCGTTGTGTCTGAGTTACCTTTGTCACGTACACTCAAAGGAAGGCATCTCTCCAGTGCGATCTCGCTAATTCCTTCTGTGGTTTTTAAACAAACATTGCTCAGTAACAACAGAACATACTGTATGTTATATCATAAAAATCCATCTCCCCGCGCACTAGCCGAAAAGCGGATAATAGAGTAGGCATGATTTTAATTTATAAAATATGAAAAAGATTGTATTGATTGCTGCGTGTCTGCAGTTGTGGTGTTCCCTGGGGAAGGCTCAAAAAATGACAGATGCGATTAGCTATTTGCCGTCTAAAGCAAACGGCGTCTTAGTTCTTAACAAGGTGTTTCACAAAACAGTTAAAAAGTGGGAAGTAAAAATTCAAACTGCTTATTATGACGAAATAGGAAAAAAAACGATCTTGAAAGATGTTAAAACGTTTGAGATTGAAGACGATTACTTTGTCAAAATAGATAAAGCTTATCTTGATGGCAAACACTACTTTAGCGTAAGGGGGTTGGATGCAACGGGAAAAGAAGTTGTTAGTCAGCCGGCAGGGATGAATGGTACGCCATGGGATCAGCCCTGTAAATGGTGGTGCGTTGGTAATACATATGCCTATGGACTAAACCTGTGGGTACATCCGAATGGCGGCACTTCGAGGGTGCAAATGGCGGAAGCCCCTGCCCCGGCCGGAGCACCTTACCATTACCAATGGGTAAGTGCTACGCAATGGCCTGCATTTGTTCAATCACAAAATCCGCTTTATTATGGCCTCACCGATTTTAACCTGTTAAGTTCGGGAAATGCCGGAAAGTTAATCCACATGACGGATGTACCGGAAAGTGAAGCGGTGCATGATGCCAATAACAATGCCGTATGGGGGCATTTTTATGGTGTGCGTAAATACTATGGTCCGTGGAAGGATGATTACGATGCTTGCGTTTCAAATGATCTGGCTTCGGGTGATGAAAATTGCATTCAGAATTTTGGATGGGCAAAAGGTATGATAAACAATAGTGCGCCTATTTCTACGCCACTTACCTGTAATGGCACTTCCGGTGGAGACCATGATGCAAATACTCCTATCGGGGTTGGAACAATAGCTCAAAGTTTTGAACCATGCCTGGACTTTTATAATAATGGATGGAATTCTGGAGATAACAATGATAGTATTTTAACTTTTGAAGAATGGAGCAATATTTATCAAATGATAACTTATCTTGAAAACTGTACACAAGCTGCCGGTAATTCAACCGGGAGCCCGTTCTCCTGGCCGGAAAACATTATCAATATTACCTTTCAGCCTTATGACAACAGTCCGCTTCCGAATACACCGGTTGTGTTTAATAAAGCGAGTCTAACAGACGGAAAGGGAAATATTGTAAATACCACCTATACCATCCCTAAAGGTTTAATTCATATAGGCGTTCAGTATAAAGATGGCAGCTATGGACAATCCTTTGGTATTAACAAAGCAGCGGTAACAACGGTTATTAACCAAGCTACATTTCTTAAAGCAACTATTGCGCCAACTCCTGTTCAAGGCAATAGTTTTAACTTAAACCTGACATCAAACGCTAACTTATCGTTTACCTATATGTTGTATGACGGTTATGGTAACGGGCTGTTCAGAAAAGCATATACAACAAGTAAGGGTCAAAATTTGTCTGAGGTAATAAATGTGCCTAACGGAATTCCTTCGGGATTATTAATTAACAAATTTGTTTTTAGTGATGGGTCGCAATTAACGATCAACTCCGTTAAATAGGTCTTTAAAGGTTAGTGAGATTAAACTCAGGCATTACTCACACCAAAACTCACTAATTTAAAAGCGAATAAGGCGTAGCATTTAACTACGCCTTTTTTTATATAATTTCTAAAAGCCTATACTTTTATAAATCTATACTTTTTCTACAGCCAACCATTATTCGTAAACGGCTGAGCAATTGCAGCGGCAGCCCCCGACAGGCTTTTGCGTGCTGACGCGCCACTGAGGAGGCGCAGGAACGGAGCCACCGCAAGGGCAGCGGCACAGCAAAAGACGGAGGGGCTATAGCGGAAAGTGCGGCCCGTGCTAAGGGCTTGCGGGCAGGCAAGGGACAGCCCCAGAAAAAACCGATTACAGTTTCTTCTTTTCCTTATAATACAAATCAATGATGGCATCGCTTTTTTCGATGCTGTTTTTCAGCCAATCTAAGTAAATAGTAGCCCGTTCTTCTTCACTGATAAGGTATTGCGGCACATCGCGGCGGATGCGGGTAGTGAGTTCGTACATGCACAGGGCCGCGCATACGCTGATGTTAAAACTTTCGGTAAAACCGAACATGGGAATACGCACAAATTCATCTGCCTCCTGGCGAACGGCATCGGTAATGCCATCTATTTCGGTACCAAATACCAGTGCCAGTTTACGGTCAACCGGCAATTCCGACAAGGTAACATCGTTGGTGTGTGGCGTGGTGGCTACTATGCGGTAACCTTGCTGCTTTAACTGACGCAAAGCATTTACTGTATTCTCTTCCTGTTCGTTATGGCGGGTAATGCTCAGCCAGTTGCTGCTTCCCATGGCCACATCGGCGCTGATCTTAAATTTATTGCGGTTTTCGATGAAGTGAACGTATTGTACGCCAAAACAATCGCAACTGCGCAACACCGCGCTGGCATTGTGTGCCTGATAAAGGTCTTCGAGTACAATGCGTAAGTGATTGGTACGGTGGGCAATGACCTCGTCGAAACGAGCCTTGCGTTTCTCCGAAATAAACTGCGACAAATAATTGATCAGGGTGATCTTTTCGTTGAGGTCCATGGTATAAAACAGGATCACAAAATTATTATTATTTTTAGAGTATGACCGTAAAAAAGATAGATTTGGCTCTTCAGGGCGGAGGCGCTCACGGGGCTTACACCTGGGGCGTTATTGACCGGTTGCTGGATGATGAGCGTATTGAAATTGATGGCATCTGCGGTACCAGTGCGGGAGCTATGAATGCTGTTTGTACCTTGTACGGGTTAAATAAAGGCGGACGCGGGTTGGCGAAACACACACTGGTAAAATTCTGGCATAAAATTTCGGAAGCGGGGCGCTTTTCGTTGCTGCAACCTTCGTGGTTCGACAAGGTGCTGAGTCCCGGTAATATGGATTACTCCTGGTTTTACCGCTTGTTCAGTTTTACCAGCGAAAATTTATCGCCGGCGCAGTTTAACCCATCGGGGATTAACCCTATTGAAAAAATACTGAACGAGCTGATTGATTTTGAAGAATTGCATCGCATTCATCCGCCTAAGTTGTTTGTTTGCGCCACCAATGTAAAAACCTGCGAGGCACGTGTGTTTGGGCCAACAGAAATTTCCGTTAAAGCCATTCTGGCTTCGGCCTGCCTGCCCTACCTGTTTCATCCTGTAGAAATTAATGGTGAGTTTTTTTGGGACGGCGGTTACATGGGTAATCCACCACTTTGGCCACTGGCAAAAGGCACTGTAAACACCGATGATATTTTGCTGGTGCGCATTAATCCGTTTGTAATTAAAAATGTGCCTTCAACTATTGAAGAAATAAAAGACCGGGTGAATGAGATCAGTTTCAATTCATCCCTTAAACTGGAAGTGCAGCAACTGGAATTTATTAATGAACTGGTGGCAGAAGGATATACACGGAATGGCGCGCTACGGAAAATTAATTTGCATTCCATTTGCGCGGATGAAGATCTTTTAGAATTAAACTTATCGAGCAAATTAAATACAGCCTGGGATTTTTTAATGCACCTTAAAAACCTTGGTTACGCGGCATGCGACCGGTGGTTGCAGCAGCATTTTGACGACATTGGTGCAAAAAGTTCCTTTACTCTTTAAACACATTTATATAATTGATTAACTGATTGAAATACCCATTATGAAGACCCGGCAATTTATTAAAAACGAATTTAGTGTTACAACCTGGAATGAACTGGAACCTTATTTTAACGACTTGTTAAATCGTCCTATAGAATCGAAAGCGGAACTGGAACAATGGCTGCTAGACAATAGTGAACTAAGCGCTGTTGTGAGCGAAGATATGGCCTGGCGGTACATTAAGATGACCTGCGATACAGCCAACGAAACGTTGAGAAATCGATACAACGATTTTGTGGAGAACATAGATCCTAATATGGCACCGCTGGTTAACAAACTAAACGAAAAACTGATGCAGTGCGCGTATAACAAGGATCTGGATGCCGCTCTGTATGGCATTTACCTGCGTGGTATTCGTAAAAGCATTGAGTTGTTCCGCGAGGAAAATATTCCGTTGAATACCGCCCTTCAACAAAAGGAACAGCAATTTGGCGCTATCAGCGGCGCGCAAAGTATTGATTACAATGGTGAAACCATGACCCTTCAGAAAGCGGGGTTGTTTTTAAAAAACTTAGACCAATCGGTTCGTGAAACCGTTTACCGTTTAATGGCAGCACGCCGTGCTCAGGATGAAGACGCGCTGAATACATTGTTTTCGGAGTTAATTGCTTTGCGTCATCAGGTGGCTGTTAACACTGGCTTTAAGAATTACAGGGATTACAAACACGAAGCGTTGGGTCGGTTTGATTACGCGGTGAGCGATTGCCTGGCTTTTCATGAGTCGGTGAAACAATACGCGGTTCCTTTAATGCGCGAACACGATGCCGCCCGTAAAAAAGCGCTGGGACTGGAGGATTACCGTCCCTGGGACACTTCGGTGGATGAGGAAGGGAAGGAACCTTTAAAACCGTTTGCTTCGGCAAATGAACTGATTGAGAAAACCATTACCTGTTTTAATAGTATTGACCCGTATTTTGGTGATTGCATTAAAACCATGCGGGATATGGGACGTTTGGATCTGGAAAGCCGCTTGGGGAAAGCGCCCGGTGGCTATCAGTATCCACTTTACGAAACCGATGTGCCGTTTATTTTTATGAATAGTGTGGGCTTACATCGCGATCTGGTAACCATGGTGCATGAAGGTGGGCACGCGATCCACTCTTTTTTATATAATCATTTACCTTTGGTGGATTTTAAAAGTCCGCCCAGTGAAGTAGCCGAGCTGGCCAGTATGAGTATGGAATTAATCAGTATGGAACATTGGGAGGTGTTTTTCGATAATCCGGAAGATCTGAAACGCGCCAAATGCCAGCAACTGGAAGGCGTGATGGATACCTTACCATGGATTGCTGCCATTGATAAATTTCAGCATTGGGTTTACGAACATCCGGATCATACCGTTGAAGAACGCTATGCTTGCTGGGTGGCCATTATGAATGATTTTGGCAACAGTCTGGTTAATTTTGAAGGATTTGAAGCTAACCTGAAACGGCGCTGGCAGATACAATTGCACCTTTTTGAAGTGCCGTTTTACTATATTGAATACGGGTTTGCGCAATTAGGTGCTATTGCTATGTGGCGACAATACAAACAGCAACCGGAGCAAGCCATACGCAATTATAAAAACGCGCTGGCCTTAGGTTATACTAAAAGTATTCCTGATATTTATACTACAGCCGGCATACGGTTCGATTTTAGTCCGGCTTATGTTAAAGAACTGATGGATTTTGTCAAATCGGAATATCAGAAAATTAAAAATCACAACGCGTAAAATCATGTTAAGCAAAGAAATAAATCTACTGGAAGAACTCGATAACCTTTCCAAAATACACATTTTAGAACGAGAAGATATTGACTCCATAATGATTGACTTTGCCTCGCGTATTACAAGTGTATTAAAAATAGAACGAATGAGCGTTTGGTTGTTTAATCAAACTCATGACGCTATTGTTTCTTTGGGAGAATACGACAAACACGGGCAACATTTTCAAAAAGATCGTTTACTTTTTAAAGCGGATTATCCGTTATACTTTAAGATGCTGGAGGAAAACCGCATTGTGGTAGCGGATGATGCAACCACCCATCCTGCTACCGCTGAACTAACCAATGACTACCTTAAAGCTCATAACATCGTTTCATTAATGGATGTGCCTTTACGAATTGCCGGCGAGATGATTGGTGTAATGTGTTTCGAAAAATGTGGCTCACCAAAAATCTTTAATGAACAGGAACAGAGTTTTGCTCTAAGCTTGTCTATCGTGTTTGCAAGCAATATGGAAGCGCGTCACCGCAGAGCTTATCAGAAATTACTGGAAAAAGCGCTTGAAGAAAAAGACATGCTCATTAAAGAAATTAATCACAGGGTACGAAACAACTTTTCTATTCTTATCAGTTTAATGCGCCTGAGCAAAGAACGTGGAAATACAATGGACGCGCGTACCATTTTTACGGAGTACGAGCAACGGATTAACTCTATGTTAAAAATTCAGGATTTACTCTATCAGACCAAAAACTTCACAGAGGTAAATGTATCCGATTATCTAAAGGAACTTGTTCTGGAATTCAAAAAATCCAACATAGATATGGAAGAGGCCATTAACGCGGATATTGAAATAAAAGATGTTCTTATTCCAACAAAAACAGCAATTCATTTAGGACTTATTGTTTCTGAAATTTTCCTGAACTCAGTTAAATACGCGTTTCCAAAAACAAACTACTTCCGGTTTAATGTTACTCTCCGGTTTAGTGAAGAAGGGTTTATCGATTTACAGATTGGTGATAACGGTGCCGGTTTTGACTTCGAAAAGCTTTACCTGAGAGAAACATTAGGCTTACCACTTATCAAAGATTTATCGGATTCGATCGGAGCAATTGGTTCTTTTCCTGAGCCCGGAAACGCAATTTACCAATTTAAACTAAAAGGATAGATCGGGGCAATTGGCAATGCGCTTACTGTAAGATACCGTTTTTGCATTATTTCCAAACAAGGGGCTTACGCCAATCATCACTTCTACTGTATGAGGCGCTACCCTGCTAAGGCGGTTCACCGACAAATCGTAAGCTAATCCTACAACAAGCGAGTTTACAAGACGAAACTGAATAATACCACATACAAAATCAACATTTCGCACACTGAGGCCATACGCAAACCGCTTGTACCAGTAACTCATCACATTTAATTCAACGGAGGGAACAGATTTTACCGAACTATACACGTTTCCTGCGACTACCAGATTTGCCATTTCGCCAAATGTAAAGCGCCGTCCTGCGCCAATATAATAATGAGGCACCAATACTGAAGGTGAACCTATTTGTCCACCAATTCCTTTTTGCCGCAACTTGGTAATGTGCCATAAACTAAAATCGAAAAAGAATTTTTTGTTATATACTCTCACCCCTGGAACAATATCCGGAATTGCAAAAACACTTCCTGAACTCTTAGCTACCGCAGGATCATTCGGATCGAGGCTATTACGGCTTAACAGAAATTGCTTCATCCCCGCGTGTACTCCCATGCTCATTACGGTATTTTTACTAAGTAATAAATGAAACGCGTATGAGGCATACACTGAATTATGAATCATAACTCCTGCCTGATCCTGATCAATATAAATGCCGGCATTGTGCCAGTTTTTGTAAGACCTTTGTGGGATAAATGTATAGTTTGCGTTAATAAAAATGCTCTTAGGATTATTTTTCATGCCAATCCACTGGGTGCGTCCCCCAAATACCACATCAAATGGTTGACTTAAACTGGTGCCATTTGCTGCCGGGTTATATCCGCCTTTATTGAACAAAAACTGCGTATAATGAGGTAATTGCTGTGCCTTTAGCAGACAAACACCAAACACTAAAATGCTATACACCCATTTAATTTTCCTCATCTCAAAATCGAAATATCACCCTTCAGATAATTGCCTTTCTTTCCTTTGTCGTAATAAAACACATAGTAATAGGCCCCGTCCGGCACACCTACACCAAAGCTTGTTCCATCCCAAGGGGTAAATGTTTTTTCCTGATGGTGCACCTGTTGCCCCCACTTATTAAACACAAAGACCTCAAAATTGGGATAACTGGCAACATTTCCAATTTGCCAGGTATCATTATATCCGTCGTCGTTTGGTGTAAACTGATTGGAAATAACTACCGGACAAACCAATCTGGCAATAGTAAAATAGATAGTTGTATCTTTTGCTCCTCTGATTAGTTTTACTGAATAATCACCGGCACTTAAATCACTGATTGAAAAAACGCCTGTACTCCCATTACTCCACTGAATTATCCGGGACAGCGTATCCGGCGAAAGCTGAATGCCTGCCGCTCCTTTTGAACACTGTTCATCTATGGTGGTAAGTGTAACCTGCCATATATACGGAAGAGGTGTAACTGTTGGTGTTTGCGCCATGCCTTTGCACGCAAACAGAATAAAAAACCATAAGGCCGGCCAAAACTTCATTGCCTTAAAGTTACAAAAATGTCATTAATTCTTCTTTCTTCCGTTTGGTTATATTCCTAAAAAGCGTGCTGTATTTTCCCGGGTTAGCGCGTCGTAATGGTCAAACAACTTGGCACGGGTTATTTCATATAGTTCTGTTTCGCGCTTTTCCTGTTCCGTCATAAAAAAATCGGTACCAAATAGCACCCGGTCCCTCAGTAGTCCGCCATAATTATCAGTATCTGCAAGCATTTGGTTTACGCGGTTCAGTATTTTTTCATTTTCTTCAAAAGAACTCACTGTATAACTGATATCGGTATAAAGATTGGGATAAACCTTCATCATTTGCCATATTTTATCGAACCATTGAACCGTATCCACTTCTCTTGCCTTTAGAAGATCATCATTTCCCCTTTCCTGCCGTAAATCTTCCAACATGCGTATTTCATTTGCACCGCCCAGATGCGCCAGACATATTTTTAGCTTTGGATATGTTTTAAGAACAGGGATATAGTTTTCGGGGTGCCCGAACAAATCGCAGGCAAAATCATTCTTCCCGCGTTTATTATTCTTAATCCAGCCTTTCTGATTGTAGTAACGTTGTATGCGTTGATAGATTGCTATTTGGGCCTTCCTGATATCTTCGTCCTCTTTATCTCCAATCATAGCCGGCTCTGCCGGAATTAAAGATTCGATGTAATTACCTATGTATTGTGAGCCAACTCTGGTACAATGGGTAATAACAGGCAAACCGTTATCTTCGGCATATCTGTACATTTCCGTTAAACGGGGGTCGAACGGAAAAAAGCCTAGCGCCGGGTACAGTTTAATTCCGGCAAAGTAAGGATATACTTTATCTCTGTATTCAAAACCTTTCTCAAAGTAGTTTTTGCTCCAGTTAACCAACGCTTCATTAGCCGAATGGCGGGGGTCTATGCACAAAAATGGAATCAATTCCTCCGGATACAGGCGTTTAATGTTTTTAACCTCTTCCAACTGACTTTCGTAATTTACGTAAACTGACGTGTTCGGCTCAGAATCCATAAAGTCCATATTCAGGGTTAGCGCTACCAGGCGTAAATCAGGGTCTGCCTTTCTGCCTGCTTCCAGTGCTTTCTGAAAAACTTCTAACTGCGTAGCCTGCAACCCTATATTAAGGAAGGCAATATACTTATCGAACGCATTACGCTCGGCACTGTTACTTCGGTTCAGTATTCCCGAATAGAGTTTAGACAAACGGTGTATCAGCGCGCGGCTGATATCACCGCTTAACAACCACTTTACTACTCCCGGCGCATAACGTAATGCCGTACTGGGAATAACCATCAGAAAGCGGTCAGGGGCGCAATCTGTATTGAAAATATGGACGTGTATATTTGTAAATCGGGGCATATCGTTTTATTTTGATTTTAGTTATGCGGGCTTCTTTCCGGCCCGTCTCAGATTTACCAATTTTACCAGAAGGTCGAACCAAAAAGGTGCGCCAAAACTCAGTGAAAAGGCTGTAATGGTTATTCCCAGAAGGTACATCAGCCAGTTAACCAAAGTAGAACAGTTATTTCTGTAATTGAGGTAATGTAACAGCCCGGCATTTCGCTTGCCCGAAAGCTGCTTTATTGCCATTTTATCTGTTACTTTATTTGGATTAAACTGATTAAAATAAGATAAAGGAGCCGTATCATACCCCCATCCTAATGGCACATTAAGATCGGACATGATATCCAGAACGCTGTCTGCTCTCTGAATAAACGCCATATCTTCCTGCTGCTTCCGGTAAGAGACATCTAACCTGTCCAATAGTGTTTTGTACTGCTCCCGCTTGTTTACCGTTGTGTCTTTTTCCAGTTGCGACACGATGGCTTCCAAAGCCTTAGTATCTTCCCTTGACTCCGCAGGCAGGCTTTCGTATTTATCACTTACGCGTACAGCCGTTGCAATCATCTGGGTACGCAAAGCCGGATCATAACTTAAACAACGTATCAGGTGAATACTATCCACGTTAAGCCCAATGGCGATAATAAAACCGGCAATGAGTAGTTTGCGCCGCTGCTTTACCTTATACCAGCCACTTACACGATCCATATAGTCGTTATACCAATGCTCCATCAATGCCTTGAGTTTCGTATAATCTCCGCCCGCTTTCTCGTTAAAGGATTTCAACAAAACATTCAATGGTCCTGGTCGCATCACTTCTAAGGCTTCCTGAAAACGAACCATTAACGGATTGCTAACTGACTGTGATTTTTCCGGTATAGCACCACCTCTGTTGACCCCCAGTGTCTTTATATTTTCAGGAGGATTCTTAACACTGTGGTACTTAACCTGATTATCCTGTTGCGGATGAATAGCAATATCCTGCGAGTGTTCGTACTGATTGGCGACAATATCCATTAATACATCCGCGAACATGGATGAAGAAATATACTGAACCGATCGCCGTCTATTGTGTCTGAGTCCGTTAATCATAAAGTGATTATAAAACAGATAGCCATAATTAATCCCTGTTTTATCATTAATCAGATTGTAGATAGCATCCTGCAGAGCCTGCGACCTTGCTTTTACTTTATAATTGTACCACTCCAGTAAAATGGAAACAAGTATGCTTAAAAAAGCGAAAATGAGTACAATAGAGATAATTATATCCAAAATAGGATTATCAGGGATTGAATAATTCATGTAATGTTGTTTTTGATGCCGTAGTGTAAATGGCACCTGATTACTTTAAATATACAAAATAAATCCCCGAAAAACAAATAAAGTTAGCTGCCTGTCGCCAAAATGGAAGTTTTGGTTGTGTTAAAACCCTAGGCTGTGTGTGATTTTAATAATTGCTATAATGTTTACCTCATTATAACGACAGGACAACTAACAATATGTTAAAACGGTGCGTCTTTTAAATTCGAGTATTCTGGCTGTAACAAATCCATCACCTCTCCTTTCCAGAAAGGATAATTCAGATCCTTGGTACGGTTATTACACCATTGCAGGGCTTGAAGATTGCTTAATTCATCACTCCCTCCTAATTCCAGTGGTTTGATATGGTCAATTTCCCATCCCAGCGAGTAAAGATTATTAGATACACCAAACATGTCTTTTCTGATAATAGCGCCGCAAACATCTCTGCGGTACACATTTGGATCTTTCCCCTGAATAGGCGCCGCTTTTTCCCAAACAAGGGAAATCACTTCCTCGCTGAACAAAATACCTTTACTGGTTTTATTATACAGTTTCATTTTTTAAACGGTTCAGGATTAAAAAATCATTTACTTTACTGGCTTTATTCCCAATAGATAGTACAGCATAGCGCAAATACTTTTCATCACACTCTAACAACCGGCACCACTTTTGTATTTCAAAAGGTGAATTAAGCATTACCATTTGATCTTGTAAGGCTACCGGGAGAATATCTGACTTGTATTTTTCCATACGCTACAAATGTAGGTTCATTAACAGTGTTCTGAAATAGGGAGAATTCCCCATTTTACAATAGGGAGTTCTCCCTATTTGTTTAGGGAGTTCTCCCTACACCTTAAGTTTAAATTCCTGTTTTACAATTATTTAAAAGACCTGTTGTTTTAGTATAATTTTTCTGTTTCGTTTTTTGCATTTATTTGTAATACTAACTTTTAAAAACAAATAAATTATGAGTTTCAATGGAAATGAAGGCAGTTTTATTTCACTGGGCGATGCCAGTGCAGAAACAAAAAATTACCGTAATGCAAATCCCGGAGCCGTAAAGGCCTTTTACGTTGGTAAAAACAAACTAAACGATATTCTTGGTCAAACCGGTTGTGTTGGTGTAAGAATTTACAACTCTGTTCAGAGTGATGGCACGCGTCAGGTTGTAATTGTTGGCGTAGATGCTAACGAGAACGATCTGGAAAATGGTTTATTGTTAAATCATTCCATAATTTGCCCGCCTGTTTGTGGCAATGCTAATAAATTAAATTCGTAATTTTCGTCAATGGGCATTTGGTACCTTATTGTCAGTTATGGCTTATTGCCACTAATTTCCAGCGCGGTAATTATTGGCATTGTAAAATACCGTGTTCTGAATAAGGCCCAAATGCTCATTGTTATGTATTGCGCCATTAGTCTTGTATCGGAATTATTGTCGCATTACCTGATCCGTTCCAAAATTCCAAATCTGGTTGTTGTCAACATTTTTATTATTATAGAGTTTTACCTGTTAACCTATTTCTACAAGCTTCTTTTCCAGGATAAAAAAATACAAGTATTTCATTTACTTATCTGGATAAGTGGCTTTGCCTTTATTCTGTATGAGAGTCTCACGAAACACATCACTTCTCAGTATTATTCAGCTTTTAGCTTGTTTGCCAATCTTATCATTGTTCTGTACGCGGTGTTTTTCTTCAGGCGTATCATTATTGAACAACCCGTTGATATTATCACCGATTATTATCTCTTTTGGTTTAACAGTGCCTGTTTTATTTACTTTTCCTGTACCAGCATCATTTTTTGTCTGCAAAACCTGCCCGGAAGTTTTATGAATACGCATCAAATTATGATATTTACACATAGTTTGTTTAATTATATCTTTTATCTGCTTTTTATAATAGGGCTTTGCAAGACAGTTCAGAAATAAGTTTAAATTTTATCATCATGGTGGGAAGTGCCGCCATACTGATCCTATGCACCGCTATTATCGGGTTTGTTGTGTTTTACCAACGTCGCTCCATGGAGCACCGGAAAAAATTAAGTGACGCGGAAACCCTGCATCAGAAAAACCTGCTCGATGCTTCCATTCAAATAACAGAAAAAGAGAGGGAGCGCATTTCTAAAAATATACACGATGAAATAGGCACCTATTTGAATGTTATCCGTTTAAACCAGGCTAAAATTTCACGACATGCCAGTGATCCCTTAATGGTTATTAACCTCATTGAAGAAAACAACAAGTTACTTGAAGAAACCATTCAAAGTGTCAGGGCCATATCACACGACCTGATGAGTCCTACCCTCGTAAAGTTGGGCTTTATGAAAGCCATTTCAGAACTCTGCCGTCAGATTCGTGTAAGCGGCAGCATGCAAATCACTACCAATAGTAACGTAGAAGATGTCCGTTTCTCCCCTAAAATGGAAATGCAATTGTACCGCATTTGTAAAGAAGTCATTAACAACATTATCAAACACGCAAAAGCCAATAACACCATCGTTTCAATGCTAATAAACAATAATCACCTCAAAATAGACATTGAACATAACGGTGAGGGCATAGATATGGCAAGTATTCAAACGCTTAGTGAAAATGCCACCGGATTAGGATTAAAAAGTATTTTCAGTAGGGCTCAGATTATTAATGCTACAGTACAATACATCTCTTTACCCAATCAACTTTCCAAAATTATTATAGACGTTAGTTTACAACCCTAATAAGCTTTCTTCTTTAACACACCCTACATTAGTTTAAGTTGCCTGCTTTGACTCAAAGCCTCCTTATATACCTGTATCGCCCGTACTCTGGCCGAAGCATGATCCACCACGGGCAATGGATAACTTTTCGTTCCGTATTCCGGAACCCATTTTTTAATGTACTTAAACTCCGGGTCAAACTTTTTCTGTTGTTCATGCGGATTAAATACCCTGAAATAAGGCGCTGCGTCGCAACCACTTCCGGCAGCCCACTGCCAGCCCCCATTATTGGCACTTAAATCGAAATCCAGCAACTTCTTTGCAAAATACGCCTCTCCCCAACGCCAGTCTATTAAAAGATCTTTCACTAAAAAACTACTCACAATCATCCGTACCCGGTTATGCATAAATCCGGTAGCATTTAGTTCTCTCATCCCCGCATCTACAATGGGGAACCCTGTCGCGCCTTCGCACCATTTATTAAAAAGTGATACGTCATTACGCCATTCCACCCTATCGTATTCCGGACGGAAAGCACTTTTAGCGGCATGTGGAAAATGCCAAAGAATCATCATGTAAAAATCGCGCCAGATCAGCTCGTTCAGCCAGGCCTCACTTAGCCCAAAACTAGCCGTAACCAACTGACGGATACTCACCGTTCCGAAACGTAAATGCACACTTAAACGGCTGGTACCCGGCAAAAACGGAAAATCACGATTGGCTTTATACTGCGCTAGTAAATCATTGGTTGGCAAAGAGGGCGAAACATAAATGCAATCAGTTTTCTTAAACCCCATACTTTCCAGATCTGGTAATAGCTCCGGACTACGTTTCATAAACCGCGAAGCATATTTCAAAGTAGGGTACGGTTTATAATAAAACGGACTTAATCTGGCTTTCCACTTGCGGCTATAAGGTGTAAATACAGTATAAGGCTTACCATCGTCCTTTAACACCTCGTTCTTCTCAAAAATACACTGATCTTTAAATGTCTCAAAAGTAATTCCTCTCCCCGTTAAATATGCTTTAATCGCTTCATCGCGGTGGCTGGCATAAGGTTCGTAATCATGATTGGTATAAACGGTACTTATGGCGTAAGTACTGCAAAGTGTTTCAAATGACTGAAGGGGTGTACTGTAAAATACCTGCAAAGCACTGCCATGGCTTTGTAATTCCGCGTCAAGTGCAGTAATTGCCTGATGAATAAAATCAACACGCCGGTCGTACTTATCTTCAAGTGCGTTTAAAATAGTTGTATCAAAAATAAACACCGGTAGTACACTCTTCGAATTTCGCAAGGCGTGATACAAGCCTGCATTATCGCTCAATCTTAGGTCTCTCCGAAACCAGAAAATAGAAATTGTCGCTTTCATTTTTTATCAACCGTAGGCATCTGTCCACTCTAAAATTAAAACAATCGAGACAATACGCGCCGGTACAGCAGAAACCATTCCGGATCACGCATCGTATCAGTTTCGTACCGACTTCAACGCGTCCATCAACTGCTTACGTGCTGTAAAAATACGACTCTTTACCGTTCCTAAAGGCAACTTCATTTCGTGAGCAATCTCTTCATACTTATATCCGGTATAATACCTTGTAAAGGGTAACTTATACTGCTCGTCCAGTTTCTCAATCCGTTTAATAATCTCTTTCGCCGATAAACGATCTTCACTATGATTATAACTATTTTGTTTATACGCCCGATTCAAAGCTAAATCATCGCCCTTGCTTATCAATGCCTTGGTCTTAACCGATCGCCGGTAACTGTTAATAAAGGTATTTTTCATAATCGTAAACAGCCAGGCTTTAAGATTTGTACTCTCTTCAAATTTTTCACGGTAAGTCAGTGCCTTAACATACGTATCCTGTAACAAATCCAAAGCGTCATCAGGATTGTGCGTCAAACTAAGAGCAAAATTTTTCAAGGAGATGCGTTCTCCCACTAGTTTGGTATTGAACTCTATTGCTGTCATTTTGTTTAACTTTTAACAACACAATATTAAACAAAATAACCTGAATGTTTAATCAATTAACAAAAAAGCTAAACAAAAAATGTTAAACATCTGTTTATCAGTTTATTAAACCTACTTACGATTTGTTTTGCCGCCGTTTTTCCCTTCCTGCCTTATCCCTCCCCAAAAACCGCGCTTTTCGCTATAGCTTGCTTATCCATTGCGGTTTTGCAGTGGTTCCGGGGGCTTCCTAAGGTCGCCGCCTCACACACGCAAAATCACGCAATGGCCCGCGCAAGGCTGCCGCTTCAATCGCTCGGCGAGTCAACGCTAAACATTTTGTTTAACCTATAGTTTCGTTTAACGTCTAAGCAAGTTGCTACCTCCGATAATGTAAATCGAAAAAAGGGGAAGATAAACCCAGCATGCTGAGCATAACAACCACATACGGGCAACGTAATGACTTTTTGGACGCTTCAACAAAGTGCGATGTCATTAGATGTCATTAAACAACAGATGTCATTAAACAACTGACATAAAACAAGGTCTTTCCAAATAACCCCGTCATGTTAAAAGTAATCCGTTACATCACCACACTAAGCAACTACCCTTCACCCACCCTGTCAATTCTCCTTTATCAAATGGTATCATTTAAAAATCCTATCTTTGCCGCAATTATTTAAAACAGAATATGTCAGAACTTAGCGAACAGGAACTTTTGCGCCGTCACAAATTAGACGAATTAAAAAAATTGGGTGTTAATCCGTTTCCACCCGAAGAATTTCAGGTAAACGTTACAGCTCAGGATATAAAAGACAACTACGAACGCGATAAGTTAAATTATAAGAACATCAGCATTGCAGGCCGCATCATGGGCATCCGCGATATGGGGAAAGCTTGTTTTGCCGTATTACAAGACGCTACGGCCCGCATTCAGTTCTACATCCGCCGCGACGATGTGTGTCCCGGAGAAGATAAAACACTTTACGATACCGTTTGGAAAAAACTGATAGATATTGGTGATATTGTGGGCGTTCAGGGCTACGTGTTTACTACCAAAACCGGAGAAATTTCTATCCACGTTACCGAATTCAAATTACTGAGCAAATCCTTAAAACCATTACCCATCGTTAAAACCGACGATAGCGGAAACTCTTACGATGAAGTAAGTGATCCTGAATTTCGTTACCGTCAGCGTTATGTGGATCTTATCATTAATCCACACGTACGCGATACGTTTAAAAAGCGGACACAGATTATGACCTCCATTCGTCAAACGCTTAACGATGCTGGTTTGCTGGAAGTGGAAACACCCATTTTACAAAGTATTCCCGGAGGCGCTACCGCCCGCCCGTTTATTACACATCACAACGCGTTAAACATTCCGTTGTATTTACGTATTGCCAACGAACTGTATCTTAAACGCCTTATTGTTGGCGGGTTCGAAGGCGTGTACGAATTTGCCAAGGACTTCCGTAACGAAGGTATGGATCGCACACATAATCCGGAATTTACTGTACTCGAATTTTACGTAGCCTATAAAGACTACAACTGGATGATGAACTTCACCGAGCGTTTACTCGAAAAAGTAGTAATGGATTTGTATGGCACTACCGTAGTAACTCTTGGCGATAAAGAAATTGATTTTAAAGCGCCCTTTAAACGCGTTACCATGTTCGAAGCTATACAGGAACATACAGGCATTAACATCAGCGGCATGGACGAAGCCCAACTGCGTGAGGTTTGCCGTCAGTTGAACATACACGTAGAACCAAGTATGGGCAAAGGCAAACTCATTGATGAAATTTTTGGTGAAAAATGCGAAGGCCATTATATCCAACCAACTTTTATTACCGATTATCCGGTAGAAATGAGTCCGCTTACCAAAAAACACCGTAATACCGAAGGATTGGTAGAACGTTTTGAATTAATGGTAAATGGTAAGGAATTAGCCAACGCTTACACGGAATTAAACGATCCTATTGATCAGCGCGAACGTTTCGAAGAACAATTACGCCTTCAGGAACGTGGCGATGATGAGGCCATGTTTATTGACCACGACTTCTTACGCGCACTTGAATATGGCATGCCCCCTACCGCTGGTATTGGCATAGGTATAGACCGTTTAACCATGACATTGACCAATAACGCGGCCATACAGGAAGTCTTGTTCTTCCCCCAAATGCGCCCCGAGGTTAAAAAAGTAAACGAAGAAACAACAGCCGGAGAGTAAATCCGGCTGATAAGTTTGCATTTTTTGGCAAACGCTTAACTAAATTTATTTATTACTTTAGCCTTGTTTTTGAAAAAGAGCTTATATATTTTTCTTGTAGCCCTTTCTGCCATTCTTTATTCCTGTAAAGAACAACCCGGTGCCACTAAAGAAGATAAGCCCCGAATATTTCCGGGCTTTCATCCTCTTATGGATGAAATTGTACGTTCACGTGATGGGGTTTTCAGAGGACTGGATTTAAACAGCAAGGCAGAAATTATTAAAAAAATTGAAACTGCCGCTCCGGTTGAAGCCGAATCTGGTCACATTTATTTCGAATACAAAGTGGACTCCCTTACCAATTACTCCATTGATTATGCGCTCGCCAATGATAGTCTTCAGGAAATTAACGTGCAAATCAATTGTAACGATCTCGAATTAACCTCTTACCTCTTCTGCGACCTGAAAGATTATTACGAAAACAAACTACCTAATCCCACCGAAGACAAAGGTTACGTCGTTTACAACTGTTTTGAGGGACAACGCAAACCGTTTGTTGTATCCTTAAGCGATAACTCCACTCCCGTTAAAGGTATCCTGAACCTCGTTATTTATAAAGATAAATAAATCGTCTCCTTACTAAAATAAGTTGTTTGCTCATTGTGTAGCAGTGTTACTACATTACATCCATTAACATGTCTTCATCTATCCATTTGTTTTTTATCTTTGTTCAAAATTCAGAAGCCACTGTCGGTTATTCTGAATAAAACCACTCAATGAAAAGTAGTCATGTAATGCGTTTACTATCAGAAAATAGCTAAGGTTTTCCAAAAGGGAAGCCCTTAAATCCTATTGTCTTATTTTAAACTAAATTATCATGTCAATTTCAAAAAAATACGGACGAACGTATCATTACCCTTTCTCACCCGGCACCAGCAGCGACGATCGGATTAACACCCATTACTGGGAATCCGTTTCAAACTTTCCATGCCTTATTCACACCGAGAAACTCGATGGCGAAAATAACTGCCTGAGTCGCCATGGTGTTTTTGCCCGCTCACATGTGGCTCCCACGGTATCGCCGTGGACGCAAGCCATACGGCAACACTGGCAATTACTTAAAAATGATTTGGGGAATTATGAAATTTTTGGCGAAAATCTTTACGCCATCCATTCCATTGCCTACCGTACCATTGAACACCATTATTATGTATTCGCCGTGCGGGAACACGATACCTGGTTATCATGGGAAGAAACCTGTTTTATTGCTGCCTGTTTCGATTTACCAACCGTTCCGGTTATTGCCATTACTGGCCCTCACACTGACAAGGAAGAGTACGAACAACTACTGCTCAGTTGGGTAAAAGGTGCCGGTGCTTTTGACCCGGCAGATGCGATAAGCGGCGTACCATGCACTATGGAAGGACTTGTGAGCCGGAACAGTAATACTTACACCGTGAACGCTTTCGCGGATAACGTGTTCAAATACGTGCGCAAAGGCCACGTAAAAACAGATGAGCACTGGACCCGCAACTGGAAACGCGCACCTTTAAAACACGAACGTTATGTGGACCCTTTGTAAAACCAGAGACTGGAACGAACTCAGGCAGTTTACCTGGGTAAACGCTATGCATGGCGTCCCTCAAAGCCCGGTGCATCATGCCGAAGGCGATGTGGCTATTCATACCCAAATGGTGCTGGAGCAACTCCTGCAACTAACCGATTACCAACAGTTACCCCCACAGGATCAGGAAATTCTGTGGGCGGCAGCTTTATTGCACGATGTGGAAAAACGATCCACCACATTTACCGACGAACACGGACATATTGTATCGCCCGGACATGCGAAAAAAGGGGCCTTAACCACGCGGCAAATTCTTTATCGCGAAATAGATACACCATTCCAGGTCCGCGAACAAATTGTAGCGCTGGTCAGGTACCATGGCTTTCCCCTGTGGTGTTTCGAAAAACCAGATCCGCAACGGGCTTTACTCAAAGCCTCGCTGGAAGTTAACCTGCAATGGTTGTACCTGCTTGCCAAAGCCGACGTGTTGGGCCGTATCTGCAACGATCAGACCGTTCTCCTGTATAAACTGGAACTATTTAAAGAGTATTGCATCGAACAAAAGGTATGGCATAATCCCTACCCTTTCGCCAATACATCCGCAAAATTCCATTACTTTCAGGAAGGCGGCGAAAGTCCGGATTACGTTCCATTCGGAAACCCTGCTGTTGAAGTCATTCTACTGTCGGGTATTGCCGGTAGCGGTAAAGATTTCTTTATCCGGAAAAATTATCCCGGCTGGCCGGTAGTATCGCTCGATGCCCTGAGACGCGAGTTAAAAATCAATCACCGCGACAGTAAAGGAAACGGACAAATTATACAGGCATGTAAAGAACAAGCCCGCTCCTATCTGCGGCAAGGAACATCGTTTGTATGGAATGCCACTAACATTACCGCACAGATGAGGGAACAGTTAATTGACCTTTTACGCGTGTATAAACCATGTTTCAAAATTATATATGTAGAGGTCCCTTACAAAACACTGATCCTGCAAAACCGGTCACGTCCTTATCCCATACCTGAAAGCGCTATCGAGAAAATGATTGATAAACTGGAAGTGCCACGTTTATGGGAAGCCCATCAGGTAGAGTGGCATGTAAAATAAGTAACAGCCTTCTCCGGAAATAAAATCCGGAGAAGGATTTTATGAACTTTCTTTATAAAAATTGTGACCAAGTGCCTGAAATAATACACATTTAGAATAGCGGCATAGATTAACCGATTCCTGTCCTACGTATATTTACAATGTGACAATTCACATGAAAAAAACAGGTTACATTATCGGTTGTGCTATT
Organism: Sediminibacterium sp.; assembly: GCA_030054095.1. Taxonomy (GTDB): domain Bacteria; phylum Bacteroidota; class Bacteroidia; order B-17B0; family Aurantibacillaceae; genus Aurantibacillus. Next base: position 23,277 of record JASGCO010000009.1, read on the forward strand.
TTAAGCTCCTGCATCGTTAACAAACTGCACACAGAAGACATTGTATTTAAAACGGAATATAAATTTTCGGCCGAAATAGAACGGCAGGTACAACAAGATACACTTCCCTGGAAATACCAGATCTCTGCTGCGGACTACGCTACTAAAGGTGATTATAAAAACGCGTTAATACATTGGGACATGGCCTTTACCCCCGGAGAAAAAACGTATTCGCCAACTCAGACCGACTCCATTACAAAAAAATATACCGCCACAAATGCTTTAGATTTTATTGCTGCTGAAGCTACCAAACATCAGGTAGTCATTATAAACGAAGCGCATCACCATTCATATCACCGTTTTTTTACCCGCACCCTTCTTAAAAAACTGTACGATAAAGGCTACCGGAACCTTGGATTGGAAGCACTCGGAAATGGGACATATACAGACTCTGCCCTTAACCAGCGTAAATTTCCGGTATTAGCTTCCGGGCACTACATTAAAGATCCGCAATTTGGCAACCTCATAAGAGAAGCTCTGGAAATGGGCTATCATGTATTTGCTTACGAAGCTACGTCAGATGCGAACGGTAAACTCCGGGAAATAGAACAAGCCCGCAACATCCAAAAAGAAATGAAGACACGACCCGGTGAAAAATTCCTTATTCACTGCGGCTTCGATCATGCACTGGAAGGGATACACAGTTCGTGGGAAAAAGCCATGGCAGGCCGTTTAGCAGAATACACCGGCACCGATCCCTTAACCATTGATCAGGTACTGTACAGCGAAAAGAGTAAGCCCGGATTCCGTCATCCTCTTTCAAAAGCACTCAACGTAAAAACACCTTCCATTCTGACAGACAGTACCGGAAAACCCTTAGCCTATAAGCGCGGCGAATCGTGGGCCGACCTTGCCATATTCCATCCTGTCACAGATTACACCTGCAACCGCCCGAACTGGTTGTTTAATACCGACTTTAAAAAAACAGAAATTTCGTTACAAACAATCCGTTTATCCTTTCCACTGATGGTGCTAGCCTTTAAAAAAGGAGAAGACAGAACCATAGCTATTCCAACGGATATAACTGAAGTGAACGCGTCAGACCAAAAGTGTTTGCTCGCTTTAAAAAAAGGAGAGTATGAGATTGTTGTTACAAACGGAAAGAACTCAGTGAAATTTGAATACAATGTAAAATAATCCACACCAGTCACACAAGCCAAACGGAAAAACCCTTCTACATTACATTGCTATTAATATATAAATAAAATAGACTTATGCTTACTACCATTCATCCCAAATTACCCATGCGCGACAAGAAAATAACACAGGACTTTTACACCAGATACCTGAGCTTTAGCACCTTTGGCAACAGGGATTATGACAATTATCTCATGCTTCAAAAAGATGCTATACAAATTCACTTTTTTGAATTTAAGGCACTTTATCCCAACGAGAACTATGGCCAGGTTTATATCCGAACCAATGCCATCCACTTACTATACAATACTTTGTTGGCAAACCACTGCCCAATTCATCCAAATGGCCATCTTACAACCAAACCCTGGGGCCAAATTGAATTTTCGGTTTTAGATCCGGATAATAACTTACTTACTTTTGGTCAGGACGCGGATCTTCCCAATCCGGAGTAGTCTCTTGTTTGCTTCCGCATGTAAACAGAATTGCCATAAGTGACAGGTGAATCCAACTTTCCTATTTAAAGTCTTATTCCAACATTATGCTGATTTGATTAAACGCGCTTAATTTTAATATTGACAAGATTCTGTCAGACTATTAACAATTATCATTCCATACTTTTCCATTTTTTGGCTTTACTTTCTCTTGCAAATTCATTAAACTTGTATATGCGCTTATTTGGAAAACTATCCGTTATTTTAGGAGTTCTGGTCTTTACCTCTGGTTTAGGTTATGCAATATGGCGCACACCGGGTTTTATGGGGACTCCCCCAGATGATGGAAATAAAGCCAAAGTCAAAACGCTGCGGCCCGACACCGCCGATCCATTACCCAAACCCGAAGAAATAAAATCGTTATGTGAACAGGTTGTAGGTGTAAAAGATCCCGCAGATGGCAGTAGTTCTAACTTTGTATTTGATCAACAACTCTATAAATACCGTATTGCTGAATTGCCACAGGTTAAATTTTGGCGACTGGTAATGAATACCTCGGAAGATAGTTGTGTAGTAAACTTTCATCACAACCGAACCATCATCCAGAAAATGAAAACCGGTGACTGGAACGCGTTAAACGATTCAGTTAAAAAATGTACCCGCGATAGTATGCGTCTGGCATTTGGAGAAGATTCTACCTGTCGCGTATTGGTGACGGGTGGTAAACGTTTTTTCTATGCCTTTGACAAAGCCTTTGCCAATTTTGATCAGGGGATTAATTGTTTTGTCGCCAATGGGGTAGATCCCTGGTATGCACAGGCCATTTTGCTTATTGAAAGTCCGAATAAATTACAAAAATCAAATGCCGGTGCTTACGGCCCTTTCCAATTAATGAAAGACGTGGCCCGTATGTTTGGCTTAAAAGTGAATCGTCATATTGACGAGCGTGCCGATTTTGAACGATCGGCCTATGCCGCATCGAGCCTTATCAAAAAAGTATGTATCCCGAAAGCGCATAGTATTCTGGATTCTCTGGGCATTCAGGAACAACCCGAACAGGAATTATGGTTCCGTTTACTGGTCATGCACGTTTATCATGCCGGTGCAGGAAACGTTCGCAACGCGCTTTTCACCTTTCAGCCCAGTGAAGGCAACATGGATATGATTTATCAACTCTGGCAGGCTGAAACCAGTCGCTTTAAATCCGCGTCACAAAATTATTCTCAATTGGTTTTGGCGGCCATGCTCGAGATGAATGACCGTTTAAAAAATAAGAATCTGCTTCATGAGCACGCGGCAAAACCGCATTAACGTGTTTTCTTTTTAAGCCCCAACTTTATCTTCGTCGCATTTTCTTTAATCCTGAACTTCACAATATCTTCTACCAGTTTTACAGGCAGCGCTTCCTCTAAGGGGAACTGAACAGAACCCTTTCCTTGCTTATAAACAGACAGCGCCTTTTTAAATTTTTCGTGCCCGCTTGGCGTAGCGTAAAAACCGATGTGTTTGGCATAGCCTGCAAAATATACCAGAGGGCCGTTCAAATGATAAGCCGGCATGCCATAACTTATTTTTTCTTCCGCTTCAGGCGCCTCCTTCTTAATAATCTGACGCATCATTATCAGGCGTTCCTGTACTACTTTTGGAAACATCGCAATGTATTCATCTACAGTTACAGGTACTGCTTTTCCTGTTTTCATGATTATCAGATTAAAGCGTTTCGGTATATGCCTTAAAATTATTCAATATGGCCTGCCAGCCCTGCTTCTGAAGTTCTTCCGGATTTTGCTGTTCCGCTTCAAAACATTCGGTAAGTTTAGTTTGTCCGTTTACACTATCAAAACTTACTTCAGACGTACGACCATCGTCCATGGTGTAATGAATCTGTTTTAATGGCGCTACTTTGGTATAATGACCACTAAAATCAAAACTAAAACTCCCATCCTTAGCCGCCATGGTAGAAACAAAACGACCACCTTCCCGCAAATCATTCTCTGCTTTAGGGCAATGCCAGTCAGGCGATGCAAAATTCCAGTTTACAATATGTTGCGGCAACGTACGGGACTCCCATACCTTCTCAAGTGGGGCATTAATAACGCATTCCACCGTAATTTTTGTTTTTTTTGTTTCCATACTATTACATTACTGATTTTTACTCAAATCCTTAGCATACAATTTCTGTCGTTTAGCCAAACGGTTAATGCTTTCCGCCATACGTTTAATACGGGTTTCTTCTTTTTTGGAAGAATAAATCCACTGTATATAAAATTTCTGTTCGCTTTCCGACAGTGAATTAAAAAATGCCTGCGCCACTACATCTTCCTGCAAACACATTCTGAATTCTTCCGGAACATCCAGGGGTTCATTATCGGGATACAAAATAATCCGAACCGAATCTCCCTCCATCTTTTTAATTGCCTTCCGTATTTCTGCCTTAACAGGCAAAAACAACTGCCCGTTCCCCATAGGCATCAGGTGGTATTTCCGTATCTCATACCCATCAATGGTTCCTCTTACCTTCACCCACCCGAATTTTCTGTCCTTATTTTTTGCTATTTCTGGTATCCGGGCAAACGTCCAACCTCCCTTTCCCTGAAATTTTTCAAGTAACACTGTTTTATCTAACAAAGGTTTCACCTGCATAAAGATAAGGCATTCGTCAGAAATGTGACGCGAAGTGTAAAAAAGAGTGCCACCCGTTCATTCTCTTAGGGGGGCTAAAACAAACGCATTAGTTTAGCTAACCGATCTTTAAAATACCTCACTACTCAAGCTGGATGAATTATCAAAACTAAATCCGGATATAAAATCACATACCGTTTCTTAACACTTTATTAAAGATTTATCGTTTACACGCTACTGAAAAGGAGTACCTTTGCATCGGCATTTCCCCTTTGGGAATAACACTTCAAAACATGAATGATAAGGTATTTCGTTTAGTCTTATTTTTCCTATTGTCGTTTTTGACAACAAAAAGTCAACAGTTGGTTTTAAACGAAGTGTCTCAGGGAGCATCGGGAGCAAAGGAGTATGTAGAACTGGTGGTAGCCGGTACACCTTCCTGTACAGGAAACAACAGCATGGATCTCCGCAATTACATTCTCGATGACAATAACGGGAGTTTTGCCACAGGGGGCGGTGTTGGCATTGCCATGGGGTGTGTGCGACTTAAAAATATTCCCTTCTGGGCTGCTGTTCCCTACGGTACTATCCTTCTGATTTATAACGATTCGGACCTTAACCCTCTTGTTCCCGCTCAGGATCTATCAATAAATGATGGTAATTGCCGACTGGTGATCCCCATCAGTAATTGCACCTTACTGGAACGGTTTCTTACACAACCGGCTGCCGGAAATGCCACCTATCCAACCAGTGGTTACACCAATTGTGGCGGAAACTGGGCCGAAATCAGTATGGCTAACGGCGGCGATTCATTTCAAACCGTCACGCCCGCAGGAGGACTCGTTCATGCTGTGAGTTGGGGAAACAACACCACCGGAACTATTATTTACTTTGCAGGCTCTGCCGGCAGTAATGTTATTTTCAACGCTAATACGGCTAATACTAACCCCGCGAATCAGGCAAACTGGACAATGAACGCGGTAGCAGGAAATGAAACCCCGGGAGCTGCTAATAACGCGGCCAATGCGTCCTGGATCAGCAGTATGAATAACAATTGTACTATTATTACGCCATTCAGTATTTCCACAAGTTTTACCAACGCGGCCTGTATCTGCAACGGTGCAGCGGCCATTAACGCCACCGGCGCCATAGCGCCCTACACCTACACCTGGTTCCCAGGCGGCAGTAATGCCTCTTCGGTAAGTAACCTGTGTGCCGGGATTTACACCGTAAACGCGCTTTCATCTAACAGTTGCCTACTAACCACTACTGTGGCGATTACAGCCGCACCAGCCTTATCACTAAGTATAGCTTCCTCAAGCGTATCGTGTTTTGGAAACGCCAGCGGCAGTGCTTCAGTAACCGTTTCGGGGGGCACTCCTCCCTACTCTTACACCTGGTCGCCGGGTAACGGACATGCCGCTACCATTTCGAATGTAGTTGCGGGCACCTATTCTGTTGACGTTTCCAGCGCCAATAATTGCACCGCGCAGGCTATAGCCATTATTCAGCAACCAGCGGCTTCGTTGCAAGCAGTGGCCAGTATAACAAATATTGCCTGTGCTAATTTAAGCGGAGGCGCTATTGCCCTTACCGTCAGCGGCGGCACAGGACCTTACCAGTATAGTTGGAGCCCTTTAGCGGGCAGTAATGCGCAGGTAACCAATCTTACAGCGGGGAGTTATACTTCCGTTATAACCGATGCCAACAATTGCCAATTGAGTCTTACCCACTCCGTTGCTCCCTCAACAGGTTCTCTGATTGTAAACGTAACTACCACGCCAGTTTCCTGCTTTGGATACACTAACGGTTCTGCTACCCTTATCCCTGTTGGCGGAAATGCCCCTTACACCTATAACTGGCTGCCTTCCGTAAGCTCTTCATCTGTAGCGTCTAATCTGGCATCCGGCACATATACCGTTACTATAATGGACAGTGGTGGCTGCCAGCGTACACTCACTGTTTCGGTTACCCAACCAACAGCTTCACTTTCGGTAAACATGTCGTTAACACCCGCTTCATGCTCAGGCCCCGCTCAGGCTTCCGCTACAATTACCGCAAACGGCGGCACAGCACCTTATAGTTACACATGGCTCCCATCCGGAGGCGCTGCGTCTGTTAGTACCGGGTTGCTGCCCGGAAACTACACCGTTGTGGTGAGTGACGTCAATGCGTGTCAGCAAACTCATACAGTAACCATCAATACTCCTAATATTCCCAACGCCTCTGTTTCAAGTACGTCTGTTTTTTGTTTTGGCAGCAGCAACGGATCCGCTACAGTAAGCGCAAGTGGCGGAACAACGCCTTATACGTTTAACTGGGGCGCGCTAAACAGTAATGGGACAAGCGTTTCTAATCTTTTAGCCGGAAACTATACGGTAGTTGTAACTGATTTTTCTGGCTGCGCTGTAAACGTTCCGTTTAGCATTCTGCAACCAGCGGCGTTAAATCCGATCATGAATTTCACCCATGCCGGATGCACAAACAGCACAGGCGGTTCTGCTCAGGTAAGCGTAACCGGAGGAACAGCTCCTTACAGTTATAACTGGAATCCCGGCGGATCGGTCAATTCGTTTATTACTAACCTGAGCGCCGGCAATTACTCTGTGGTTATTACAGACGCTAATAATTGTACTGGTACCGCTTCTGTTTCCATTCAGAGTCCATCGCCTTTTACACTTCAACCTTTAAGCAGCTCTACCATTTGCAATGGCGCTTCGGTTACCTTATCAGCAAGCGTTACTTCCCCTTCATTAAGCGTCATGCAATATACCTGGCTTCCTTCTGGCGGCAACCTTTCCTCTGCAACCGTTTCCCCGATTTCTACTACTGTTTATACCCTTATGGCATTTGACGGTTGTGTTACCAAAACTACAAACGCCGTGGTAACTATTGAAGCAAAACCGCAGGTTGGCAATTTGCCTTCTAACGAGGGCTGCATGCCTGTTTGTGTATCCTATAATGGGCCTTCTGCTCTGCTTAGTACTCCTTTAACTCCGGTTTCTAAGTGGGTATGGACTTTTAGTAACGGGCCAATCATCAACAGTTCACATCCTTCGCTCTGTTTTCAGTCTGCCGGAAACTACACAGCTGCACTAACGCTTGAAACGGAAACAGGCTGCAGGTACACCTATCCATCTGTTGCCACTATTACCGTATTACAAAAACCATTCGCCGATTTTAGTTCTAATATCAGCTATACTACCACCGAATACGAGGCAAATTTTATACTAACCAATCAATCACGCTATACCGACAGTTTAGTATGGTTTGCGCCTGAATTACCACAATACGGCAACACACTTAATTTTAATGCCCCCGGACCAGGCGTTTATCCGGTTTCCGTTCGCGCCTTTAATACCAATGGCTGCAGCGATACACTCACCAGGTTTCTGATAGTGGAACCTGAATTTACCCTTTTTGCACCCAACGCCCTTTATCTTGGCCCCAACGCAGTTACTAAAGTGTTTTTAGCCAAAGGAACAGGATGGGACGTTACAACATTTCAAATGCGGATATACAACCGATGGGGACAGGAAGTATACAGTACTACGGATTATACGTCGGGATGGGATGGCAGTTATGGCGGTGTTCCTGTAAAAGACGAGGTGTATGTCTGGAAAATAGATGTATCTGATCTTCATAAAAAGGCTTACCATTATACCGGACATCTGACGATTATTCACTAATACAGATTCAAAAATTGTGAGTAATTTCGCAGTATGTTTTTGGGTTTGTTTACATTAGTTTCTTCACTCACTTCAGTGCTTAATCCAATTGGTGCAATACCAATGTTTGTTTCGTTTACTGCTAACCGAACAGAGGCCGAACGTCAGAAGATTGCCCTGAAATGTTCCATGTATGTGTTTTTTATCCTCATCATTTCCTTTCTGGCAGGGAAGTATATCCTCGATTTTTTTGGCATTTCGTTAAATAGTATGAAGATTGGGGGCGGTTTAATTTTATTACTGAGCGGAACGGCCTACCTCAGTGCCAAAAACGAAACCCACAAAGGGATTAGCCGGAAAATTAAAATTGAGGCTACAGAAAAAGAAGATATTTCATTTACCCCATTAGCCATGCCGCTATTGGCTGGTCCCGGAAGTATGTCGTATCTTATCTCTATGAATACTACCGAATTAAACTGGCAGAATATTTTAACGGTAAGTGCTGCTATTTTACTGGTATGCCTCTTAACATTTATACTTCTGTATTCGTCGCGTTACTTTGTAAAACTGTTCAGTAATGCTGGTCTGGTGGCTCTTTCCCGTATCATGGGTTTTTTTGTACTCTGTCTGGGTGTAGAACTAATCACGGTTGGCTTACGTAACTTTATTGCCACACTCTAAGTCTTTAACTGATGCTTACTCTATCTGATTTTGCTTTTATTTCCTGAATCGCCGTATAAGGCATTTTACAATCAGCTTAAAATGTCCGCTTAAACGAAGCGACTGACCTGCTCTAAGATTCGATTTTAAATAGTTGTTATACGCTTTTAAACCCAGATTACTGTATCCGCAACTGTCTATCCAAAATTTATGTAATACCTTTCTGAAAGCCTCTTCCTTCATCCATTTTACAGATAGATTTTGCTGTTTCAATTGCAACAACCACGCCTCTATCTCATTTAACTGTTGCGAACTGGTAATAAAAACATTATTTCCGATACTATTATGCACTTGTAATTGTTTTTCGGAAAAACAAAAGCCCAACTTCTCCAAAAACTGCTTCCTCAGCGTATTACTGTTTTTCAATTGTGTTTCACGATGCAACACACTTACCTGTTGCGCATGCGACCGGTACTTTAAAAGTGGTTCCGGCACATTATGGAACGAGCCCAGAAAAGACAAGTCCATCCATAAACCGTAATCTTCCACATGCTGACTACCGGCATTATACTGTATAGTTCCGTTTGAAAACACATTCCGCATCATCACTACCGGATGGCAGAAGCACGTGGCAAATAATAACATGGCCTTTAACTCATCCGATCCTGTTTCCGTATAAACTCTTGTTAACGCCTGTTGCCCATCCCATCCAAAATGATCGCACGACACCACTACCGCATCAGGGTACTGTTTAAACAACTGTATTTGTTTTTCAAAACGTTGTGGCAGCGATACATCATCGGCATCCATACGGGCAATGTACTGTCCTTTGGCCATTGCCAATCCTTTGTTCAGCGTAGCAATTAACCCCATATTGGTTTCATTGCGGATATACACGACACGGGCATCATTAAACCGGAGGCATTTCTGTTCCGAATCATCGGTACTACCATCATTGATCAGTAACAACTCAAAATTACCGTAGGTTTGATCCAATATACTTTGTACCGCTTCTTCTACATAAGCAGAGGCATTGTACACCGGCAAGATGACAGATATGTCCGGATTTGAATGTGCCACTTTAAAATGTCTTGTAATGAAAAAGGGTAGTTTAAAGCTACCCTTTTATCTGTATTCTACTAATATACTATAATCCCAATAAAACCTCTTCCGGCAGTTTACCACCAAACAGTAAACGATGCGGATTTTCGAGCATTTCCTTAACACGTACCAGGAAGCCTACACTCTCACGACCATCAATAATCCGGTGATCGTAACTCAGTGCCACATACATCACCGGGCGGATTTCTACTTTTCCGTTAACCGCAACCGGGCGCTCCACTACATTATGCATTCCCAGAATCGCACTTTGCGGCGGATTAATAATCGGAGTAGAAAGCATTGAACCAAACACACCACCATTCGTTATAGTGAAAGTTCCTCCTTCCATATCCGGGATCGTTAATTTTCCATCGCGGGCTTTAATAGCTAGGTCTTTAATTCCCTTTTCGATTTCAGCCAGACTCATCAGTTCGGCATTGCGTAATACTGGCACCATCAATCCCTTTGGCGCGCTTACCGCAATACCAATATCACAGTACTTGTTATAAACGATCTCTTCGCCGTCAATCATCGCGTTTACAGCAGGTACATGATACAAAGCTTCGCACACCGCCTTGGTAAAGAAACTCATGAAGCCAATATTAGTACCATATACTTCCTTAAACTTATCTTTATAACGCGCGCGTATATCGTAAATGGCACTCATGTCCACTTCATTGAATGTGGTTAACATGGCGGTTTCGTTTTTCACACTCACCAAACGCTTGGCTACTGTTTTACGCAAAGAGGTCATTTTTACCTTTTCTTTATTGCGTCCGCCCTGCCATGAATTACTGATCACCTGAGCGGCAGTAGGGAAACCATTCGATAACGCCTGCAATACATCCTGTTTGGTAATACGTCCGTCTTTACCGGTACCGTTAATCTGACCAGCCTTAATGTTATTTTCGGCCATTAGCTTAGCTGCTGCTACACTTGGTGTTCCGGTAGCATAGGTCGCATTTGTAGTTGCCGGAGCAACTGCAGTTTCCTTTTTCGGTTCTTCCTTTTTAGCGTCTGCTTTTACTTCCACTTTAGGCGTTTCTGTTTTAGCTTCCGGTTTAAAAGACGTATCAATTTTTACTACTACATCGCCCACCTTTACCGTATCGCCTTCAGCAGCCAGGATTTCAATTTTTCCGCTGTCTTCGGCGTTTAATGTTAGCGTTGCCTTATCCGAATCAATCTCTGCCAGCACCTCGTCTTTTTCTACCACATCGCCGCTTTGTTTTACCCAGCGGGCTATCACTACTTCGGTTATAGATTCTCCCGGACTTGGTACTTTTAATTCTACAATTGCCATAATCTTAGATTTATAATGGGTTTTTAATTTACTGTTATTTATTTACAAGTTCTTTCTGGAAGACTGCATTCATGATCTCTTCGCTCTCGGCATTATGGCGCTTACTGAAGCCGGTAGCCGGGCTAGCCGCTTCATCACGACCAATGTAACGCAGGTCGAGCTTACGTAACTGATAATCTACAAATCGCCACGCGCCCATGTTTTCACTTTCTTCCTGTATCCATACGTATTCCTTCACATTTGGATAGGCTTTTAAAACCGTATCCAGTTGCTTATGCGGGAAAGGATACAACTGTTCCAGACGTATAAAGGCGATATCGCTAACTCCTTCCTTTTCGCGCTGTTCAACCAGTTCGTAATAAATTTTACCACTACACAACGCCAATCGTGTTATGTTTTTAGGATTATTCACTGTATCATCAAGCACTTCATTAAAGCCGCCTTTCGTAAAATCCTCTAGTTTGCTAACGCAACTTGGGTAACGCAATAATTTTTTAGGAGTAAAACAAATTAATGGCTTTCTGAAATCGCGTTTTAACTGACGACGCAATACATGGAATTGTTGTGCCGGTGTGGAGGCGTTTACAATCTGCATGTTGTTTTCGGCACACATCTGTAAAAAGCGTTCTAGGCGGGCACTAGAATGTTCCGGGCCCTGACCTTCGTAACCATGTGGCAATAATACAACCAGACCATTCATACGGCGCCATTTGTACTCTGACGATGACAAATACTGGTCTATGATGATCTGAGCTCCGTTAAAGAAATCACCAAACTGAGCTTCCCAAATGGTTAACGCGTTTGGTGAAGCATAAGCGTAACCGTACTCAAATCCTAATACACCATACTCGCTTAAAAGTGAATTGTAAATATCCAGTTTTTCAGGGGCACCAATATTATTAAGAGGGATATACTCCTCTTCACTATCTTCTACTTTAACTACCGCGTGACGGTGAGAGAAAGTTCCCCGCTCTACATCCTGGCCACTGAACCGCACCTGATGGCCTTCAGTCATTAAAGAAGCATACGCCATCAGTTCACCCATGGCCCAATCATAAGTATCATTGGCAATCATGGTTTGACGGTCCTTAAACAATTTTTCTATCTTGTTAAAGAATTTTTTATCTGTCGGAAGCTGGGTGGTTTTTTTAGCAAGATCCAGAAATAATTCCTTTGAGATGGCTGTAGTTACCGATTTATCGAAGGCATCTTTGTCTGCCATCTTAACACCTTGCCATGGCCCCTGAAGGAAGGATGTTACTTTAGCTTTCTCTACTTTTTTAGCTTCATCCAGATTCTGTTCCAGATTATCCTTAAATGTTTTTTCAGCTGCTCTTATTTCGGCTTCTGTAAACGTATTTTCGGCAATCAGCTTTTTAGCATAAATATCTTTTGAATTTGGATGCGCCGCTATTTGCTTGTACAATAAAGGCTGGGTAAACCGTGGTTCATCTCCTTCATTGTGTCCATACTTGCGGTAACATAATACATCTATAAAAACATCCTTACGGAATATCTGACGGAACTCCATAGCCATTTTAGCTACCAGTACCAATGCTTCTACATCATCGCCATTTACATGAAATACCGGACACTTGGTTACTTTAGCCACATCTGTACAATATGTACTGGTTCGGGCATCACGGTAATTGGTGGTAAACCCAACCTGATTATTAATTACAATGTGTACTGTACCGCCCACTTTGTAACCATCTAAATGGCTCATCTGAACCACTTCATATACAATTCCCTGACCTGCAATGGCAGCGTCGCCATGAACAATAATAGGACAAGCCTTGGTATTATCCCCCTTATGGCGGTGATCAATTTTAGCACGGGTAATCCCCTGAACCACCGGTGCAACAGTTTCGAGATGAGACGGATTTGGCGTTAACGAAATATGCACCTGTTTACCAGAGTCGCTGATCACATCAGAGCTATAGCCCATGTGATACTTCACATCACCATCAAACAAACTATCTTCACTAGGACGACCCTCGAACTCCGCAAAAATATCTTTGCTTGGTTTATTCATGATATTGGCCAGAACATTTAAACGGCCACGATGCGCCATACCAATGATATAATCTTCAATTCCAAGCTTAACACCCTGTTCCATCAGCGCATTTAAAGCCGGCAGAAATGACTCGCCGCCTTCAAGCGAGAAACGTTTTTGTCCTACGAATTTAGTAGCCAGAAAATTTTCGAAAGTATAGGCTTCTATCAGTTTATTAAGGATTGTCTTCTTTTCTTCTTTAGAGAAATTAGGAATGTTCTGGGTTTTTTCCATCCGTTCCTGCAACCAGGTAACTACTTCAGGGTTGCGGATAAACATATACTCTACACCTATGCTCTGGCAATAGGTTTTCTCAAGATGAGCGATAATGTCCCGTAGTTTTGCCGGACCCATTTCAATTTCGGTTCCTGCCTGAAATACGGTATCCAAATCCTTTTCAGAAAGGCCAAATACTTCGAGTGATAAATTGGGTTTATATTGACGACGGGCACGAACCGGATTGGTTTTGGTAAAAAGATGTCCCCGCATCCGGTAACCTGTTATGAGGTTAATCACTTTAAATTCTTTGCTAACATTTTCTGGAATGATTCCCTTTTCAGAACTGTAATCGGCTTTAGCAAACTCAAACCCTTTAAAAAAATCCTGCCAGGTTTTATCCACACTTGTATTATCTTTTTGATACTGCAGGAAAAGCTCCTCAATCGCGTTCACATCACTGTTGCCGAGGTACGAAAATTTATCCATAATACTTTTTTAGAATGACCCGCAAATTTACGAAAATAATTGCAAAAGACCGTTTCCTTAAGTATTATAAGCGCTTATTAATCAACCATTTATATCCTAGCAAGTATTTTTTTAACCACAAAAACATAAGGATAATGAGTCAACTTAAACTACTATCTCTTGAATTTCATTCTATGTATAAATACCCCATCCTGCTATTTTAACACCAGAAATGCAATCTTTTATTTAAAAACAGTAACACGAAAACCGCTGAGATTCATTTTCCAGATAATTATCACTACAAAGAGCAGGTTATTACCTATAGGTTATCCCATAAAATAACGACCACTCTCCTGCACCTCCTGTATGCACAAATGTATTTCCGGCCAATTTAGTATCGTGAAGATCTCTCAGCACCAATTGCATTTGTCCTTGTCCAGTAAGCGGATCAAAATCCGCGTGATGCCAAACGTATTTCTTCTCAATAGCTTTAATAGTAGCGGAATCGGTAATGCCCATTGCCTCATAAGCTATCTGGAAATCTAAATCCCTTACTCCTGTTAATTGTATTTTCGTTATGCCATCTGAACCATTATAAATAATATCTTTTCCATTGTATGTTTGATTTGCTAATGAAGCGTAATCAGGCGCTAACCCACTACTATTAGCCGGAACAGTGACTTTTCCGGCAGACGTTTGGACACTTTGGGGCGTATATCTAGGGCCCGAAACTCCCGCCAGTAACTTTTGATGCCTATTCGCTTTCTCTACGCTCGTTAGATTATCAATAGTGATAAACGCTTCTAGTTCCTCTGCATTCTGAACACGTAATACTAACTCGTCGTAATTCTTACTAAACAGATTTATTACACCCGACTGGTTTTTAGGATCATCTATCTTATACAATCTGAAATCCAGATAATACCGCTCTCTCAACAATACTTTTGATTCAGTAGTCAGGCTAACACTTTTCAAAATACCTTCAAGTAAAGCATGAAAACTTGTACCAGAATTCATACGAGTAAAAGCGTTTACTACGTTTTCGTCAGAATACAAGACCGGATAATTCAGAAAGAACAATCCCTTTTGACCACTTGAATTCATAAAACGCCAACAACCCAGTAAATTCTTTAATGTACTTCCCATTTTCTCATGATATTATGATTTTGAAACGTAACATAAACTGCACTCAAAATTTCCGCCAGTTTCGGCAGCCTTAACAAAATAATAACCTGCCTCTTGTAACTTTGACAACTGACTATCTGAAATACCAAAAAATTCTTTAATCTTACTTATAAACTCTACCCCCAGCTTCGCCGCATCCTCCAGTAGTTTAAAGAAATCATCAATCCATTTCAGTATGGTTTCCTTACCGCTCTTAAGCATTTCAATAAAATACTTCATACTATTAAATACAGCCTCAATGCTGAACTCTACAGCGCCTTTGGTGATCTTCGTGATAAATCCCGTAATTACAGACAAGGTTTTTTCACTCGCCGTTCCAAATTTTTTCAGAAGATCTGCTACTGCTTTGGTGCCACCGGTGAAATACGCGTCAATTATCAACTCTACCACAAATCCTCCCACATTACCCAGAAAATAAGCCACTTGTTCAACAGATACAGACTGCGTTAACGCATACAAATTAAAATTCTGAAGTTTTTCCATTAGTTTCCAAAACACAGACTGAACCAAATCCAGAATATCCGTATCCATTACGGTTTGGATAAACTCATCCGCCATTTCCAAAGCCTGCGGGATCAGCGTTTGCGCGTTAGCCACCGCACTGCCGGCCATCTCGATCGCTTTAAACAAGTACCCTACAAGATCTATCAATCCCAACACAATTTCGACAATACCGTTCCATAAGCCGCAATAAAAGGCATTGCACATGTTCAGCCACTTATCACCAAACGCAAAGAAAAAATCCAACATCGCCTCTAATCCGTTTAATAACACTGAAGAACTACTCTCCGCAAAGCCCAAAACCCGTTCAAAAAACTGCGTTAACTGATCGGAGCCGATGTATTCTTCAACAGACGGATTAGTGAGCATACTCATCTTTGAACGGAGTAATTCTATTTGTCCTTTGATTCCCGCTTCTACACCTGATTTTGCAGTTGAAATGGCTTCTGCGCCCAGTTCAAGCAGGGTGCTGATATTTCCAAATAAAACCGGCTTAAAATTTTCATCTTCTTTACCACTGGCATACGGATTCCAGGATGCCTCGCTAAACTCAATGGTTTCGCGGGCCGTTTTGCTAATCCATAACAGCGCCTCAGCCAATATACCAGACAAAGGACCAAGTAATACAACCTGGATGTTCAACGCCTGATAAAGTGCTATAATCAATGTCATTTCCGGGTTCTCAATTTCTCCTTTGGTAATCAGTTGTTGTAAATCATCTGATGTAAAATCAAGCGGATAGGTTGCTCCGTTTGAACTATAAGTTGTATAGCGCGTAATAAAAGCATCCTTGGTTTCAATAGTCGCGATCTGCTGCTTTTTTAAATCCGTTTGCAATGCCGAACCAATTTTAATGTAAGCTTTTCTGTCGCTAAACAAATCGGTACTGTTATCTTCCAGAAAAAAACAAACATCGTTATCATCGGGCTGCATCTTATCGTAGGCCTCTTTTAAATACGAAGCGTCTTTCGATACCAGTATTTTTACATCGTAGCGAAATAAAACTGTATCCTCTTCATCCAGATTTCCATCCGCGTCTTTATCAAGAAACGCTATCATCTCCTGAATAAAATTAAACGACACGTTATTTTCCGCCACTACTTCTCCTAATTGAGTCGGATACACATCTGCGCTACCCAAATACGCGCTTTTAGTATCGGTAAGGTTCATTTTGAATGGGCCTTCTGTAAGAGGGCTGGTGTTCCGGTTCAATCCCATCCCTTCCGCAAAGCCCGGAAAGGAAGGCCTCTCCGGGAAACGGCTTTCGTCATCTATGCTTGCAAATACCATTACGCTGTAGTTGTAGTGGTTTCACTCGTGCCTAAAATGGTGGTTGATCCGCGCAAAAGCGTATCTGTTACGCCATCATCCACTTTTTCGCAACACGGTAATCCCTCGTCTTCGAGGTAAACCGAGCTACCCTGTACAATGGTTAATGTAGTTGGCACACGTGTCTCCCATTCCTTTTCCACATGTCCTTCAATCTCCATGACTTCCTCTTCGATAGACACATATAAATCATCATCCGTATCTACTACCAAACCTCCGCCATTCCAGATATCGCCGGTTTCCATATAGTAGGTGATGGCGCGACCAAAACCCTTACGCGCAGGAACCACAATGCGCGCCATACCACTCTGGAGGAAAGAGAGAAATGTATCATCGCCCCCTGTGGTGGCTGCACAGAGTTCTGCCCATTTACACTTATCAGCCCAGTAATACGGATAAAACACATAGCTCATTAGTTCCCAGTCAAACGCCTGTTCAAAGAATTTAACGTTTGATGAATACGTCAACCAATCTTCTGTTTGATTGATTTGTTCGGGTTTCTGACTTTCATCTTCACAAGATCCTGAACCTGTGGTATAAAATCCCTGCCCCATTTCAAAGTTGCCGAAAGGTTTGGCAAAGAGTTCGATAGAAAGTCGCTTTAATTCCCGCTTTTCAATTTGCCGGCACTGATCCGAGCTAAGACTGGCTTGTTCCGTTTCTGCCTGAGCCGCTTCCGCCTCTACAGCAGCGGCCTCCACTTCTGTTTCATAAGTAGTTTGCATATCGTTATAGGCATCCAGCAGCGCATTGTAAACCGAACGTTGCCAGTTTTCGCGTTCTTCATCACTTAATTGTAAATCTATTTTTAGCGTAACTGCAAAATCATAAACGTTCTTTATGTTAACAGATACATCCACACTGTTTTTAGTTCCTTCAAGTGTTAATGTTTTACTTCCTGCTTTTGTTTTACGTTCGATCTTAAAAATTTTATCATTTGAATCGTCCAAATTATTTTTATCATACTTTATCTGCTGAGTACCAACGATCAATTTAAAGTAAGTACCATCTTCCAATCCTTCCAGATGATACTCAAAACTATAGTCCGTTTCCGCTGCACTCACTTCATACTTCGAATAATCTTCCCTTTCTGAAAAACTAAACTCAAAATTATAACTGAGTTCTTTCGCGTCAGGGTTAGATGGAGATGAAGGATCATCGTTAGGGCCAAACGTTTTAGTTAATGTCGGTACCGTTAAAGGCAGTGGCTCTTCCACGGTTACACCGTAATAAGAGGCCAAACCGGAATAATTATCCTCATTAATATCTTCATACGACTCAATCCCTTTCGATTCAAGCGTCTCCGGTGCATCCGAAGAGGTGTCAGACGAATCAGCAGAAACCGTTGCGGAGCCACTACTTGCAGCAGCTACTTTTTCAAGCACCATGCGGTAAAAGCGTGCCGGTTCAGGAACAACAAACTCTACCATCAACCGTTTTCCATAGTTGACCAAGCGGTTAATATAAATAATGTCTATCCACCGGTAAACGCCTGTCACATGTTGTGTTCCTTCCCTGTTATCGAATCCGTGCCGGTTGTTTTCTTCGTATTCCTGCAAAATTTTAGTAGTCCGTTTTATGCTCGTTTTGGTAAGTATGCGGTCTAATGCTTTATTCGTCACCTCCTGCGCGTAAGTGGCTGCCTGTGAATCGGATAAAGAAGACGAATCGGAAGTAGCATAATCAATATTTCCGTTGGCATTAATGCTAACTCCCATGTATTCTGCTGAAACCCCCAGAGAAGCACCCGCGCCAAAAGAACGTTCCTCTTCGAGTACTTTGGCAATTTCGGTTTGCAACTCGTAACGGTTGGTAGAAGAGGTGTCGCTCTGTTTTTCCGTTTCTGTTTCCGTGCTCTCTTCTTCTGTTGATTCGGAACTGATCAAACTCCGCGTGTGACGCTCTTTATATTCGCGCGCCAATATATTTTCAATATGAGATACTTCTCCCGGAACGTAGCAACACACTTCCTGCTCTACTTTACGGTAAACGCCTACCCCAAGATTGGTAACTCCATACAAAATAGGTTCAGCAGATGGCGTATCGGGCGTTGGAGATGGAAGACCGCTACCATTGCCTCCTTTAGAAGGAGCAGGTGCCAATGTTCCGCTCCCAAACATGTTCCCCCTGTCAACAGATCCTTTATTATTAATGGCAAAAGCTGAGCCGTCGCTTAATTCAAACGAAGCATTTACTGAAAAAACACGCTCTTTTCCTTTATTTAAGGGTGTTCCTGTTTGTAATTGTAACGTAAGTCCTCCATTACCATCGTACCCTGCTTCCCTTACCTGAGTTATTTTAACCGGTCGTCCTGCCCCCATTTGAATTTCGCCGTCAACAGCACTTACAAATGCTCCCGAAGAGCCAGTATTAATTGTAAGATACACTTCTGTTTGTCCTTCAAACGTTTCTAATGTTGCAATGTAACGCATTCTCGGCACTGCTGTTTTTGCCGCTGATTTTGCTTTTTTAGGATATACTAAAGGCGCGCCTTTGCGACTAAGCGTCCGCTCAACAAGATCTAAACGTAACTGTTGCAATTGGCCTTGTTTCAAATAACCAACCGAATCTGCTGCAAGATGCGACAGAACCGTTTTATCACCCAGGAAATCGGACACCTTTACACTTCCCAGTTTCTGATGTTGCGTACGTAACTGGCGTATTTCCTTACCAATGCTTTGATACCTTTTTTGTTTATCCTTGCTGATTACTGAACGGTGCGAATTTTTAAGAAAAGCATCATTCCGTTTTATACTCCCGGCCTTTAAAGATTCAGAAGTCATCAGGTATTTGGTTTTACTAACGCTTTTAGGAAGTACAATTTTCGTTTGTGCCAGCCGTCTCAGAAAAAGATCAATCTGTTCTTGTTCACCCGGAGCATGAGGGCGACGCGGGGTTTTTATCAGATGTCTGGCAATAGTTTTATAATCTTCATTTTTAAATATATTCAGAACATAATCTGCTGTCAGCATCATAATACAAATCTGTCGTACTGCCGGTGTTTGACGTTCGAGTACCTCATAAATCAGGTTATCCCAGATCCAGATCCGTGTTTTATCATCCAACCCATTTACGTTCAGGCTTTCGGCCACTACTCCTGCTTCAACAAGATCGAACTGCCTGCGACTCAGCCATTGCGAAAAAACATACAGTCCCGGGTTTTTACGTTTAATAACATCGGGCGTTTTTGCAGCTTTAAAACGCTCTGCAGCCTCCCGTACCATGTTCCGGCTCTCTACAATAGTAGTTCCGGTATCCTTACTCAGTATTTCGCTTCGCGAAGGGTCAGGGTGTTTCAGGTAGCCATATTTCTTCTTTTCCTCATTAATCAATTGAGGTGTTCTAACGGTTGCAAAACGAAATAAATCCGTTTTGATAGGGGTTGGTAGTTTTGACATAATGGAGTGTTTTGTTAATACAATCTATAAATAAATTGATTAATTAAAAATCCACATACCTTAAAATCCGACCTTTTATAATATTATTTTTTTCTATATTTGCCCCGTCTTTAGGGGTGCTTTTATTCTTCAAAGAACTAAAAGCTGAGATGATACCCTTCGGAAATCCGGCCAGTTGGCTATTTCCGGAAACCTGATCAGGGTAATGCCTGCGTAGGAAAAAGTAATCAATGTGTAGCACGCCTCTTGCTACTCTGTAATTTTTAATGCCATGAAATGGAATCAAGTAGCCCTTATGCTTTTTATAGCGGGGTTTTCAAATGCGCAATCTAACCTGAGCGGGAAAGTAGTACTAGCCGACAATACCCCAGCAGCGTACACGCCGGTAAGCATTCAACAAACCTACTATAGCGTACTTACCAACGAACAAGGTGAATTCGTGTTCCCTGCCCTAAAGTCTGGCACGTATGTTTTAACTACGAAACAACTAGGCTATAAACCACACTTTGATACGGTATCCGTTCCGGTTAAATCACCACTAACCATACAGCTGCAATCCAACGATATTAATCTTTCAGATGTTATTGTAAGCGCTGTAAGGGTAAACAAAGGCAGCGGCATGGCGTTTAATGATGTATCCAAGGCGCAGATTGACAAACAAAATCTGGGGCAGGATATTCCAATACTTCTGAATAATCTGACGGGAGTTGTTGTAAATTCAGATGCAGGAAATGGAATCGGCTACACAGGTATAAGAGTAAGGGGAAGCGATGCAACTCGTGTTAATATTACTATTAATGGGGTTCCCGTTAATGACGCAGAATCGCAGGGAACCTTCTGGGTAAACATGCCCGACCTGGTTTCATCCGTTAACAGTATTCAGGTACAACGTGGTGTAGGTGCCTCTACAAATGGCTCCGGTGCTTTTGGGGCCAGCATCAATCTCGAAACCAACACACTTAATACTAAACCATACGCCCAACTTATCAGTACTGCCGGATCATTCAATACCTTCCGCAATACCTTAGCCGCGGGAACAGGACTGTTAAATAAACGCTTTGCCATAGATGTGAGAGGGTCTCAAATCAACAGTAATGGCTACATTGACAGAGCCAGTTCTCTGTTACGCTCTTATTATGTATCGGCAGGATACTATGGAGCGAAAACGGTTATCAAAGCCATTAGTTTTAACGGCTGGGAAAAAACATATCAAGCCTGGTATTATGTTCCCGAAGACAGTATTAAAAAAGGCAACCGTACGTTTAATCCCGCCGGGCTTTATTATGATGCCAATGGAAAATTACAATACTACGATAATGAAACCGACAATTATAACCAGAACAACAACCAACTGCATTTTATACACACCGTGAATAATCAATGGCGTGTAAGTTTAACCGGACATTTTACAAAAGGAAAAGGGTATTACGAGCAGTTTAAACAAGCACAAGCCTTCTCGAAATACGGCATCATGGATTTTACCAAAAACGGAACACTTATTACCAGAAGTGATATGATCCGACGTCTCTGGTTGGATAATAATTATGCCGGATTGCTCGGAAACATACGTTATCAGCCTACTGCTCGCATCGAGGTATTGCTTGGCGGAGCTTACAGCAGTTACTACGGCAAGCATTTTGGTAAAATAGTCAGTAATGCCGAGGGGAATCCAAATGGTGTAGATCACCGGTACTATTTTAACACCGCTAACAAAAATGACGGAAGCGCCTTCATAAAACTAAATTACAAACCGGTTGACGAGGTGAACATGTTTATTGATTTGCAACAACGGATAGTTAATTACAGATACTTAGGTTTCAATGATGCATTTCAGGAAGCTGTACAGGTCGTAAAATACAATTTCTTTAACCCGAAATTAGGCATCAGTTGGGATGTTGCTAAACAGAGTAATATTTATGCTTCGGTTGCCGTAGCAAACAAGGAACCCAACCGTGACGACTTTGTGCAATCGAATCCGAAATCGCGCCCAAGACCCGAACAACTGATAGACGTGGAAGCAGGTTGGCGACAATATTATCAGCGGCTAAACTGGGGTATTAACGGGTATTACATGCACTACAACGACCAATTGGTCTTAAACGGCCAGATAAACAATGTTGGCGCTTACAATCGCATAAACGCGGGCACCAGCTACCGGCGAGGGATAGAAATAGAAATGGCCTGGCAACCTATAAAAATGATTGGTGTTAACGGAAACATTGCGTTCTCAGAAAATAAAATCCTTTCTTTTACACAGTACATTGACAGTAATGATGTGAATTATAATTACATCACACAATCGGCGATAGAATATAAAAACACCGACATTTCTTTTTCTCCTAATGTAGTTGCCGCCGCCGGCCTTGTTTTGAAACCATGGCGCACATTGGATATTACCCTTCAGGGAAAACATGTGGGGCGCCAATACCTTGACAATACCAGCACAAACAGCCGGTCCATTCCAGCTTATCAGACTGCCGATTTGTTAATGAGTTACACCTTTAACGGCAAAGTACTTAAGGAATTGGTTTTAACTGGTGGCTTATATAACCTTTTTAACGCTCAGTACATCACTAACGGTTATACCTACGCTTCGTATGTAGGCACAGCGTTAATAAACTACAATAATTTTGCACCGGCTGCTCCATTAAACTTTTTGGCCGGCATAAAACTGAAGTTTTGATGAATATCATGTAAAGACTACGGTTTTCTTCTTAATTTTGCTACATGAAATTACGGTCAGGAACTATTATAGCGCTGAGTATTCTATTCTTATTACTAGCCTATCAGGAAACGATGGCTCAGTGTGCCATGTGCAAACAGGCGGCGGCCAGTTCGCTGGATAATAATCCTAATTCACTTGCGAGAGGCTTAAACAGCGGGATTCTTTACCTGATGGCTGTCCCTTACATTATGCTTGCCTTTCTGTTCCGTAAACAAATTGCCAGCCTCTATAGACGCTGGAGAAATAAACCAGAATAATAAAAATGACAAAAGCGGGAAAATCCCGCTTTTTGCTTTATTGTTTTAATATTAGCATTCGCTTTTGATGCCCTTCACTTCTGCACACCTATTAAATCAGATCACTTAAACTATTTACACCAGGATAACGCAGTGTTTTAAATCCCTCGGCATACGCTGTATTGATGGCTCTACCCCAAACCACATTTTTTGCCTTTACACTTTCGAGAAACTCCTTACTCGAAATAGGCGTGACAGGTTCTTTGGAATCCGGATTAAAAAACTGGGAAGCGTAACACAAGATTACTTCCAGCTTCTTTTCCATATACTCAGATATGTCAATTACAAAATCAGGATGGATGTATTGGTCCTGTATGTATTGGTAAACAGCCTTAGGGCGCCAGGGCTGCTGATCGGTTCCATTAAGGGTTGTTTTTATTTTAAGTAAGCCACTGTAAAAACAAGCATCAGCAATCAGCTTAGAGGCCCTGCCATGATCTGGATGCCGGTCAGACGGGGCATTAGTCAGCACTATGGCCGGACGGTGTTCGCGGATTTGCTCAATGACGGGAATAAGATTCGCTTCATTGTTTTCAAAAAAACCATCTCTCAGATTTAATTGTACTCTGAAAGCGGCATTCAGCAATTTGGCAGCAGCATTAGCTTCCTGTGTCCTGATCTCAACGCTTCCTCTGGTTCCCAATTCTCCCCTGCTCAGATCCAACAAACCGATACGTTTTCCGGAAGCCTGCTCCTTTAAAAGTGTACCACTAACCGATAACTCTATATCATCGGGATGAATACCTATAGCTAAAATATCTATCATACTATTACGAAGGTAAAGATAATCCGTTACTAAGCCAATCCAGAATCCTTTCCGCATCCGGTTGCACCCATGGATTAACATGGGTTGCTAAAGTTCCATCTTCGTTAATAAGGTATTTTTGAAAATTCCATTTTACCCAGGAATTTCGGACGCCGTTTTGCGCTTTAGAGGTTAACCATTTATATACTGGATGCTGGTGCTTTCCCCTGACATGAATCTTTTCCATTACAGGAAACGTAACGCCGTAATTCTTCTGACAAAAGTGTTGAATAGTAGTAGCATCTCCTCTTTCCTGACTGAAAAAATCATTGCAGGGAAACGCTATAATAAGCAATCCTTTGGGTTGCCATTCATCATATAATTTTTGCAATTTTTCGAATTGCGGTGTTAATCCACACTTACTGGCCGTATTTACTATTATACATTTCTTACCCTTCAGTACCGAAAAAGAAAATGGTTTCCCGTCAAGCGTGTGAACTACAAACTGGTGAATAGACTTTAATTCTGACATACTACAAACGGACTAAGCCGGAAACCGCTTTATTGCTTATGAAAAAGCCTTTAAACTCAGATCGAGGCTTTTTACCTGATGGGTAAGCGCGCCAACAGAAATATAATCAACGCCACAGGCTGCATACGCCGCAATGGTTTGTTCATTAATTCCGCCACTGGATTCAACTTTATATTTGCCGGCAATTAACAACACTGCTTCACGCGTAGCTTCTGGCGTAAAGTTATCGAGCATAATACGCTGCACTTTACCATGTGCCAAAACCTTCTTTACATCCTCTATACTTCTGGTTTCAACCTCAATTTGCAATTTCTTCTTATGTTTCTTAAGGTAAGTATTAGCTGCATCTACTGCCTGAATAATCCCCCCACAAAAATCAATATGATTATCCTTAATAAGGATCATGTCATAAAGGCCATACCGGTGATTAGCGCCTCCGCCTATTACAACCGCCCATTTTTCAAAAAACCGGAAATTGGGTGTGGTTTTACGGGTATCTATTACCCTAGCCTTTGTTCCTGCGCATAATCCCTGAAAATGATTCGTTTTTGTAGCAATTCCGCTCATACGCTGCATCACATTTAAAACAAGCCGTTCAGCTATTAGTAATTTTTGTGTTTTTCCCGTTACTGTAAATGCCACATCTCCCTTCTTTACAGGCTGTCCATCCTTTAATATGGCTTTGAATTTGAACGCAGGGTCTATTTCCCGGAAAATTTCTTTTGCCGCCTCTACACCAGCCAGAATACCATCTTGCTTCACCAACAATCGCATTTTGCCTACGTGATTTTTAGGGATTGTGGATAACACCGTGTGATCGCCATCTCCCACATCCTCCTGAAGCGCTTGTTTTACAAATGTTTTAAAGCTGAATTGCTTTTTGTGCTGAGAAATGAATTTACTCATTGATTATCATTTTCAATCCGGAACTGAGCAATAAGATTACGGCGGATAAGAATGGAGACCCGGTATTTACCATTGGCCGTTTCAAGGTTACCTGTTAAATATTGTATAACCTCACTTGTATTACTAACGTGCGTATTGGTGAAATTTTTTACAGGATGTTTTTCAAAAAAATACTTGATATTGGCTTCCGCCTGTTGTTTACTGAGTACATCTTCCTGATCTACAATTTTAAAATTTACGCGCTCATCAAACAATTTCACAAGATCAGCCGATTTCCCCGCTTTAATAGCGGCAATAGCGTCATCAGCTACCGGATTGGCGGAAAGGAACCAGGAAAAAATCAAATACAGTATACCAGAAAACAGTTTCATTTTATTAATGTAAATTTAATCATTTTTATTCATCCATGAAGATAACCTTACTTCAGATTGATAAAACACAGGATGCCTGGTTAAACGAGGGTATTGCTCAGTACCTTAAACGCTTAGGCAATTATGTCTCGTTTGAAATAGTTACAATTAATATGCCAAAAAATGCCCGTCAACGCACAGAAGCAGAGCAAAAAGGCGAAGAAGCTAAGTTAATTTTTGCTAAACTTCAGTCATCCGACGTGCTGGTTCTGCTGGATGAAAACGGCAAACACTATACTTCAAGGGAGTTCAGCGGATTTATTGCGCGCCACCAGAATGCTTCTGTAAAACATCTGATCTTCCTTATTGGCGGGCCTTTTGGGTTTGATGAGAAGATTTATAAACGTGCAGATTTTAAAATTTCATTATCAGCCATGACCTTTTCTCATCAAATGGTAAGGGTATTTTTTGTTGAGCAATTATACCGGGCATTTACTATACTTAGAGGTGAAAAATATCATCACGACTGATTGGTTAAAAATTGCAAAAACACCATTTTAATCCATTTTCATTAACCAGTCCTTTCCTTTCTCCACAGAATCAAACTCTTTTATATTAAACTTAAACCCCACAGCATACGTGGCCTTAAGTATAATTTGCGCCGCCATTCGCTGAAAGAGCGTACTGGACTGACACAAGGCAATTTTATACCCTGCTTCATTTCCCAATAGTTTTTTAAAACGGGGAATTACATCCGTACTGAACCAGGCCCTGCCTTCGATTGGGGATTTTTTAAGATAAAGACAATCAAACAATAAAGCAGGACGTTTATCTACTGGATATAGTTTAAGAAACGCTTCAAACATATCCTTGTATTCTTTTACCTCAATGGCATTATACAATACAATGACCATAATGTTCTCTCTCTCCAGAAATTCGATGCGCCCGTTGTTTGCCTGGTTTTGATACAAAATATTCATGAGTGGTTGTGTTTAGAATACTTAACTAATGCTGCCTTAATCAATCGTTGCAATCACTTTAAGTTCTATTGCTATCGGTGTAGGCAATTTATTAATTTCAAGTGTTGTACGGCAAGGAGGACTTTCCTTAAAATATTCTGCCCATAATTTATTGTAAACCGGAAAATCATCCTTCATATTAGTTAGGAATACGGTTACATCTACAATCTTATCCCACGAACTCCCCGCATCTTCGAGGATGTAACGTATGTTTTTAAATACACTATGGCATTGCGCTGCAATATCATAAGAAACAATAGCGTTATTTTCATCTAGTTCTACCCCAGGTATTTTTTTTGATCCTCTTTCTCTTGGCCCTACGCCGCTTAAAAACAAAAGATTACCAACACGGCGGGCATGAGGGTATAAACCTACTGGCTCAGGGGCTTTCGACGATTCAATTTTTTCACTCATAATTCAGAATATGGTTAAAATTAATAAAGAAAACGATGCTTTAAACCACATGCACAAAAATTAGTTCGTATTTTTACTAAACGATCTAAACTATGAACGTTCAGCAATTATATACCAACTGCCTGGCACAGGGCGCTTATTATGTAGCTCATAATGGCGAAGCGATTATTATTGATCCCTTACGTGAAACCAAACCTTATCTGGATTTATTAAAGCGCGATGGCGTAACATTAAAATACATTTTTGAAACGCATTTTCACGCTGATTTCGTAAGTGGTCATGTTGATCTGGCACGCGAAACAGGGGCAACCATTGTGTTTGGCCCCGGCGCACAAACTGCTTACAAAGCACATGTGGCAAAAGATGGTGAAGTATTTAAAGTAGGCGGATTAAGCATTCAAGTATTACATACCCCGGGACATACACTAGAATCCAGTACATTTTTACTGTTAGACGAATCCGGCAAACCGCATTGCATTTTTACCGGAGATACGTTATTTATCGGAGACGTTGGTCGTCCGGATCTGGCTATTAAATCAGAACTAACCCAGGAAGACCTAGCAGGTATGCTGTATGACTCTCTTCAACATAAAATTAAGCCTTTGCCCGACGACGTACTAGTTTACCCCGCTCATGGCGCAGGATCGGCCTGTGGAAAAAACATGAGTAAGGAAACATTTGATACACTGGGCAATCAGAAAAAAACCAATTACGCGCTAAACGCAGAATCGAAAGAATGGTTCATTAAAGAATTGACAACAGGCATCTTACCCCCTCCTCAATATTTTGCTAAAAACGCGGCACTTAATAAAAACGGATATACCGAGATAGATAAAGTACTCGATCAAGGCGGTAAAGCGCTTACTACTGAAGAGTTAAAACAACTTCAGGAAAAAGAAAATATTTTGATACTGGATGTTAGATCTGCTGGCGCATTTGCAACAGATCATATTCCCGGATCGTTGTTTATTGGTCTGGACGGGCAATTTGCGCCATGGGTTGGGGCCACCATCCGCGATCTGCAAACACCCATTGTACTGGTGGCACCCGAAGGCCGAGAAGCAGAAACGGTTATGCGGCTAAGCCGGGTAGGCTACGACAATTGCAAAGGGTATCTTAAAGGGGGTATTGAAGTCTGGAAAGCTGCCGGAAACATTACGGAAACCATTACCTCTGTTACGGCAGAAGCATTTGCTACTAAATACAAAGAAAATGTTACTACTTTAGATGTTCGTAAACCTGGGGAGCACGAATCGGCTCATTTACCGGCAGCACTTAGTTATCCGCTTGACTTTATTGACAACTGGCAATCTCAGTTGGACAAAAGTAAGCCCTACTATATTCATTGTGCAGGAGGTTACCGCAGTATGATTGCGGCCAGTTTACTAAAACGTAATGGCTACTTGCATGTAACCGATGTAGCCGGAGGATTTGGCGCTATACAGAAAAGTGGAATGTTTGAGATGAATACAAAGTCTTGTTCAAAAACCGCTTAATCTTATTTAACGAGCTGACCATTTAAACGTAACAAGGCTGCTTCGGCCAACTTACAATTGTATCTGGCCTGAATGCGTCTAACCTGGGTTTCCTCTAATAAACGCTGTGTTTCCATTGTTTCCAGAACCGCTGCTTTACCATTCCGGTAACGCTCCATAGAAATGGTTTGCAAAGTATTCGCGTCCCGCAGGTTTTGCTCTTCCAGTTGAGTTATCTGGCGATTAAGTTCATACGTCTTATACTGAGAGAAAACGCCTGCATCTATCATCAGAGTCGTTTCCTGAATCTGATACTGATTATTTAACGCATTAAGTTGCGCATCCTTTATTCGTTTTTGTCGTGCCAATCCACTAAACAGAGGCCAGTTGGCCTGTATTCCGCCATTGATACCATCCTGGCGGTTAAGTACTAATAATCCCGCCTGATTCTGGCTTCTTAGAAACGAATAGGAAGCATTTATTTGTACTATCGGAAATAACTGCCCGCGCAGTGTTTTTACATTTAATTGTGCCTGCTGTTCATTCAATCGGGCTAACTGTAAAGTAGCATTACTAGTGATTGCACTTTTTTTCAGCTCCTCATAAACCGGCGAATAGGTGAGCGGGATCGAATCTACAACGTTATAATCAACATCCGGTTGACGTCCCATTAATGTATTGAGCCGTACCTTAGCGTTCCACTTCTCTAACTCCAACTGTAGCAATGTACTTTTCACTTTGTTGTAATCTGCCTGAATTAATAAAAGATCTACTTTTGAATCCAGTCCAATGTCACTTTTAACCCGACTGATTTTTTGCTTTTCATCATAAACGGTCAGATTCTGCCGGGCCGACTTTTGCAGTTCTTCAATCTTTACAATATTGTAATACGCGGCAATGACTTCATAGACTGTTGTTTCCATTTGCTCCTTAAATGCCATAGCAAACCGTTTTTCCGTATTATCCAGTTGTTTTTTAGCAGTAAACCGGTTAAGTCCGTCAAAAATGACCCAGGATGCATTCAGTGCCGCATTTGCCGCGTTGGATTGCGCCCCGTTCCGTAATTGCGTGCCTCCCGTGGCAAACTCCTGATACGAGTTGACACTGGCGCCATTATACCCTGCCGTAAGATTTAGGGATGGGAGCAAACCCGCTTCCCCCAAATTGTTCAAAGTTTGTGCCCTGCTCACGTTTCCTTTGGCTATAAGCAAAGCATAATTTTTTTCCAAAGCTGATTTTATAGCTTCTTCAATGGTAAGATGTTCCTGCGCGCTGATCGTTTGAATCTCCATGCCAACAAACAAAATCAGAAAGAAGATACTTTTAAAATATGCTATGGTTTTATTCATGATCAGAAAGTTTGATTTGTTTTTTGTCCTTTACCAAAAAAGAATACATTGCCGGGATAACATACAATGTGAGTACCATCGAAAACAAGAGTCCTCCTACTATCACAATTCCCATCCCCATACGGCTTTTAGAACCCGCACCCAGAGCCATGGCAATAGGCAGTGCTCCCAGCATGGTGGCAAGACTTGTCATCAGAATAGGACGTAAACGGGCAGTAGAAGCTTCTATTAACGCCTCTCTGACATTCCGCCCCTGTTTCCGGAGTTGGTTGGCAAACTCAATAATCAGAATACCGTTTTTGGTTACCAGTCCGATTAACATAATCATACCGATCTGACTGAAAATATTAAGCGTCTGATTAAAATACCACAACGAAAATAAAGCCCCTGCCAAAGCCATAGGAACCGTGAGCATAATAATAAGTGGTTCTGTGAAACTTTCGAACTGAGCCGCCAGTAAAAGATAGATCAATACCAACGCCAGTAAAAACGCAAACAGAATATTGGACGAGCTTTCCGCAAAATCGCGTGAAGCGCCTGTGAGCGCAGTGGTAAAATTATCATCCAGTACTTCTTTGGCAATTTTATTCATGGCATTTATTCCGTCGCCAATTGTTTTCCCCGGAGCCAAACCCGCCTGCACGGTAGCAGACTGATAACGGTTATAATGGTATAATTGCGGGGGACTACTTTGCTCCTGAAGATGAATAACGTTATCAAGTTGAACCATTTCACCTTTCGCGTTTTTCACATACAGCTTTCGTATATCATCCGGATTATCGCGGTCCTCACGGAGTACCTGTCCGATAACCTGATATTGCTTATCTTTCGAAATGTAGTACCCAAAGCGTTGCCCACTTAAAGCCAATTGAATGGTTTGTGCCACATCAGCGATGGATACCCCCAATAAACGCGCCTTTTCGCGATCAATTTCAACAATTAATTCCGGTTTGTTGAATTTAAGATTCACATCTACGCCCTGAAATACCGGGTTCTTATTAGCTGCTTCAAGGAACTTAGGCAATTTTTCACGCAGTTTATTAAAATCGTTAGTTTGCAACACGTATTGTACCGGCAAAGCGCCTCTTGGCCCACCTCCCGAAGATATGGACTGTTCCTGTATCACAAAGACCTTTCCTTCCGGAAAAGCGGCCAGATTTTTATTGATATACGCCGCAATATCCTGTTGCGATCGTTTTCTATCCTGAGCCGGAGTCAGTGCCAAACGTACAAAACCCGTATTTACCGCGCCGGAACCGGCAAAACCGGGGGCTGTAACCGTTAGGCAAACCGATTTTTCGGGAATAGAATCGCCCATAAATGTGGAAAGACGATCCATTAACGCGTCCGTTGCTTCGAAGGATGTGCCCTCTGGTGTGGTGATGGAAAGGCGTAACCAATTACGGTCTTCGAGTGGCGACAACTCTGATTTAAGTTGCTTGCCAAAAAAGAAAATGCAAACGATAGATAGTCCCAGAATGGCAAATGCCCACCAACGCTTTTCCAGAAAACGGGTAACCGATTGACGGAAATTGCTATCCATTGCTGTAAAAAACGGTTCACTCCAGGTATAGAAGCGGCTTTTACGGTGGGGATTTTTTCCAACCAGTTTAGCGTTCAGCATGGGCGTGAGTGTGAGGGATACAAAAGCGGAGATTAAAACGGCGCCGGCAATCACTACGCCAAACTCGCGAAACAGGCGGCCTACAAACCCTTCCAGAAAAATAACCGGCATAAACACTGCTGCCAGTGTCAGCGAGGTGGAAATAACAGCCATGTATATCTCGCGGGTACCTTCAATAGCGGCTTTTTCAGGAGAGAGGCCCTTCTCAGTTTTCCGGAAAATATTTTCGGTAACCACAATACCGTCATCCACCACCAACCCTGTAGCCAGAACAATAGCCAATAGTGTTAATACATTAATGGAATAGCCCATCAGGTACATAATAAAGAACGCTCCTATTAATGAAACCGGAATATCTATCAGTGGCCGGAAGGCGATCCGCCAGTCGCGGAAAAACAAATAGATAATCAGAATAACTAACAGTAAGGCAATAATGAGGGTTTCTTCAACCTCCACAATTGATTTTTTAATAAAGCGGGTGTTATCAAGGGCTATATTAATACTGTAATCGCCCGGCAGTTCCCGTTTCAACACCTCATAGCGCTTGTAAAATTCGGTAGCAATATCAATGTAGTTAGCGCCCGGTTGCGGCACCAGAGCCAGTCCTACCATAGGAATACCGGATTCTTTTAAAATGGTTTCTTCATTTTCCGCGCCCAACTCTACCCTTGCTACTTCCTTCAGGCGGATAATGGTTTCGTCCGCTTCTTTTACAATCATGTTTTCAAAAGCGGATACACCACTTAAACGGCCAATGGTTTTTACCGTTAACTCCGTGGTATTTCCTTCTATTTTCCCGGCAGGCAAATCCACGTTCTCGCGGGCAAGCGCCTGTCTTATATCGGCAGGCGTTAACGCGTAAGCGGCCAGTTTATCGGGCATGAGGCGAATGCGCATGGCGTAACGGCGTTGGCCCCATATTTGCACCGAACTAACGCCGGATATGGTTTGCAGATTTTGAGCAATGACATTTTCAGCATAATCACTCACTTCGAGCAAAGAGCGGGTATTACTTAAAAGCGTCATGGAAATAATAGGATCCGAATTGGCATCAGCTTTAGATACCACTGGTGGCGCATCAATATCCTGAGGCAACTGACGAAGGCCCTGCGATACTTTATCCCTTACATCGTTCGCCGCGGTTTCCAGGTCGGTATTCAGATTAAATTCTACCGTGATAATACTTGAACCTAAATTAGAGGAAGAGGAAATGGTACGGATCCCTTCAATACCATTGATTACTTTTTCGAGTGGTTCTGTAATCTGCGATTGAATAACCTCGGCGTTGGCTCCTGTATAGTTGGTACGCACCGTAATAACCGGTGGATCAACGGAAGGAAATTCTCTGACACCAAGAAATTTATACCCTATCAGCCCAAACAGCACAATTACTACCGACATAACAATAGCAAGCACCGGGCGTTTTACACTAAGTGAAGCTAAATCCATTACTTGTTCGGTTTTAATAGTTTAAGCGGACTATCCTTTTTTACAGCCAGTAAGCCACTGCTCACTACCGTATCGCCCGCTACGAGTCCATCGGTAATCTGAATGTGAGTATCCGTACGTACTCCCGTTTTAACCATTGCTTCGGTAGCTAAGCCATTTTTTACTACCCACACCTTTTGTCCTTTTAACGTGGGAATCACGCATTGCGTTGGCACCAATAACGCGTTAGCCTTCTTTTCACTTTCGGGATATACTTTTACAAAACTGCCCGGATAAATGGCCTTGTTGCTGCGGTAACTGGCTCTGACGCGTATGGAGCGGGTCAGTTCATCTACCATGGGTTCAATGGCATACACCTCTGCCGTTTCCATTACTTCACTTTCTTCGGCCAAAAAGGAGATCCGGCTTCCCTTCCGTATTAACGCATTGTATTTCTCTGGAATCGAAAATTCAATAAAGAGCGGATCAAGTTGGACAAGCCTTACAACAGGTGTTTGCGGAGTAACAAAGCTCCCTTCGCTGATATTTTTCAGCCCCACAACTCCGCTAAATGGCGCTGTAATGGCTGTTTTGGCAATTTGCGCATGGAGCAATGCTTTATCAGCGGTTAATGCTTTCATTTCATTTTCCTGGATATCCATATCTTCCTGACTTACGCCATTTATGGTGATCAATTTTTTAAGACGCGATAATTTCAATTCCGACAGTTCCAGTTGATTGGTAATCTTCTGTAATTGCGCCTGCAGATCGGCATCATTGAGTTTTAAAAGCAATTGTCCTTTCTGAACAGTTTCTCCTTCTTTAAACAGAATAGCAACTACTTTTCCACTTGTTTCCGGAACAATCTCTAACTGATTAAACGCCCCTGTTTTACCAGTTGTAAAAATACGATCGCTGAATGTGTCAGGTTTCAATACGATATAGTTTACCGCTACCGGCGCATTCTTTTTACCCGCGGCGGACTGCGCCTGCTCTTCTTTAGGTTTAAAGAATAAAAATTTTGAACCAATTAAAATGGCAAATACGATCAGTAGTATTAACCAGTTAGGAATTTTCTTCATGACTTAGCAGGGGTTTTACGCTTTCCGGTTTTACGGTAATTAAAAAACAAATCATTTAATGGGAACTCTTTCAGACGGAGATTAAGATGGTGCAACACCTTTACGAAGGTTTCCTTTTCACCCTTATCCAGTTCCCGAAACATCTCCTTGTCAAGATCTTCAAAAGCCTGTACAATTTTCTCCGTTTCCTTCTTTCCCTTTTTGGTAAGTATTATAAAATGTTCCCTTCTGTCATCAGGGTTTTCCTGACGCTCCACAAATTCCGATTTAATAAAGTAATCTACAATTTTTACCATAATGGTCTTGTCTATTTCCAGACTATTGCAGATGTACTGCTGACAACATCCATTATGATGGTACAGAAAGTTAAGAACGGAGTAGTACCGTTCAATATCAAGGTTCTCCAGCTTTTTGGAAAGCACACTGTAATACAACTTCGAAAAAATCAGGGCCTGAGTCCCGATCGGAATTTCCTGTTTGCCTCCTTTTTTCATGCCGGCATAGTATGGTTAAACAATAGTTTAGTTTACAAATAGTTTATAAAATTAACTATTATTCAAATGCGAAACCCTGAAAAAGTTTATTTAACAAAAGTATGTTATAATATATTGGCAAACAGAGCGTCTGATACAAACACGAAAGCCGGACGTGATCCGGATCAACTAAAAAAGAGGAGCACTGGTCTCCTCTTTTACTATGCTAAGAGTGGCTATTTTGGTTTTTTTGCCGCAGGGGCTTTAGCCGGGGATTTCGCCGGGGCCTTCTTTACCGGGGTTTGCTTTGCTGGCGCTTGCTTTGTTGGCGCTTGCTTTGTTGGTGTTTGTTTTGTTGGTGTTTGTTTTGCAGGGGTCTGTTTTGTTGGTGTCTGCTTAACAGGTGTCTTTTTAGCGGGAGCTTTTGCAGCCTTCAATGTTATCCGCGACTTGAAATTTTTGCTTTTGCTGAATATACCATAAGCCTTGGCATTTGAAACAGAAACTTTCTTGATACGTTCACTCATCTGTGCTACACGATCAACGTTATTAAACCAACCAAAGAACCCTACATGATGCAAGCGCGCCGCTGTACCATTGTAGTAATCTGCAACTATAAAGGTTATTGACCCATCACTATTATAGTACTGTAAAGCATCTTCTTTTGCTTTATCACCCATAGCTGTAAAAGCCATTTTAAGGAGTTCCCAAGCTATACCAATACAAGCCACAATTACCGGGCCTGTAATAAGGCCACCATCAATAAAGTTGGCATGTACCTGCCCATTTCCCGTACTATTCTTCTTTACCTGAGCCTCCGTTTTGGCACCTTTTTCTTCTTCCTTTTTTTTACGTTCTTCTTCCTGTCGCTTCTTTTCTTCATCAAGTTCCTTAATCAAATCCTTTGCTTTATCCATTATAGGGTCAATCGCTTTTCCAATGTTCTCCCCTACGTTTTTCATTTCTTTAGGATTGCCATGATAGAACTCAACGTATTCCTTGGGCCAATGCGTGATAAACGCTTTTTGGGGCGTCCCTTCATTATGATTGTGGCGGGTATTTAACCAATTGGTATCCAGAGTGCCGCAGCCATAAATAACCCCGTCGCCGGTGGCTTCTGTCCAGAAGCTATCATCGCCCTGCATTTTTAAAGATTTTACTGGTGATTCCATGCTATTTAATTTTTATGTTTATTTAAAACAAGCCGGGTACTTTGACTTTAACTTTTCCAGATTATTTTTGGCATCCATCATCAGTTTTGTTTCTGACTTAGCCCACTCTTCGAGATTGTTAAGTGTGCTTACCGCTTTATAAAGCGCAGTTACTTTGGCAATTAGTAATCCGCCTGCAATGGCCGGACCTGCAATAGGTATAATCGAGGTGGCCGCCTGAATGGTAGAGGTTATTAATGCGACTGCCATTCCGCCAATAGTAGCGTATTTCTTCCAGTCTATCTTTTTCAGCTTTTCGGCAGAAGATTTGATTTGTTTTACATGCTTTTCAATTTCAGTTTTTACATTTGCCGGGCATGCAGGCGCGGCGGCGGCAGCCGTAACGGAATTACGCGCAGGAGAAGCTGTTTTTGCTTTTTGAGGGGCTGGTTTGTACCATTTAGCCATGGTTTTCCCACTAAGTTCAATAGCCGGAAAGTGTATTTCGCTACCACTTTTTAAAAGAATAGCTTCATCTACTTTCATAACGTACGGTTCGCTCCCCAAATCAAGAAAACCCGACACCTGAAGAATAGCGCCATCTCCAAACTCAAGCAGATTATGCACATCAAACGCGCCCGAATGAAGAATCAGGAGTGTTTTGCCACTTGTTGCATCTTTTAGCGTAAATGTATTTTGACCGTTAATGGTCATACGAAGTTCCAGTTCGCCTTGGTAACTTCCTATTTCCGGGATATTAAACCCCGCTTCGTTGAGTTGATTTTCTGTTTTCATTGTGTTGATATTATAGGTTTTTAGTAAGTTCGTTGGTTGCTGATTTGATTACTATGCTTTCGTATCTTCCTTTCTTAAAATGCAGGGTTCGAGTTACTTCCACTTCCATTGTTTCCGTTCCTCCAAGTCGTTCCGGTGGATCTGCCACAAAGTAAAGTTTGTAGGTTTCACCATGAATGGCAAGTCCGAATGTAAAATGTTCGAGCCGGGCATTAATGGACCCTTTAAGCGCATGGCCTTTCACAGTCATGTTTACATAAATCATTTCGCCCTCTTCTTTTATATCAAGGTCAAGTGCGGTGGCAGAATGGATTAATTTTTCTTCCAGTTCCTGTAAGCGTTCGGGTGGGATTTTCATATTTTCTGATTTTAGAGGTTAATTACGTTTTGGTTTCTTAGTATCTGATGCTTTTGGTTTAGGACGTGGCCTTGGTTCCGGTATCGGATCTGGTTTGGGCTTTATTGGCTTTGGCTCTTTTGGCGGATAGATGCCGGGAGAAGGAGCGGGTACCACAGTTGGTGTTTTAACCGGCACAGGTGTCACGCTGTTCTTTTTAGTCGTTTTGCCCGTTACTTTTGTTACCGTGTTTTTCTTCGTCGCTTTCTTTACCTCTGCTTTTGCTCTTGGAACCGGCGGCTGATCAAACATTTTCTTGAGTGTTTTTTTATCGGGCAGAAGTAATTCATCTGTCTTGCTTTTAAACTTCTTCAGATTAATAATGGCTGTTGGTACCAGAGCATTCGTAAATGTCATGCAACTTCTTGTATAACTAAAGAGGAACTCAATGGATTTGGCGGAAGCACCACTTGCTTTGGCCAACTGGTCAAAATTGGTATAATCTTTAACGCGTACGGTAGTTGCATTTCCTGCCAGAGAAAGCAGATAGTTCCATACTTTCGGGATGGCCGTTTGGATGTCGGGTGTAGATTTCATATTTCTGTAGTATTAGTGTTTAACCAAAAATCAAGTTCCATTTTTTGCGTACGTGAGTTCAATCGCTCTTGCCATTCATCGCTGTTATTTAATCCACTCCAGGGATCTTTGTTTTCCGTCTTCATTTTTTGCAGGTATGCCCGCCAGCGGTAATGGTTATAGACCGAGATAATATTTACAGCGTAAGCTTCCGCCAGTTTCTTGTCGCGATAGGCAATAAACAGGTTTTCGTCGTTTTTGGCACTGGCTTTTGGACCAAGGTTATGTGAACCTGTGATAAGAACCGGATGATTGCTAAAAGGGTCTATGAGTACTACCTTACTATGAATAATGGCCCATCCGATTTTCCCCAAAAACCGGTTACGCGTGATTTCTTCTGACCAATAGGCAAAGCCGTTGGCGATACCTTCTGGCTGTATCATATCATACGTGTTGGAAAGTGTATAACCGGTTTTAACTAATTCTACTTCCGCCTCTTCGGTTTTAGTGTTTTCATCGTCCTTACTTTTGCCGGTTAGTTTATTTTTAACGCCATGTATGTATAATTCCGGCCGTTCGGCATTCAGTTCTTCAATGGTGTTAAACAGCGTATCTTTTGTTCCCGGCTCAAACATGAGAAACAACACGCCCTGCTGTGCTTTACGGATCAGTTCGCGCGCCGCTTCGAGTTCTACCTTATCGGGAGTAGGTGTAAACCAGACATGACAAGGATGTGTACGGCTGCCTCCGGGTTTAACAGTACTGTTAAAATTCAAAAGGTCTTCACTAAACGTACTATCGGAGTCTTTAAGCGCGTGCCAGTGCTGAAGGTAAATATCGGCCACGCCACCATCTTCTACCAGAATGGCATTGTTTACCTGTGTGCACAAACCGGTATACGTAAGGTTTGTACTCCCTGTCCATACGCTAATGGGGTTTTTATTCTTGTCGCAAAACACAATGTATTTATTATGCCCGAGTTGTCCCAGTTTATCATTACAGATCATACGGTCATACAGATCCACCTTCCCGTTCAGTTCGGCGCGGGCATCAGCATTCTGGTCTTCGCCTTTGCTTTTAATGCTCCCGTCGGAAAGGAGTATATGCGCATGTTTGCCGAGTTTTTTAAACGCGCCGATAATTTCCGGTTCATTTAATTCATAAAGCGCGGCATAAATGTGTCCTTTGTTTTTTGCTGTTTCTTCAAGCAATTCTAACAGCCGGACACCGAGTTGCCCCATCAGAAAGGCTCTTAGCTTTTGTTCAAAGACCTCGTTACTTTCGCCTTTCTTAATATTGGTGATTGCTTTGTAGTTATTCCGGATAAACCGAGACATTACAATGCCCCGGTTAAAATAAGCCGAAACTGGCCCGTTTCCCTTCGCGCTGAGTGTTACGGGTTCAGACCATTCGCTGGCGCCATCCGTCATCGGTTTTTTATTAGTACCTACTGGAATTACCTGATACCGAACCATATCATTAAACCCAACGCCATGATCGGTCCAGTTATACCGTTGAATGGGCCATTCGAGGCTACTGCGGCGTTCCCCTTCCTGTACCGTTTCATCGGCAAAGCCTACCCGGTTTTCAAGGTAATCGTCGCTGGTTTCGCCGTTCCGGATAAGTTTGCGCTTAATAGCAAAACCTATGCAACCCTGAATCTTTTCATGATACCATACCAGATGGGCATCGTCGCTGTTGGTAAACACCTTTAGTTTCGTTTTTTTCATGTCACCGTTTTTTAAATGTTTTATTCGGACAATTGATTAAAACAAACTTATAGCAACATGAAAGCGGATTCAATACCTGTTAACGGGTATTTGGAGGGGGGGGGGGTTGAGAAAGAAATCAGAACAACACTAATTGTAAAGTAGTTAAAAATTTATGCTACTAAGAAAGTCCTGATTATCATTAAATACGTAATTTCAATATGCAGATTGAAGATTAATCACCGTATTAAAATGACACTTTTTTTAAATTGGTTCAAACGCAAAACTAATTCCCGAGAAAGTCGGAATTATCATGACGATACCTTTAGAGTTGGTCAAATATGGAATTACAACACAAGACGGGGCGAAAGAAAATTCTGTTCTAACCATTTTAAAAGTAGAAAAATACGATACTGTTGGTATAGTTATCCATATATCCATTGACGCTCTAATATCAAGGAATACAAGCGATGCTATTCATTATCATCCCTCTATCGGACATCTGCCATTATCCAAAGAAGCCCTTCTTCACAGTGTAACAACCTTAATTTCCGAGGACAATCCTTTACCTGATTTCAACGAAGGATACACTATGTGGCGAGAAGCCTTTGATAACAACAAAGGAGGCATATTCTCTATTACGGTATGCGAAATTGCTAATTACATTGAAGACACCATTAATGAAGGAAAAAGTTCTGGTGAGAGCGCGTAAAAGGTCCATTATAATTATTTAAGAAATATATTTCACCATTTATATAAATTTGCACAAGACACAAAAACATTGCAATTCTAAGACAAGATTTCAAAATGCGACGCCTTATAGAAAACCTTCTACCAACTAATAAACAAAAACGGAAATGGACCGCTATATTAATAACATCTGTAATTGCAGGTCTGCTAACCGTATTGGGCATATACGGCATTGAAGAGTATGGCGGTGCGTTATTCATCTTAGTTCCATTTTTCACAGGCATTGGCCCTATACTTTTATATGGCATTGATGGAAAAATAACGAAAACAGAAGCCTGGCAACTTGGCTTTTTGACATTAGGAATCTTTACACTATTCCTCATCATTTTCGCTATTGAAGGATTAATATGTATTGCTATGGCGGCTCCACTTGGGTTAATAATAAACTGCATTGGAAGTCTGATCGGTTATTATGTTATAAAGAAAAAACCGGAAGTTAGTTCAGCAACTTTCTTAATATTAATTTTCTTTATCCCTATAACAGGTTTTATTGAAAAAGAAAAAGTACCAAAATTAACGTCAGTAACTACTTCCATTGAAATTCATGCAAATGCGAATACTGTCTGGCGTAATGTTATACAATTCCCTCAGCTTGAAGAACCCACAGAACTAATTTTCAAAACTGGGATTGCTTATCCTGTGAATGCCAAAATCGAAGGAACTGGTATTGGCGCTATACGGTATTGCAATTTTACTACAGGTAGCTTTATAGAACCTATAACTATTTGGGATGAACCAGCCCTTTTAAAATTTGACGTTGTAAAACAACCTTTACCTATGAAGGAATTGAGTTTTTGGGACATTGACGCACCTCATCTTCATGATTACTTTGTTTCAAAAAAAGGACAATTTAAACTAACCACATTATCGAACGGGAATACACTTCTGGAAGGTACAACCTGGTATTACCACGATATTAGCCCCACTTTCTACTGGAAAATATGGAGTGATTTTATTATTCACAAAATACATGAAAGGGTGTTACATCATATCAAAATAAACGCTGAAAAATAAACCAATAAAGCTTATAATTAGCATAATTTATCATCACTAATTTGCAAGGCCGCTCCGTAAGGTTACAACAAGACAACTCTCTTAATGCCAAATATTAGTGCAATTCCTTTAATTTTGTAATACAAATGAAAGCTAATTTCAGTAACTCAAACACGCCACTTTCCCATCTCAGCACCCTCTTAACCCCTTTGCTCTATGGATTTTAAAAACAAATTGAAAGGCTGTTTAGTTTACGGTGCTATTGGTGATGCCATAGGTTACAAATATGAAGGCTCCTTATCTACTCAAAACGTGGACCTAAACTTCGACTGGATTATATCAGATGATACACAATTAACGCTGGCTACCTGCGAAGCGATTTTTAACGTTGAGGAAATAAATCCGGAGAAAGTAGCGGGAAAATTTCTGGAATGGTACACTCACCGAAAACTAAATGGTTTGGGTGCCAGTACTTTAAAAGCACTGAGAGAATTGCAAATGGGCGGTCATTGGGCCTTAGTTGGTCGCAGTGGTGAATTTGCAGCGGGGAACGGCGCGGCCATGCGGATAGCGCCACTTGCTTTTAAACAAAATATTGCCCGTGAAACCATTAAAGATATTTGTACTATCACCCACAAAAACGATGAAGCCTATACGGGCGCATTGACTATTTATTATTCTGTTTTGAATGCTAAAAACGGAAACTGGTCTGGTGATACTAATCTGATAGATACATTTATTGACGAATTACCGGATACAAATGTAAAAGACAGACTACTTACACTGAACCGCTTGAATGATTTATCTATTGCGCGGGTTGGTCAAATGTACAAGACCAGTGGTTACGTAGCCGACTCCGTGCCATTTTCCATTTTTGCCGCACAGAAAATTAATCAACTAAGCGCTGCCGAAATTTTTACCGAACTGATAAAAACAGGAGGGGATACGGATACCATTTGTTCTATGACGGGCCAGATTATCGGTACATTGCTGGGCTGTGACACTCTTCCTCCCGACTGGATCACAAAATACGATGGTATTGGCATTAAACCGTTAGTTGATTCTCTGGTTGAAAACTGGAAAGAGTAGTCATTGATTCCTACAATTATATATCAACACGTAAACAACAATGAAATTAAAGAAACAATAAAATTTCCAGTAGATTTCTTTGATTTCAGTCGCACTTTGTCTTGACACAAAGTGCGGCAAAAGTCAAGGCTGCGGAAATTTTCGCGGTGAAATTGTCGCGTTGCAAGCCGAAGATTTAAAGGCGGATAAAACGACACCTATTCCTGTAACGCGACGCTGCAAATCTTCTTCGTGCGTGCCCTCGCTTTTACAACACTCCATTTCACACGCGAAAATTTCCGAGGCCACGTAAGGAGCGTGGGAAGAGCTAAAGCGTTAAGTGCTTTGAGGAACGACTATTTATTCAACAGTATTTTAACCGCTTCCTGTAATTGCTGGTCTTCGCCTTTTATCATAGGGATGTAATCGTTATTGACTTTTACATCTGGCTCCAATTGATTGTTTTCATAATACTGGCCCTGCAAATTTTTTACCCCCACCTGAGGAATGCCAAACACCAAACCGGGCTCCTGTAACCCTTCCCACCAAACAGCAGTACCAGTACCCGCCACCGGCATACCAACCAGTTTACCAATTCCCAGCGTTTTGTAAACTACCGGGAACATGTGTGCATCAGAGTAATTACCTTCGCTCATTAAAACCACAGATGGTTTTATCCATTTATTTCCGGGCTCTACACCAATTTTACGTTCACGGGGCACAAAATCAATGTACTGCTTTCCTGACAAAAAGGTTGCCAAATCATCATGTAACCAGCCGCCGCCATTAAAACGGGTATCAACAATCAACGCTTTTTTATTTACATATTTCCCCATTACCTGATCAAAAAATTCGCGGTAGCTTTCATCATCCATCCCCCTAACGTGCATGTAACCTAATTGTCCGTTAGACAACTTCTCCGTCATGTCTTGCATACGTTTAATCCAACGTAAATACAATAAATTAAGGAATTGGGCATTTGAAATTGGCTTGATAGTTTCCTCCCAGCGCTTTTTTGTTGTTTCGTCATACAGCGATAAAAGTGTGGGTTTATCCGCTAAACGATTCAATAATTTGTAATGATTGGTTTCTGGCGTAATGTCTTCACCATTAATTTTTTCGATAATTGATCCGACTTTAATCTGAGTGCCATTATAAACCAAAGGTCCTTTCGCCACTACCTCCGCTATTTTCAGCCCGTTTCCTGTATATTTTTCATCAAAAAACGCCCCCAGATTGGCGGTTTCATCACCGGGCTTACGGTTTCTGTAATTACATCCTGTATGCGACGCGTTTAACTCTCCCAGCAGTTCGCTCAAGAGTTCAGCAAAATCGCGGCTATTGTTAATGTAAGGCAAGAATTTCTGATAGTTTTCTTTGTAATAATTCCATTCCGTTTTTTGCAAATCAGTCACATAGAATTTTTTTACTACCTGCCGCCACACGTGTTCATACATGTATTCACGTTCTGCCTCTTTGTTTAAATTCATTTCGGCGCTAAACCCAATCTCCTTTTTTTCAGCCTTATCAACACTTACTTTCGTGAGTTTACCATTAGCTATAAAGTAAATGTTCTTTGCCTCCTTATCAAACATCATCTCGCCCACGTCTCCGGCATCCAGCTTCATAAACAATTTGGTTTCATTTTCTTTAAATTTAGTCTGCCATAAATCAAACCCGCCTTCAAAGCGCGTGAGGTAAAATAATTTTTCGCCATCAGGTGTTATCAACGCGTCTGCTAATACCGAAGAGTGTATTGTTAACCGTACTTTACGGTCTTCCAACCCATCCATTTCAATTTGTACCGGTTTTACACTGCTTTTCTTTGCTGTATCGCTTTTGCTTTTGTCCTTATCCTTGTCTTTGTCCTTATCCTTATCTTTAAATAGTTCGTACTCTTCTTTCTTCATTTTAAAAATATCGTAAGCCGCTTTGGTAAAAAATAAGCCATATATATCGCTTTGTGCACCGTGACTGGCGACATTTTTCATCCCGTGACGACTGGATGACCAAATCATCATCTTACCGTTCATGGCCCACTTAGCTCCCCCATTATCAAAACCGCTCTGTGTCAGGTCAATTATCGGATTTTTACCTTCAGCATCTGCCAACCCCACTTCCTGACGCCAATTGCCATCCTGCAAAAAATGCACAAGTAAATATTTACCATCGGGCGACCAATCAAATGACTGATCCCCATCGGAATAAGAATAGTTTTTGTCTGCTGGCAAAATAGTACGTGTGTTTTTAGTTTTCAGATTAATGACTTTAACCGCTGTGCGGTCTTCAAGGTAAGCCACCTCGTTACCATCAGGTGAATATTTTGGCTGAAAGGCTTCGGTATTTCCTACAACCAACGGTTCTTCTTTTAAAATAGTGGAATTAAAAAAATAGGTTTCTTCTTTACGTGCCAAATCGGTTTTATATATACCCCAGATGTTGTTACGTTCCGATGCGTATAAAATGCTTCTGCCATCGGGCGAAAAACTAACGGAACGTTCCTGTTCCGGTGTATTGGTAATTCGTTTGGTTGTTCCACCCTCGACCGAAGTCACAAACACTTCTCCTCGAACAATAAATACCACTTCTTTGCCATTGCCCGAAACACTCATTTCAGTAGCGCCATTGGTTATCATTTCCAGTTTACTGTTGGCGTAACGCTCATCACTCAGTACGACAACCGACACCTTTTTCGGCTCGCCATTTGGTGTGTGTGTGAAAATTTCGCCATTGTACCCATAACACAACATGTCATTTTGCGAGATAGATAAAAAACGAACAGGGTTTTTAGCGTATTTTGTTATCTGAATGGCCGCAGAAGGATTTGATGGATCCATTTTCCAAACGTTAAATGAACCGCTTTTTTCACTGAGGTAGTACATTGTTTTTTCATCGGCGCTAAATACGGCATTCCTGTCTTCTCCATCAAAATTGGTAAGTTTCGTAAACTTATTTTCTTTCTTTGCATACATCCAAATGTCGCGCGTAACTGACGAAACATGG
This sequence comes from Sediminibacterium sp., assembly GCA_030054095.1. Taxonomy (GTDB): domain Bacteria; phylum Bacteroidota; class Bacteroidia; order B-17B0; family Aurantibacillaceae; genus Aurantibacillus. The sequence continues at coordinate 68,191 of JASGCO010000009.1, forward strand.
TGTTTACGCCAGGCGTTTTCATAGCCTTTACGGTCGTGAAAAATCATTTTATCGCCATCCTTACTAATTTTCGCGTCTTCGGCAGCAATGGTTAAATATTGTTTTTCGCGTCCACCGTTAACGGACACTGTATATAATTCCGGTAACCCTCCGGAAGGAAATTGAATGTAATTTACATCGTCATTACGCAGCGAGGTAAACACTATATTTTTGCCATCCCCGGTAAAAAAATTAGGAATATCATCTGCCGAATGGTAGGTTAAGCGGATAGCCTCGCCGCCGTCGGCAGACATACTGTAAATATCGAAGCCACCATTTCTGTCGGAAGCAAAAGCAATTGACTTGCCATCGGGCGACCATACCGGATAGGCATCATTTGCATCGCTGGTAGTTAATGGCAATGCCGTTCCACCATTTACATCTACTTTATAAATATCCCCTTTATAACAAAACACGATGGTTTTTCCGTCGGGTGAAACAGAGGGGTAACGCATCCATAATGCTTCATTTTTTAAAGGTTTAAAGGAGGAGAATAACGTTACTAAAGGAACAAAAAGCAATAAAACTATTTTTTTCATTTTACAAATGGTTTGAAAAATATAAATAAAGAATTACAGGTAATACTTAACAAATTACATACACGACCCAATGTACCTAAACTTTTCAATTCAGACAATAGTCCAACGTTATCTTCTTTTTGAAAAATAGTCTTTGTTACTTAAAGAATCTATATACCGTTTGCTCCCGGCTTGTGTCTTTTTTAACACTATTAAGCGCAAATCATGCTGATTGTTTATTTCTTACGCCTCTTCCCATTCGTGATTAACGGATAGAGCCGAAATTGGTAGAAATCCTATCTTTGCATTTTGTTATGACAGCAATTCTTATTATCGGCGCCGGGCGTTCTACACCCAGTCTTATTCAATACCTTTTACAACAGGCTCCTGTTCTGGATTTAAAACTAACAGTGGCAGACATGAACCTGGAACTGGCACAGGAAAAAACAGGCGGGAATCCTTATGCCACTGCCATTGCGTTTGATATTACCAACGATACACAACGCCGTGAACTGATTCAGACGCACGATCTGGTTATTTCGATGTTGCCCGCTCACATGCACACGCAGGTGGCTAAGGATTGTGTTCATTTTGGTAAACACATGGCTACTGCCAGCTATGTGAGTAAAGACATGCAGGCCCTGCACGATGATGCCGTTCAAAAAGGATTGTTGTTACTGAATGAATGTGGTCTGGATCCCGGCATTGATCATGCCAGTGCTATGCAGGTGATTGATGCCATTAAAGCTCAGGGCGGACAAATTACTTCGTTTAAATCGTATTGCGGCGGATTGGTAGCCCCCGAAAGCAACGATAATCCCTGGGGCTATAAGTTTAGCTGGAACCCGCGTAACGTTGTATTAGCCGGGCAAAGTACCGCGCAATACCTGAATAACGGGGAGTTGACGTTTATTCCGTATAACCGTTTGTTTTTACAAACCGAAACTATTGTAACAGATACGCATGGCGCGTTTGACGCTTATGCTAACCGCGACAGCCTGAGTTACCAGAGCATTTATGGTCTGGAAGGCATTAGCACGCTGCTAAGAGGTACCTTACGTCAGAAAGGGTATTGCAAAGCCTGGCATGTGCTGGTAGCGTTAGGGTTAACCGATGATACGTTTGTGATCCGCCATACCGACCGCCTCACCTACGCGCAATTGGTAGCCGCCTTTTTACCACATAAAACCGGGGCTGTTAAAGCCGATTTAAAACACTGGCTGGGCCAGTTATGGGACGGGGAAATTGAGCACCAGTTCGATTATCTGGAGCTACTAACCAACAAGCCTATACGTTTAAAAGAAGGTACACCCGCTCAGTTATTACAGGCGCTTTTGGAGGAAAAATGGCTACTGAAAGAGGGGGATAAGGACATGATTGTGATGCAACATCAGTTTGCCTACCGCTTAGATGGCAAAGACCAGCAATTGAGTTCGTCGCTGGTGGTTATTGGCGACAATGAAGAACATACCGCCATGGCTAAAACTGTTGGGCTTCCTTTGGCCATTACAGTAAAACTGTTCCTCGAAAAACGCTTTACACTAAGCGGGGTGCAGATTCCGGTAAAACCCGAAATTTACACACCATTACTGAGCGAACTAGCCACTCAGGGCATTGTGTTTACAGAGAAAAATCATTAACAGTTAAGGGTTAAAAAGATTTCGGCGCGGGCGCAAGGCCTGCGGGTACATGCTTTATCTTTAGTAAGATATATCAGCATGGAAAAAAAGAATAAATTCCGTAACCCGGCTCCTTCGTCTATTGATCAGAACGCGATAGAGGAACATCCTTTTGCCGAGTACGAGAAAGCCAAGCAAACCATGGAACCACCTTCGCCCGAAGGGGTTATGGCTTCCAAAAAAAATAAGGAGAAAAAAGCGGCGCCGCGTGAGAAAGAACCTAAGACGGAGAAAGCCAAGCCTACCGATAAAAAACAGGGGATCAGTCTGAACCAGCGCCTGCAACAAGCCATAGCCATATACCAGAATGAACGCACCCAAAAAATTCTGGGTTTAACCCTTATTCTTGCCGCGGCTTATCTGTGTATTGCTCTGGTTTCTTACTTTTTTACCTGGGATGTGGATCAGGACAAGATTATGGGTCAGCAAACCGATTTGCTGAATCCGGAAACCAAAATTCAGAACTGGCTGGGAAAAGCCGGGGCATGGATTTCGCACCTGTGCATGTACAAGGGCTTTGGCGCGGCTTCGTTTGTGCTTGTTCCCGTTATTGCCTTGCTGGGTTTGCAAAAACTAGTACGTAAACAATTGGTAAACGTTCAGGCCTTTCATGCCAAATGGTTGTTTTTAATGGTGTGGGGGTCTATGCTAACAGCGTATTTGTTTTCGGATGTGTATTATTTTCTGGGAGGTGGATTCGGACATGTGGTTAACAGCTGGATCAGTAACCTGGTGGGCAACATAGGGCTTATTGCCCTTATCGTGTTTAGCATGCTGGCATTTTTGGTGTTATCCATTAATCTTAACTTCAGTTTGCCTAAAAAACCGGTTATTGAAGATGATGAAAGCATACAAAACGAGTTAAACACATCGCCGGTTGCTGAAGAAAAGTTTGCCGGTAACGATAAAGGATTTAATGCCTCATTTAATGAACCTAAAACATTGGATTTAACTCCGGAAGAAGAAGCGGCCCTACTCGAATTTGAGGTAATTAAAAAACCCATGGAGGCTGAGACTGAAGAGAAGCCGGTAACGCCGCCCCTCACCGTTACCCCACCGGTAGCGGGCTTTGAGATTGTAATGCCCGTGCAGGAAGAAGTTATTCAGAAAACAACAGAAGAACAGACACCTGAACCACCGGTTCAGGAATTAAATCTAAATGATCTTAGCATTGAATTGCCAACACAGATCAACTCTGTTATCAGTAATAAAACAAAAGAAGAAACGGATTTTCAGATTAATGAAAGCCCCGAAGAGCCGGTAATAGAAGAAGAGGAAAATAAGGCGGCTAAATTGGTGGAACAATTCGGAGAATATGATCCCACACTGGATTTGGGGTCGTATACGTTTCCGAATTTTGATTTACTGAACGATTACGGGAACACGCACAGTAAGGTAAATCAGGAAGAGCTGATTGCCAACAAGGACCGCATTGTTGCCACGCTTAAAAATTACGGCATTGAGATTGATAAAATTTCAGCGACGGTGGGTCCAACAGTTACCCTTTACGAAATTGTACCGGCGGCTGGGGTGCGCATCAGCAAGATTAAAAATCTGGAAGATGATATCGCTCTGAGTTTAGCGGCTTTGGGGATTCGTATTATTGCGCCTATTCCCGGAAAAGGAACTATTGGGATTGAGGTACCTAATCAAAACGCGGAAATTGTTCCGATGAAAAATATTCTGGCATCGGAAAAGTTCAACAATTCTACGTTTGAATTACCAATTGCGTTAGGAAAAACCATCAGTAACGAAATTTTTATTGCCGATTTGGCCAAGATGCCACACTTATTAATGGCGGGTGCTACCGGACAAGGTAAATCGGTAGGGTTAAACGCGGTGCTGGTGTCGTTACTTTACAAAAAACATCCGGCGCAGGTAAAGTTTGTACTGGTTGATCCGAAAAAGGTGGAGTTAACGTTGTTCAACAAAATTGAACGTCATTTTTTGGCCAAGTTACCCAATTCGGAAGACGCGATTATTACGGATAATACCAAGGTGATTCACACGCTTAACAGTTTGTGTATTGAAATGGATAACCGGTACGCGTTGTTACAGGATGCGCAATGCCGGAACATTAAGGAGTACAATACCAAATTTATTGCGCGTAAGCTGAATCCGAACGAAGGGCATAAATACCTGCCGTACATTGTGCTGGTGGTGGATGAGTTTGCCGATCTTATTATGACGGCGGGCAAAGAGGTAGAAACGCCTATTGCCCGTTTGGCACAATTGGCCCGCGCTATTGGCATTCATTTGATTATTGCCACACAACGGCCTTCGGTAAATATTATTACGGGTACTATTAAGGCCAATTTCCCGGCGCGTATCGCCTTTAGGGTAACGAGTAAGATTGACAGCCGTACCATTTTGGATGCGGGGGGCGCCGAGCAACTGATTGGGCGCGGTGATATGCTGCTGAGTACGGGTAACGATTTGATTCGTATTCAGTGCGCGTTTGTGGACACGCCGGAGGTGGAAAAAATTACTGAGTTTATTGGTAATCAGCGGGCCTACCCGAGTGCCTTTTTGTTGCCGGAATATGTGGGTGAAGATGGGGAAAGTGGCAAAGAAGAGATTGATTTGAGTGAGCGGGATAAAATGTTTGATGAGGCCGCTAAACTGGTGGTTCAGTTTCAGCAGGGCAGCGCTTCGTTTTTACAACGTAAGTTAAAACTGGGGTATAACCGCGCCGGGCGTATTGTGGATCAACTGGAAGCGGCTGGTATTATTGGTCCGTTTGAGGGAAGCAAGGCCAGAGAGGTGCTGGTAAGAGATATGATGCAGTTAGACGAGATCCTGCAACGTATTAAAAACAGTTAACCGCCCTTTCTGAAACAGTTTCGTTTTTCTGTTTACATACCCTTAAAAACACGTTAAACCCTTTCGCATAGGGATTGAAGCGGCAGCCCTGCACGGCGCTTTGCGTGATTTTGCGCGAGCGAGGTGGCTGAGGCACGAAGACCCCGGAGCCGCAGCAAAAGCAGCAAAGGGGGTGCAGGCTATAGCGGAAAGCCCGGCCACGGTGGGTTGGGTAACCTTTTCCAAAGTTCCGAAACTTTGGAAAAGGTGAGTGTTGAAACGTGGATGCGCCTGAATGATTATCTCCTGCTTTTCCCGTATATTTCTTATCTGAACACTCAAAAAACTCTTCTTTTTGCATTTATTAAGAAATAATGAGGCCAATTTAAACTTTTCGTAAATTCGCCCGTCCAATTTTGGCACTACATTTGAATACGTATTTTACATGAAAAAGATTATATCCCTACTTTTTGTTTTTGCTGGTTTAACCGTGTTGGCACAAACGGATCAGGACCCGAAAGCAAAAGCCATTCTTGATGACTTAAGTAAAACCACTAAGAATTATAAAACTATTACGGCCGATTTTGCGTTTGTAATGACCAATAAGGATAAAAAGCAATTGGAGAAATGGGCTGGAAAAGCGCAGATTAAAGGTCAGAAATTCCGCATGGAAATTCCTGGAAACACGATTGTTTGCGATGGTAAAACTATTTGGAATTATAACAAAGACGCGAAAGAGGTTACCATTAAAAATTTTGAGGCCAGCAGCGATGATCAGTTAAATCCGGCTAAAATTTTTACCATGTACGAGACCGGTTTTAAATACAAATACGATAAGGATGAAAAATGCGGGGCTTCTACGTGCTCTGTCATTGATTTGTATCCATCGGTGAAACCGGAAAAGAAGAAGTTTCACACCATTAAGCTTTACGTAGATAAAGTGAAAAAGCAAGTGGCTTTGGTGAAAATGCTGATGAAAGATGGCGGAACTACAACTTACGAAGTAAAAACCTTAAAAGCCAACGCTGAAATTGCCGAAACCGCGTTTGTGTTTGACACGAAAGGGTTTAAAGCAGATCAGATTATTGATGAACGCGATTAAGGCTGTCTGTTATAAGCCTTTGGCGTAGCAGGGTTGATTGGGTTTAGGTAGTTTTATATTGAGGCTAAATCCGGTAAAAAAGTACCAGTCTTTAGTACGTGGATTTCCCCGGGACGTTCCTACATAGTTATATGTTTCTGTACTACGGTACGCAAATGTTCTGGTATCAGCATTAGCGGGAGCATTTTTTGAAAAGTCATAATATTGGCCGCTGACATCGTCGAGGTAATCGGTATAAGTTTTACGGGGTCCCCACTCCACACTTAAGCCTATGTTATCGGTTACATTCCATTTAAAACCAATTCCAAAGGGAACAGAAATCTGAAAACGGCGGTAAGAGGTGCCTTCTGTTTGTAAAGGTGCCAGGCTCCGCCAGTTGCCATCACCCAGATTACCTTTGGGATCGAAATGAAACCCTGCTAAACCACCAAACAGGAACATGGTAAAATAATGGCGTTGGTGTCCCAGCCTGTATTCCAGGAAATTAAATTCGCCCAACGCGTGTACTTCGTATATGTTAGACCGGAAATTAAGGTTACGAAAACGTTGATCTTCACTTAAACTTTTACTGTCATCGCCCATGATGCGGCCATAGTTAAAACCAGCGCGCAGGGCATACCGGTAACTCCAGGTAAAGCGGTAAAACACTCCTCCGGCAGGCTGCGGCATTAAAAAATGGAACCGCGGATTCAGGTCTCCGATGTAATAGGAGGTACCAAGCATAAAGCCGAGTTCAGACTGACGGAAGTTCCGTTTTTTGGTCTGAGCCGAAACGCTGAGGCTGGCCACTAGTAGTACGATATGTGTTAATTTCCGTATCAACCGAAGGAATAGAACGTAAAATTAGGGTTTTTATTGTTTTAGAGAAGGATCTGAGCCTACTAAAAACCCCATGCAAAGACCTTCGTTTATCGGAGCCTGCTTAAACCCAGATTATGCCCCTTTTGACTCATGCGTCGTTGGATTTTCGGCATAATTAGCCCCACTATGACTATACAATCCACCTCACCTGAGTCAAAAAAACGTTATGACAAATTCATTATATAAATTTAAGCAGGCTCTTAGTTTTTCTGTTAAATTTGTATTTCTTATTAAAACAGACAGTATATGGCGAAAGCGGCCGATAAAAAACAAAAATTTTCTAAGGAACAGTACCTGAAATGGTACGAATCCATGCTGCTCATGCGCAAGTTTGAGGAAAAAACCGGACAGGTTTATGTGCAGCAAAAAATTAAAGGCTTTTGTCACCTCTACATTGGTCAGGAAGCCATAGTAGCCGGTACGGTAAGCGCTACCCGCAAAGAGGATAAACATATTACCGCCTACCGCGATCACGCGCATCCGATTGGATTAGGCTTGCACCCCAAATACGTTATGGCAGAAATGTACGCCAAAATTACCGGGTGCAGTAAAGGGAAAGGTGGCAGTATGCACATTTTCAGTAAAGAGCATAATTTTGTAGGCGGACATGGTATTGTGGGCGGACAGGTTCCTTTAGGCGCCGGTATTGCGTTTGCTGAAAAATACCTTGGTACCGAGAACGTGTGCGTTTGTTCTATGGGCGATGGCGCGGTGCGTCAGGGAGCTCTGCATGAAGCCTTTAATATGGCCATGACCTGGAAATTACCAGTGATATTTGTGATCGAAAATAATATGTACGCCATGGGAACTTCGGTGGAGCGCACCAGTAACGTACACGATTTATGGAAACTAGGTTTAGCTTACGATATGCCCAGCAAACCGGTGGATGGATTAACCGTAGAAGCGGTTCACGAGGCCATGGAGGAAGCGGTAGCCCGCGCTCGCCGTGGCGATGGCCCTACTCTGCTGGAAATGAAAACCTATCGTTACAAAGGGCATAGTATGAGCGATGCACAAACCTACCGTACCAAAGAAGAGGTAAAAGAATACCAGGAACAGGATCCTATTTTAAAAGTACTGGCTACCCTGCAAGCTAATAAATGGATAGACGATAAGGGCATTGAAGAGATTGAATCCCGCGTAAAAGCGTTAGTAGATGAGAGTGTTCAGTTTGCGGAAGAAAGTCCGTACCCTGAGCCACATGAGTTGTATGAAGATGTGTATTCGGAACCTAATTACCCTTTTATTAAAGACTAATTTATGGCTGAAATAGTAAGAATGCCCAAACTAAGCGACACCATGACCGATGGTGTAATTGCCAAATGGCATAAAAAAGTGGGCGACAAAATTAAAAGTGGTGATTTACTGGCGGATATTGAAACCGATAAGGCCACAATGGAATTTGAGTCGTTTCAGGATGGCGTGTTACTGCACATTGGCATTCCGGAAAAACAGGCAGTTCCTGTAGATTCGATTATCGCTATTCTGGGAAAAGAAGGTGAAGATATTTCTGCTTTATTAAGCGGTAATACCGGCGGAACGGCTACGACTACTTCTACCCCAGTAACAGAGCCTGCAAAAACTACAGCCACAGCGGCTACAGGCGGTTCTATTCCGGCTGGTGTAGAAATTGTTCGCATGCCTAAGTTAAGCGATACCATGACTGATGGCGTGGTTGCCAAATGGCATAAAAAAGTGGGGGATAAAGTAAAAAGCGGCGAATTACTGGCAGATATTGAAACTGATAAAGCCACTATGGAATTTGAATCGTTCCAGGATGGGGTACTTATTCACATTGGTGTTGCTGAGAAAGCGTCAGCTCCGGTAGATAGCATTCTGGCTATTTTAGGAAAAGGCGGAGAAGATGTAAACGCTATTTTGGCTGCTGCTGGTACTGGCGGCAATTCAGTAAAAGCTACCGAAACGCCTGCTGTGGTTACGACTGCTACTGAAAAAACAAATACCGCTCCTGCAAAAGTAAATGGCAGTGCTAATTCAGACGGACGCATTAAAGCATCACCGCTGGCAAAAGCTTTGGCCAAAGAAAAAAATATTGACCTTTCACAAGTGATTGGTACCGGTGATAATGGCCGCATTACCAAGACTGATATTGAAAACTTTAAAGGTGCTGTAAGCAGTAAACCCGCCGTTGCTGCAACAAGCGGCGCTACTACTTTAGGCACTGAGAGCTATACCGACGAGCCGGTTTCGCAAATGCGTAAAACCATTGCCCGCCGTTTAAGTGAAAGTAAATCTACCGCGCCGCATTATTACCTTACAATTGAAATTGACATGGATAACGCCATCAAGGCGCGTGAAGCCATGAACGCGGTTAGCGAGGTTAAAATTTCGTTTAATGATATTGTGATTAAAGCCAGTGCCGCGGCATTGCGTAAACATCCTAAAGTAAACAGTTACTGGATGGGCGATAAGATCCGTTACAATCATCATATTCATATTGGTGTGGCAGTTGCTATTGACGATGGTTTACTGGTTCCGGTCGTTCGTTTTGCCGATCAGAAATCCTTGTCACAAATTAGTACCGAAGTAAAAGATTTAGGCAAACGCGCGAAAGATAAAAAACTGCAACCACAGGATTGGGAGGGTAATACGTTTACCATTTCTAACCTTGGTATGTTTGGCATTGAATCGTTCACTTCCATTATCAACTCGCCCGAATCCTGTATTTTATCGGTAGGCGCCATTCGTCAGGTACCGGTTGTAAAGAACGGAGCCGTTGTACCGGGCAATGTAATGAAAGTAACCCTTGCTAGCGATCATCGTAGTGTAGATGGCGCCGTAGGTTCCGCGTTTTTACAAAGTCTTAAAAATTTCATAGAAAATCCGGTTACTATTTTAGTGTAATTGATTTTCCTGCTCTTGATTAACCCCGCTGTGAGAACATCCAGCGGGGTTTATTTTTGGGATAACGTTTTGCAGCGAAGTACACATTTACACTATAGATCAACACCGGCTGCAGTTTGGCATTTACATAGTCATTCCTCAAAAAGTTTGGAATCATTAGCTACAAAGAACTTCATCCCATTTACAGAGGTTTTAAACAACAAGGAAATTAAAGAAATGATAAAATTTCTGGTAGATTTCCTTAAATTCAATCGCACTTTGTTTTGATACAGGGCCGAAGTAGCCAGATTTTGTGGCGAGCGCAAAAGTCAAGACCTCGGAATTTTCGTAGCGAAATTGTTGCGTTACAAGCCGAAGATTTAAAGGCGAATAAAACGATACCGATCACGCCGCTGCAAATCTTCTTCGCACACACCTTTGCTTTTGCAACACTCCATTTCACAGACTAAAATTTCCGAGGCCGCGTAAAGAGCATGGGAAGAACTAAAGCGTTAAGTACTTTTTGAGGGGCAACTACATAAAAACAAAGGCCGCTTTTCAGCGGCCTTTGTTTTAGGATTTTTACTTAATCAGACTTACATGTCCTGTTTTCGTATAAATCTTTTTCTCAGCATCTCTGTAACGGATCTTGTAAACATATACATCCTGTTTCAGAACATCACCAGCATTGTTTTTCGAACCTGTCCAACCAATTGTAAAGTCTTTGGTTGAGAAAAGCAATTCACCCCAACGGTCGAAAATTTCCATTTGATACGTTGACAGATCTAGGCCAAATGGTGAGAACACAGGCGTAAATACATCATTTAATCCGTCATCATTTGGTGTAAATGAATTAGGGATATAGATGCCGTGATCATTTTTAACTATAATATACTTCGTAATCTGATCTTTACAACCATTTACCGTTTGCGCACTCAGGGTAATAGGATACTCACCGGCCGCAGGGAAAGTTACTTTAGGATTAACTTCTCCTGTTGTGTACAACCCAGCCATTGTCCAGGTGTATGTATTATTTCCTAACACTGTACTTATATTATTGAAATCAACGGTTGGTTCCATAATTGTAATCTCCCCATCACCAGGCGTATAATCGAAATTAGCTCTAGGGCTTTCGAAGATCGTAATCTTTCCGGGAAGCGTGGCCGAAGCCGTACAACCAATCTCATCTTCGTAGCTAAATGTCACATTATACACACCAGGCGTAGTAAATACATGCGTGGCACTTAAACCATTCAATATGGTTCCGTTACCAAGGTTCCATGTTCCTGTACCCGTATTTACATTTGGTGTACTGAATGTCACTTCTACAGGCAAACATCCTTTGTTTACATTGCTCACTATTGATACATTTGGTATATCATTTACCTGAATGGTAATAGTTCGCGAATCCGGACAAAGTGAAGCGGTTGGCATTGAATGCGTTGAATACACTACGGTATTATTATTACCAATATTTGCATTGGCGGGCACAAACAAGCTGCCATTTACCCCTGAGCCTGACCAGGTTCCGCCTGGATTCTGGGCAATACTGTTAAGATTTACCGCCGGATTATTACGACAATAAGGGCCTAAATAGGAAGTGAGGTCAGCACTGATGAATTTTTCCACATCAACAACTGTTGTTCCCGTTGCCACACAAGGCCCCGATGTTACACTGTAATTAATAACATTAGCTCCTATGATTCCAAAAGCAGGATTAAATACACCTTCAGGAGTAACCCCTGTATTATTGGCACCATAGAATACGCCTCCCACAGGTGAAGCCTGGATTTGTTTAGGGCCAAAAGTATTACACATTCTGTTCAATTGAGCAAGTACCGGTGTGGCCAACGAATATACATTAACCGCGATTGTTTTGCTGTCCGGGCAAAGATAACTTGGAGAAGAGGCTGTATTGTAAGTTAGTACGATTTGCCCCAGACCCGCATTTGCCGGATTGAATGTGTTACCAGACACGCCGTTTCCTGTCCATATACCACCAGGACTTTGTACTATTGCTGCCAAATTTTCACTTGTTCCTGTATTACACTTGTCAGGAAGTGTACCGGTAATTGTAGCCGGCACAAAGGCTTCAATGCTTATTGTGCGGCTAACTGACGCGCTACAGGTATTTGTTCCGGTAGTATACATTACAACATTATTTCCAATAGATGCGGCACCAGGAGAAAAGACACCTGCATTAGACAAATAAGGTACGGTACTCCACGTTCCGTTGCTTGGTGTAGCCATAAGCTGAACCGGAGAGCTGGTATTACAGAAAGGCCCTACCTGATTAACGGTTGGAATTGGTGGATTCAGTACAGAAATTGCAATAACCGTAGAGTGCGGGCATACATTTGGATTAGGAGTAGATACTGTATTATACGTCAGGTTATAAATACCAGTGGCAAGATTCAAAGGTGTAAAATTATTATTGGATACGGAGGTTCCACTCCAGACACCACTATTATTTTGAACCAGATTCATCAGGTTAATGGCCGGATTAGTATGGCACAAATGGTTAACACTACTGGTTAAGGCTGCAGAATTAAACTGAGAAACATTAATTGGCATTGTATTGCTTACAATACATGGCCCTACGTTTACGGAGTATGTTACGTTGCTTGCGCCATTAGGAGCCAATGATGGTGTTAAAATACCACCTGCGCTAACCCCCACATTATTGTACCATGTACCTCCAGAAGGATTAGCGGTAAGTGTGATAGCCGTATTTGTATTACATTGCGCCGCAATTGGCGTTAAAGTTGGAGTGAGTGTTGACGTTACCGATACAGATAATACGTTCGATGCAGGGCAAACAGAAGCGATAGGTGTAGAAGTGGTGCTATACGTAAGCGCATAGATACCAGTTGCCAAACCGGCAGGACTAAAGGTATTAGATGTAACACCTACACCAGACCAAACACCATTTACGGTGCTTTGAACCAGAGGCATCAGATTTACAGCCGGACTGGTTATACAAAGGTTAGCCACAGTTCCGGTAATGTTAGCGGTATTAAATTGTGAAACGCTGAGATTGGTAGATCCGGTTGCAATACATGAGCCAACCCCTACTGTATATAATACTGTGGAAGTACCAATAGCCGCTAAACTTGGTGTAAACACTCCACCAGGTGTTACAGCAGGATTATTCGTCCAGGTTCCACCAGCTGGTGTAACGCTAAGCGTAATAGCTGTATTTGTATTACATTGTGGCGCCAGTGGCGTAATTGTAGGTGTAAGCGGGTTAATTACAGTAACAGTTATCGTTTGAACTAAAGGACAGTTAACAAAGTTTGGTGTTACCTGCACTGAATAGACAATATTTGCACTTGTTCCCGCAATAGCAGGAGGTGAAATAGTAGTAAGGGTTTGTGTAGGAGTCGCTATTCCGGGACCAGGAGACCATGAATAGGTGAATTGGCTCGGATTAGTACCACTACAATTACCAAAACGCGTTACCGGACGATTATTTGTTCCATTCCATGTAAAAGGTGCCTGAGTAGTCATACACGCAGGCTGCGTATCGCTGTACCAGTAGATACAAGACGCAAATGCAGTTGTAGTCCACGGAGATACGGAGTTTTGTGTATAACTAGGATTTGTCATATTATAGCAAATATCTACCATAAGATTCGATACGCCATCCCAGTAGTAAGGCGTTTGAAACACATGTGTATTCCAACCAGTGGCAACCACATAATTAGCGGTGGTGTAAACCTGAGTTAAACCTGTATTATCGAAAGCAGCGGTGTTTAATTGCGTTAATGGTGTACATTTCATCCGGATCGTATAACCCGGATAATTAGTTGTTCCATTAATAGTGATAACGTTAAAAGCTAAACTTGTAAGATATCCTGCCTGAATACCCATTGCAGTAAGTTCTGTTGCACGGAATAACATCTGATGGCGTGCATTACGGTACCAGTTTCCGTATGGAGCTGGCCAGGTGGTAGTCCCATTTTGACCGTTAGTTACCCCAACCGTCTGAATCAAAGGATTTGGACATGCTGGTCCGGTATTATTTGAACAGGGCACACCACTGATTGTATTTCCAAGTGTTAAACTTCCGGTAATATTACCCCCCTGACAAATAGTAGAGGTGAGTGGCGAAACCGTATAGTTAAAAGTATAAGGTGTGACCGTAAATGTGGAGTTGTAAAAACAACTTCCATCAAAAGCGGCTACTGAATAAATACCAGCACTTAACCCGGTAGGTACAAATGTATTACTGGTTAAAGGTCCGGCACCTGCAGTATAAGAAGACGGGCCAGTTATTGAATACGTATTTTGACCAATAGGCGCATTAGCCGCTGGGGAAATGATTACATTGGCGGTTCCTGTGTTAGCACCAGGGCAAATTAATGCTATGTTCATTACGGATAACTGTCCGGGTGGAGTAGCTATTAATTTATAACGGATAGAATCTTTACACCCCTGAGGCGTTGTGTAAACTACCGTGTAAATTGAATTATTTACCGGATTGGTAACCGTTAAAGACGGAGCGGTTCCAATGGGAGCCGGAATGGGTGTTATATTGTTATACCATTGAAAATTCGTACCGGACGTATGGCTTATAATAGCCAAGTTTCCGCAATAACTTTTATTCACACTGTAATAGGTCGGTGGAGCAACACCGACCGCGACCGTTCGCGTGACTTGTCCACAGGAAATACCCGTAACTGTAATAGAATAAACCCCTGGAGCAAGATTGGTAGCAACTGAAGAGGTACCGACCGTTTGCGCTAATGAATTTTGCCACAAGAATGTGTACCCATTATTACTTCCCGCCACCGAAACATTGGCGGAACCACTGCTTCCTCCCGGACAGGTTGGTATTGAACCTATGCTTGTAATAGACACATTACTGATGGCGATCGTATTGGTTAACTGCACCGTACAACCTGTAGGCGTAACCATGTTTACAGTATATGTTTGACCAACAATGGCAGGATTAACCGTCATTGTTTGCGTGTTTCCACCGTTAGCTGAAGACACAGGAGTGAATGTGTTAGGGCCATACCATTGATACTGCACATATCCGGTAGGAGCAGTAACAATCGCACTGTTTGTACCAGCACACATAGCATTAGTTGCCCCACCCTGTGAACACTCGGCATCCACATACGCATAAGCCCAGTGACCAGCAAAACAACAACCACCTACTGTAAACTCAAGGTTTACCTGAGTAACAGCAGCGTAAATAGGGCTCGATAAATCGACACCATACTGCTTCCACTGACGATAATAAAAATTATTCCAAGGAGGTGTTCCTAATACAGATTGATGGTAACTGGTATCCGTTGCGGCAGATGTAGCGTTAATATTATATACTCCACAATTACCACCGATGGGGTTTCCGTTCTGATCAGTAATTTTTACCTGAAAAAATGGCTGCTCATTCGCTGCATGGGTTCCATCATATAATACTACGGCAAACGCATAAGAAACATTGCGGTTAGTTGGCGTAAGGTTAAATTGATAACGCATACGGCATGCGCGGTAATTAGCGATAGCACCATTCATACGTACCGATGTGCCATCACTGTAAAAAGGGCAAACAAAAGGAATTTCAGAAACAGTTTGTCCACCAACTGCTTTTACAGCAATTGAATCCCATCCAAATTGCTGACAATTCGGATAAAGATTGTTTGTTGGCGGAATATTCATTATGGTGTGATAGTTTGTAGCGTTCATCTGGTTAACATTAGCTCCAGCAGCACTCGAAATACCCGCTGCTGTTTGTGCATAAACAGGCGACACCGCTCCAACACCCCCACAGGTTTGCGTATTTCCTACACTACCCGTCCAGTTACCAAAATTGTTATTTTCAAAACTCGCATTAGGACACCCCGCAGACTGCGTACTTTGACCACCTCCACCTGGCTTAGCGTAAATTGTATATACACCGTTCGGGTCGTTAGGCGCATGGTTATGGGCATGATTATGACCACTATGCTGCTCATTATACTCTCTTTCAAGAGCATTCACATACCCCATTACATCCTGAGGCGGAAGATTCTTAAGAATGGCTTTTTGCTCGGCTGCTTTCCGGTCAAAACCTCCTTGCGTCTGTGCAAAAACAGTGGAAGTTAAAAACAACACACCAGCTACTCCAAAACTTATTGATTGTATGATCTTCTTCATGTGATAACAATTTACCATAAAAATAGGTAAATCACCGCTAATCCCTGAATCATTTTACTCATTGAATCCCCTGATTAACTAAATAAATGCAAAAAAAAATCAGGATACAGGCAAAGACGCTGCGGATTTTAACAGAGTTCCGTTACTACAGTGTTGTTAATGTTGATTAAAGCGTTCCCCGACAAACGACCAGTTTACAATATTCCACCAGGCATTGATATAGTCCGCACGTTTGTTCTGATAATTAAGGTAATAGGCATGCTCCCAAAGATCCAGTGCTAAAATTATTTTTAATCCATTATCTGATTCCAACATTAATGGATTATCCTGATTAACACTATTGACAATTTCGAGCCGTTCCTGATTTAAAACTAACCAACACCAGCCACTTCCAAAAACGGTCATTGCCTTTTTCTGAAATTCTGTTTTAAATCCCTCGAAAGAGCCAAAGCCCTTTTCAATAGCCGTTAATAAATTACCATCGGGCTTATTGGCCTTACCATCCGGATTAGGTTTAAGGCTTTGCCAGAACAAGGTATGATTGTAGTGCCCACCGGCATTATTTCGGATGGCAGGAGATAATTTTAAGGCTGTTTTAACCAGTGTATCAAGATCAGATTCTCCCTTATAATTTTCTAATGCCTGATTTAATTTATCAATATAAGCCTGATGGTGACGGGTATGGTGAACCCGCATGGTTTGCTCATCAATGTAAGGCAATAATGCATCGTAAGCGTAAGGTAATGGTGGCAGGACAAATTTATTGTCCGAAAAAGCACCAAGTGTTTCCAACGCCTCCAATTGACGGTTACTAAACAAAGCTGAACCTGTTGCAGAAAGCCCTAACAAAAAGGTTTTTCTAAAAAATGAGCGCCGGTCTGTCATAGCTGCTAAAACTGAATAAGCAATTGATTTTTCTCTACTACCTGCTGTGCTGAAACAGGAATTTTTCTGATAATACCATCACAAGGGCTTTTTAATACATTCTCCATTTTCATAGCTTCCAACACAATTAAGGCGTCGCCTTTTTTAACATCCTGTCCTTCTGACACCGCAATACTCAGAACCTTTCCTGGCATTGGTGCCTTAAGGTCATTTACTTTTTTTGAAGTCAGATTATCCATTCCCAATTGCTTCAAAAGTGCATCGTACCGATCCTGTAGTTTTACGGTTTGTTTGTGCCCATTTATACGTAATGTAATGCTTTTCTCAGCTTCATCCAGTTTAATAAGATCTACTTTGTAAGATTGCCGATTATATAATAAATGGTATTGGCGTTCATTTATTTTTATCCAATCGCCCTGTATTGCTTTATCATCTAAAACACCAGTTAACAGACCATTATCTATTTTAAGATCGGCCTTTATGCTATGGCCATTAAACGTTACCGTATACATTATGTTTTGCTTTATATGCTGCTGGCTACTAGTATAACCATTCACCGCAGACGTTTTTGTAAAATTACAGTTTATTCCATAAAAAAACCCCGGTGTTCCGGGGTTTTAAATTATTTTATATTCTTACTTCTTCACAAACTCACCCATCTTATTATCGTAGTTAAGGAAATAACCGCCTTTAGGCAGATTACTTACGTCGGCCTTGCTACCAAATCCTTTCTTAACAATATTACCATACTGATCATAAATCTCGTACATTGTTTCAATAGGCGCATCTTTGGCCACAAAATTCACATCCTTACTAGCCTTAACAGGTGCAAACGTTATTTCCGGAACATCACTATTAAATTCAACTGGTTTACTTAAACGTGGCTGTCCGCTATAATCGGTTTGCCTTACACGTACCTGATTTTTCCCGCTATGAGGCACTACTTTAAAAGTATAATTATTTGTTGTTGGGGTGCCGGCTCCATCAACCTCACCTACTTTTACCCATTTATTCCAACGGAATTGCTCTACTGCAAAAGCCAGTTTTCCGGTTTCTGACTTAGTACTCCATTTAACTGTACCATCAGGATCTACAGACATGGAAACCACTTCAAAAGTACTCTTTGGTTTCAGAACCTCAGGATTCAAAACCTTAGGTTTGCAGTCTTCTTTATGGAGAATTTTAATTTCAACTTTATCGCCAATATTTAATTTGTGCGGCTTAAGATCAATTTCAAAGGCGCTTGAGTTCGTTTCATCTGTCGTAATGTTTCCATTCACCTTTACCTCCAAAACACAAAAGCCAACATTACCGCTTCCAAACGGATTCTGAATATAAAGATTTTTACCCTGGTAATTTCCTTCCAGAATAATAACACCACCCTGAGCATTACCTCTGAACGCATGTAATGAAAGAACTACCAAAAAGACTATAAAAACTTTTTTCATCGATCTTATAAAATAATCTATCTATTAAATCTTAAAAGACAGCGTTGCAATATTATAACGATATTTTTGATTTACAAAATAATTTTTAGAAAAATCGAGAAATATTTCAATATTTCGTAAATTTAAAATTTATAGTTTTGCGACCATCTTTGTTCAAAAATTTAACCATCTAAAACTAAGAAATCCTTATGATGAGGCTTTTTGTGTTGTTTCCATATATTATCACTGCAATGCTGCTTCTCAGCAGTTGCGATAATAGCCAAAGTACCCTCACCAGCGACACCGCTCGTGCTGAAAATGCCGGCGGCACCATACGTATTGCGGAGGTTACTCCCCCGGGAAGTCTTTTTCCGTTTTCCGTTACTAATTTCATAGAAGCTACCATTGCCAGTCAAATTCACGAAGGACTGGTACAAATGAATCCCAAAAACATGCAGGTGGTGCCGGGTCTTGCCGAGAAATGGGAGATTGACTACACCACTAAAACCATTACGTTTCACCTTCGCAAAGGCGTTAAATTTCAGTCATCAGGGCCTTTTGCCAACAGCGCCGCCCCCGAAGTCACTTCAAAAGACGTTTTATTTACCTTTGAAAGCCTTGCGCGCTACAGCGATTTTAATTATCATTTTGCGACCGTTTGCCGCGACCGGATTGTAGGTGCCAATGAAACCTACGAAGCTTCCCGCGCAGGAAAAAAACTGCCTTTAAGTGGTTTCAAAATCATAGATAACCACACCTTTTCCATTACTCTTCTTAACTCACCGGATATTTTTCTTCAAATTATCTCTACACCCGTTGCCGCCATCATTTCTGAAAAAGCCTTCGAACAAACGGGCATTAAATTGCTGACTGGGGCCGGCCCTTTTATTTACGACGAAAAAAACTCCACCAATACCCATCACCTTCTGATCCGGAACCCAAATTACTACGCTAAGGATGAAAAAGGAAATTCGTTGCCTTACGTTGATTCGCTCATCATTGACATTCTTCCTTCCATTGAAGAGGCGCTTATCTACTTTAAAGATGGCAAATACGACTATCTGGGCAGCGTACCATCCAATCAGTTAAAACAAATTGTACAGGATAACATTAACGCGTTTAAAGGCAATCCGCCTTTGTTTATTCTGGAGCGTGGCCTCGAAATCAGTAATCAATTTTACATGTTTAACGTTAACAAACCGCCATTTAATAACCTTAAATTACGTCAGGCATTTAATTATGCCATTGACCGCGATCGTATCATTGAAAGAATCCTGTTTGGTCAGGCGTATGGCCCCGCCAATAACGGACTAACACCTCCGGCATTTGAAAAGTACAATTCATTATCTATTGTAGGATACTCACTCGATATTCCAAGAGCCAAAAAACTTTTGGCAGAAGCCGGTTACCCCGATGGGAAAGGCTTGCCCGAAATTCAACTCATTGTTAACTCCGGGAACTCACGTAATAATACTGTGGCCGCCGAAATTCAGAAACAACTGAAAACAAACATCAATGTTAACCTTACCTTCGAATCATTGCCAAACAGCGATAAGTTTAATCTTCAACTTAAAGGTAAAGGCGACTTATACAGAGACGGCTGGGTTGCCGATTACCCAAGTCCCGAATCGTTTCTTTCCATTTTTTATGGTGAAGCAGTGCCCGCTGACCCCAATGCCGTTTCGTTCCCCAATACAGTTCGTTACGTGAATCCTGAATACGATAAATACTTTAAACTAGGACGCGATAGCCGTAATCAGGACAGCGCTTACGCATATTTCCTGAAGGCCGAACAAATTCTTGTTAATGACGCGCCCCTTATTCCACTTTGGTATGAAAGTAATTATCGCTTAATCAGTTCCCGTTTAAAAAATTTCCATGTTAACCCATTAAAAATTTTCGATTTCAAAAAAGTAAGCGTTACCAAAAAAGAAGGCAAGTTACAATAGATGTTAACGCGCAATCCCCGTTGTAAAGGTTGAAAGGCACGCATTATCAAACCCTCGGATTACCCACTTTTGCTTCTCTTAACGAGGTAAAACAGGCGTATCGCAAACTTGCCAAGCAATTCCACCCCGATGTAAATCCTTCAGGAAAAGAAGCCTTTACCCGCATTACTGCCGCCTACGAAATACTTGGTGATGCATCGCGCAAATACATTTACGATTCGCGGCTCAAGCAAGAACTCCGGCAGAGCCACGCCATCAAAAAAACGCCGGGAAAACCCGTAAACACAAGCGAACAGGAACTCAGAAGGCGGCAATACTATCAGCAACATTATAAAAACCACTATCAGCAACAACGGCAAACCCGTCAACAACAGCAACCAAAAACCTATAACGAATACAAATACATTTTGTTTGCCACCCCTATTGCCGTTACACTGGTTTTGCTCATACTAAGCCTGTATCAGAACTCGACTTTACCCGATTCCCCTGTTATAAATTCTGCAACAGCGCCCCATACGTTAAACAATGGCGAATTTCCTTA
The DNA here is from genome assembly GCA_030054095.1 of Sediminibacterium sp. Lineage (GTDB taxonomy): Bacteria > Bacteroidota > Bacteroidia > B-17B0 > Aurantibacillaceae > Aurantibacillus. The sequence goes on from JASGCO010000009.1 coordinate 88,985, forward strand.
TCAGTCCTACTTTGGCAGTCCGGTTTACAACACTACCACTTCCCGGCAAATCGTATTAAATAACACCAACGGGCAGGATATTATTTGCCTAGTATTCAGTAAACAAGGTTTCCGCAGAGGGTGCTATCTGCGACAAAAATACAGCGCCACCATTACACAATTACCCAACGATACACTTATGATTCGTTACATGAGCGGCTCTAACTGGTGCGCCTCCTGCGAAATACAAACCCAAAACCAAACCATTATGGGGCGTTTTAAAAACCAGCCCCGGTTCTTTGAGGCCGTCATTCCACCTAATTCCACCGGCATTATAGATAATGTATTGTTATCCGAAACACACCCCGAAATTTCATCCGAATCCTTTTTTACAAAAGTGGGCAATACGAATTAACACAAAGTTCTGGCCGTGCCCCCCCGTTATCGCTAAAAAAGAATGTCTTTTATTCAGTTCCTTCACACTTAAGAACTCTTTACCCCATTTAGCGGGGGCCGGGCCATTCGCTTTAGCTTACTGGTCCTTTGCGGCATCGCATTCACGTACGTGGGCTTACTCCGCTCACCTCCGCCGTGGTGCGCTGACTCGCAAAGTCCTGCGTAAGGCTGTCGCTGCTGTCCCTCACGGATAGCGTAATTACAAAAATGGGAGATTAATAGAGGGGACCAGATAGCTACATTTCAAAACCGGCCAAACCGCTAATCCCCCCAAAAGCTATCGCATTATTCAAATCTGGTGGGTGCAGTTGTTAAACTTCCTTTTACGTAAAAATAAGCCTCCTCTTCATTTTTCATAAAAGGCTGCTCTCTCCCCTTCACTAACTTAAACAACAACACTGTTTCCGTTAATTTACCCGTCTCATAATTATATTGCTGTGTAATACGAATTTTATTATATGGCATAAAAGCACTTGCATCCTTTACATCTATGTTTATTTCCGAATTTCTGTACTCATTATCTGTTTCAAGCGTCCCAGTTCCTAACGAAGATTGAATGGTTCCACTTACTACACCATTCCGTATGGTCTTGTAATCTAATTCGAAGTACATCGTTTGGTCCCTCTGCCCTGCCTTACCATTATAACCCGGATGCACCCTGTGCAACGATTTTACAGATTTCCACGTTTTATTATACCGCTTTTGAATCACATCGAAATAATAGTCAAACGTCTCTGCACGCTCCCAAATACTATTTTTATAAATAAAAGCCTTACTATAGCCATTCCAGATAATGGTATATGTATCTTCAAAAGCTGTTTTAGATGTAGTGGGAATAGCTCCCTTTTTAGAAGACACGCAACTTGCTAGAAATAACGCAATAACTACGGTTAAACCAGCCAGTACTGCCAGTAATAATTGAACTTTGCTCATTTGAATTGAATTTTAAGGTTAATACATTTTACACCTCAAAATTCAACAATTCTTTTCCGGGCAAAATTGATCTATGTTACAATCCTTACTTACCTGTAATTTTTTTCCGGAGCCGGCTTAAACTTTCCCGTTCAACACCCAGATAAGATGCCAAATGATACAATGGAATCCGTTCCATAAAATGAGGGGTATCCTTCATCATTTGCAAATACCGCTGTTCGGCATTCATAAACATAAAACTTTCCACGCGCTTTGTTGTTAACGTATACGCCCGCTCTGCCATTATCCTTCCGAACCGTTCCCAGTTTTGCGAACGGCTATACCCATTCTGCAATGCCTGAAGATTAAACGTTACAATTTCCGAATCTTCTAGTGCCTGAATACAATACCTGCTTGTTGTTTCCCGTAAAAAACTATCGTAGTTAACCACAAACTCATTTTCAAAACTAAACTGTGTATTAACCTCCTTTCCATCAGATAGATAATACATTCTGAAAACACCGCCATTAATAAATCCTAATTCCTTACAAATCTGGCCTTCCTGTAAAAGAAAATCTTTATTCTTTACAGACCTTACTCTCAAAAACGGTTCAAATAAATCACAATCCTCTCCTGTTAAGAAGGACACATTTTTAAGCCAATCCTTAAACTGCCTGAAATCACTCATTACTTAGCAAAATACGCCTAACATTCTGTATCATAAACTGCAAGCCTACACTATTAAGCTAAAAAACAGCCACTTAAAGGTAAACGTTTATTATTATAAGTACAAACACCATACCTCGAAGATAGCCATTCCATAAACCTATGGCCACAAAAACACAAACTTAAGGTCTCGCGTATTTACAATAAAAAGCATTCCCCCCCCCTCGCTCTACTGTAATACCTATCTCTGTTTCATTTTCTTAAAACGAGAGCATTAATCATTAAAAAGTACGGTAATGGCCTCCCCTTCCTTCTTTACAGTTATATATTTATACGATTGAATATTCTGTGGCGTTAACCAGGCTGTTACATTATCAATAGGAACAGCGGTTCCCGATCCGTCACCATTAATATAAATATTGTAGCTGCCAGTAGGGGTTTTAGTAGAGTGGCTATATTTATTGGCCATAAAGCTTACAAATACAAGATATTCACCTGGTTTCAAATTTTCAAAAACAAAATTACCCTTATCGTCAATAACAGTGGTAGTTACCATACATTTCGATACTTCAGGCGGCAAAGGGTAAAAACTTCCTATCGTTGTTTTGTTACTTCCTCCGGTACCACCAAAAGCTCCGCCCCAATCTACCGTATAAGCGGGATTCTTTTTAGATAAAGTAGCATTATAATTTACCCATTCTTTAAAATACGGTGTATTGGGAATCAATAACACCACACTTCCCTGCTGAGCGTATTGCTTGCCATTCCTATACCCAAAGCTCTTTTTGCCAAAGGCCCGCGTATAAGCCTGTCCTTTTATAGATGAAGTTCCCTTCATTATCATAGCCCACGTTTCCTCCTGATTAAACGCTGCCTTTATGGGATTAACATCGGTTTCCTTATCAAAAAAATTATGATTCAGTAATACCGAAGACACCGTAAAATCCATTTTCAGAATTCGTCTGCTGATCTTATCAATATAAAGCACGTACTCATACCCCCGCTTTCTCTCAAAAGCAGTAACTTTCCATGCATCGTGTTGCCCCGAAACATCCGAGTCAACCAGTTGATCAATAACCTGGGTAATTCTGTACGTATAATAAACCGGTTTAAATTCACTCGTGTAATCCACAATAGGAATAAACGCCTGATATCCCTTACTTAAAGGCAGGCAACTGATCACCAATGGTAACGATTCTTTGTCGAACGACTTACCATCAAATGCCTCATTCAAAACTTCCTTTCCTCTTGTTTCATAAACGGTACGTGATCCTTTTAAATTACTACTATACTGAATAGAAAAAGTAACTTCACCACCCTTATAGTCTCTGTAAATTGGCGCAAGTGTATTGGCATCTAACACCAGAGAATCAACATCATTTGCATCCATATTATTACTAACACGTCGTTTTACAAATGTAATCTTCTGATTGGCGCGCTGTATTGTCAAAAATTCTTTACCCATATCTCTTCTCTCATCTTCGAACCACGCCCACGTAAACTTACCGGTTTTAAGACCAGAACCATTTACATTTTTATCTCCGGGCTCAATCACCACTTGGGCCGGGGACATAAATCCGATTAACACTAAACCACTTGTTACGCCTTTATAAAGTAATGCGCTTACCAATCGATTTATCTTTCTTTTATTTATCATATTATCTCTGTATTCAATAACGCTTCATCGCTTCCCTGTACAAAAGTGTTTCTGCATTCCAAATTGGAAGCGGCGTCAACTTAAACGACACGCTCCTTAATAATTTAACTACTCAAAAAACACTTACACTGTATCTTTCTGGTTTAAAATGCTATCTGCCAGCAGAAGCTAATAAGAACTACGTAAATGTATTAGTTGCCAACCTATTACATTAACACCGTTAATCCCTTACTTGTAACGTTCGTGGCGTTAACAGATAATAAGAGAATACTTAACGGTATACAAAGGTATTGATTATTTTTCATCCATAAAAATCAACACATCTGACAATATGCCAATCAACATTTAATACCACTACTACTTCTAAAAGCTACAATTAAATCGCGATCCTCACCTTTTTATATTTTCTCAAAATAAGCCTCATAGCCAAGGCTACACCGATATTTTTTGGCCGTCTATACGAAAAATAGTTCCATTTTATTTTACATCCTTTTAGAAGCAAAATTGGCATAAACATAAGTATTATTACAAATCTGTACTAACTACTACACTTAAAACGTTAGACCTGTTCTGGCCAACGACTATATGAACCCGGGAAACCGACCCAAACAAAAACGGCTCTGTTGCGTAACAGAGCCGTTTACTAAACATAAAAAGAATATTGTTTACTTACGAACCAATACCTCGTCAATCATTCCATACGCTTTCGCTTCTTCCGCAATCATCCAATAATCACGGTCGCTATCCGCCCACACTTTTTCGTACGTTTGCCCACTGTGGTGCGCAATAATTTCATACAACTCCTTTTTCAGTTTCTGAATTTCACGGGCAGTGATTTCAATATCCGATGCCTGACCTTCCGCACCTCCCAATGGTTGGTGAATCATAACCCGTGCATGCTTTAAAGCGGTACGCTTTCCCTTGGCGCCCGCGCATTGCAATACCGCGCCCATACTGGCAGCCATCCCTGTACAAATAGTAGCTACATCCGGCTTCACAATCTGCATGGTATCGTAAATACCTAAACCAGCATACACACTACCCCCCGGAGAATTAATGTAAATCTGAATATCCTTTTTAGCATCCACACTTTCCAGAAACAACAGCTGTGCCTGCACAATATTGGCGACCTGATCGTTAATACCCGTTCCTAAAAAAATAATACGGTCCATCATTAAACGCGAAAACACATCCATCTGCGACACGTTTAACTGACGTTCTTCGAGAATGTATGGTGTTAACGAAGCATTTACACGCGATGTGTAGCTATCATACGTAAGGCTGTTAATACCTTTGTGCATGGTAGCATATTTCCTGAATTCATTGTTATCGAACATAATTTCTGTTTTTAAGGATTATCAAAGTTAGATTTCATTTTACTCTAAACAAATACCATGCTAAAGAGTTATTAACGTTCTTTTGTCATGTTTTGGGGTGACATTATTGCCGGATATTTTAGTAAGCCCGTATGCTTCCGTTTTTAATTATGTAATCGAACCCGTTAATATTAAAGCGTTTACCCGAAGTCTGATTGATAAGATCTGATATATCCTGCTCAATGGTATGCAGCGACCCCTTTGTTTTATAGGCAATATTCAGATAATCCGTATTAATTTCCATGCCCTCGTAAACCCCGCACAAAATAACCCTAACGGGTACTTTAACTCTTCCAATAAGGTTAAGATCACGCACTTTCGCCCAGTTATCCGCAATCAAAATAATATTATCCGGCTTACGGATCTTCTTTAAGCCCGCCAAAATGGCCTCCACCACGTTCTCGGGTGTATCGCCTCCTTCGCCTCTTTGTATGCAAAGCTTCATGGTATTTACCAGATCGTCAGAATTTTTAGCCCGGCAAAAATAAATACCTCCCGTGGCACCAATACGTTTTTGTTCATCTTTTTTACTATCCCCATCGTTAAAAAACACAAAGGTCTGCTGGGCCGTATCCTTTAAAAAATGCAGTTTAAGCCATGTGTTTATCTCCTTAGGATAAGGATACATACTGGCTGTAAGATCCGTTACTATCAGCGTTTTTTTCCATTTGTTGTTACGGCTCAACACCCTGTAAATGGTATGATCCAGCGTATCTTCCAATTGCGTGTCATATTCTACTGCTTCAGTGGTGGAACGGCTTTCAAAACTGAATTTTCCTTTTTTATCGTACACCTTATACACCCCATCCAAATTCCCTTTCTTAAACGTTCCTTCACTTTTCAGGCGGCCATTAGCATGGTAACTAAGTTCTAACCCCTCCTTCACCCCATTTTTATAATGCTCCACCGACTCCTTTTTGCACGACTTGGCATAAAGGGTTAAAGGCCCGTCCAGTAAACCCTTATTATAAAACCGTTCTTCCTTAATACAATTCGGAAAGTTATACCAGTGTATTTCCAGCCCTTGCTTCCTGCCATCCTTATACAAAACTTCCGACTTAATATCCCCGTTACCCCAAAACTCACGCCAAATGCCTTGTTTAAGACTGTCCCGGTCTATTCCGTTTATTGTATCCCCCTCATGCAGGCGGTAGTGCACATACTGAGCCCTCACGGCCAGAACCGACAGGCAAAAAACAAGTATTAAACGGGGTAGCGACACCATTACGTTTTAAATTTGATTAAATTTGCGCATTAATGCAAGAACTATGCTCGAAAAAATAAATACGCTGATAGAAGAACTGGAGCAACTGACCGCCGAAAAAAAAGAACAGGTAGAAGAATACCGTATTCGTTTTTTAAGTAAAAAAGGCGCCATTACCGCCCTGTTCGATGATTTCAAAAGCGTTCCCAATGACATGAAAAAAGAAATGGGGCAGCGTTTAAATGAATTAAGGGATCTAGCTAAAAATAAAATAAACGACCTGAAAGAAAAATTTGAAGAAGCGGAAACTTCCGGAGATAACACCCTTGACCTTACCACTCCCCCACTGCCTTATGTTCAGGTTGGATCACGCCATCCTTTATCCATCGTTAAAAACGAAATCATTTCCATTTTTTCCAAAATAGGATTTACCATTAGCGAAGGTCGCGAAATTGAAGACGACTGGCATAACTTTACCGCCCTCAATACCCCCGAAAATCACCCGGCCCGCGACATGCAGGATACATTTTACGTGAGCCTGAATCCTGAAATGGTTCTGCGCACACAAACATCCAGCGTACAGGTACACATCATGGAAAAACAAACACCGCCCATCCGTACTATTTCACCCGGGCGCGTGTACCGCAACGAAGCCATCAGCGCCCGTGCGCACTGCCAGTTTCATCAGGTAGAAGGTTTATACATTGATGAAAAAGTCTCCTTTGCCGATTTAAAGCAAACGCTTTTATACTTTGCCCGCGAAATGTTTGGCGAAGACACAAAAATACGTTTGCGCCCCAGTTACTTTCCGTTTACCGAACCCAGTGCCGAAATGGACATAAGCTGTACCATTTGTAAAGGCGCAGGTTGTAACGTTTGTAAATATACCGGATGGGTCGAAATTTTAGGCTGTGGCATGGTGGATCCGCAGGTTCTGGAAAACTGTAAAATAGACAGTACCAAGTTTAAAGGCTTCGCGTTTGGCATGGGTATCGAGCGTATTACCATGTTAAAATACCAAATGAAAGATTTACGCCTGTTTTTCGAAAACGATGTGCGGGTATTAAAACAATTCACCGCTGCCGAAAAATAACATGTCTGGTCCGGCACGTATTGAACAACTTAAAACCATGCTGGCCGACGAGCCGGATGATTTGTTTTTGAACTACGCGTTGGCGATGGAATACATGGCTCAGGAAGATTTACCATTAGCGCATACGCAATTTACCATCGTATTGAAACTCAATCCCGCTTACATTCCGGCTTTTTATCAGTTGGGCAAACTGTATGAAGGGCAACAGGAAACCGGCAATGCGCTAAACGCCTACCGGCAGGGGCTCGAACTTGCCAAAACTCAAAAAAACAATAAAGCCATCAACGAATTTAACGAAGCTATTTTTATGCTCGAAGATTAGCTGGGGCCGTTTTCCTGCGCGCAACTCCCCCGTAAAAACCACGCTTTTCGCTTTAGCTTACTGGTCCTTTGCGGCTTTTGCTGTGGCTCTGGTGGCTCCCACGGTCGCCTCCTCGCTCACGCAAAATCACGCAAAGTCCGGCGTAAGGCTGCCGCTTCAATCGTTCGGCCAATCACCTGTTGGGGATACAATACAAAATCAGTTACGCTTTATCAGGAAGTGTATTGCAAATCACTATTTTTTCCCTTGCTCCGGCTTCTCCGGGTCCAACTGCTTCTTTAAAAACACCTTAATATCATTCAACTCATCACCACTAATGCTATGTGGTATCTCATAACTTTTAGCCGTTACCTTTACCTTCAGTTCTTTTAAATACGCGGCCGCCTTTTCCGACTCAACCGGTTTAATAATGTTATCTGAATAACCGTGACCTATAAAACACGCGTTGGCACCGGGCTTTAATCCAATCGGTTTAATAACCTTGGTTTCGGGCAATAAACGCCCGCTTAAAGCCACAATTCCTTTTATTTTATGAGGTTTTGCTAAAAGCATATCGTAAGCAATAATAGCCCCCTGACTAAATCCCATGATATACACCTTACTGCTATCCGCGCCATACGCTTTGCAGGCCTTACTGATAAAGCTAAACAGCTTGGCCTCGCTTTCCTTTAATTGCTGATAATTATGTTTCTTAATCGAATCCTTACTCCACTCAATGTCGTACCACCAGCAAGCCCCATCTTTAGAATGCGGTCCACGCAACGAAAATGACAAAAACCGCCCATCGTACGATTTGGCAATATCAAACAAATCACGCTCATTGGCCCCGTAACCATGCAAAATAATCACCACCGGAGGGCGATCTGTTTTTACCTTAGGCGCGTTAACCAGATACGTTAAATCTGTTTTAATAACTGGTTCCTGAGCCCGTGTTAAGCAAGTGGCCAAAACAGCCACTAAGAAAAAAATCGTTTTATATATCGTACTCATTCGTTAACGTTTACGGTCTTTCGATCGCTGATTCCCTTTTCGTCTGTTACTATTATCCTGACTCCCTTTACCCTCAGAAGACGCTTCCTCTGCAAACTGAAAATCCAGTTGCTTCTTAAGTAAGTCCGCTTTCATCACCACTATTTTTACTTTATCACCCAAAGCATATACCTTGCCCGTATTACGGCCCACATAACGGTAATTATCCTCGTCAAAAATATACCGGTCATCTTTTAAATCGCGTGATTTAATCATCCCCTCGCATTTATTTTCAATAATCTCAGCATAAATTCCCCACTCCGTTACGCCACTAATCACCGCTTCAAACGTCTGCCCCACTTTATCTTCCATAAACTCTACCTGTTTATACTTTACCGAAGCCCGCTCGGCCTCAGCCGCTGTTCGCTCCCGGTCCGAAGAATGCTTACATAGCAACTCCAGTTCTTCCCGGTTCGAATACGACGCGTGGTGTAAACGCGCCTCCAGTAAACGGTGTACCAGTACATCCGGATAACGGCGTATCGGCGACGTAAAATGTGTATAGTACTTAAACCCTAATCCATAATGCCCTTCGTTTTTAGTAGTATAAATCGCCTTCGGCATACTGCGCACGGCAAGCAATTCCACCATGCTCTGCTCTTTCTTATCCTTTACATCCTGCAATAGTTTGTTAATAGCCTGCGCCGCCTTCTGTTTATTGCCCACGTTCATCTGATGTCCAAAACGTGCCACAAATGAACTTAGCTCCTGTAATTTTTCATCGCTGGGCACATCGTGAATACGGTACACGCATAAAGGCCCTCCCGTTGTATCTTTTTTGGGTTTGCGGTTCTTGGCGTTCTCCTTTTCCTCTTCGGCCGGAGCCTTACTCAGGTACTCTGCCACCGTACGGTTAGCCAATAACATAAAATCTTCGATCAGTTTGTGTGCATCCTTCTGGGTTTTAAAGAACACCCCTAAAGGTGCGCCGTTTTCATCCAGTTTAAATTTCACTTCGGCCTTATCAAAAAAGATAGACCCTTTGCGGGTGCGGTCGGCCCTTAGCTTTTTAGCCAAATGGTCCAGCACCATAATTTCATCCTTGTAGTCGCCTTCTCCCGTCTCAATAATCTCTTGCACCTCTTCGTATGTAAAACGACGGTTACTGTAAATGACCGTTTTACCAAACCATTGGTTATGAATCGCCGCCTGATCATCTAACTGAAACACCGCGCTAAAACAATACTTCTCCTCATCGGGACGCAACGAACACACAAAATTACTCAACACCTCGGGCAACATGGGAATGCAACGATCCACCAGGTAAACACTCGTGGCACGGTTTACAGCCTCCTTATCTAACAAAGAGCCTGGTTTCAGGTAATGCGACACATCGGCAATATGTACCCCTATTTCCCACAAACCATTCTCCAGTTTCTGAATGGATAAGGCATCATCAAAATCCTTGGCATCCACCGGATCAATTGTAAACGTGGTAATGCCTCTGAAATCGCGTCGTCTTTTAATTTCATCTTCCGTAATGGTAACATCCAGTTTCTTTGCGTTGTACTCAATCTCATCCGGAAATTTTTCAGGCAACCCGTACTCGGCCATTATGGCGTTCATTTCGGTTGTATGCTCACCCGGAAATCCGAATACCTCCACTACTTCACCGGTAGGGCAATCCTCTTCCTTCTTCCAGTCTTTAATTCTCACTAATACCTTTTGTCCATCCTTAGCGCCCTTATTCGAGTCGTTGCGCACAAAAAAATCAACGTGTAGCTTATGACTATCCGGAATCACAAATGAATGTTTCGGGCTCACCTTAATAGTACCCACAAAATCAGTTTTATTCCGTTTAATTACCTCTACCACTTCGCCCTCTTTGCGCTTGCCGCTGCGTTTAGGATAGATATACACTTTTACCAGATCGCCCTGTAAAGCGTCTTTCGTTTTTTTGTAAGGGATAAACACATCCGGTTCATCAGGACTATATACCACAAAAGCGGTGGCCATACTGGTAAAATCTATGGTTCCGGTAACGTATTGTTTGCTTTGCTTAATAGCGTAGCGCCCTGTTTCCTTTTCAACAACAAAGCCTTGCTTCTTAAGCGTTTCCAGTACTTCAATTAATTGCAGGCGCTCCCCTTCGGTGTTAATCTCCATGGCGGCACCTAATTGTTTATAGTTAAATGACTTCTCCGCATTATGCTTCATAAAGTCCAGCACATCTTCAAACAGGAAGCGCTGCGGTTTTTTATTTTTTGACATATCAGATTAAAGGTACAACTTTAAACTCATATTTTGCAACTACGCCCATTCACCAAAGAAGGCAGTCATGTAATGCCGTCTTGATTTATTCCATCAAAAATCAGATTTTTGCTGCCTGAAAAAAATGAAAACTGTCCTCCTCCTTCATTCACAATCTGTAGCAATTATGGCAGCAGCGGCGTTTATACAAAAATATAAGCGATGCAACGCCTTAACCTATCACGCCTTAATCAACTTTTCTGTTGAACGCAAGACGATTACTGACATTTTACAATTAGCTGGCAGCTCCGCTGAAGTAACTGTTCTATCCAACAGCTCATTAACTCCCGCATCGCCCGATTATGTACTTTGCCTTCATAACACTTGCCTGTCTGCGGCCCGCGCCTACAAAAGCCCGTCACTTGTATTTGATTATCACTTCCCTATAGAAACAGATACTCCACCAGCAAAGCAAACTGACATCCTCAACGATATGAAACAATACCTTGAACGGTTTTGTAAAATGTACCTGAATGAATTTATGTGATTGGCTATTTTAGGCTTCTGGAAAATTAAAATAACATCTTACTAAAACGGTATATTTGAACACCTGCTTGAATCATGAATAAAATAAAACCATTCATTTCATTACTTTCAATCTTGCTTTTCCTTAACATTAATAAAGGGCAGGAAAGTGACTATATAAAGTATGTTAAGCAAAATGCCATAAAACTTGAAAGCGCAAACAAACTGAATCAAAACGTTTATAGTCTGATTTCCAAATATCAGATATTGATGATAGGTGAAATGCACGGGACCAATGAACCTGCAAGTTTTGTAAGTGGTTTAATACAACTGTTAACAAACAACAATGACAGCATACAAATCGGGATTGAAATTCCGTCTTATAAAATGCAAGCGTTCCTGTCAAATCCAAATTCCAAAACAATTTACAGATCTTTGTTCTTTCAGGAAAAATCAAAAGATGGAAGGGCCACTACTACATGGGCAAACATTATCAAGCAATATTACAAACATCCAAAAGTTCGCTTCTTTTTTTATGATCTGGATGAAAATCAAAGTAAAACAGAAGATGACAGAGATAGCCTCATGTATCTAAACATAAAGAAGCAAATTCTTTTAAAACCTAACTGGAAAACAATTACATTAAGCGGTAATATTCACAATATGTTACTACCCCGTAAGGAGAAGGTGAAAATGGGGTTATACCTTATGAAAGACAAAGAGCTAAATCTTGACGGAAAAACATTATCACTTACACATTGCTATACAAAAGGAACTATGCTGAACAATTCCGGTACTGGCTTAACAGTTCATAAAGTAAACCTCTCCGACAGTCCATTGGCGAAAGTTCTAACCTATGATTGCTATTTGCTTATTTACCCGGAAGGAACAATTGCGCCTTATTCCGGCTTTTTTTATACAAAAACGGTAACAGCAGCCAAACTAACAAACCGTAAACAATGAAGGATGTTAGTCGACTGCAAAGACAGCTACAAACTGTAAAAAGAAAACCGTGCCTTTACCGGTTTCACTCTCGTACCAAACCCTGCCACCAAAACTCTCCATGCTGTTTTTAACCATCGCTAATCCCAAACCACTACCCGTGCTTTTAGTTGTAAAGTTGGGCGTAAATAGTTTAGGTTTTAATGCGTCATCAATTCCGCAACCATTATCTCTTATTTCTACCACAACTGTTCCGTCTTCAAAATAGTAATCCATTTTAATTTCCGCTGTTTCCTTATCTACACACGCCTGAATGGCGTTTTTGATGACGTTATTAAAAACACGCAATACCTGCTCTTTATCGCCCTGCACCATCAACGGATCCGCCTGAAGCGCGTTTTGAAAATACACGCGGGGTTCGTTTTTAAATGTTTCTATCGAAAGTGCTAAAATTTCAGTTAAGTCAATGCGCTCAATTTTTGCTGATGGCAATTTTGCAAAGTGGCTAAATTCAGTGGCTATACTCGCCAATGTATCAATCTGCTCAATAATACTGGCGCTGGCTTTTTGGAATTTTTCCTTAAAATCCTCCGGATTACCATTAATAATATGTTGCAAATACTGCAGGTTCAGCTTCATGGGCGTAAGCGGATTCTTAATCTCATGCGCCACTTGTTTGGCCATCTCGCGCCAGGCCGTTTCGCGTTCACTCTTCGCCAACAATCCCGCACTTTCTTCCAGTTTGGCAATCATACCATTGTATTCAGTCACCAGTTTTCCAATCTCATCATTACTCTGCCATTGTATTGGTTCGTTCCGTTTATTTAAACTGATATTCGCAATCTGCTGTTTAATTAAACGCAATGGCTTGGTAATATAACCTGACAGAACCAGAGCAGATAATACACTGATCACAAACAAAATAACATACAGGTTTATCAAGGTACTCATGATCGTAGATAAGCGTGTGACCAGTTCGTTCTGCCTTGCAAAATAAGGTAAATTAAGATAGCCCAGTAATACATTCCGCGTACTGTAAAGCGGAGTGTACAACGACAAAAACTCGAGTGTGCCCGCCTTGTCCGACACGCAATAATTAGCCCCCTTATACGACTTCAGCATTTCAAGCGCTTCCGGATTTGCCAGCGCCGAAGCCAGCCCCAGATCGTAAAGCCGGGATTGCGACGTAGTATATAAGAACCCCTTCGCGTCAAACAAACTCACATCGCACGAAAACAAGCGTGCGTTTTTCTTCAACGTCAGGTTAATTAAATCCCGTTGTTCTTCACTTAACGCCTCTTCGGATTGTATCAGTGGTAAAACATCGTTTAATACGCTCTGCGATTTTTCCTGCAATAATTTAGTATTATCGGCGGTAAACTGGTTACGGATAAGCTGAGTAGAACTAATAGCGATACTTGCAATGGCCAGCAATAATAAAATAATGATAATGGCTTGAATCCGCTGTGTCAGGGATATACTGCCACTTATGGGTTTAAACAACAGAACATAAAGTACATACACCAGAAACGTAAGCACAGAAAAAAACAGAAACACATAAGAATTATACGTAAACAAATACCGCCATTCTTTACGCGGACTGGAGATAATAACCTCGGTGTCTTCATCCGTTTTATAACTATTGTGGGTATAGTTTCCTGCAGGGGACAATAACGTACTATCCGGCTTCAAATACGGATAATTAAACGCTCCATAGCGATTGGTTAATTGTTTGTTACGATATACCGCGTAGGAAAAAGATTGCAGTTTGGCCTGCTTTTGCTGACTCTGGTCTAAAAGCAGATCTGGAAAGCTTCCAATCTCTTCGAACTGCTTGGGTTCCATTAGTACAAACAAACGGGAGTCCTTCAGTTCTATTCTGGCTACATAGCGCGCGTTTTGTTTATATTTATCAATAAAAAACAGATTATCACTAATGGGCGTTTGCGAATTGTAAGTAATCTGATCCGAAAAAAAACCTTCGTTCCGGTAAACAGCATTGGCATTTGGCAACAAAGGATGGCAATCCTTATCAAACAAGGCCAGCTCAATATTATAATGCTCAAAATAGCCGCTGAAATATTTCTGACGGATAAGCGCGGGGGTTTCCGCTTCACTGATTGGCAGTATTGAAATAAGATTACGAAGCCGTCCGTCATTCCGCATCTGTTCAGGAATAGCCGCAAACTCACTTTCCAGAATCGGATCCTGTCGCTCCGTCAGTTGAAACGACAACACTTCCAGATTTTTAGAATTATGCGCGTCTATATAACGGCTTAAAATAGTGGAGTTACATACCGATAAATACAACACAACGTATCCTACCGATAACGCGTTTACCTGAATAGTAAAATGCCTTAAGGCATATAGCAACAACATCAGCAATGGTCCCCAGTAAACGTGTACAGAAAGCTGTCCTTTTACAACATACATCACACTACCAGTAAACAGCGTCATCAGCGCAAACACCCAAAACCACCTTGTAAGATTATACAAACTGACAGTAAACACACAAAGTGATAAGTTAATGACTACCAGCGATATGATGCCCACATAAGTTAATGGTGTTGTATTAAACAAATTTAAAAAATCGAAACTAAGGGTGGAGTTATTGATCAGACTTTTAAGCAACTGATCTAACCATAAGAGGGTCACTCCTACAAATACCAGATTAAACAAAGCGTAAATCCATAGCATGGAACGAACTGTTTTAACACGTTTATACCAGGCCACACTAAATGCCAGAACAAACACGCCGTTAAACAGTATCTGGCCGAGATAGGCGTTAAAAAAGGAATCCGCGTTTGCAAAACGCCGTATATTAAATAACTCCGTTTCATAAATATACTCCGGTATCCGGAAGTAAATACACCCTATATACGCTGCAAAAACAGTAATCCAGAAAAACACAAAAGCCAATGGTTCAAAACCAGAAGACCATTTAACGGCACCCATCATTACTACCACAAATGCCGCAATAAGAAACAACAGACTCCATTGCTGCGACGCATTCTGTTCAAATGTATCCCCTTGTACGTTTACCTGAAACAAAAAGTGTCCTGAACTATCATAAATACTCCGTTTTGTATCTGTTTGAACCGTATCGAGCCGGGCTGTTTCCGGCAGTTTTAACCACGAGCAAAACCGGTTACGCAAATAGTTATTCTGTAAATCATAATCGGGCTTAATGAAGATAAACGTGGCAATTTCCATTGCTTTATCTGCCCCGGATATTTTATTAAAATAATACCAGCCATTGCGCAAATGAACCAATCCCTCGCCTTTTAAAGCCTTTATGCGGTTGGATGTTAACGGGATCTGCGACGTATTCCAAAAGATCATGGTATCGTTCTTCACTGCAAACAATCCAATATTATCCTCAGTGAATACTTTTAATAAATCTGCTTGTTTTTCCCCTGAATATCCCTTTGCTGCTTTTTTAGCAAGGTAAGCTACTTTCAAAGAGTCGGCGTAAGCTATTTTAGCGTTTAACCGTTCCTGTACTTTTTGGCAAAGCGAATAACTGTCTGATTTGTTAAATAAATGGATAAAAACACTCACCGATAACAGAACAAAGGCTATTATGGCCAGACTATAGCGTTTTTTAAACATTATTAAGTTGTACCAAAGTACCAATTTTTTACTTATTTTCTTATATTTGACACTTGCATTAAAAATAAATTATGGCGAAGCAGACCAATACGGCTCAACCCAGATTTCTGGATCTGGCACCAACTTTTAAGTTTTTTCCTTTCGTAAAACAGATCTATGCGCTGATTACCATTGGTGTTATCGGACTTGTTTTTTATAGCACTTCCCTTTACAACGAACATGCGCTCGACGATGGGATCATCATTCATCAGAATGACCACGTATTAAAAGGCCGTAAAGGTATCTGGAGCATCTTAACCAAAGATGCCTTTGAAAGTTTCTATCGCTTAATGAACGCTACAGATCAGTTAGCCGGTGGTCGTTATCGTCCTTTATCGGTAGTAAGTTTTGCTGTTGAACAGGAATTAATGGGCACCTACCGCAGCGGCTTATATAATCAGGCTGCCGACCTTAACGGAAACGGTGTACTGGACAAGGGGCCGGTTCAGGTACGCAATCAGGTAACCGGTTTGATGGAGGAAAAATATGAATACAACGAATTCATTGACCTTAACAATAACGGACTGGTTGAACAAAATGAATGTGTAATGTGCTGGGACACCAACCGTAATTTTAAAAATGATGTGGAAGAAGACATCAACATTGACGGGGTATTTAATGAGGTAGATTGTCAGGTAGCCGGTGCTACCATGCGTCACTTTAACAACATCTGGACATTTGCCTTAGGTTGTATGTTACTTTATCTGGTATTTGCCCGTTACTTTTTCAGAGAAAATCAAGATCTGGCATTTTTGGCCGCCCTTCTGTTTACGATGCACCCTATCCACACCGAAGCCATTGCCAACGTAAAAAGTCGCGACGAAATTTTCTCGTTGATCTTTATTTCTTTAACGTTCCTTTACACGTTCTGGTTCAACGAAACTAAAAAAACCAAACATTTGTTCTGGGCTTGCGCCATGTTCTTCCTCTCATTGCTCTCTAAAGAATACGCTGTTATGCTTCTCTTCCTTATCCCTTTGGCTATTTATACCTTTACTAAAAACGAGTTCGACCTTAAAGAATTCTTTAAGCCACTAATGGGGTATGGCGTTGGTTCTCTGGGTGTATTACTGATGGTAAAAGCCTTAAAGGGATCAAAGGCCGCTTCTGACAGCACCTCTAAAAAATTCCTTGCACTTGTGGCTGGTTTAGGTTTAGCCATTGCCGGATTTTACTACTTCTACAAATTCGCCAAGCAGTACAAAAACATCTTTATGTCGCTAACCTTTTTTGCGGTTTCAGCAGCCATCATGATCTTTATTAAATACCGTTTTGACATTACCAATACTGTTCCTGGCAAAAAAGACCTGAGTTTCTGGATCATGCCGTTTGCCTACCTCATTTTCGGCATTTTTATGTTTGGCGGAAAAACCAATAAAGAACGGAATCTGGGCACTTTAATGAGTTGGTTCTATCTGGTTATTCTGGTTTACTTAGGTATGCGTCTGGTAGCGGTACGTTTAAAACCAGGGGTTCCCGATACGGAAATTCTTAATAACCCTTACTTGTTGGCCGATGGGGTACAACAGTTCTGTACTAAAGGCTATGTATTATTAAAATACCTGACACTTCTGGTTTTCCCTCATCCTTTATCATCCGATTATTCGTATAACACTATCCAGTACCGCGATTTAGGCAGTTGGGATTTCTGGTTATCAATGGTGATTCATGTAGGCATATTGATTTTAGGAATCCGGCTTGTGTTCAAAAAACACGTTCTTGGATTTGCTATTATGACTTACATCTTCTTCCTGTTAATGATTGGTAACATCCTTATGGATATTGGCGCCACCATGGGCGAACGTTTGATTTTCCATTCATCCATTGGTTTCTGCATCGCTATGGCCTGGTTAATCATAAAAGGACTCGAACGTATGGAAACCATCTCATTCAATGTACGTCGCGTTGGTTTAATTGCCATGGTGATTATTGTCGGGTTCCTTTATGGCTGCAAAGCCTGGGAACGTAACTGGGATTGGAAAAATGACGTGACCCTCTTCTTAAAAGACGTAAATACCATGCCGCATAGTGTACTGGTATTGGGTAATGCCGGGGCCCGTTGGGTAGATTTGGCCGACACGAAAGAGATTACGGGTAAAAACATTCCTGGTCAGGATTCCACACGCTTTAACGATTATAACGGTACCCTTCACATTACCGATGAAGAGGTAAAAGAAGGAAACTATAAAGACAAGCGCGAAGCGGCTCTTTACAAAGGGGTTAAATTTCTGAAACACGCGGTAGAATTACACCCCCGTTACGTAAACGGTTACCTCAACCTGGGATTAGCGCATTTTAAACTGAAAAAAGATTTTGAAGCTCTATTCTACTGGAAAAATGCTGAGAAACTATACCCGAACAATCCGTATTTACGTAACTATTACATTGTGTATTATAACGACTTGAAAAACAGAGGCTCTCAGTATTTCGCACGTGGCCGTATGGATAGCGCAGCCATTGAGTATAACAAATGTACCATTCTGGATCCTTACAATCCAGAAGGATGGTACAATACCGGTGGGGCGTTCTTTAACATGCGCCGTTACGACAAAGCTAAATATTGCTGGGAACGAGCCCTTCAGGTAAATCCGAATTATGCGGAAGCAAAAAAAGCTTTACCTATGATTCCTCCTGGTGTAGTGGCGGCAGCGCCACCAGCACCTAAACAGGTTAAAAACTAATGCAAGACTATAAATGGTTATTTTCAGGTGTGTTGTTGCTGATTATCCAATGGGTATATCCGCAACAACATATCAATTCTGACACCATTCGCTTTAGCACAAAAGAAGAAAATCTATTGAACCGTCGCTTGTTTGGCGATAGTTTATGCAGTAGCTTCTGCATCATGATCCGTAAAGAGGTTAAATTGCACAAGCACCTCCATCATTCAGGACATATTGTTGTGCAGGAGGGAGAAGCGCTTATGACTTTAGGAGAAAAGCAGATCCAAATCAAAAAAGGAGATGTTGTGTTTATTCCTGAGAACACCTACCACTCTGTAACTGTAACGTCTAAAACCCCATTGAAAGTAATCAGTATTCAGTCGCCCTTTTTTGATGGAACAGACCGCGTTTATAAATAAAGACTAGTTGAAAAGAAGAGATGAAAAAAACACTTATACTCCTGTTGGTTTTTTTAAACCTGAATAAATTCAGTGCGCAGGTAATTTATAAAGAAACATTTGGTGGACAGTTGCTAACCCTGGCTCCATTAAGTCCCACTCAGGCCAGCTCATCGCACACTACTATTCCGCAAAATTATTTATTAATCAACGATGGTTTTAAAAACAATGTAGGGTCCGGGTTGAATGTAAATAAGCCCTTCAACAACAGTTATTTTAAAACGACAGGATGGGCTTGTGTATATAATGCGCTATTGAATGATACGTTTTTAGTTTCGACTTCGTGGCTCGACAGTACGGCTAACTGCAACCGCTGGGTGATTACCCCTCCCATTACAATTCCCAACGACACATCCGTTCTTACCTGGAATGCCATGAGCCCTGATCCTGCGTTTGCCGATGGGTATGAGGTGTACCTTACTACCAACACAACGTCCACCCTTACAATAAATGACTTTACCCCCGGTAACCTGCTCTTTTCCATTAACGACAATAACACTGCCGGTGGCGGCGAAGCAGCTACATGGACTAAGCGAAGCGTTTCCTTAGCTGGTCGCAGTGGACAAACGGTACGGTTCGCGTTCCGTAATAATTCGCGTGACCGTTACCAACTCTGGATTGATGATATAGAAGTCATCCGCTTGCAACGGGCTACTGACGCTGCCGCTACTCAGGTAAATTACGCCCGATATAACCTCATTAACAGTTCTCAATCCGTTTCACTGACCTTTTCAGCACTTGGGAGCAAACCGGTGAATACGATCTCTATAAGCTACAAAATCGGATCAGGCTTCCCTGTTACTGAATTTTTCACCTTATCACCTCCGCTAACCTACGGTCAAAGCCGGACACTGGCATTCAGCGCGCCTTTCAGCATCAGCAGCCCCGGAAATTACGCCTTTAAAACATGGATAAGCACCGTTAATGGTGTTATTGATCAAAACACTTTTAATGATTCACTAAGCGGAACCATTAGCGTACAAACTACTGCGCCCGCTAAAAAAGTGTTACTGGAGCAATTTGTAAGCGCCAAAGACGGTAAATGCAGTCAGGCACAAACCAATCTGTTATCCGCTCAGAATAACTCTGTTATTACTATTGCCGTGCATGATGCGGACAGCCTTAAAAACCATAATGCTTCTGGTTTACTATTAGGCTATAAAACAGATCTGGCAACGGCAATGATTGATCGCACCTATTGGACGGACAAAAATGACATTGCTTTAAACTCATCGCAATGGGCGGCAAAAATAACCGATCGTTTAAACAAAGTGAGTCCGGTTGCTGTAAGTATTATCAATAAAACCTATAACGCCTCTAACAGACAATTAAGCTTTACCGTAAAAGCGGATTTTGTAGCCGATGTAAAAGGTGATTATCGTTTAAACGCTGCGTTAGTGGAGAATAATGTGTATGGCCCTATCACCGATACCACAGACAACGGGTTTAATCAATGGAACGGTTCTTACTTTACCCCCTGGAGTTCCTATTATCAAACTGGTATTTTTAACGCGCAGGCAGGCACTTACCTTCTCATTCCAACACAATTTAAGCATCAACGGGTTCTTAATTATTCGTTTGATGGTCCATTTGGTGTAGCAGGAACTATTCCATCCACTGGTGGCACACTGAATCAATCCTATACGAAAACATTTACACTCACGCTTCCACAAAGTACTAATGGTGCCTATCAATGGAATGCCGACAATCTTTATATTGTAGCTTATGCCGCTGAATACAATTTTGACAAAAACAAACGTAACGTATTAAACGCTACCGAAGAGAAATTAACAACCGGAAATGAGGTTATCGGAATCAGTGAAACGCGTTTTGGATCGTTAGACTGGAGCGTGTACCCAAATCCTGCTACCGAATCTGTAACTATTGATTTACGTTCCGAAAAAGATGCTTCTGCAGAAATAACCGATATGAGCGGTAAACTACTACTTAAAACAGAGCTCACAAATGGTAAAGGGCAACTACAGCTAAACGCCCTCCACAATGGTGTTTATATCCTGAGAGTAAAAAACAGCGAGGGATCCGGTTTCCGTAAACTGGTCATAAATCATCAATAGGCATTGCGTTTAACTTGTTATTTTAAAATTTGGCATTGCCAAAAAAATGTTTAATTTTGCAGGCAGTTAAGCGGATGTGGCGTAACTGGCAGCCGCGCCAGACTTAGGATCTGGTGCCGAGAGGCGTGGGGGTTCGAGTCCCTTCATCCGCACACTTAAAAAGCGTATCTTTGGATGCGCTTTTTTTGTTTACGGGATTCATTAACAGAAATTAACCCCCGAACTAAAATTTGGCACATACCTTGTTAGTATAACTTATAATTTAATAGTATGAAAAAACTTATCCTTTTATTGTCCGGATTACTGCTTTTAAGTGGCATTGTGTACTCGCAAAACACTTATAATGTTGTTGTTTTCTCTGAAGACGGGGAACCTTTCTTCGCCTTTCTAAATGGCATAAGGCAAAATGATAAACCAGAAACAAACATAAGGGTTACCGGACTTAACTCGGAAGCTCTTAATGTCCGAATTGTATTTGAAAATAAAGCTAATCCGCAACTAAAACAAAATTTTATGCTTGAACCTGGCTTTGAACATACCATTAATATTAAGCGGAATCTAAAAAAGGTTATCAAAATGCGCTACTTTGGTAAAGCACCTTTAAACGAAACTATAGCAACTGATATTACCAATATCCCCTATCACACTACCGAAACACCTTCTAAAACGGAAGTAGCTACAAACAGCCCGAACACCACTACCGTTATTACTACCAAAACAGAAACCACCGGTAATCCAGACAAAGGCTCCGTTACAATTAATATGGGCGGGATTAACATGAACGTAAATACAAATACGGGCGTTAATCCGACCGAAACCAAATCGGAAACCATTACTTCTACTACTGTTATTTCCGGCACAGGAAATACAACCGGTACATCGCCCAAAACAGAAACCACCGGAGCGCCACAGGTTGTTCCTAATCAAGGATGTATGGGTACTACTACTGCCACAGAATTCGCGAAAATTAAAAAATCAATAAGCAGCGTCGCATTTTCAGATACAAAAATGAGTACCGCAAAACTGGCAACAAAAAATAATTGTTTAAGTGTGGAACAGGTTTCAGAGATCTGTAAATTATTCAGCATGGATGAAGACCGTCTCATGTATGCTAAATACGCCTATGACTACTGCAGCGATAAACGCAATTACTACAATGTAGGTAGTACATTCTCATTCAGCACAACCATTGATGAGTTAAACCGCTTTCTGGAAAAAAAATAATCGTATCTGTATTCAGGTTAATTGCTTTCTGGCCGATTTAATAGCTTCCTGCAACACTAAAATACGGGAAGTCTGTAAATCCATAATCTTATCAAGGATATCCACAGAATAGCCTCCGCTTCCAGTTGCACGGTTAAAATCCTGCTTGTAAGCATACGACTGGTCTGCCAAACGCTTATGTGGCTTACGGAAACCCTTGAGTATGTATGAAAAATCCAGAACCGCTTCCGCTGCTTTTAGTGTTTCTACCGAAGGAAACTCACTAAGGTTCTTTATAACACTACTCCACACAGAAGGCTTCCCTTTATAATACATATAGGTCTTTCTCACAAACTCAAAATTATACGGCAGGAAGCTTTCCTTAAACGCATTATATTGTTCATCTTCCAAATCGCAATTCCACAATATGTGGTCGAATAAGAACATAGGCATTTCCACTGCACCTGGCCCCATATATGGTTCTGGTCTATCTACAATAATAGGGTCGTAATAAAATCGCAATTCGTTGGCAAAGAAAGCTGGCGACACATTACGTTTGGCGTGAACTATTCCATCAATCATCGAACTTATGCTTTCACGGATTACATCACATGTACTTTTAAATTCCTCCCCCACGAAAGAACTTATGTACAACTTATCTAACATTATAATAGCCAACAACAGATCCGGATAAGACATTTTTACACTACGTATCAGATCCAGTTCATCACCGGCACCTGTATAACTTCGCGTACGTTCATTATCCGGATTCCATAATGTATAATGTAACAATGTATCTCTCGGAGGCATTGCCGTTCTGTTCGCTATACTGCATAAAACCGGAAGTAAAGCCGGGTGTTGTTGAACCGGCTCAAATCCCATTTTCTTCAATATACCCATAAAAATCCCCAAATCTCTCATCACCGCTACGCACTCTTCCTGAGAAAGCGATCCTGTATCCTTAAGGCCGGATAACAGATAGTGCAAAAGAGCGCCGATCTCATCTGCCCTTCCAGCTCTGTTTAGTTCATGTAATCGCTGGATGTGCGGGTCAAATCTGAGAGGGTCCAGACACTTTATCTGTTCCGGATCGCTGATCCCTAAAACAGGAAGTATAAACTGGTAGGGGAAATTTACCATCTGCCATCAGGACAACAGCCAATCTACACACTCTTCCTCTGTTTGAAACATATCTATTTGCAGGTTGCCTATGGTTGCTTCCTTATTTACCTTACTAACGGTGGCCACGGCAAAAATATCTTTCGATACAACGGCTCCTACTTTTGTTAGTCCGATTTTTTCAACTTCAACAAACCACTCCTGAGTAAGGTAAGCCTGTACTTCCTTAGAAAGCACCTTTAGTTGTCTGTGGTCACTCAGATGTATTTTTACCTGATTGTTTCTAATAAATTTTGTAAGAAAAGAACATCCCTTCTTCACATTTTCTAAACTTAGAAAACCTATCCACTTCGCCCCTATCAGGTTAATACCAGGCACATGATAAATTTCGACATAGCTTTCCTTCAAAAGGAACTCGACTTTTTTTCCAGAGATTTGTGTTTCCATTAATTAAGGTTTTGTTTGGTTGATACTACTTTCTTAACTACTCATATAGAATAATTTAAGATAAGGTTGATTGATTTGTGTGAAAGATACAAATTAATTAATGTCTGATCCAGAGTTTCAAACGAATCATTACTTCCGCTCGTCAAAAATAGTTTTCCCTTCTATAAACCCATCATTTTTTCTTACTTCACGCTTCCATTCTTCGCATTGCTCAGATTTTTGTAAATCGTTACATATTTTTCCACTGCCATATTCAGGTCAAAATACTCAACGGCTATTTGTCTGTATAACGAAGGATGGTTTAATAGTGCACGGTATTCGTTTAGCGCCTGCTTATAAGCGGCTTCATCAAAACTATTTAAAAGCACTCCTCCCCTGCTATCCTTAAAAAAGAAGTCGTTATCCCCTATGCCACTATTCGTAATTATCGGAAGGTTCATTGCCCAGCACTCGGCCATTTTGGTTGGCGAAGATGCTAATTTTGAATACGAAGGTTTGATGAAAAAAATAGAAGCCGTTGCAAGAGACAGATAAGACGGCACCTCCTGATAGGAACAACTTCGGCTTATTATCCATGTTCTTGCCTCTACGGGATAGGTCTCTAAAATTTCACGAAGAGGTTCTGTGTCTTTGGTAAGGATCAAAAATTTTAATGTTGGCAACTGTTCTTTCCACACCATTAAGCAATCTATCATTTCGCGCGTGTAATACCAGGTACCAATTGAGCCTGCATAAACAATAACATGATCCTGATCTCCTAAACCCATTGATGCTGCCAGTTCCTCATTACGCACCGATGTAAACAATTCAAGGTTTGTGCAACACGGAATAATGGTCGTCCGCTGTTCTAATTTCCAATCCGGAAAACGGGATTGCATATCCTTTAATGCCGCTGCTGTAAGTGAAACAATAGCATCTGCCAATTGGTAAAAAGCTTTCTCCTTGCGCTTAAAATAGTTATAAAACAGTCTGTGTACTTTGTTCTCCCTGCTCCAGATACCTCCGTCCAGTCGCTCGTCTGCCCAGAATCCCCGCATATCAAAAACAAAAGGAATGCCATACTTTGCCTTCATTCTCAACCCAATCAATGCTGCAAGATAACTACGACAATGTATCAGCGCTATCTTACGATGCTTTAGTTCCGCTTTCGCCAATCGCATCAACTGACGGATATAATGTACCCTGCTGAATGCCCCTCCTTCTTCTTTATATAAAACATACTGCCACGTAATACCGTTTTCTTCTGCAAGCTGCCGTACGTTATCCCCTTCTTTACTCAGACGATCGGGTTTTTCGCAACTAAGTATTGTAATTGCATATCCGCTTTTCGATATCCCGATCAGATAAGGAAGAATCTGAGACCGCCCTAACGGGTCTGTCAGCCCATCAAATGCTATAAAGAGTGTATGTACAGGAACTGGCATCTGATCGGGTAAAATTAGTACATTTACATGTGATGGGCAATAGCCTTAGTATATTCGACATACTTATCCCTCCGATATACGTTATTGCCATTGTGCTTTTTGCCAGAACTATTAAAACCAAAAACATACAGCAACATCCCGAATACACCTTCTTCGTAAAAGGTTTATTGGCCAGAATGATTGGGGCGTGCTCGCTTGGCCTTATTTATTATTTTTACTATGGAGGGGGAGATACCATTAACTATTTTGAAACGGCCAACGCGTACGTTAACCTTGCCTTTAAAAACAGTTCCGATTTCCTACAGGGCTGGCTGGGAAATGCGGAGGGCAAAGAATACTCTTTTTTCTCGGAAGAAACCGGTTATCCTGTTTACTATCAACGAGACAAACACTCCTTTTTTGTGGTGCGATTACTCATTCCAATAGTGTTTTTAAGCTGTCAGAACTATTTTACTTCCGCCATTATGGTGTCTGTAGTAACTTATGCAGGGCTATGGAAACTATACCAAACCTTTTTAAACGCGTTTCCGAAACTTCAGAAAGAACTCGCCATAGCGTGTCTGTTTGTTCCCTCCTGTTTATTTTGGGGTTCAGGAATCATAAAGGACTCTTTCACGCTTTCGGCAGTGGGCTGGTTTACGTACGGATTCTATCATTTTTTTATTTTAAAACTCCGCAAACCAAAATTTGCACTTTATATGTCCCTGGCCGCCTTTATTCTTCTGGCGGTTAAACCATACATTTTCTTCGCGCTTCTGCCTGGATCCATACTTTACCTCAGCAACAACATGGCTGCCAAAATTGATAACGCGTTTTTACGTTTTTTAATCGCGCCCCTCATTTTGTCTCTTGGCGGAATAACAGGCTATTACGTATTACTTAAAATGGGAGATAATCTTGGGCAATATAAAGTAGATAGAGTTCTTGAGAAAGCGGTTATTACCCAACAGGATCTTAAAGCCGATTATTATAAAGGTAACTCATTTGATATTGGTGAGTTTGATGCTAGTGTTGGCAGTGTGATATCGAAAGCTCCTGTCGCTATTTTTGCAGGAATTTTCAGACCCGGTTTATGGGATGTGCGAAACCCGGTAATGCTCTTTTCCGCACTGGAAAACACGTACTTATTACTGCTGACACTATTCCTTCTTTTTAAACTGAAATTTTTTGGGTTCTTTGCGCTGATACGAGCACATCCCATGGTCATGTTTTGCATGTTGTTCTCCGTTTTTTTCGCGTTTTCGGTTGGTTTAACAGTAGCTAATTTTGGCACATTAGTGCGTTTACGTATTCCGGAACTTCCATTCTTTGTGGCAGGCATCTTCATTTTACGGCACCTTTACGAAGTACAGACCGGTAAGAAATTAAAATTTTAGACCCGCCTCTAATTAGAACGCATCCAGCGCTCATACCACATCTGAAACATGAGCAAATACCATATTTTTTGACTTAACTCACGTTTACCACCCAAAAACGCATCTCGCAATTTAATCACTTCAGAAACAGAAAAATAGCCATGCTGCTTTAATTTTTCCTCACTCAGATAGTCCATCACATGAGGTTTAAGCGCTCCTCGCAACCACTTGTCAACCGGTATGGCAAATCCCATTTTCGGTCGTTCCATCATACTTTTGGGAACATAGTGGTGAACCAACTCCCGCAATATCCGCTTTTTAACACCGTTATCGTATTTATAAGTATCCGGGAGACGTGCCGCCCATTCAATGATCCTGTGATCTAAAAACGGTTCGCGCGATTCCAGACTAAAAGCCATAGATGCCCTATCTACCTTTTGCATAATATCATCGGTCAGATACGTCTCGTAATCTATTGCCATAATATAAGCAAGGCTACTAAAGTACTCCGCCTTTAATTCTTTACTGGCATACTTATCGGGTAAACATTTATATTTAACCGCCATGATCTGACGTAATTTTTCAGCAGGGTACAATTGCGTAAGGCTCCTCATCACATTTTCAGGTGCCGGATCCTTTAATAACACTTTAAGTTTCTCGTAACGGTTATGAAAATTATACCGGTTACGTAACCATGGCAAGCGGTCTCCGGGTACGCTTTCCATAAGCGCGGCCATGCCATGCCTCACAAAACCGGGCCATTGCGATAAGCGCTTGCCAAACCGTTCCATATAATCGTAACGGTTATACCCTGCAAAAATTTCATCGCCTCCATCCGCGCTCAAAGCTACCGTTACCTGTTGTCTTGCCATTTTACTGACCAGCATGGTAGGAATAGCGCTACTATCGGCAAAAGGTTCATCGTAATAAAACGGTAAGTCTGCAATTAGTGCCACTGCTTCCTGCTCTGAACATTCCATTTCATAATGATCCGTTCCAAGGTGTCTAGCAATAGTCTTTGCGTAAGGCGCTTCGTTTAATCCGATATCCGGAACAGCAATTGTAAAGGTTTTCAATGGCGACGCGCTATCTTTTTGGAGCAGGCTTACTACACATGTACTATCATATCCACCACTCAAAAATACACCAACCGGTACATCAGCCACCATACGGTATTTAAACGCCGAACTTAACAACTCCTCTGTGTGCTGCACAGCTTCAGCAAATGAGAGATCTAATTTTGGTTGATTATAGGTATCATAAACACTCCAGTAACGGCTTATACTAGTTTTCTGGTTAGTCAGCGACACATTAAGATAATGCCCGGGTTCCAGCTTATAACTATCCTTGTAAATACAATAAGGCGCGGGGATATTACCAAACTGCATGTAAGAAGCCAGTGCATCTGTATCTACCGCTTTCTGAAAACGTGGATGTTTCTCAAATGCCTTCAACTCACTGCCAAAAAGAAAGAGTCCATCTTTCCAGTAATAAAAAAACGGCTTTACCCCTGCTCTATCTCTGAAACAAATAAGTTCCTCTTTATTCCTGTCATACACCACAATGGCAAACATGCCTATAAACTTTTGCACGGAGGCAGTTCCCCACTCCGCGTAAGCATGTAAAATCACTTCGGTGTCTGAGTTACTTACAAACCGGTGACCCCTTTCTTCCAGTTCCTGTCTGATCTCCCGGTAATTATATATTTCACCATTAAATA
Source organism: Sediminibacterium sp. (assembly GCA_030054095.1). Taxonomy (GTDB): domain Bacteria; phylum Bacteroidota; class Bacteroidia; order B-17B0; family Aurantibacillaceae; genus Aurantibacillus. Next base: position 117,451 of record JASGCO010000009.1, read on the forward strand.
CTACCGTGTAATGCAGGAAGTGCATCGGCTGCTTTCCTCCCTCTGACAAATCAATCACAGCGAGGCGTCTTTGCCCTAAGCCCACCTGATAGTTTCTGGAAGAATACAGCTTCGTTCCCGACGCGTCCGGACCACGATGATATAATGTCTCCGTCATTGCACGAAGTACATCCGTGTTTGTGATACTTTTAAAATCTATAAAACCGGCGATTCCACACATGCTGCTGCTACAAGTTGTTCTGTTTCGGTTTCCGGCTCCTTTCTGAAGTGCCGCTTAAATTGAATAAGCGCTAATACCAACAAGGTTAAAGGAGTACCTATGGTCAGGTAATACGTTACGCGATGAAGCAAGCGCATGCGCTTAGCCGGAACTTCATTTTCTTTACCGTATTCTACCCGCTCCAAAAGTGTATTAATCTGGCTTTCTGTATAAATATGCTGATACACAGCATATAATTCCTTACGGTGTTGCTTGTAAAATGCTATTCCCTCATTTGGAAAACTGGTTAATCGCCAATTGGGTTCCGTAGTTACATCATACAAATGCCAGGTGCCATTATACTTTACCTCACATAAAAAGTGTCCTGGTCCGGTAGGATACCCAAGCCCCACCACACGCGTGGAAATTCCTTTCCGTTGCAACAAAGCCATAAACACCATGGTTTGCTGATTACATAACCCTTCCTGATAAGCCATCAGTTCCTCCGGAATAACCACACCTGATAAATGGAACCAGATATACCTTCCGCTTAAAGCGGCTATCCAGTTTTGACGTACAGTGTATTCCGCATAGCCATGGAAAAATTTTCCGTTTACAAACATCTGCGTTGCCCGAATGTAACTTAAAGTGTCAAATTTCTCTTTAGATACTTTGTTGCAAACGCCATTCAAAAAAAGTTCTGCCTTATCCATTGTATTTATTGCGTGTAACTCCGGGCTAAAATGCTCCTTCTGTGATTCAGGTTTAGATCGGGTTAAAGGAACCGGTTTAAAAAAGGGGATCAGACTTAAAACAAAAAGGACAAGGTATAAATAAAAAAATTTCATTACAGTTCTCAAATTAGAATTTGCGCTTCACTAATAGTCCTATAAACTTCAATGGGCTTACCCAAAACCCTTTAACACCATAAACTATAGCTGACTTTAACTGGCGTATTTTAAAATGTGAAGCGGCCAAAATAAACATGCCCAAAAGTAAGGATTTCTTGTATATGCCTGAAGGAATAAGGGCATGTGAGCAAAGTTCGTTATAAAATACCTCATTGTCTTTTACCAATGCTGGCGTAAGGGTTGCCGACATACTTCCTTGGTGCACATTGTAATGAAGAGGAGTTATGTTTCCGTTACAGATACCATTTCCTCTCTGGTAACACTCAATAAGAAAATAGCGATCGGCGGTACTGGACAAGCGTGTATTAAATGTCAGATGATTTCTCCTTAAAAATTCGGCTCTGAAAAGGTAATTTGAAGGACAAGTTACCACATCCTGCTTATACAACAATATCTCTTCGATGCCATCTTTCCCTGCACCTCTGAATCCGGTTCCGATAGATTTGCCTTCCGTAACTTTGCTGACCGGCCCCGAAACGAAATCTATTGCTTGATTCGTCATTAAAGCGTTCATACGGCTCCGCAAAAAATCCGGGGGCATAACATCATCCACATCAAAAAACAGGATAAAATTACCCAAAGCCAGTTTAAGCCCATTATTACGCGCAGCAGACACGCCTGCGTTAGGCTGATAATAATATTTAAACCGCGTGTCCGTTATTTTACTAAAAACCAATTTGGTATCATCCGTACTTCCATCATCTACCAAAATGCATTCAAATTTTTCGATATTCTGATTACATATTCCTTCTTTTAATGCCAAAATATAACGGGAACCATTATAAGAGGGGACAACAATAGATATTTCAACAGCACTCATGCTCTGGCATAAAAATAGGATTTTGAACAAAACTATAAACACTAAACCCAATTATTTTTAAGTAGCTCTTTTATTATAACGCGACCATAGTTGTTGAAAAATCAGAAGTATCAAACATGCTTCTGACCATGATTTCAGTAATTTTACCCGCTATGGGTGCCAAACTACACTTTACAGGACTTAATGGTTTAAGAGCTATTGCTGCTTTGGCGGTTCTGTTTAGTCACACCACACTGGGACTAACAGAATTTGGGCTTAATGCCAGTTATTTAGGCCGTGATGCAGACGGAAACCCTACCACAACGCTTTTGGCCGGTTTTGGGGTATCCATTTTTTTTGCATTGAGTGGCTTTTTAATAACCTTTCTGCTACTTACCGAAAAGGACAAAGCGGCCATTAATATTAAACACTTTTATTTACGCCGGATATTACGCATTTTTCCACTTTACTATTTCTACCTGACAGTATGTATTCTGGCACTTGTCTTGTTTAAAGAACCATTCAATAATCAATACCTGATTTTTTACTTATTGCCATTCGCAAACGTGCCCTTTTTCCTGAGTTGCGGTTTACCATTGGTGTCACATTACTGGTCACTGGCTGTTGAAGAACAATTTTACTTGTTTTGGCCCTGGCTGGTTAAAATCAAAAAACGTTTGCTTCCTATTGTAATCGGGCTGATCGTATTCCTTATGTTCTTAAAACTTGCACTAAGAATTCTGGCTATAAACACGGGGTACGAAATGCCCTACACTGTGCTTCACGTTACCCGTTTCCATTGTATTTTGATTGGATGTTTGGGTGCCATTCTCTATAAACACAATTACTCCCGTGTACTAACCTTGTTAAGAAGCGTTCCTGCACAACTTATTGCCTGGGCTGCCATTTTTGCGGCAATGCTTAATCACTTTCACTTACTATCGGTACTGGACAATGAATTTTTTTCCGTATTCACTGTTATCCTGATTCTGGGGCAAATTAATACCGGTGTAAAAATTATTAACCTGGAAAATAAACCCATGCACTTCCTGGGACAGATCTCCTATGGCATATACATTTATCACCCACTGATTATCTTCCTCCTTAGTAAAATCATGCATTTTACTTCAGATCACTGGACACACCGCCTAACTGTTTACAGTAGTGTGACTGCACTCACTTTATTCCTTTCTTATATTTCCTATGATTTTTTTGAACAAAAATTTTTAAATATGAAATCAAAATTCCGGCTGGAGCATTATTAACGGCTATTCTTACAGCAATTTCCGGCCACTTAAAAAAGGGAATAAACAAAAACAGGAAGCCATCAGCGTAAAGGGATAAATTGGCGCAAAGTATCTGTACTCACAGTACTTAAAAAAGAATGTCAGAACAAACGTCATCAACACAACCATCAAGCTGAGTATTGAAAATAAGTTATAGCCCCTTATCATTTTAACCGTTCCCTGCCAGAAAACACAAAACCATCCGAAAAATCCGAATAGTAAATAAAACGCCACATACATCAGTTTTATCACTTTATCTATAATACTGAGTTGTGAAAATGCTACCGGATACAAGTTATATGCTCCCCAACCATTGATAAGAAACTTTTTCAGGCTTCTGAATCCCGACAAATAGTGTAACAGTGGTTTCTCGCTCTCAAACGCGTGCTGATAGCGCCGGAAGGTATGTTTAATATATTGCAAAGTATCAGGATTTTTCCCCGCCTCATACCTTCCTATCAGTAACTTCAAACGTGCAAGGGAATCCTTAGTATAGGTAGATGTATAAATGTAGTCCGGAAGCCGTATATCAGGATTTGGCGGTGTGGCCCCTAAACCAAAATACATCAGTTCCGCCGTGGGATCCCAAAAATTGAAATCGCCACCCCATGAACCCACAAATTCACAGACCTCTACATAGTAGGTATTGGCATAAAGTGTGCGGTAATAATTGAAACTCATTAATGGATGCGGATCGTTATGATAAAGGCGGTTATAGCGCATCCATATCATTTCCCCCAACAGAAAAGGAACGAAAAACACAAGGGCATACAACAGTACCCGCCGGTCAGCCAACGCTTTTATCAGAAAATAAACGGCAATAGCCAATCCCGCGGATAACATCACTGGTCGCAAAAACACGATAATCAGAAAAAATACTCCGGCTAACGCATAACTGAACCATTTACGATTAGCAATGGCACGGGCAAGAAAGTAAAAACAAAAAATAGTACACGACACAGCCAAACTATCTGATAAAACGCAACCCGCATACACCACTACATAAGACGATAAAGCATACGTATAAAAAATCAGGTTGTAAATACCTCTTTCCGGCCGGATCAAAAAAGCAAGCCTTGCAAGCAAAACAATACTTATAACGTGCATTCCCCATTGAATGGCGACAATCCCCCAAAGCGCACTCTTAAATCCGAACAGATTAAAAAACACAGAAAGGAAAACAGCGTAACCGGGCAACTTTCCATTTGGATAAAAATAATCCGACAAAAACAGATTAAAAGCGCTGCTGATGTACTCCTGGGAGTCGCCATGTATAATGGCAGGAGTCCCCGGAAACGTATGAATCCGCATGTTTAATGTGTACCAAACCAGCAAACAGCCAGACAGAACCGCCGATATAACTACCGGCTTAACGGTTGATAGCGGTTCTACCCAAAATATCGCTGTTAAATATTTCCGTATCGGTTTCACTTTTTATTCCTCCACCTAAATGGTATCCCTTCAACATTCAGTCTTCATTTCAATTACACGCGTTTCATTGCTGCTGCAACCCTTCCTCAAGGTTTACAGATTGCAAAAAACGTTTTACACTTTTTAATTTCATCTTCACGTTCTACCATTACATAGTCTGATGATAATGGATACATTGGTTTTCTGATTAAACCACGGATAATCGCATTCTGCCACTTTAATGGTAATTTCCGGGCACCTCTCCTGTATAATATAAATTCCGCGTATCTGGCTAAAGAATACCGGAATCCCCCCCCCCGATCATACCGCGCATATTTCTGGCCACTAATCCGCTGGCTGGAAAAATGCTGGTTTAAAAGGTCTTTAAACTCCTGAAAGTTCCATTCCTGTGTGTGGTAAGGGTTCTCAATAAACCCTTTAGGGCTGTTTACCGGAAAATTAGGTGTTGAAAGGATGATACTTCCTCCCGGTTTTAGAACACGCTTAAATTCATTCAGTACTTCGTGATAACGGGTTGTATGCTCAATGGTTTCAAAAGAAACAACAGCGTCAAACACTCCATTGGGAAAAGGTAAAACACAAGCGTCCATAACCATAAACGTGAGTTTGTCCCTTTGGTACTTTTGCTGACATTCTGCTATAGATGCCTCCGAAATATCACCACCTGTAACAATATGTCCTAGCCGCGCCAGATAGTCGGATCCAAATCCTGTACCACAGGCAAGGTCAAGCACAGTTAAGGATGCCGATCCCAGTAATCGCCCCGCCTCCTCATACCGGTGCAGATGTTCACCCCACCATGGATTATCTGTAGTATCTGATTGCCGCTCGTCTGACATATAACAACCTAGTGTTCAAATGTATGAATATACTCCGACACATTTTTTTCGGAAACCGAAAACCTTTCCACAACTGTTTTTTGTATTGCACTCCCCATTATCTGAAGTTTTGTCTTATCCGCATACACCTCTTCCAAAATCGTTTCGAGATAGGTTTCCGATTTGATGACAGGTATTAAAAACCCATTTTCATTATTTCTGAAATAATCACTAAAATCGCCCACGTTTTCACATACAACACTTGGCTTGCCCATCAAAGCCATTTCTTTAACCGCCGAATTACTGGCATCGGTTAAAGACGGATTCAGCAACAGATCGCTGATTTGCATAAACTGCAGTACCTCTTTTGTAAAACCAATCATAAAAATGGTATCTTCTAACTGGTTGGCTTTTATATAGTCTTCCAATGCCTGTTTTTCCGACCCCTCATCCAGCACCAGCAACTTAATATCATATCCCTTCTCCTTAACCAGTTTCTTCACTATAGGGAAAACAATATGATGGCGTTTTAATGGAATCAAACGTGAACACATCAGCAACACCAGTCGCGCGTTATACTTCTCCTTAAGTAACTTCACCGTATCCCATTCGGGGACCTGATAATGCGAGAAATCGTATAAATACTGCATCACATTTATTTTCTCTGCCCGGGCACCCTCATACTTTACCATATTCTCTTTTACTGAACGGGCGGGAACAATGATGCGTTTTGCCAAACGATTAATCACCTTGTCAAAAAACACTTCATTCCGGCTGATCTGATTTACCACTTTTATATCGTCAGAATGCTGATAGTAATTAAAATGGTGCCGGTACACGATTACCTTTGGTTTTATAAAGTACTGCGCCAGAACCGCTATAAAGTTTGTATGTTGAAGATTAGAGAGTACCACGTTGATGCGATGCTTTTTGCAAAACCGGATCAGGAATGCCACCTGCTTCAGGTAATAAAGCCTGGATTTTGTTTTATCCACAGAGTGTGCAAAAACATGAACGCCCAACCGTTTCGCGTCATCATGAAAAACACCCGTTTCACAGGTGGTTAATAAGTACACCTCATATCCACTTCGGATTAGTTCCTGCATCAGTGAATTAAACATCACAGTCCGTTGATTCGACGGATAATAATATAGCACCTTAGATCGCATGTATAATCTCCTGGTAACGCTGAACTGCCAGTTCTTCTGAATAGCGTGAAGAAATTTCGCGGAAAGCCGCGGAAAAAGATTGTTTTCGCTCAGCCGATAAATTTAAAAACCACTCTATCCTCTCCGCTATTTTCGCTTTATCCAGTTCTACAATAAACGCTTCATCTATCTGCCTGACTAATTGCCGGGTACCTGTCCAATCTGACACCAGCACTGGAACACCTGCCGCCATAGCCTCTATGGTTGATGTCGGAAAAGCATCCCCTCTGCTACAATGCAGCATTAAACAACATTCCCGTAATTTATCTGTAATACGATTGGTATGCCCGGTAAAAACAATTTGTTTCCTGACACTATCCGGAATTCCAGATAAACACAGCTCCTTTGTTTCTTCATCCCACTCACCGACAATTTCAAGCAATAAAGATGTGTCAGGAGTCACTGCCGCAAAAGCCTCCAGCATTATATCCAATCCCTTATAGTATTTTCTGAATTCACCCGGTCCATTGGCGAGTACAAGCAGTTTTCGTGAGGTAGCGGCATAAGGAAGTTTATTAAGATCACTATGTCGCTCACGCTTAGGGCCTAAAAAACTCACTTCTACTTTTCCTTTAAAGTCGGGCAGTAATTTGTACACCAATTCCTTCGCCATTTCACCCTCGCAAATTAACACATCGTAATTTTTTAACGCCCATAAATGAATGCGCGTAACAAAAGGCGAGTAGCGCCCAACATATAAAAAGAACAACGTATGACTTCCCAGATGCACTGCCCATTTACGTTTCCGCATAAAGCGTAATTTTCTGGCAATAATCGGCGAAAAATGCAGATTATCCACTAAAACCATATCGTAATCCTTAAGCGGATACAGCAACGCATTTACGAAAGAACTAAACATCCTGTATAAAATAGTTTTGTCTCTGTCCTGCCAACGCATGATCTTATCCACCGGGTAAAATACAGCCGAAACCGATCTCGCCAAAAGATCGTGTAACGGATGCGGGCCAGGCCTACCGTGCAGATACAGTATTTTAGCGTTTTTCTCCGGCATAAATAAATGTGTTCCCGTACCTTACTGTAAAAAACGCAAGTCCTTTGCTAAACAACCCGATAAGATACTTTAGAAAAAGGCCAGGCGTTTTGCAACCTTTGATTGTTTCAGGATAAGGCCAACTGTTTTCTGTGGTTTGATAATGTACTGTTTTAAGTCCTAACTGTTCAAAAAAACGTATTTGGTTATCATAGTTACTGTAAAAAATATGAGTAGGAGCATGACTGGTTTCATAACTGCGGTGAAGTCGTTTCCTTATCCGAAGGTATAACCACTTTACGGCGTTTACCAGACTTTTATTACCTTCCAGAGGCCCCTCTACCAGCAGCACACCATTAGAGTTTAACTTACCTAACAAGGCCTTTCCCATTTCCACAGGCTCAGTAAAATGTTCCAGCACATTACTCAGTACAATTACATCGTAACGTTGCGCCGACTCAAAAAAAGCGTCCACTGTATAAAAACGTGTTTCGGGAATACTAACATTTAATGCCTCAACTTGCGTTGCATTAAACTCAACGCCTTCAATAGCGATGTTCTGTTCTAATGCGTTAGACACAAATTGTCCGTTCCCACATCCAAAATCGACTACTTTGGCAGCTGTCCCTTTTAAACGAATCAGGGCAAATAAACGATCATAACTAAACCTGAGGCCGGGTTGCTTTTTATGACTATCTATCTTTGCTTTGGATACGCCTTGCTGATAAGAAGGCGGATACATTTTTTCCAAATCATCCCGGCTAGGGATAGGATCAACCATGATAAGACCGCATCCTGTACACGTTAAACAGGTAAATACCTTACTGTTGTATCTGTTTAAGGGTAACCCCGAATCCTGAACCGTTTTTGAACCACAAAAAAGACAAGCCATATCCGTATGCAATCGAATTCCCTGCTAAAATTGGAGTTTCTAAGATACTAAATTTATGGACATGCTGAGATCGTCTTTGTGCTCTTGAACTATTATACTCTTGTAAAGTAATTACTACCAAGGAATAGTATTCCAATAACCTGTGCAACGGCACTCTGGACTACTAGTTTTGGTGTTGTATAGACTCCCTTCGTTATATTCTTTAAAACGTCAGCATTCATCCTTTAATACATCCTCATAAAAACGTATCAGTAGTTCATGGTTCCGCTTCAAATCATAGCGATCCCTAACCAATTGAAGGGCATGTTGCCCCATACGAAGGGCGTGCTCGCGGTGTTGGTATATGTACCGGATTTTTTCCGCGAGATCACCGACGTTTCCACTTTTATAAATTAACCCCTCCTTTCCGTGAGTTAACAGTCCTTCCAACGCCTCAATGTCGGAAACAATAACAGGAAGTCCCGCTCGCATTTTTTCTAAAAGAGCCAGGGGCAAACCCTCATTATACGAAGGAAATAGCCCCAGATTTGCCTGACGTAGCCACACTGCGGGATCAGGCGAATTACCGGTAAATGTTACAGTATCATTTATTCCAAGATCATGAGCCATTTGTTGTAACTGTCCGTTCATGCCATCCGGCCCAACCAGATAAAGGTGTTTGTCACTAATGTCACTCAGCAGTGACCATGCTTTTAATAAATCCGCGTGCCCTTTAATCTTTTCAAGGCGGGACACGTACACTGCCCGCAGCCCCTCCGTAATTTGGATTCCCTGATCTGATACAGTTGTATCCACGCCATTTGGCAAGGCAATAAGCTTATACGGCTTTGTTACTACATTATACGTTGTTAAACGATTATAAATAGCCGGAGAAACCGCCATAACGTGAAACCCCTTGTACAAACGACGGAATATCAGGGCCAGCGCTTTTGTCCGCAGCCGTCCCATCGCGTTCAATTCCAATCGGTACAAGTGATCGGTAAATACATAATGGCTTTGCGTTGTCATAAAACGCCGCAAAATCAGTTCCATAGGATTAGTATGGAAATGAATTATATCAGGTTTAACCGTTGCCATAAGCGCGTTAAGCTCTGGCAATAGCGCTATATCTTTTGCTTTGCTACGCAGCAATTTAAAATATCCCCGAATGGAATGGTCCTCAAAAAAAACATAGTTCAGGTAATGTACAGAAGCGCACTCAGGCAACTTACAGTTCGTAAATATGCTATTTGCTTTATCTTCCGGGCTTAAAGAAACGATGTGTACCTCATAAACAGAGGGGTCCAATGCCTGAACAATCTGCACCAACACTTTTTGAGAGCCTCCGGTTTTGAGCGAATGAATAATATATACGATTCTGATTTTCTTCAAGTTGCTTTACTTTCTGAAAACAGCCATAATCGTATGGCCATCAATACGGTGTTTATTTGTCTTTACCAGAGTGCGTAAAGGGATATGCAATTTTAATTTCCAAAAAGCCCTCACCATAAAGTTACTATTTAAAAATAACCGGGATATACGGTAATGCAAGTACGTATCTACATGTAAATCCTGCAAAGGTTCCTTTTCAACGTGTTCCAGTTTTACATCATAGTATGCCGCTATTCCACGAAATGAGGATTCAGTAAACAAATTAACATGATGGGGCGGCACGTTCAAAAAACGACCACCGGTACGGTTCTTTTTAAAAAAAGCTACATCGTTATTAGGTACCGCTATAATTAAACGGCCGCCCGGTTTAAGAAGCGAAAAAGCATCTGTAAATAATTCCTTTACAGCGGAAATGTGTTCAAATACCTGAAACGAACACACTACATCATATTTTTCTGAATGATTCAACGCGTACGCATGAAGGGTCTCGTCTTTCAGAGTGATCCCTTTCTTTGCCGCCTCCCGTATAGCATCCGCATTCAGCTCCAATCCTGTGTAGTTAACTTCCTTGTTTTTTGTAAGAAGCGATAGAAACGCACCCGATCCTGAACCTATTTCCAACACAGCCATTCCCTTCTCTATCCATTTAAACACCTCACGATGCTCCCAGCGTTCCGCCTGATAGTACCAGGGCCATTTTGACAATTGTGCATAAAACTCAGCTTTCCCGTCTAATCCAAAAGGATAATAAAACATCAGATCCGTTACCGGGCACTTACAAATACGTAAAACAGGAATTTCTTTAAAATAATCACTAACCGCCACACCAAACTCGGCATCATACCCCTTTATTATTTCCTTAGTACTGTATTCTGAAAGAACCACTGCTTCCTTCCGTTCATCAAATGGCGAAAAAATGTTCATACTACTAACGTTGGGCTACCCGCAAGCTTTGCTTAAACTTATTAAAAAAATCAGGATCACCCTTTAACACTACAACCGAATATATGAAAAAAGGCACAAAAAATAAAATACTATACCCCGTTACATGATACCCTACTCCCACGGCAATCAGTAAAGTAACGGCCAGCACTAAAAAAAACCATAACGCCCTGTTATTTAATAAAAAGTACCGTTCGCGTACCAGAAAAAGATAGGAAATTAATAATTGAAGCAGATTATAACACAATGCTATTACCACTGCTCCGAAAATCAGGGTAACTGGTGGCATAAGAAAGGTAATCAGAAACGTGCACACAGAACTTATGATCTGCGCCTTTAGAAAAACGCGTGATGCTGAAAACAAATAAAAATTAAGCACATTAAAATTATAGATAAACTTAATAAAAGGGATCAGCATTAAATAAGGCACGTACAGCATTACTGTTTGGTAGTCCGGCGGGAACAATGACAACACCAGCGGTGTAGCGGCCATTACCACAAAACTAAAAAGTGCCATTAAATGAAATACATCCTTAATTGGCGGAACAATTACGTCTGCCCCTGCTTTTTCCTGTATCTTCTTCAATGTGACCGGAAGCATTTGATGCATAAAAGATGTCAGCAGAATTTCTACCAGATACACTATGGTAAGAGCCATGCCGTAAACCCCCAGCGTACTGATGGAAAAATGTTCCTGTAAAAAATACTTATCACATACGGAAGAGTATGCCCCTAAAACGGAACCCACCAGAATAGGAAAGCCCGATGAAATAATTTGGCGGATAAATTGCGGTCCGGGATTCCATGTCAAAAACCGGATCTGACGAATAAAAAAATAAACCACAACCAAAGCGTACCCGGCAAACTTTCCCATAATAGCGCCATATAAACCTAGTTTAAAAACGAAAATGCCCAAAAAAGATCCCAGAGTCATTAATAATAGCGAAGCCACATTTAGCTGCACAAACTTCCGGATCTCATTCGTGTTTCTGTAATAATAAAAAAACAGTTCATTAAAATTCAGAAAAAACGCGTAAAAAGCGGCCACCCAAATGTAAGAAGTGTACTCCGGTTGTGCCCATACCTCAAACCACATTGGTAATACCTTAGCTCCCAGAAACAGGAATAATCCCATTGTTGCCAACTGGAACAGTAGCATGGTACTAAAACTATTATTAAAAAACTGATCCGTTTGCGCCTTGGATTCGGCATTCTTCCAATACAAAAAACCAAAACCATCCTTAATGCCAATGTGCAACACCGGGGCTATAATTCCTAAAAATGTATTATAGAAATTCAAAAAACCATAATCCTTAAGCGACAAATAATTGACGTAAACGGGTGTAAATACAACCGAAACCGTTAATGGCAGGAAACCAATAATTGTAAATAAAATCTTCTTATTCCTCAGTAAACGGCGCAGCATAGATACACGTAAATATAGTTAAATGCTGCTTTTTACAGATAGTTGTAGGTTAAGTGCGTCAGGTATATCCATCAATGCGCCTCCAGCCAGTTTCTACCGGTTCCCATCCCTACTTCTACCGGTACTTTTAATGGCAGGGCATTCCGCATGTGCTCTTCAATCAATGGTTTTACCTGCTCCAATTCCGTATGCGGCACATCAAATACCAACTCATCATGTACCTGCAATACCATTTTGGTTTTAAAGCCCCCGTCTTTTAACGCTTTATGAATATTTATCATGGCCACCTTAATCATATCAGCCGCGCTGCCCTGTATAGGCGCGTTAATAGCGTTTCGCTCGGCATACCCTCTTACGGTCTGGTTTTGCGAATTAATATCCCTGAGCCAGCGCTTACGCCCCAGCAACGTTTCCACGTAGCCCTGTTCGCGGGCAAACTGAATGGTATCATCCATATACCCTTTAATGGCCGTGTATTCTTTAAAATAATTATCAATCAATTGCTTGGCTTCCGCGCGCGGTATATTCAGGTTTTCGGCCAGGCCAAAAGCCCCCTGCCCGTAAATAATACCAAAATTAACGCTCTTACTCTTGTAACGCATCTCTTTGGTAACCTCGGCCTCTGACACAGCATATACTCTGGCCGCGGTGGCAGTATGAATATCCTTATGCTGATTAAACGCTTCGCACATGGCCGGATCGCCGCTAATGCTGGCCACAATCCGTAATTCTATCTGCGAGTAATCGGCACTTAATAACACATGATTTTCATCGCGTGCTATAAACGCCTTGCGGATCTGCCGCCCCCGTTCGGTACGAATAGGTATGTTCTGTAAATTCGGATTATCACTACTCAAGCGCCCGGTTACCGCCACCACCTGATTAAACGAAGTGTGAATGCGGCGGGTACGTGTATTGACAAGTTCCGGTAACGTATCAACATAAGTACTTTTTAATTTTACCAACTCGCGGTAATCCAGAATTTTAGACACAATCGGATGCAGTTTTTCCAGCTTCACCAACACATCTTCACTGGTGGCATACTGCCCGGTTTTTGTTTTCTTAGGCTTATCGGTAATCTTCAGGTAATCGAATAAAATTTCTCCCACCTGTTTTGGCGACGACACATTAAACGTTGTTCCTGCCAATTGCTGAATCTCCGACTCCACCAACACAATATCGTTCTGTAACTGCGCCGAAAACTCCTTCAACACATTTACATCCAAATGGATGCCTTCGCGTTCCATATCGGCCAACACACCAATTAAAGGAACCTCTACCGTTTCGAATAAGCGTTCGGTTTCCGTTTCCTTCAGCTTTGGCGCAAAAACATCTTTTAACTGCAGCGTTACATCCGCGTCTTCCGCCGCGTATTCCTTAATTTGTTCCAACGGCACATCGCGCATATTGATTTGGTCCTTCCCTTTTTTCCCAATCAGCGTTTCAATACTTACCGGCGAATACTGCAAATACGTTTCCGACAACACATTCATATTATGACGCATTTCCGGATTAATCAGAAAATGTGCCACCATCGTATCCCATAATTTATTGCCAATTATACAGTCGTAACTTTTCAGTACCTGCAAATCGTATTTAATATTTTGTCCGATTAATGTTTTCGTTATATCCGAAAACAACGGTTTAAAGCGGTTCACCAATGCCTGCGCCTCTTCTCTTACCGTCGGAAACGGCACATAATACCCTGTTCCCGGCTTAACCGAAAACGAAAAACCTACCAGCTCCGCTTCCAGAACATTTAAACCAGTGGTCTCCGTATCAAAACAAAATTCTGAAACACCCCCGAGCAAGGTAAGTAACCCGGTCAATGCGGCTTCGCCTTCTACTATCGTATAATCATGGGGTGTATCCTGAATGGTCTTGTAAACCGGCGTCACTTCCTCCTGTGTTTCCGTAGTGGTAGCCGGAGCAAAAAATTCTGCCGTACTAAACAAATCGGGCTGATTGGCCGAGGCCTTTGGCTTATAATTCTCTCCCGGTAATTTTTCAGTACCACCAATGTCTTCCCCCAAAATCTGTTGTGCCAAACGGCGAAACTCCAGTTCAGTAAACAAAGCCTTTAACGCCTCCTTATTAACTGGTTTTAACGCCAACGCCGCTTCATCCAACTCACACGGACAATCCACAATAATGGTAGCCAGGCGCTTCGACTGTATGGCCATCTCCCGGTTGTTCTCTACTTTTTCTTTTAGCTTACCTTTCAGCAAATGCGTGTTTTGCAGCAACGCCTCAACCGAGCCATGATCCTTTATTAACTGAATAGCCGTTTTTTCACCAACGCCCGGAATACCCGGAATATTATCCACCTTATCGCCCATCAATCCCAGAATATCAATCAACTGACCCACATTCTGAATTTCCCACTTTTTACAAATCTCCTCTACTCCCAAAATCTCAGCCCCATTACCCGATCGGGCCGGCTTGTAAATAAACGTATTGGCATCTACCAGTTGTCCGTAATCTTTATCAGGCGTCATCATGTAAGTGGTGTAGCCCATGGCCTCGGCTTTCCTTGCCAGTGTACCAATCACATCATCCGCCTCATAACCAGGTAAACCAATGACTTCTATATTAAATCCCTTAATCAGATCAATAATATACGGTATCGCTGTTCTCAGGTCTTCCGGCATTTCCTGTCGGTTGGCTTTGTATTCGGCAAATTCTTCGTGTCGTTGCGTAGGCGCTTCCGTATCAAACACCACGGCAATATGCGTGGGCTGCTCCTTATTCAGAATCTCCAGTAAGGTGTTCGTAAATCCGAAAACGGCCGAGGTGTTAAAGCCTTTTGAATTAATACGCGGACTATTGCTAAACGCGAAATACGCCCTGTAAATTAAGGCAAACGCGTCCAGCAGAAATAATTTTTTGTCGGTTGATTTTGTTAACATGCACTATTATATTACGTAAAAACGCGCTTACTTTTTCGACGCGTTGTAGTTATTGATCACTTCAACCGCTTTTTCCACGTTAAAGTGTTTTTCATCCTCGTACCCTTGCGCGTAAGATGGATCATCTTTCATAAATTCCTGTAACTGTTTTCTGAATTTACCCTCCTTTACCTCCGTGTATTTTGCCTGATCTTTATGTTTAATAAAATACTCCGGCTCAAACGTGGACTCGTTCATGTTGATAGATTCAAACATGATTTTAAACAATAAAATCTCTCCATTGGTTAAACGTTGGTAAAACTTTTGTTCCCCATCATGCTCACCCGCTATAAAGTGTTTCGTGTCGAACCCATACCCCTTCAGTTTATTGGCCTTATAATTCTTTTGTGTGCCATCTTCCGCTCTAAACGATACCCGCATAAAATTATCCTTCTCCTTCTTCGGATTAATCTTCACCTCTCCCCTCAGGGTGTCGCCTTTATCGTTAATTACATACCCTTTTACAAACGTAATCTGAGCCTTTGCTCCCTGCATTAACGCAGCCACTAAAAACAGCGTAAAAACATATTTCATAGGGGCCAAAAATATAGCTTTTTACAGAGGGGCGGGCTATAAGGTTGTAAACAATTACTTAACGGGTAGTTAACAGATTGTCATTTTTTTCAGAACTCTTGAAACAGTATAATTTGTATCTCTTATTCTCGTTTTTTGGGCGGGATACGGGCCATACGCTATAGCTTGCTTGCCCCTTGCGGTTTTTGCTGCGGCTCCGGGGGCTTCTGAGGTCGCCGCCTCGCCCGCGCAAAAACACGCAAGGTTCCGCGCAAGGCTGTCGCTACTGTCCCTCCCGCAGGGTTAAAGGTGAAATAAAGGCGACTCAAACAAATTCATGTTATCAGCTAACTCAAACACGTTAAACACTAAATACTGCTTTGTATATTTCAAATTATCCGTATTTTCATATTGTAAAAAAGTATAAACCAGAAATTTTTACAGAGCAGAATAAACAATAAAACATACTCCCAAAAATTAACTCAAATCCCGTCAACTATGACTTAAACAAAAAGACAACATTAAGTACAATCGCAGCAGATGATTTTACTAAAAAATAACACCCAAAAAGTTTAGTAATAATCGTTTAAAAAAATCAAAATGAAAAAAAATTTACTTTTAGCGCTGGTAATTTCCGCAGGCGCTTTACATTCACAAACCTCTGTTTATCATCAGTTTCCGGCCTCGGCTGCTACATGGAATATTAATTACACACTGGTAATGGGCATGTGTCCCCCGGCTTTGGCAACTATAACTGATAATTATTCCATTATCATCCCCGGAGATACGACTATTAATTCAACCATTTATCACAAACTGTTTATACCCTTCGTACAACACTCCCCCGCTTCTTGTCCCACTTCAGAAACGGCTGGTTATAAAGGAGGCATAAGAGAAGACATTGTCGCTAAAAAAGTTTACATTATACCGCCTTCTGGCTCTTCTGAACAATTACTATACGACTTTTCCATGCAGGTGGGTGATACGCTTAAAGGCTATCTTGCCAACGGATGGACTACACTTCATAAAGTTACCGGAATGGATTCGGTTCAGGTAGGCGCCTCTTACAGAAAAAGATGGACGCTGAACCCCGTATCCTCATCGTTTCCGCCTAATAATTTCCGTATCATTGAAGGTGTAGGATCAGATTATGGGTTACTAAAAGTTTTACCGGGTGGCATTGTAGATTATCCCGCTATTAGCATCACCTGCTTTAAACATAATGGTTTGTCGCTTTATCCTTCTACAGTTACAAGCTGTAACCTAATCACCTCTCTCAATTCCTATTCGTACGATACTGATCAAATTAAAATTTCGCCAAACCCTGTAAACAATCAGTTTTCCATTGCTATGAGCACGGATGAAGCTATGGCAGTAACTATTTATGACATAAACGGAAAAAAAGTACTCAACCCAATACTTAATAAGGGGCAGCAGGAAATTAATGTTTCTGCGTTGAGCGAAGGGGTATATACCATTGCCATAGAAATTGGCACTCAGGTCATAAATAAAAAGATAGTGATAGTTCATTAGTATATAAATAGTAACTGAACCAGATATCTCTTAGAAAAAACCATAACAGAATAAGATTTCAAACTAGAAAGGCACTCCTCACAGAATACTTCTTTGGGGAGTTTCCTTTAACACTAACTATATAGCAGATTTCCTAATATCCAATCCTCGATATATAACGTCTTTACCTAAGGTCAGGGCCTGTCCATTAAAACCGATACCCCTTATAGGCTCTGGTAAATTCCTCGGGATGTATCGGACGGTTTACTTCAACACCTGTATAATCGTAATTTTCAAACAATCCCTTATCATCATACAAACTTAAACTCACAGGAATCATTAACTGCTGATCAATATAGATAACCGCCTTTTTACAATATAAAGTCGGCACTTTTAACTTTCTTCCCTTTTTCAAATATCCGAAATCATTCAGTAAATCGTTTATGTCCCGCAACAAATAATCATTTACACATAATTTTACCGCTATCGAACTGGCCGTTTCGTGGTGCTGTACCGTGTACTCAGTATAATCGTAATGCTTACTTTCATACTGAAGCAAATAACAGTTGTAACCGTTTTTAGGATGAACACCCAAATACTTCATGTTTGCCAGTCCATCCTTATCTTTCGATAACGTTAAAGCCATACTTTTCCCGATAAACTCGTAACCCAGTTCGTGTATGGTATAATGCTGATTCTTTCGCATCAGATTCCCCGTTGGATCCAGGCTTATGGTCATATAAGGGAAAATGTGTGGTTTCACAAGCGCCTTATTATTCAACTCTCCCTGATTGTAAAGTATTTCAAGTTTCTTCTGACGGTTAATAAAATAAAGCCGGCGTGGTGCTGTCTGTAGTTTAATTTCTGACTTGGCGGTTAAAAACGTTTTATCAATACGTTCGGTGGCACTTATATTGGCACGTAACGTTTTAATCGCTTTTATAGAATCAAACATCTGTGCCATAATACGTGCAGGTTTAAGATCGTTGTTCCGCTTCCACGACGCAAAGCCTAAAGTCAAAAAAACACCGATGAATAAAAGTAAGATCCGTTTCACGTAATAATCCACCTTAAATTTACGAATAAGTTTTTTTACATTTGGGGTTTCATTCCACGTATGACAATTCTTGGCATAATTCCGGCCCGATATGCTTCCAGCCGTTTTCCCGGCAAGCCCCTTTGCCTCATTAATGGCAAGACCATGTTACAAAGGGTATTTGAACAGGCTTCTAAAAGCAAAAAATTCACGCATATTATCATTGCTACCGACGATGAGCGCATCCGGGAACATGCCGAAGCCATTGGTGCAAAAGTGGTAATGACCAGCGCTGACCACCCCAGCGGTACCGACCGTTGTTACGAAGCGTTCAAATTATCAGGCATCAACGCGCGCTACATCATCAACATACAAGGCGATGAACCGTTTCTGGAACCCGAACAAATTGACGAACTGGCTCAGGCTTGTGACGGAACATCGGAATTACTTACACAAATGACTGCCTGCAACGATTATTCGGTTCTGTCCGATAAGGGTGAAGTAAAAATTTGCCTGAACCAACATCGGGAAGCGCTTTACTTCAGCAGGCAATTAATTCCCGCCATAAAAGGAAAACCGGAGCAGGAATGGCCGCTGCATCACACCTATTACCGGCATGTGGGCATGTACGCTTACCGGTCCGATATTCTCGAAGCCATTACCCGCCTGCAACCTTCCGCGTTGGAACAAGCCGAAAGTCTGGAACAATTGCGATGGCTCGAGGCGGGATACAAAATTAAATGTGTCAACACAACATACGAAAGCCATTGCATAGACACCCCCGAAGACATCGAAAAAGTATTAAAACTCATGAATATAAACGAATAAGGCATGACACCTTCACAATTTGGCTTATTAGGCTATCCGCTGGGTCATTCCTTTTCGAAAAGCTACTTCGAAAAAAAGTTTGAGGAACTGGCCCTACCTCAATACACTTATCACCTTTTTGAATTTACGGATCTGAATAATTTAAAAGAAAAACTCTCTGCTTATCCTCATTTAAAGGGATTCAATATCACCATTCCTTTTAAACAAACTATACTGCCATTTTGCGACCAGTTAAGCGCGGAAGCCAAAGCCATAGGAGCTGTAAACTGCATTAAAATTGAAAATGCCATCTGGACAGGTTACAACACCGATTTCTTCGGATTTAAACAAAGCATTAAACCATTTCTTGATCCCACACACCAAATGGCCCTGGTACTTGGCAGCGGAGGCAGCTCAAAAGCGGTTAGGTATGCACTGGAGTCTGTAGGTGTTGAAGTATATACCGTTAGTTCTTCGCTCCCTGCTTCTGAAAAAGTACTAACATACAAGGATTTAAACCAACATGTATTCAACGCGTTTAAACTTATTGTCAATAGTACACCACTGGGAATGCATCCCCATATTGATCAGGCTCCTCCTATCCCTTATGAATACCTGAACGCCACTCACTTGTGTTACGATCTCGTTTACAATCCGGAAGAAACACGTTTTCTGAAAGAAGCAAAAAAACAAGGTGCCATTGCCATTAATGGATTAAGCATGCTTCACTTGCAAGCCGAAAAAAGCTGGGAAATATGGGCGTCCGGAACCGAAGAAAATAACAAATAGTTCTGTCACCCACGCTTAATAAAAACGCGTGTAAAGATACCCATACACCACCAACCACATACGTATTCCTACTGATTTTTGTTTGTAAACAGCTATAACCCGGATAAAAAATTTATATTTGCCACGCAAAAAAGCTGTTTATCTATCCCGGCTTGCAATTAAAGATGTTAAACCCTGTAACAGGATAGAGTTACAATGTTTTTACAAATTATGAAAAAAGTACTTGCCCTTTTAGCCGTTGTAATGCTTATTGCAAGCAGTTGCACAAACATTAACAAAAGTATGCGTGAACCTAACATGCGCTTAAATTTTGAGAAAAAAGATTTTACACTTTCTGATCAGGTTACCGGAGAAGCAACACAAACAAAAATCCTTGGTATTGACTTTAAACGTTTGTTTTTAAAAGAAAGCGGTTCTACAAGAAGTGACAACGTGGCAACCTTACTTCCCATTAACCTCGCCGCGATCCCTGTAATTGGCGGATTTGTAGTAGACCAGACCTCTGGATACGCGCTTTGGGATATGATGAAAAAAAACCCTGGCTATGATGTGGTATTATACCCTCAGTTCGAAACTACTATTAAACGTCCTATCGGTTTAGGCTTTATTTACAAAATAACTACCGTTAAAGCTACTGCCCGTTTAGCGAAACTAAATAAATAATTTTCACGATCTAACTAAAAATCCGGTACCCAAAAGATACCGGATTTTTTAATTATCAAAACACCATTCCGGAGCGCTTAATGGTCTGCGATACGGATGCAACCAACGATCTCTTTCAAATATACTGCATCTGTTTCGTCGAATGCAGCCAAACGATCACTATCCACATCCAACACCCCTATCACGCTGCCATCTTCTCCAAAAAGAGGAACCACAATCTCACTTTTACTTAAACTACTGCAGGCAATATGTCCTGGAAACGCATCCACATCCGGCACAATAATCGCTTCCGCGCGTTCCCATGCAGAACCACAAACCCCTTTCCCCTTTCGTATTCGTGTACAGGCAACTGGTCCCTGAAAGGCACTTAACACCAACTCGTCCTCTTTTACCAGATAAAATCCTACCCAGAAAAAAGAAAACGTATATTTTAAAGCCGCGCAAACGTTACCCATATTAGCCATACTATCCGGTTCATGCGCGGTTAATGCCTTTATCTGCGGAATCAGTTCTTTATAACGTCCCGCTTTATCATTTGCGTTAATTTTAAGATCTTCTGCCATACGTGCAAAAGTAAGGATACAGAATGGATAACAAAAGCATCTCAAATAAAACGCATGTTGCCGCTTTTCAAACCTCATATTACAATGCTTCACCACTACTGAAATAAATCATTTTCTGAAAATCAGAATTAAACGACTGAATTATTTTACTAACTTAAAGCATGCAAAAAATCTTCCTTTTATTCCTTTTTGTCATTTGCGTTTCTGTTCATTCAAAAGCGCAGGCCATACAAAATAACTCATACGGCACTACCGGGTATATTAAACCAGATGGAACCATTCAAAACAGTTCGTATGGCACTATCGGGTATATTAAACAAGACGGTACGGTTCAGAATAGCTCTTACGGGACCATTGGTTATATTAAACCTGACGGCACCATTCAAAACAGTTCTTATGGTACACTGGGCTATATTAAAAAAGATGGCACGGTTCAAAACAGTTCCTACGGCACTATTGGCTATGTAAAATCAGATGGCACCGTTCAAAACAGTTCTTACGGCACCATTGGTTATGCCAAAGGCATAGATCCCAAATGGGCAGCTGCCTGCTTCTTCTTTTTTAAATTTGAAAAATAACCCCGTTTTATTCTGCCCACACTTTAGTTCCCTCAGTACAATTTGTACAAATATCAATCTGGGAGCGCCCCTTTAATATAGCTTTTCGGAAACGTTGGTAAGCTTCCCCAAACCATATTGTTGTAAAGGGTTGCACTTTCAAATCTCCTAATTTATGTTTTGCATCCTTATCAAAACAACAAGGAACAAGTCCTCCGTCCCACGTAACAACGCATGACTGCCACATCCGCCAGCACTGATTGAGCATCCTGTTCTTAATCCGCCATTTACCAGTTGCGTCTTTGATATAACGTGAATAATTTTTTTTACGGGGAATCAATTCGTCCGCTCCTTCAAAATGATACACCTGCGCTGTCTTAATCTGAACAGCATCCACTCCCTTTTCTCTGGCCAATTTCCGGACGGCATCTATTTCATGTTCATTATGTTTGAATACAATAAACTGCCAAACTACCCTTGGGTGCTTCACCTTTAATAAACGCCTTTGCGCTAACAGATACTCTGTTCCCGCTATCACCTTTTCTAATTGTCCACCTACCCTGTACTTGGCATAACTACTCTGCTCAACACCATCAATACTGATAATCAATTTATCCAAACCACTTTCGATAGTGGCTTTAGCTGTTTCAGCATTCAAATAATGGGCATTAGTACTGGTAATGGTATAAAGCCCGTTTTCAGAAGCATATTTTACCATGTTCAGAAAATCGGGATTAAGAAAGGGTTCCCCCTGAAAATAAAATGTAAGCGCGTGAACATGCGATCTTACCTGATTTATAAAATTCCGGAAAAAAACAGGGGAAAGCATTCCAGTTGGCCTCGTAAATGCCCTCAATCCACTTGGGCATTCGGGGCATCTTAAATTACAACTGGTTGTTGGCTCTATACTTAAAGCAAACGGCAACCCTTTTACTACGGGCCGTTTTAAAAAACGCGATAAATGAAACGTAAAATACAAAAGCAAGTAATTGTATAGTTTCCTTAGCGTTAGTTTTTTGAATATTTGCAGAAGAGAATACAGAAACGTTTTTTAAGAAATCAGGTTTTTTAATATTCCTTACATTTACACAAATTTAATCAATGATTCGGTTAACAGGCGGTTTTATTTTTTTGGTCTTAAGCATACTATTGCTTACACAATGTGCTCAAATTACACCTTTAACAGGCGGCCCGCGCGACACCACCCCTCCTAAAATCATTCAAACTACTCCGGAAAACCGCAGCTCACAATTTCGTTCCGATGAAATCATACTACAGTTTGATGAGTATGTCCAAATTAAGGACATTCCCAATCAGGTAATTATTTCGCCTGCTTTTAAAACAATGCCTGATATAGAAAGTCTTGGTAAAAAAATCAGAATAAAACTGAAATCAGCAGATCTCTTACCCAACACCACTTACCGTATCCATTTTGGAAAATCCATTTCTGATATGCGGGAAGGAAATATTCTTGAACAGGCAGAATATGTATTTTCAACCGGCGATAAACTGGACACTTTGAAAATCAGAGGGTATATTAAAAATACCCTTACCGAACAAGCTGAACCAGGTGCCCTTGTAGGACTATTTGCAATAACAGATAAGGACAGTTTGGTTTTTAAACAAACGCCTAAATATTACACCCGTGCAGGCTCAGATGGTAATTATGAACTTAATTATATTGCTGCGGGTCAATACCGGTTGATCACCTTTTCCGATATCAACAAAAATGGTTATTACGATGGCCCTCCGGAAAGCATTGGTTTTTACAAAGACACGTTGCGACTTAACCGTGACACCTCTTTTTCTCTTCAAACGTTTGTAGAACAACCAGAGCGGTTATTTCTTAAAAAAACGTTAACCTCCGAATTCGGTCAGTTACAACTCATCTATAACAAAGATGAAAATAGCAACAATCTTCAAAGCTTTTTACCTGAGAATAATAAACACATCCTTATTCCACCGGCTATAAACGATACATTAACCCTTTATTACAAATCACCTGTTAAAGATAGTCTGTGGTTACTCCATAAAAATGGAAATGCATCAGACACCATCCGGGTAACGCTTCCTAAAACTAAATGGCAAAATAAAAACAAATTAATACTATCTCCCAACATCACTAACGGGCAACTTACATTTAATACAATGCTCACACTAAAAGCAGATAAATGGCTCGATACTCTTTCCGTACAAAGGAGAGCATCTGTTCTTTTAACGGCAGGAGATACTCTGAAAGAACCGCTCAGCATACGTTTTACGAATCCCAATAGTATAACCATTACCAATAATTTAAAACCCGGACTGTCGTACAAACTGAAACTTGATTCCTCCTTCATTAAGGATTTCGAAGGCAATTACAACGACTCGTTGAGCGTTTCGTTTAAACAGCAGACAGTAACAGAATTAGGTCATCTCACACTTAACATCCGCTTCAGTAAAAAGCAGCATTATATTGTACAACTACTTAATGAAAACAAACAAATCATAAAATCACAAAGTACACATCTTACATTAGCCGGAACCATGCTTAAATCCATTGATTTTAAAGAGATACCCCCGGGGCAGTATAAGGTTAGAATTGTTTACGACACAAACGAGAATAACAAATGGGATACTGGAAATTATATAAAACATCAGGAAGCCGAGCAACTGAAAACACTTGAAAAATCAATTAAGGTTGTTCCTGATTGGGATACCGAAGAAGATTTTTTAATGACCGAATAAAAATCATTTTA
>JASGCO010000034.1:0-23817 GCA_030054095.1 Sediminibacterium sp.
CGGGTTTATTCTGGTGATAGTGGCTTTCGCTTTTGCTATGTACAACCGTGGTAAGGAGAAGAGTTACAAAATGCGTCTGTTGTTGGCAAAACGTTCTTTCCGGGGGGGGTACAAAATAGTATTTGTTGCAGGTTTGATTTTGTTTATTGGTATGGGAACGTATATCTACTATAATATCAGGGTACTTAATCCTTATAAGTCAGAAAAGCAGCAAACAAAGGAAACAGTAGATTACGAAAAGAAATATGGTCATTTAGCTGGGTTCCCGCAGCCGCGCATTGTAGAAAGTAATGTGGAGATGGAACTTTTCCCTTCTGAAGGCGGGTACAGGGCAAAAGGGTATTATTATTTAAAGAATAAAACCAAAAACCCGATTTCAAAGATTTACATACAGATGTATAATGATGCGGAGGTAAAGAAAATGACCTTCGTACGGCCATTTACCCGATTCTTAAATGATACGTTGATGGGCTTTAGAGGATTTGAATTAAAGCAGGCGTTATTACCGGGCGATTCGGTGAAATTTGAGTATGAGTTGGAAGATTTCCCGAAGGGATTAAGTACAAACGGACAGGGAACTCAGATTGTAGAAAACGGAAGTTTTATAAACAGTACAGTATTGCCGCATATTGGGTATGCTGAAGACGCGGAATTAAGTGATAATACGGAACGCGTGAAGAAGGGACTGAAACCCAAAGAACGCATGGCTTCAGTGAAAGATACCAGTGCTTACGGCAATACGTATATATCCAAAGACGCGGATTGGCTGCGTTTTGAAACAGTAGTATCCACCAGCGGTAATCAGATGGCAATAGCGCCAGGTTATCTGCAAAAGGAATGGGAAAAAGACGGACGTCGTTATTTTCATTACAAAATGGATGCTCCTATCCTGAATTTTTATGCCTGGTTGTCGGCAAAGTATGAAGTGAAAAGAGATGTGTGGAAGAACTGGGATGAAGCGGGTAGGGATGTGGCCATTGAAATTTATTATCATAGAGGACATGAATATAATATTGACCGGATGATTAAAGGGGTGAAAAAATCACTGGATTATTACACTAAAAATTTCAGCCCTTACCAACACCGTCAGGTACGAATTATGGAGTTTCCGCGGTATGCCACATTTGCGCAATCATTCCCTAATACCATACCATTTTCTGAATCTATCGGATTTATTGCCAAAGTGGATGAAAACGATCCGGAAGACGTGGATTATCCGTTTTATGTTACAGCGCACGAGGTTGCTCATCAATGGTGGGCGCATCAGGTAATTGGCGCTGATGTACAGGGGAGTACACTTATGAGTGAAACCATGAGTCAGTATAGTGCGTTGATGGTAATGGAAAAAGAGTACGGTCCTCACATGATGCATAAATTCCTGAAATATGAAATGAACAGTTACCTGAGAGGCAGAGCCATGGAAAGTAAAAAGGAACGCCCGTTAATGTTGGGTGAGAACCAGCAATATATTCACTATAATAAAGGAAGCGTGGCCATGTATGCTTTGAAAGATTATATAGGCGAAGATAGCCTGAATAAGGGGCTACGGAACTATATTAAAAAAGTGGCGTTTCAGGAACCGCCTTATACTACCAGTTTAGAGTTTGTGGACGAATTACGGAAAGTTACGCCTGATTCATTACAATATGTGATAAGCGATTTGTTTGAGCACATTACTGTTTACGAAAACCGGGTAACGGGATTCAGTTCTACACCAATTGTAGGTGGAAAGTACAAGGTTAAAATTGATGTTGAGGCCAAAAAATTTCAAAGCGACAGTTTGGGTAAGCAAAAGGAAATCCCCATTAACGATTGGGTGGATGTAGCTGTATTTGCGAAAAAGGACCCAGACAGCAAAAAACCGGAAGTGCCCATTTTCATCACCAAGGTAAAATTAAATAAGGCTACACAGAGTATTGAATTGATTCTGGACAAGGAACCGGAACGCGCTGGCGTTGATCCTTATCATAAATTGATTGACCGAGATCCGGATGACAATATTCAGAAGCAGGGCGTATTTACAGCTAAGAAGCCATCGGGGAGTAGTGGTACAACGGTTAAGGTAAAGATCGGAAAGTAAATAGTTTTGCTTTAGTTCATTAAGCATAAATTACATAATTCTGACTTTTTTACGAAAATCAGAGACGGTTGGATGACGTATTCATAGATTATTCGCCAGCAAATCCATATAGGTGGCATATTCCAGCATAAAATTTTTGTTATGTGGTATTCTGGGAAATTTGACTGTACGGCTTAATTGTTCGAGGAGCTGATAGGCTTTTTTACTATCGGTAGTATTAAAAAACAGCATTTGAAAATTGACACATTTATCAAGGGGTTTAAGAACCATTCCTCCGCGGTAATAATCATAAGGCAGATTAAGGTGTTTGGTATTTAGTCCCTGATAGCTGGAGAAATGAATGCCTCTGATATAAGCGGCATTATACAATAAAAGACTTTTTAAGCGGTGTTTTATTGCCTGTTCTGATTCCTGTTTAAGCGGTATTGTTCGCCAGACAGAAAGTGCGGGGATGAATAAATCGGGGACGCCACCTTTTTCGGGGTGAAGTTGCGCAAAGTTGCAATACAAGCGTTGACTGGTTTCCATATTTTCTCCCGGTATATAGTGGGTTTGCAGTAAGCCGTTACGGTAACTTTGAATATGAAAGATCTGGCGAATGGTATCGTTGTGAAGTAAGAGTGTATCGGGTTCCAGAAACGACCAGTATAGGTTTAATAAGCGGTGATTATAGTGATTGGTTTCAATAGCTTTGCCAGTATTACCGAGTTGCAAAGGGGTATATTTTAAACCATATAAAATGTCTTTAAGTGTTTGTGTTTTGTAGCGCCCGCTACCGGTTTCTCCACTTTCTATACTCAGGTCGGTTAACATCCAGTGCCCGTTTAATGAATCGAGAAGTCCATGGGGAATAGCGGAAGTTGAATCTACTGAAAGTTCAAGCGCTTGTTCGTTGGGAGAATGAGTGTTACAGCTTTTTACAACCAATGAAAGCAAGACAATAAGGCTTATTTTACAGATGCGATTTAAAATGTATTGTATCATAGTGATAAAAAAATCCCCGTTTTTGGCGGGGATTTTTAAAGTTCTGGTTAGAGCGAATTATTTTTTATCCTGACCTGCTTCTAAAGTAATTTCGATTTTTACATCGTTGGCAATAAAGCCCGGCTCACCAATACCAAAAGTGGTACGGTCAATAACCGTTTCTCCTTCAAAACCGGCAATGTTAACTTTTTTGCCTTCCCATTCCTGATCGCTGTTACCCTGATAGTTGAATTTGAGATTACACTCTTTGGTTACACCTTTCAGGGTTAATTTTCCTTTCGCAATATAAGCGTATGCACCGCCTTCTTCGTTTTTCACAATTTCAGTAGCTTCAAAGCTTGCTTTCTTGAATTTTGCTACATCAAAAAACTCGGCTTTATCTCTCAGGTGACCATCGCGGTAGCTGTTTTGTGTGTTAATGCTGGCAATGTCCATTTGGATAAACACTTTAGGACCATTAGTTGCCTGCAGGTTTACAAAACCGCTGTCCACATTGATGGTTCCTTTTGTACTGCTCACTACATGTTTTACACTAAAGTTTACAGAACTGTGTGCACCATCCACAACATATAAACCATTTAATTCAGTAATGTCTTTTACATTGGCCGCCATAATGCTATCGCATTGTGCTTTACTGGTACATGTGTATTCCTGTCCGTTAATGTTACATTTGATCACTTCTTCAGTAACCATTTTCGTTTCACTATGACCTTCGTTCCCATTAATGGCAATATATGGCGCAATAACCAATGATACGATACTCATTAATTTGATGAGGATATTCATTGAAGGACCAGAGGTATCTTTAAACGGATCACCAACAGTATCACCGGTTACAGATGCTTTGTGTGGTTCCGATTTTTTGTAGAAGGTTTCACCGTTGATCTGTACGCCTTTTTCGAATGATTTTTTAGCGTTATCCCATGCACCACCGGCATTGTTCTGGAAAATACCCAGTAACACACCAGAAACGGTTACACCGGCTAATAAACCACCTAATACTTCGGGTCCGAATACGAAACCAACAATAACAGGTGTAATTAAAGCGATGGCCCCAGGCATTAACATTTCGCGGATAGAAGCTTGTGTAGAGATAGCCACACATTTTTCATATTCCGGTTTGGCTTTGTACTCCATAATTCCCGGAATTTCGCGGAACTGACGACGTACTTCCTGAACCATATCCATGGCAGCACGACCTACAGCGGCAATAGCTAAAGCAGAGAAAATGAACGGGATCATGGCCCCAACAAATAAACCAGCTAATACAGGCGCTTTGTAAATATCAATCGCGCTGATGCCCGCTACACCAACAAAGGCTGCAAATAAGGCCAGTGAAGTTAAAGCGGCAGAAGCAATGGCAAACCCTTTACCGGTAGCGGCAGTGGTGTTACCTACAGCATCTAAATTATCGGTACGTTCACGCACTTCGGGTGGTAACTGACTCATTTCGGCAATACCACCGGCATTATCAGCAATAGGACCAAACGCGTCAATAGCTAATTGCATAGCGGCAGTTGCCATCATACCCGCGGCGGCAATAGCCACACCGTATAATCCGGCAAAATGGTACGAACTCATAATACCCGCGGCTAATACAATAGTAGGAACAACAGTAGATTCCATACCTACGGATAAACCACCAATAATGTTGGTAGCGTGGCCGGTAGCCGATTTCTGAATGATAGAGTTCACCGGGCGTTTGCCCATAGCGGTATAGTATTCTGTAATCCAGCTCATAATAGCGCCAACGATGGAACCGATTAAGATGGCGATAAATACGTTGGTGCTGGTAAATTCATACCCGCGTAAGCTTAATGTTTCAGGTAACATCCATTTTACTAATGGATAAGACGCAACAACGGTTAACAGGATGGAAACGATGTTTCCTAAGTTTAAAGCGTTTTGTACCGATGATTTTTCTCCGGATACGCGAACAAACAGGGTACCGATAATAGAGAACACAATTCCTAAACCGGCAATAACCATTGGTAATAAAATAGCCGATAAACCACCGAACTGATCGTTAGCCGTGTCAATTTCCTGACCCAATACCATGGTAGCCAGAATGGTGGCCACATACGAACCAAATAAGTCAGCACCCATACCGGCCACGTCACCTACGTTATCACCTACGTTATCGGCAATGGTAGCAGGGTTACGTACATCATCTTCCGGAATGCCGGCTTCTACTTTCCCTACAAGGTCAGCACCTACGTCGGCAGCTTTGGTATAAATACCACCACCTACGCGGGCAAATAACGCGATGGACTCAGCACCCAACGAGAAACCGGTTAACACCTCAATGGCGCGTTTCATTTCATCGCCGGTAACAGGTGTACCTTCAGCAAATAATTTATAAAATACAATAAATAAACCGCCTAAACCAAATACGGCTAATCCGGCAACACCTAATCCCATAACGGTACCGCCAGTAAACGATACTTTAAGGGCTTGTGCCAGGCTGGTACGGGCCGCTTGTGTGGTACGCACGTTGGCTTTGGTAGCTACTTTCATGCCGATGTATCCGGCAGTAGCCGAAAATACCGCGCCAATCACAAACGCCACGGCAATTAACCAGTGTGAGTGAATGGCGTGACCGTTAATTTCATGAACGGTACCGCTCCATCCTAAAAGGATAGCGGCTACTACCACGAAGTAGCTTAAAATTTTCCATTCGGCTTTTAAAAAGGCCATGGCTCCGGCGGCAATATAACCAGCCAATTCTTGCATTTTACTGTCGCCCGCGTCTTGCTTGCTAACCCAGGCCGATTTGATGGCCATTACCAACAAACCCAAAATACCCAAAGCAGGTACTAAATAAAGTATACTCATATTCTGTTCTCTTTTTTAAAGGACTGCAAAAATAGCAAAATTTGTGGAATTGTGAAATTTTGTAAAAAACTGATTGTTAGACTTTTGAGTCTTTTTGTGGTGCTTTTAAGGCTTAACTATTCTTCTTGACCGAATGTGCTGCTAATTAATGAATGGCAGGAAGTTTCCTTTTTTCAGTTTTCAGGGAGTGATGATTTTTCATGATTTATCCAAGAAGATACTGTCGTCAACAGATTCTACCGATTTTATCCATTCAGGAGGAATAGTAGTTTCTTCGGAGGACATTATGAGCATGCCACCTACCATCGCGCAAATAGTATCGCGATCTCCTAAAGCAGAAACAGCTTTCCATAATCCGTCGTGAAAATTTTTAAGATTATGGGCTGTACACCAAATAACGAATGGAACAGTATCCTGAGCGGTCATATTAATACCATTTCCTAAAATACGTTTTACTGTTTCGATATGATAATTGTAGGGAACCTCCAACGCTTTTGCTATTTTAAATTTTGTGTCTGTATCTGGCAACTCCGCTAAAATCATATTTATAAATTGCAAGGGGGTGAGGAACTTTTGATCTATCCCCATTCTGCTAGTTAATGCTGTGCCAATGGCAATAGCAATAGCACCTGCAATGGCTTCCGGATTGGCATGTGTGACTTCGGCCGATTGTGTGGCTTGCACTTTGACTTTTTCCAAGTCATCAAAATAAAATGCTCCAATAGGGCATACGCGCATGGCAGCTCCATTACCCATTGAGCCTTGTCCGTCGAACACGTTTTTGGCTACTTCATGCCAATGCCCTCCTTCTTGAATTTCTCTTAGGACGCGCCTTAGTGTGGCGCCATATCCTCTGTTGGGATCAAGATTATGATTCCTGATGAAACGTTGGACTAAATGATTTTGTTCTATAGAATTATGAGTTATCAATTCTTCGTAAATGGCTATGGACATTACCGTATCGTCCGTAAATTCCCATCTGGTTTCCGGAATGGTTCGCGAATGAATACATTCCATTATTTTATCTTCATCGCCAAAAAAGCTATCGCCAAACGCATCACCAATAGAAACGCCGAAGAGTGTTTTTTTCGCATTTTGAATTCTGATAGCGAGATCCATGTATGTTATAAGATTTTATTCCAGACGAATCCTGACAAGTAGTTCCTGTCTGGCATTCATTTTTTTATTGTTTTTACTGCCAGGAATCCATTTCGGGGATTGCTCAACACGCTTTTTAAAAGCGTTTTCTATTTCACTGTTAGGATTTTGAGAGTGTAATACAATAACGTCCTGTGTAAACCCCATAGTATCAATTGTAAAAGCGAAGTGAATCGTTGAACATCCAGGTTGCTGTTCGTCAAAACAGTCCACTTGCGTATTTTTATGAAGGTATCTGACGAACTCCGGTAATCCTACCGGAAATTCAGGTTGTTTGTGGGAGTCCGGATGAATAACAGGCGTGTGCGGTGGCTCTGAAGAATAGGTAATACATTTCACGTGCAAGGATGAGTCTGTTTGAGCGCTGAGGGTAGCAAACAGCGCGCTGCAGACAATTAGTATCAGAAAGGTGATTCTCTTGAATGGATTAAGTTTAAGTTTCAAAATCATTTTTTGAGAGATAGCAGTTATTGATTATTAAAGATAAGCTAAAAATGGCAGATAAGTTCAGTGTGAACGCCCGGTCTATTAATACGTTTATTTCCTACATTTAATACACTGTTATCGTTTATTTTATGAAAGCTAAATTCATCCTCGTTTCGTTTCTGGTTGTGCTATTGATTGCCGTTGGTGGCTATTTTTACCATTGGCTATGGTTTTTGTTTATTCCGGTGTTGCCGGTGGTGTATATGGGTTTGGTGGATCTGACGCAAACCCGTCATTCGTTACGGCGTAATTTTCCGGTGGTAGGACGCATGCGCTGGATGGCGGAATGGATGCGCCCTAAGGTATTGCAGTATTTTGTAGAGAGCGATACCAGTGGTACACCTTATAATCGCCTGAGCCGGAATGTTATTTACCAGCGGGCCAAAAAAGTAACAGACACCACGCCTTTTGGCACACAGTTAAACGTTTACGAAGTGGGGTATGAGTGGCTGAACCATTCCATTACGCCTTTACCTTTTGAACAAATTGATCATCATCCGCGGGTAACGGTTGGCGGGCCCGATTGTAAGCAGCCATACGCGGCCAGTATTTTTAATATCAGTGCCATGAGTTATGGCAGTTTAAGTAAGAACGCGATTATGGCGTTGAATGGGGGCGCTAAGTTGGGTGGTTTTGCACACAATACGGGTGAGGGTGGCTTGAGTCCGTACCATCTGGAACCGGGTGGCGATGTAATCTGGCAGATTGGTACGGGGTATTTTGGTTGCCGTAATACCGACGGGACGTTTAATTACGACGCGTTTGCGGAACGGGCTAAATTACCCAATGTAAAGATGATTGAGGTAAAGCTGAGTCAGGGCGCTAAACCGGGACATGGCGGTATTTTGCCGGCAGCGAAAGTGACGGATGAAATAGCGAAAATCCGTTTAGTAGAGAAAGGGAAAGATGTATTATCGCCGCCCTATCATACGGCATTTTCGACACCAGAGGGATTGGTTACGTTTATTAAGCGTTTGCGGGAGTTGAGTGGAGGTAAGCCGGTTGGGTTTAAGTTGTGTATAGGACAGAAGAGCCAGTTTATCAGTATTTGCAAGGCCATGGTAGAAACCAACTGCTACGCGGATTTTATTACGGTGGATGGGGGAGAAGGAGGAACAGGCGCCGCGCCGCTTGAATTCAGTAATTCGGTGGGTATGCCCTTGCGTGACGCGCTGGCTTTTGTTTACGACGCGTTAAATGGTTTTGGTATTAAGAAGCATATTAAAATTATAGCATCGGGTAAAGTGCATACGGGGTTCGATCTGGTCAAGAATTTCGCGCTGGGGGCGGATATGTGTAACGGCGCGCGTGCCATGATGCTGGCGCTGGGCTGTATTCAGGCACTGGAGTGTAATACAAATAAATGTCCGACAGGTGTGGCGACACAAAACGCGGAGTTGTATAAGGGGTTGGATATTGATGATAAAAAGGTACGTGTAGCGAATTATCAGTCGGAGACGATAAAGGCGGCGGTAGAACTGATGGCAGCGGCAGGCATTGCGCATCCGGATAACCTGCACCGTTCTCACATTTACCGGAGGGTGAGTGCCAGCCAGATACAAACCTATGCAGAGATGTATCCTTACGTATTGAAAGGCAGTTTACTGGAGGCGCCCTATCCGCAGGGTTGGGAGTTACCGGTGATGGAAGCGCAGGCCGGTACGTTTGATACGGCGATAAAGTATGCGTGATTTTTCTATCATCAGAATTGGGTAAATGTAACACTGAGAGTTGTTTTTATGGGGAGAAGTGACTATAAAACGATGAAAATATGCCTTGTTCAATCACGTATTCTTGCAGGAATAGTTTAATTGTATTTTATAAGGCATTATTAGTTTTTATGTTAATCCCGAAAAGTCTAAAAACCTATCAATAGAAAGATTCAGAAACGAATGATATGAATTAATTTGCGGAAAATTTTCATTTGATAGTTTTTGGCAGATTTTAAAATTATGGATTGTTCTTTTGTCTTGATACAAAAGAACCAAAAAATCAAGGCTGCGGAAATTTTCGCGGTGAAATTGTCGCATTGCAAGCTGAAGATTTAAAGGCGGATAAAACGATAAATGTGTTAGCGTTGCGGCGCTGCAAATCTTCTTCGCACTGGCCTTCGCATTTGCAACACTCCATTTCACACGCAAAAATTTCCGAGGCCGTTTGCAGAGTGTGGGAAGAACTAAACTTGTTAGGTTCTTTTTGAGAGACGAATGTATTTTCTTTTGAGTGACTAAACTTTAGTAAGGTTCTCAAAAAAATGTGAGGTTATAGTGATTCGTTTTGGACTATTATGTGTTTTTTTATGGTTTAAACTAAAAACCTGATTTCCCGGTTCACTCATTTGGTTTGTTTGTAACACAATATCTCCCGGCCAGGGATGGAACGGCCTGTTTGAGCTCTTTTGCCGCCTGGTTCTTTGCGGCAAAAAGCGAGTAGTGACAGCCAGGCCCCGGCGTGTTGCCAACCTTTTTCAACATTTCAACACGTTGGAAAAGGTGTGCGCGGGAACGGGGGGACGCCTTGTTTTAATGCTAAAATAAAATACGGTATTGCGGAATGATAAAGAGTTTTAACTGGTAGTCGGTTTTAATAGTTTGGTTTTTTAAGTCGTAGGCTTGCTGAAATACGTTGTTGTGACTGGTAATATTTTGGATGTCAACACTCCATTCGTGGGTAAGGCGTTTGGTGTTTAATCGGTAAGTGGGTTTTACATCGAGCCGGAAATAGGGCGGATACTGGCGGGCAAAGGTAAGCGCGGGGTCTCTTACTTCTTTCCCGGCCAGTTTACTGGCATTGAGATCAACAGGGGTGTAACGTTTACCGCCGGCGTGTTGCCAACCTTTTTCAACATTTCAACACGTTGGAAAAGGTGTGCGCGGGAACGGGGGGACGCCTTGTTTTAATGCTAAAATAAAATACGGTATTGCGGAATGATAAAGAGTTTTAACTGGTAGTCGGTTTTAATAGTTTGGTTTTTTAAGTCGTAGGCTTGCTGAAATACGTTGTTGTGACTGGTAATATTTTGGATGTCAACACTCCATTCGTGGGTAAGGCGTTTGGTGTTTAATCGGTAAGTGGGTTTTACATCGAGCCGGAAATAGGGCGGATACTGGCGGGCAAAGGTAAGCGCGGGGTCTCTTACTTCTTTCCCGGCCAGTTTACTGGCATTGAGATCAACAGGGGTGTAACGTTTACCGCCGGCGTAAGTGCATTTGAAGTCGAGTGACAGCGTGTGCTTTTCTTTAATTTTAAATTCTTTGCCACCTAAAAGATTGAATACGTAATTGCCGTTAAAGGCGGTGTTGCGTTGAACCTTGTCGGAAGCGGTGTATTTGCTTTCGAACAGGCTGGAGGTAAACAGGAAGTAATACCCTTTGCTGTAAAATTTTTCGAGTGTGAGTTCCAATCCATAGTTTTCTCCGGTGCCATTGCTGGTTAACCAGGTAACGTTTGGGCTGTCGAAATCAGCGCCAAGGTTTAAAGCGGAGAAGGGATTAGGGGCGGTTTTAACCGGCGCGTTATAGATGTACTGATAATAAAGTTCTGTTTTTAACCGGAAGTTATTGCTGAATGACAGATCGTAAGCGATAACACCGTGTACCGCTCTTGTAAAATCGAGCTGGCGGTTGGTTTCGGTGCGGGTTCCATTGGGCTGGGTTTCGCTGGCAAAGTAAATATACAAGGGCTGTAACTGGCTGTGCAGGCCGCCTCCCAGGCTCAGGCTTTGTTTTTGGGTAACAGACCATTTTAATCCTAACCGAGGTTCCAGTGCCTGACTGTTGTTGAGAAACAAGTATTGGTAGCTAAGGCCGCTATGCAGGGCCAGCTCGTCGGTAAAGCGGTGTTGCCATTGTATAAAGGCGCGTGAAAGTGCTGTATTTCCTTTGTAGTTACGTAAGGTTTCAAATGTGTTGTTGCCAAATAACCGGTCGAGGCTATCCACAAACAAGGTGGTAAACCAATCGGTGTAAATGCCTGTATTTACAAAGTTGCGCGAGTTGAATTTTTTATGGTACGTACTGTTGAATGAATAGCGCAGGGTTTGGGCTATCTGCCGGAATTCGGGTTTAAGATTGCCCGGTGTTTTAAAGGCGGTATCAATACGGTCGGCTTCTATTTTGTTGTATTGTGCGCTTATACCGGCATTGGTTTTGATGTAGGCGTTATTTTTAAGGAGGAGGGTATGCGCAATACCTCCGGCGCCTACATTGCTTCTGAAATACGTATCGCGCGCGCTGTAGCCGTACAAGTCTTCGCCTTCCTTTTTGTCTTTTTCGAGTAAGGCAACGTAGCTTAACCCACCAATGCCCCAAACGCTCCATTTCCCGGTTTTGTTGGTGTTAAAATCAGTTTTAAATGTAAGATCCTGATATTGCGGGACGGCGGCGCCGGTTCCGAAATTAATGTTTAATGCCTTAAATACGGAGAGGGTAGAGTAGCGGTAATTAACCAGAAAGGAGCTGTTTTGTTTTTTAGAAAGTGGCCCTTCAGCGCCAAGTTCAAAGCCATTGAAACCAACTTGCCCTAAAAATTCATACTTTTCATTGTTGCCACTTCGCATTTTAAGATCGAAAACACCGGCAGTGGCGTTACCATAATCGGCGGCAAACGCTCCGCTCATAAAATCACTGTTATCGAGGGTGTTATTGTTTAAAATGGAGATAGGGCCGCCGGTGCTTCCGGAGCTACCGAAATGATTGGGATTAGGAACATCGAGCCCGTTGAGTCGCCACAAAATACCCAAAGGAGAATTACCACGGATAATAATATCATTACGACTGTCGTTAGCACCGCTAACTCCGGCAAAGTTAGCTGCCATGCGGGCGGGATCGCCACGGCTACCGGCGTAACGCGCTGCTTCCTCGGCACTGAATACACGGGCGCTCACCGTACTCATTTTGTTGTTGGTTTTGGTTTTATCCTGTTCGGTGGTAACGGTAACTTCTTGTCCCTGCAAAACGTTTTCTTCCAGTTCGAGGGTTACCACACTTTCTTTTCCTGAATTTAAAATAATGGTGATGTATTTTTCTTTGTAGCCGAGTAAACTGCATTTGAGTTGATGGCGGCCAATAGGAACCTGACTTAGTTTAAATTTCCCGTTTTCATCGGCACTAACCGGTTGAACAGAGGTAGTGGTTAGGAGTTGAACGACTGCGCCGGGTAATGGCGATTGGGTTTGTTTTTCGATAATGCTGCCGCGTATGGTTTGGGTTATATCTTGTGCGTAGTATAGAACTTGTAAAACTAAAAAAAGGATGGTCAGATACGTTTTCATTTCAAATTAATGCGGTTTGGCGGCAGGAGGCATTTCGCGATGCAGCGCGCAGGGATATTGCCAGAAGCAAGGCGCTGTTTCCGGAATAAAGGACTGTACCTTTTTCTTTCCCTTGGATACGGTAATAATAACATCGGGTTTTTTCCATTCGGTATTAAGACACGTTTGATCATAGTTAATGGTAGAGTCGCCATATGGCCCTGTTTTCAGATATTTCCAAGGTTCAAACAGATAGAATGTTCCGGTGGTTTTTAGATTTAAATTAAAAACACCTTTTGCGTTGCTGCTTATTGTACTAATATATTTGCCTTTTGATGTTATAAGGTAAAGGGTTTTATTTGCGTAGGGAGCGCTTGTGCGGTTATTCTGACTGATTTCTTTGTCGGGTGCCGCGCCACCGCAATACGGAATAATTTGTTGAACCGTAAACGTGACCGGAAAATTCTGGCATTTAAGTATTCCGCCGCTTAACAGAATGAGGAATAGCCAATTCAATTGCATAGTTTAAAGATACGGTGTTTTTATATGATGAAACGGTGATTTCTGGAAAATGATTATTTTTGTTAGTAATAGTTGCTATAATTTACGATCATAATAATTTACACTCCTTTAGGTGTTGTAACAATATTTGTTAGTGCGGATTTCCGGGTGCGTGTAGAGGCTTGTAAATCTATGATTTTAAAAAATCGCAACAAAACAAACATTTAAGAAATATAAAAAGAACGTAATTAAGCGATTAATAATGTATAAAATACATGATTTTGCTATAAAACAATGTGTGTTTGGAAAAGACCTTCGTGTTGCATAAAATAGTATTTATTAGAGGTAACTTATGAAACATCGCGGTGAAATTCTAAGAGAGGCAGTTAGGCAAAGTGGCTTAACCGCAAAAGAGATTACAGAAAAAACCAAAATAAGCCATACCCGTTTGTATCGTATGTACAAGGATCCGTATGTTTCATTCGATGAGTTGATCTTGTTGGGGAAGGCGCTGCGTTATAATTTCGCTAACGATTTTCCTGAGCTTTCGAATGAAGGGATAAGTTCGGTGGAAATAGAAGAAAATATAAACTATAAAGTTAAATATTACGAGTTATTAGAAGAACATTTGAAGGTACTGCGGGAGAAGATGGAGACCTATGATGGTAAGAAGAGTCCGCTAAAAGGGGCGTGAGTAGTTGGTTGTAGCGGTTTTTAGATTTTTTAAGGTTGAATTTCGGCGCTTATTTTATAATGTATTTTTTGAAATAAAATCTTTCCTTTTTTGTTATTTTTTTTGGAACAAAAACAGAACTTGTGTATGACAAAACCAAGTCAATTATCTTTTTAATACCCTACAAAATACACGATTTTATTATAAAAAAATATCTCGTAGTAAAAGATATTCGCATTATAGAATTATTACAAGTAACTTATGAAACACCGAGGAGAAATTTTGCGGGCAGCCGTTATCCAAAGCGGACTGACTGCAAAGGAAATAACCGAAAAAACCAAGATCAGCCACACTCGGCTTTACCGCATGTACAAAGACCCTTACGTTTCATTTGATGATTTGATAATACTGGGGAAAGCATTGCGATACAATTTTGCCAATGATTTTCCGGAACTGGT
Organism: Sediminibacterium sp.; assembly: GCA_030054095.1. Classification (GTDB taxonomy): domain Bacteria; phylum Bacteroidota; class Bacteroidia; order B-17B0; family Aurantibacillaceae; genus Aurantibacillus. Next base: position 14,427 of record JASGCO010000034.1, read on the forward strand.
CAGTGAGGCAGGAAGTAATACAGAAGCCGATGAAAACATCAATTACAAAGAAAAGTATTACGAACTGCTGGAGGAATACCTGAAAGTACTTCGTGAGAAAATGGAGATATACGAAATCAAAAAGCAGAAGTAACGTAATCCGCAGTTTTAGATTAATAGTAAAAAAAATTACCGTTTACAGGAAGAGGCCTATTAATAAGGCTTGGTATTAGTTTGTCATCCGGATCCGAAAGGCCAACATGTCCAGTTAAAGGAATGTATTTTAAGTGTTGAAACATTATTTTGTAAGCGATTGACTTTGGTGTGATATTGATTGTTTAGTTGTAAATTTGGAGTTCAAAGTATTTTAGTAATGAAATTTTTAATCCGGATTGGTGTTACTGCGTTAAGTGTATTAATTCTGCAGCACTTTCTTAAAGGCGTAGAGGTAAGTAATTGGACAGTGAGTATTATGGTAGCGGTGGTTCTGGCTTTCCTTAATACGATTGTGAAGCCTATACTGCAGGTTTTATCTATACCTATTACTGTGCTTACACTTGGGTTCTTTCTTTTGGTGATTAACGCGGGTATTATCATGTTGGCCGATTATCTGATAGATGGCTTTCATGTAAGTGGTTTTTGGAAGGCATTATTGTTCAGTATTTTACTTTCGATTGTCAGCGGAATTCTGAATGTGATATTAGGCGTATCTAAAAATGAAGAAGACTAATACTCCGGTTCTTCAATGCTTTAAGGTTTTTCCCTGATTTAATTATCATTAAACTCGTTTCGTAAGCGGTTAAGGATCAACCAGTCGTTAATGAGCATAACATTATTACCAACCTGTGAAATAGCTTTAGCAAGCAGTTCCGGACTGCAGTTTAACTCAGAACTCCAGTAACTGATACTTGATTCGTCTAAACTGTCGACAAATTTTTGTGCAAAACGACTAAAATCTTCATGAAACAGATATTCCCAACGGTCTCTCATTTGTTTGATACTTACGAATTTCAGTATTAATAACGCTGATGAGACATAAGGTGGCAATTAATTCGACCAATCAGACTCTTTTACCTATCTATTGCAGGGTAAAAGCACTTATCCGTTCAATAACTCGCTTATCAACATGGTTGGCTTTTTGGATATCTTCCGGCTTGCCCATGCCGTTGCCTTTAAAAAAAGAGTGGTCTAAGTCATCGAACACGACCTGCTGATAGCCAACTTTGCCTTTCATAGCTTCTTCCCATATTCTGAATTCTTTGAGGGTGACGTTATAATCACGTCCGCCCTGAATGTTTAAAATAGGCAGATTGAGTTTTTTAGCGGTTTCTACCTGCTTAAACTGACGGTCGCACAGCCAGTATTTGGGACCTACTCCAAACAGAAGCGTTCCGCTTTTTGTTTTCAGATTCAGTTTTTCGCTTTTCGAGTTTTTAACCTGCCAGTTAATAGTGTTGGCTTGTTGTTCTTCTTCAGGAGTCACCTTTCCGTCAATGGTGTTGATGTATTCGATTTGTTCGGGAACAATATCCAGCAGGGAACGGGCTGGTGCAGCCAGTAATACAACGCCTTTGAGCCGACCTGCCATTTCCGCTATTTTAGGAGCGCACATGGCACCCTGACTATGTCCGGCCAATACCACCCGATTGCTGTCTATTCCCTCCTGTTTTTTTGCAAAACGAATGGCGGCGACCGCGTCATCAATGGTTTCGCTGTAATAATCCATACTGTCAATTGGAAACGGATTGTTAAACTGATACACAAACGTACGTTTATCGTAAGCCAGCACGGCGATGCCTTTTTCTACTAATCCCAAAGCAATATCTTTAAAAATTTTGTTCTTACCAATAGTGCAGTTCCGGTCGTGTGGTCCGCTGCCATGCACCAATACCACCAGTGGTGCTTTTTTAGTGGTTTTGGGTAAATAAAGGGTGCCTGGTAATTTAATATACAGGTTAGGCTCAATTAATACCTCGCGGGTAATGTAATTACTAAAATTGGTTTCTGGTTTATAAAACCATTGATTTTCAAAGGTGTCAATCTGAAGGCTTTGTAGTTTTTGGGCCTGATCGTAAAAATGGTACCAGATGAATTTTCCTTTTTGGGTTTTAACAGCAGTTGCCGTTGCCATTTTGCACCCCATGGTGTCAGCTTCCGTCTTTTCGATAGCTACAATAGCACCTTTTTCTTTTAAAAAATCCTCAACGGTTTTCTCGGTCTGATAAGCCGCTATTCTGCCAAAAAAATTAGTATCGAAATAACTCTTGGTTTTAAATGCTTCATTTCTCTTAATAGCGCCAATGTACGATTTGGTGAGCTTGATGTATCCGTTTTCCTGAGCAGATACGTTATTGTTACCTATCAGGAGGACAATTAGCAGGGATAAAATAAACTGTTTCATGGGGGGTAAATAATTGACTGGTCAAATATACAGCCAAATTTCACTGTATATTTACCGTTCAGAAAATACTTTTGTAATACGGTGATACCAAGAGAAACGGTTGATAAAATAATTGACGCGTCGCGGGTTGAAGATGTGATCGGTGAGTTTATTACCCTTAAAAAAAGGGGCGTAAACCTGCTGGGGTTATGTCCGTTCCATGGCGAAAAAACACCATCATTTACGGTATCTCCGGTAAAGGGTATTTACAAGTGTTTTGGCTGCGGCAAGGCCGGGAATTCGGTAAACTTTGTAATGGATCATTTACAGTTAACCTACCCGGAGGCGCTGAAGTGGCTGGCCAAAAAATACGGTATTGAGGTAGTGGAGCGGGAAATAACGCCTGAAGAAAAGGAACATCAGAATGAGCGGGAGAGTATGTTTGTGGTGATGCAGTATGCCGTTAATTATTACCGGGAGGTGATGCGTTCTACCGACGAAGGTAAGTCAGTAGGTTTGGGGTATTTTCTGGAGCGGGGATTGCGTGAGGACATCATAGAAAAATTTCAGTTAGGATACAGCCTCGAAAACCGCCGGGCGTTTACCGATGAGGCCATCAAAAACGGTTACCAGCCCAAATACCTGGCTCAAACCGGTATGAATGTGATAAGTAATAAGTACGTGGAAGGGACAGAACTTACCGGTGCGTTTTTATTCGATCGCTGGACCTCGCGGGTAATGTTTCCCATACACGACGATGGTGGTCGTGTGGTGGGTTTTGGCGGCCGTATTTTAACCAACGATAAAAATACAGCCAAGTATATCAATAGCCCCGAAACGGAAATTTATAACAAGAGTAAGATTCTTTACGGGCTATGGCTGGGTAAAAAGGCCATCCAGAAAATGGATGTATGTTATCTGGTGGAAGGGTACATGGATGTAATCGCTATGCACCAGGCCGGTATTGAAAACGTGGTGGCCAGTAGCGGCACTTCTTTAACAGTAGAGCACGTAAAAGCTTTGCATCGTTTTACAAAAAACATAGTGGTGTTGTTTGATGGCGACGCGGCCGGGCAAAAAGCCAGTAATCGCGCCATTCCTATGTTGCTCGAGGAGGGAATGAATGTGCGATTGCTTACGTTCCCGAACGATGATGATCCGGATAGCTACAGCCGGAAGGTAACGGCGGAAGAATTTAAACACTATCTGGAAACCAATACCCAGGATTTTCTATTATATAAAGCACAAAAATTAACCGCGGAAACAAAGCACGATCCCATAAAGAAAGCGGGCGTTATTAAGGATATTGTAGAAAACATCGCTTTGATTCCAGACGCGATTACCAGAGGCGTGTATGTGAAAGAGTGTTCGGGGATAATGCAGTTGGAGGAGCGAGTATTACAAAGTGAAGTTAATAAACTACGACAAACCGCTGATGCAAAAAAGGGAAGAGGGAAAGAAAACCGGGGAGAAAATACAATAACACCACCACATCCGGATGAACCGATACCGGATTTTCCACCAGATGAAGTTGTTAAGCAGGAAGAATTTTTAAGGTACGACGCGGATGAACGGGAGTTGTTGCGTTTGTTGCTGAATTATGGCAATGTCCTGTTAACCATTGAAGCGGAAGACGAAGATTTTGTAAAGTATGATTTTGAGATGACCGCCGCGGAACACATCTTGTTTGAACTTTGGCGCGATAGCATCACCTTTGAAAACCCCATTCATCAACTGGTGCTGGATGAGTACGAAAGTCTTTTAGAACAGGAACGCATCCCGGAAGTGAACTATTTCGCGCAGCACCCGAATCCGGCTATTTCTAATTTCGTTATCAATAGTATTTTCAATAATTACGAGTTAAGTAAAAAATGGACCGCGTTTGGCGTGTATGTCAATAATGAAGTATGGCAATTAAAAAAAAGCATACAGCATGTTTTATACAGCTATAAGGAGAGTAAATTGCACAATATTATACTGGAGCGACAGGAACAACTGAAAACCGTAAGCCCTGAGGAAGAAGAGAAAGTACTGAAGGATTTAGTAACCCTTACCGAACATAAGCGAAGGGTGAACCGGTTGCTGGGCCGTATTATTACCAAGTAATCTGATAACCGGGAGCGAAAGGCTCAACTGTCAGCAGAACGTTCTGTTCTGCTTAAAAAAACGTAATTTGGTACACGAAATATCATGGAAGCAAACGACGCATTTAAACAGGCTATTACAAATGGGTATCAAACCACCGGTAAAGCCATTCAGTTAGGATCCGCCTTATTTAATGGAACACCACAGGCGGGATTATTTGTAAACCTGCCGCTTAAAACGTTGAACCGTCACGGTTTAATTGCGGGCGCTACCGGAACCGGTAAAACGGTTACGCTGCAAATTATTGCCGAGCAAATGTGCGCCAATGGTATTCCTGTTTTATTAATGGATTTAAAGGGAGATTTAAGTGGTATTGCCCGTGCCGGAACTACAAATCCGAAAATTGAAGAGCGCCACGCGGCTATCGGTATTCCGTTTGCCCCGTCTGCTACCACTACCGAGTTTTTAAGTATTAGTCAGCAACCTGGAGTAAGATTAAGAGCTACGGTTTCGGAATTTGGTCCTGTACTTTTTTCTAAGATACTTGATTTGAACGAGACCCAGCAAGGTATTGTGGCCATGCTGTTTAAGTTTGCTGACGACCATCATTTACCGTTGCTGGATTTAAAAGACTTTAAACAATTATTACAATACAGTACCGATCAGGGTAAAGATGAAATACAGAAACAATATGGGAACATTGCCCCGGCTTCTGTTTCCACTATTTTGCGAAAAGTGATAGAACTGGAAACTCAGGGGGCTGAACAGTTTTTTGGAGAAAAAAGTTTTGAGGTGTCCGATTTAATTCGCACCGATATTAATGGTAAGGGCATTGCGTCGGTAATGCGGTTAAGTGATATACAAGATCGCCCTAAATTGTTTTCCACATTTATGCTTTGTTTGTTGGCCGAAGTGTATAACAGTTTCCCTGAAGCGGGTGATTTGGAAAAACCCAAACTCTGTATTTTTATTGATGAGGCTCATTTGATTTTTAATGAAGCCTCTAAGGCTCTGTTAGATCAGATTGAGGCCATTGTAAAACTGATCCGTTCTAAAGGAGTGGGTTTGTATTTCTGTACGCAGAATCCGTACGATATTCCGGATGCGGTATTGGCCCAATTGGGTTTAAAGGTACAACACGCGTTACGCGCGTTTACTGAAAAGGATCGAAAAGCCATTAAGAAAACGGCAGAAAACTATCCTATTTCTGAATTTTATAAAACGGATGAGTTACTTACCTCTCTGGGTATTGGTCAGGCATTGGTGTCGGCACTGAATGAGAAAGGAATACCAACACCTTTAGCGGCGGTGCATTTACGTGCCCCACTCAGCCGGATAGGCGTGCTGAACGAGCAGGAGTTAAGCGAAACCATAGGCGGCAGTAAGCTGGTGGCCAAGTATAACGAAGCCATTGACCGCGAAAGCGCTTTCGAGATACTGACAGCTAAGTTAAAAGAAGCCGCTAACGAAGAAGAGGAAACGGAAGAAGAAACGCAAGAACGCAAAAAGCCCGCCAAGGAGGAGAAATCAATTATTGAAAAAGCGTCAGAAAATACCATGGTGCGCCAAATTGGGCGTACGGTCTTTAAAGAAGTAGCCCGTGGTTTATTAGGTGTATTGGGATTAGGGGGCACAACCAAAAAAAAGAAAAAAGGCTGGTTTTAACCTACTGTGGCAGGTCTTTATGTACATATTCCGTTCTGTAAACAGGCTTGTCATTACTGCGATTTTCATTTTTCCACAAACTTAAAGCACAAACCTGATTTGGTGAAGGCGTTATGCAGTGAACTGGCATTGCGAAAGGATTATTTAGGAACGCAGCATATTGAAACCCTTTATTTCGGAGGTGGAACACCCAGTTTACTTTCGGAAGAAGAACTAACGGTACTAATGACTGCCATTCGTGGTATTTACACATGGCCTGAAAATACGGAATGTACCATAGAATGTAATCCGGATGATTTAACTGCTGAAACGTTAGCGCGATTGCGAAGGAACGGGTTTAACCGATTAAGCATAGGATTGCAAAGTTTTAATGAGGAAGAATTGCGATGGATGAACCGGGCACATACAGCTGCCGAATCGGTAGAATGTGTTAAACGGGCTCAGGAGGCCGGATTTTCCAATATAAGTATCGATCTGATTTACGGATCAAAATTTCAGAATCTTCAGCAATGGCGGGAAACGCTTCAGATGGCAGTAGATCTGAATGTACAGCATATTTCGGCCTATAATCTGACAATAGAAACCAAAACGGCTTTGGGTGTAAAACATAACCGGGGCGAAGAGCCCTTGATTGATGAAAACTTAAGCAGCCGGCAGTTTGAAGAGATGATCCGGTTTTTGGGAGCGAATGGATTTGAACAATACGAAATATCTAATTTTGCCAAATCAGGGTATATAGCGCAACACAACAGCCGTTACTGGTTAGGCTACACGTATCTGGGCATTGGTCCTTCCGCGCATTCCTATAACGGGCAAACGCGTCAATGGAATGTGAGCAGTAACGCGACTTACATACGTGAGGTAACTGCCAATGGAGCCTTTTATGAAACGGAAACATTAAGTCTGGACAACCGGTATAATGAATACGTACTGACCCGCTTACGCACCATTTGGGGCTGCGATGTGGAAGAAATACAGCGGTTATTTGGTGAGCGTTATAAAACACGGTTTTTGGCGGAAGCTCAAAAAATGACAGAATATACCGAGTGGCGGCACGATGCACTTCTTTTAAATGGTAACGGTAAATTAATAGCAGATAAACTGGCAATGGAATTGTTTGTATAATACAATACTTACAAACTGTAAACAATCTTAAAGGAATAACCATTTTTTAATGGTTTCGAAGTCATGCGGACTTTGGCAGAGAACCGTAATAATGTGATAAAAACGTTATTAGCGGTAAGGCCAAAAAGTAAACGGCCTGTACTTTTGTCTTTTAAATAGTTGTTGAAATGAAAATGATACGGAAAATCTGCATTCTAAGTTTGCTGGTTTTACTAACCGGCGTGTGTTATGCAAATCAGATAGTAGTTACAAATAAGAATGATTCTGGAGCGGGGTCTTTGAGGAATGCTGTAGCAAGTGCTGCGGCTGGAGACACGATCCGATTTAATCCGGCATTGATAAGCGCTGGAAGCGGTAGCATAAACTTGCTGACCGATATTCAGGTAAGTAATAATATTGTTATTAAAGGATTGTATAATGCTTCTGATACATTATACATAAGCGGTCAGAATACCACGCGTTTGCTAACGTTTTATGCTAATCTTGTAAAACTGGACAGTTTAACGCTGGTTAACGGAAGAGCAGCATCCGGCGGGAACTATAATAATGGTGGGGCTTTGTATTTTTCATCTTTTACAGCAACAGTTGAGATTAAGCACTCCGTAATCAGAAGTTGTTATGCACAAAGTAAAGGTGGGGCCATACTTTTAACGGGAGGGATTTTATCTGTTTCAGATTGCAGTATTCAGGGGAATACGGCGTTGTCTGACGGGGGAGCTGTTTATTTCCAGATTGGTGGTAATTTGTTTGTGAGTCATTCTGTATTTAACGGAAACACTTCCGGTAATAATGGTGGCGCGGTGTGTTTTAATGGCGGATCTACTTCTTATTGCGAGGTTTTAGCGTCGGGCTTTGCGGGGAACAGTGCTACCCAGGAGGGTGGGGCCATATATCATTACGGACGGGATTTTATAATGGACTCGACACGGATTTACAATAATACGTCCGGTGGGTTGCGTAAGGGCATTGTGTATTTGAGCGTTGGCGCTACCATTGACGCCACTATCAGCAATTCGGAAATTGGTAATAATACGGGCATTGGTTTGGTATCTAACCTTGTGTCGGGGGTATCTGTAAACCTTCAGTCGCGGTTATATCTGGTACGAAGCACGATTCATAATAATTCTGATGGTGGAATTTACTCTTATCTTCAAGCCACTAACGCTAATGCGTCGGGACTGGTTAATGTTTCGTATTCAACTATTTCCGATAATGGAAATCTTTCGGGTAATTGTGGAGGTATTTATTCGGCTGCGTCTTCTCCATTTGGTAATTACAGTTACAGTAGTAATGTAACGGTAGTAAACTCTACTATCGTAAATAATAAAGCATCTATGGCGGGTAGTGGTATTTTTTCGGTAGGCAAACTGGCTGCTACTTCCTATCTGGGCTTAAAAAGTAGTATTGTAGCAAATAACAGTGGGGTTAATTTGTATTCTTTTGCAACAACCAGTGGAATCAGCTCTCAGGGTAATAATATTTTCAGTAACACCAGTGTGTTAGGTAGTGTGGCTTCCGATCAGTTAGGGGTTACAGCGGCCGCGCTTAATTTAGGCGCCTTAGCCAATAACGGCGGATTTACAAAAACGATGCGTCCGGGAAATGGTAGTCCTGCCATTAATCTTGGGAACATTTCAGATATGACCAATGCGCAAAACGGGCCAGTTAATGGAGGAAGAAGGGATATAGGTTCCACGGAATGGACGCAGTGTATTAAGCAAAATAGTATAACGGCCACTATTTGTCAGGGACAAACCTATAATTTTAATAATACCGGATTAACAACAACCGGCATTTATACATCCACTTTAACAGCGGGAGGGTGCGATAGTATTGTTACATTAACGCTTTCCGTTAATCCTTCGCCTGTATTATCCGTTAACAGTGGCAGTATTTGCGCGGGCGGTACGTTTACAATAGTTCCATCCGGCGCGGCAACTTATACTGTACAGGGAGGTAATACTGTGGTAAGTCCCTCCAATAATCAAACATATACTGTTTCGGGTACCAGTTCGGCGGGCTGTGTTGGGAATGTGGTAACCAGCAGTGTAACGGTTAATGCCTTGCCGGTGTTATCTGTTAACAGTGGCAGTATTTGCGCAGGCGGTACGTTTACAATAGTTCCATCCGGCGCGGCAACTTATACTGTACAGGGAG
>JASGCO010000034.1:23917-45673 GCA_030054095.1 Sediminibacterium sp.
ATCAAACATATACTGTTTCGGGTACCAGTTCGGCGGGCTGTGTTGGGAATGTGGTGACGAGTAGTGTAACGGTTAATGCCTTACCTGTGTTATCTGTTAACAGTGGCAGTATTTGCGCGGGCGGCACGTTTACCATAGTTCCATCCGGCGCGGCAACTTATACTGTGCAGGGAGGTAATACTGTGGTAAGCCCCTCCAATAATCAAACATATACTGTTTCGGGTACCAGTTCGGCGGGCTGCCTTGGGAATGTGGTAACGAGTAGTGTAACGGTTAATGCCTTACCTGTGTTATCCGTTAACAGTGGCAGTATTTGCGCGGGCGGTACGTTTACAATAGTTCCATCCGGTGCGGCAACTTATACTGTACAGGGAGGTAATACTGTGGTAAACCCGATGTCAACATCCTCTTATTCCGTTATAGGAACAACTATATCCGGGTGCCAGAGTGCATCGCCAGTGATTAGCACGGTTGTTGTAAACCAGAACCCGGTATTAACGATAAGTAGTACTCACTCATTAATTTGCGTAGGACAATCGGTTTCTCTTACGGTTTCGGGAGCGGCATCTTATTTATGGAGTACAGGCGCCACCTCATCTGTTATTGCTGCTTCACCTGCACTCACAACAAGTTATTCTGTTACTGGTCAGTCGGTTAATTCCTGCACAACTCAGGCCGTTATTACACAAAGTGTAGATGCGTGCTTAATGACCGCTTTTAATGCACAGGAAGCTATCAGTGTTAAGTTATATCCTAATCCTTCAGCAACAGGGTATGTTATAGTGAGTGGTTTACCTGAAAATGCCGAGGTGTATATTTTTAATATAGCGGGTCAACAAATGGCTTTAAAAAAGGCAACTACAGAGCCTGTGGTAATGGATGTTCAGGGATTTATTTCAGGAATGTATTTTGTGAAGTGGCGTTTGGGTGAAAGTGAAGGGGTCTATAAATTGGTTATAGCAAATGATTAATCCGGACTTTGCACATAGAAGGGATTAATGGATTGTACTATTCATTCGGACGAGAATGGAGATTTTCCATTCTGGTTGAACACGATGTCGGTTAAATGTAAGGTAACGCTAAAACGGCGCGCATTCGGATAAGAGGTAATGATTCTGTTCTGTAAAGAATGTGGACGAAAAGTACTACCTTTAGTTTTGGAATAGGCGTGGTAACCTGCTTATTCCTGAACAGAACTAAGAGTACATGAAAACATTCAACGTCCCGACATATTACCGAAGCCCGCTGATTACAAAGGTTAAGGAGTTTAGAAAGATCCAGGATCCCCGTAAACGGGATATGCGCCCTACGGCTTTGGATTTTGGCCCGGTTATCTGGCACATTGCCCGTCATTTTGGGTTTTGCTATGGGGTAGAAAACGCTATTGAAATTGCATTCAGGGCCATTGAAGAAAACCCCGGAAAACGGATTTATCTATTAAGTCAGATGATTCATAATCCTGACGTGAACCGGGATCTGGAATCGCATGGGGTGCAATTTTTACAGGATACACATGGTCAGCAATTGATTCCGTTTGATGTTCTTACAGCCGAAGATATTGTTGTTATTCCTGCTTTTGGCGCGCCTTTAAACCTTATTCAGTTATTAGAGGAAAAGGGGATTGAAACGGCTACCTACAATACCACCTGTCCGTTTGTGGAACGGGTTTGGAAAAAATCGGAGCAGATAGGAGGCCAGCAACATACCATCATCATTCATGGCAAGTACAACCACGAAGAAACACGGAGCACATTTTCGCGTAGCGCGGTACACAGTCAGGCGGTAGTGGTAGTGCGCGATATGGAAGAAGCGCAGCGTTTAGCGGCGTATGTGTTGGGTGAAAAAGGACAAGCGGCTTTTGAAGCAGAGTTTGCAGGAAAATATACACCGGGATTTTCGGTTGCGCAGCACTTCGAAAAACTGGGTGTTATTAATCAGACCACCATGCTGGCAACGGAAACGGCTGCTATTGCCGAATTTTTTAAGCAGGTAATGATTCAGAAATACGGGGAAGCCAATAGTAAAGCGCATTATGCCGATACCCGCGATACTTTGTGTTATGCGACCAACGAAAATCAGGACGCGACACTGGGGTTGCTTGATATCGCCGCAGATCTGGCGATTGTGGTGGGCGGTTATAACAGTAGCAACACTTCGCATCTGGTGGAGTTATGCGAACAGAAATTCCCAACGTATTTTATTTCTTCGGCCAGTGAAATACAGAGTAAAACACTTATTCAGCATTTCGATTATCCGGGTAAAACCCTGAAACAAACCACTCCTTTTTTACCTGAAAAGGATAAGTTAAACATTATTATTACCAGTGGCGCTTCCTGCCCTGATTCTTTGCTGGAAGAAGTGATTCATAAGATAAATGGATTTTATGAGGACGTAAGTTCGCAGGAAGCAGTATTGGAAGCCTTAAGCATTTAATTTGAAACCGGTCTGTTGTGTCACGCTATATAAGGTAATCACGAGTATAATAACGTATTTTGTATATGAAACTGAATTTATCGAAACCACTTATTTTTTTAGATCTGGAAGCAACAGGATTGAGTCTGGGGAGTGATAAAATAGTAGAAATAGGGATGGTAAAGTTGAACCCGGATGGGACTACCGAAACAAAGAACATGCGGATTAATCCGGAAAAACCCATTCCTGAAAAAATTTCTAAAATCCATGGTATTTACGATGAAGATGTAAAGGATTGCCCTACGTTTAAAGAAGCCGCGCCTCAGTTAATTCAGTTTATAGGGCAGGCGGATTTTGCCGGGTATAATTCCAATAAGTTTGATATTCCGCTATTAGCTGAAGAATTTCTGAAGGCGGAGATTGATTTCGATCTTTCGCACCGCAGATTAATTGATGTGCAGAATATTTTTCACATTATGGAACCGCGTAATCTGATAGCCGCTTATAAATTTTATTGCGATAAACCTTTGGTAAACGCGCATAGCGCATTGGCCGACGCGCAAGCTACCTACGAGGTGTTTCTGGCGCAACTGGATCGTTATGAAAATACAGAACTGGAGAATGAAAAGGGGGAGTTGTATAAGCCCGTACAAAATGATGTACAGGCGTTGAGTACCTTAACCAATGTCAGCAAAAACGCGGATCTGGCCGGACGGATAAAATACAATGAAAAAGGACAGGAGGTATTCGCGTTTGGAAAACATAAGGATAAAACGGTTAGGGAAGTGTTTGAGAAGGAACCGGCTTATTACAGCTGGATGATGCAGGGCGATTTTCCGCTTTATACCAAGAAGGTGATTACGAAAATCCGTTTAAGCATGAAGAAGTAGCGGGTGTTAGCAGGTTGCTGAGGATCAGTGCTTTGTGTTTATAAAGGTTTGTTTTTAACAAAAATTAAAAGTAACTTGTTCTTACTTTGGCACATCATTTGAATTATGATGATCAGATACAAAAAGGTCAAATGAAAAATTTAAAACAGACGGTTAAAATAAGTATGGCGGTTACCGCGGTACTTGCACTTTGTTCGGCGGGTTTTAAACGGGATGCAGAGAACCGTATGGAACAGGCCATAGGATCGGTTCAGGCATTGGATAATTTACCTGAGAATCCGGTAAAAGCCTTTAAAGAAGGCGAAGTGTTAACCTACCGTTTGCATTATGGTGTGTTGAACGCGGGGGTGGCTGTTTTGGAAGTAAAACCGGAGTTACTGGATATTAGCGGGCGTAAAGTATTTCATATAGTGGGGAATGGTTACACGCGCGGTAGTGCCGACTGGTTTTTTAAGGTACGCGACCGGTACGAAACGTATCTGGATAAGGATGCCGGAGTGCCTTGGATGTTTGTGCGCCGTGTAGATGAGGGTGGGTATAAGTTTAGTCAGGATTATGTGTTTAACCATTACGCTAAAAAGGTAGATGTGGGTGGTGGTGAAAAGTTTGATGTGCCTACCGGTATTCAGGATATGGTGAGCGCATTTTACAGCGCCCGTAATCTGGATTTGTCGAGCGCTAAGGAAGGCGATATTTATAGTTTGAAGTGTTTTCTGGATAAGGAAATATGGCCTCTGAAAATTAAGTACGTAGGTAAAGAGGTTATTGAAACCGATATTGGTGAGTACCGTTGTCTTAAGTTCAGACCTATTGTGCAAAAAGGTCGTGTGTTTAAGCACGAAGAAGATTTGAATGTGTGGATTAGTGATGATCCTAATCACATCCCGATGCGGGCTGAGGCTAAGATTTTAATAGGCAGTATTAAAATGGATATTACCAATGTCCGGAATCTGGCACACCCATCGAGTAAGGTGAATTAGCAGGGGGCATGGTATTTTATGCAAAAGCTGTTTCTGGTAAAGGGAACAGTTTTTTTATTTTATCTGAATTTTAACAGGAAGTGGATTAATCAATAACGCGGAAGAGAAGCTGAGTTTACAAGTTATACCAAATATATGTATAAAATAGTCCAATTCTGATCGAAAATTTTTCATTTTTCTTCGTTGAAAATACTCGACGTAGCTTCTGCTATGCCTGCGTTTTTCGCCTCGAAAAATAAAAAATTTCCCTGTCATGCATTGGACTATTTTATACATATATTTGGTATTATACCTCCATGCGTTTGGTTTACCCCCGGCCAGGGATGGAGCGGCTTGTTTGAGCTCTTTTGCCGCCTGTTCTGTTGCGGCAAAAAGCGAGTAGCGAGAGCCCGGCCCCGGGTGTGTGGGTAAAACCTTTTCCAAAGTTTTGGAACTTTGGAAAAGGTGTGTAGCGGAGGAGGGGAGGCCGCCCGGTGAAAATCTATAATTTGTAGCCACCGGACATGTTAAAACCGAGTACCTTAGCGGGTAAATAGTGTTTCATGTCTAAACCAAAGAAAGTGTTTTATTGCCAGAATTGTGGCGCGCAGTACGATAAGTGGCTGGGGAAATGCAATAGCTGTAACGAATGGAATACCATAGTGGAAGAGGTGGTTAAAAAGGAAACGAAAAATGACCGTCTTCAGTTATTTTTAGGGAATAAAAATCCGCAGGGGCGCTCGAATCAGCCGGTTTTATTGCAGGATGTAGGCTTACATGAGTACCCACGTATTCCGGTTCCGGGAAAAGAATTAACGCGGGTGCTGGGTGGGGGCATTGTTCCCGGGAGTCTGGTCTTGTTTGGTGGCGAGCCGGGTATTGGTAAATCAACACTTATGTTGCAACTGGCTCTGCGAATGAAAAACCTGAAGGTGCTGTATGTAAGCGGTGAAGAGAGCGAACAGCAGATTAAGATGCGGGCCGAACGGATTGGCATTACTACGGAATCGTGTTTTATTTTGCAGGAAACCAATACACAAAATATTTTTCAGCAAATAGTAGAAATTGAACCGCAACTGGTGGTAATTGATTCTATTCAAACGCTTCATACGAGTTATGTGGACAGTAGCCCGGGTAGTGTGAGTCAGGTGCGGGAATGCGCGGCGGAATTGTTGCGTTTTGCAAAAGAAACGAATACGCCTGTGTTTATGATTGGCCACATTACCAAAGAGGGGAGTCTGGCGGGACCAAAGGTGCTGGAACACATGGTAGATACGGTATTGCAGTTTGAAGGCGACCGTAACCATATTTACCGCTTGTTGCGCGCTACCAAAAACCGTTTTGGCAGCACCAACGAAATGGGTATTTATGAGATGAGCGGCGATGGCTTGCGGGAAGTCACCAATCCCTCTGAAATATTGATTACCAGCCGGGAAACACCAACCAGTGGGGTAGCTATTGCCGCAACTATGGAAGGTAACCGCCCGATGTTAATTGAAACCCAGGCTTTGGTAAGCAGCGCCGCTTATGGTACACCTCAACGTTCTTCTACCGGATTTGATTTGCGGCGCTTGTCCATGCTACTGGCTGTTTTGGAAAAGCGCTGCGGATTTCGTTTAGGTATTAAAGATGTATTTATCAATATTGCCGGGGGTATACGGGTAGAGGATCCGGGGATTGATCTGGCACTGGTGTGTGGGATATTGAGCAGTAACGAAGATTTACCCAT
This sequence comes from Sediminibacterium sp., assembly GCA_030054095.1. GTDB lineage: Bacteria > Bacteroidota > Bacteroidia > B-17B0 > Aurantibacillaceae > Aurantibacillus. Next base: position 29,908 of record JASGCO010000034.1, read on the forward strand.
ACCTCAGGACATTTGTTTTGCCGGAGAGGTGGGGCTTACAGGCGAAATTCGTCCGGTAAACCGTATTGAACAGCGTATTAGTGAGGCCGAAAAACTGGGATTTACTAAAATCGTTATCAGTAGCCATAACCTAAAAGGAATTAGCGTAAATTCATACAAAATAAAAGTTATGACGGCCTCTAAGGTGGAAGAGGTTTTCAGTTTAATATTTGGATAGAAAATAGCAATGTTTAAAAAGAGCTTCATCTGGGTTATACTGACTTTATGTTGTATTCAATTAACAGCGCAAACCGACTCTTTACAATTGGCCAATAAAATAGAGGAAGCGAGAGGGTTATTTACATCCGATCCTGATAAGGCACTGAAAATTTCGACAACGGCGCAACTAAGTGCTTTGCGGCTTGGTAACAGATACCTTGAAGCGTACGCGCTCAATACAATGGGTTCGGCTTTTTTTTACCTTGGTAACATAGATAGCTCTATTACATACCATCTTAAGGCCCTGCAAATACAACAAACCGATCAATTGAAAATCGGAATGGGTCGTAGTTATACCAATCTGGGGTTGTGTTACATTGAGAAGCATCAGCCGGAAGTGGCCATCTCGTATTTTATTAAAGCTGAACCTTGTTTCAGAGAAACGGATTATAAAATAGGCCTTTCGAAATTGTATAATAGTTTAGGGGTGTTGTTTTATGAATTGAACCAATATCAAAAATCAGAAGCGTATTATATTAAGGGCTTGAAAATAGCAGGCGAACTAAACGATTCAACGGCACTCTATAATATAAGTGCCAATCTTGCCAATGTGTATGACGATTTGGGTAATACTATAAAGGCAATAAAATCGTATAACAAGGCTTATGAAATTGCAAAAGCGCAGGCGCAGAATACCGATATGGTATTTATTGCCAATAATCTGGCTTCTATTTATTGCAAGACGAACCGGTATGATTCCGCCTGGAAATATAATGAGATGGCGTACCGGCTTATTCAGGAAAAAAAGTTGGATTACAGGTATAAAAAGGCAACTTATGGGAATCGCGCGGATATTTTATGCAAGGAAAAAAGGTATGCAGAAGCATTACGTTGGGTAGATTCTTCCGCTATTTTTGCTGTTGAGGATGGGGATTATGATATGTTGTATCAAATCCGTTGTAAAAAGGAAAATATCTACTATCAGAGTGGAAATTATGTAATGGCTTATCAGTTAAGTCTTAAGAACAGATTGCTCTACGATTCATTGAGGCAGGAGAAGTTAAAAACCAAAACGGATGAACTGGAAACAAAATATGAGGCACAAAAAAAGGACTTATTGATCAGTCAGCAAGAATCCAGGCTTCAGCTCCGTGAGTCGGAAAATAAGCGGAAGACTCTGATGCTTTGGTCCGGATTGGCGGTATTGGTAATAAGTTTGTTATTAATGCTGGTTGTTTTCAGAAGTTTTAAGCGGACGCAAAAAGCAAATCGCATTATCAGTAAACAAAACAATGAGCTGGAAATTCAGAAGCAGGAAATTGAAAATCAAAAGCAATTGGTGGAGGAGAAGCAGAAGGAAATAATTGACAGCATTAATTATGCGCAACGTATCCAGCACGCAGTACTTACGGGTAAAACCGTCTGGGAAAAAATAGGTAGCGATTATTTTGTTTTGTTTAAACCCAAAGATATTGTAAGTGGTGATTTTTACTGGGCGTATAATGCACCCAATGGACGAAGTATTTTCGCTCTGGCAGATTGTACAGGGCATGGTGTACCAGGTGGGTTTATGAGTATGCTGGGCAACAGTTTTTTAAATGAATTGGTCATTGAGAGTAAATTGTTTAAGGCCGATGTGATTTTAAATAAATTGCGGGATAAGGTAATTCATGCTTTGGAACAACAAGGTAAAACAAATCAAAAGGATGGAATGGATATGGCGTTGTGTGTTTGGAACCGATTGGATAATACGCTTGAGTTTGCGGGAGCCAACAATCCTATCTGGATTTTCAGAAATGGTAAAATAGAAGAGTATAAAGCCGATAAAATGCCTATAGGTTTTCTGTTGGATGAGCAACCGCCTTTTAAAAGCCAAACTATTTTACTTGAAAAGGGAGATGTTATTTATATGAGCAGTGATGGTTTCCCCGATCAGTTTGGAGGACCAAAAGGAAAAAAATACATGTACCGTAAAATGGAGCAATTTCTGGTTTCCATGGCGGGCAAACCAATGGCAGAACAACATCAGTTTTTAATTAAGGAATTTAATGACTGGAAAGGAAATCTGGAGCAGTTGGATGATGTATGTGTGTTGGGGGTAAGGGTGTAAATCTAAACGCATTCGATTAATGAGTTGCTTTAAGCAGTAATTTCATATTCTTTATCTATATTTATCGAAATGTAAGTCCTCTGTGACGTTTAATGAAATTTATCATACGCACAAAAATCTGGTCTATAATGTGGCTTTGCAATATGTGCAAAACCGCGAAGACGCGCTTGAAATTACGCAGGACGTATTTGTAACGGTTCATGAAAAGATAACGACCTTTAAACAGCAATCGGCCATTAAAACCTGGTTGTACCGTATTGCGGTTAATATGTCGCTCGATTTTATAAGAGCGCGCAAACGGCAGAAGCGGTGGGCATTTTTGTCGGCCTTGCGCCTCGATGACGCGCCACACATACAGTTGCCGCATTTTGATCATCCGGGTGTTAAGCTAGAGCAGAAACAAGCTATTGAAAGCATTTATAAGGCCATAAATCAGTTACCGGATAATCAGAAAACGGTTATTATTTTGATGCGGATTGAACAACAAAGTCAGGCTGAAACCGCTGCAATTATGAATCTTAGTGTAAAGGCGGTGGAGTCTTTATTTCAGCGGGCTAAGAAAAATCTGGAAATTTTTTTAAACAGGGACGAAGGAAGCCCGGAAAAATAACGTCTAATTTAATGTCAGAAACATGAATGACCCATTGGAAATACTTAAAACGGTGCAAAAGGCAGAACTACCCGATTTGTTTGAACAACGAGTAAGTGAGGCCATTATTGAAAAGCGCCGTCAAACCATACCTGTGAAAAGGGCGGGATGGGTTATGGCCCTGCTGGTAATTGTTGTGATGTCTGAGGTGCTGATGGTAGTAAAAGTAAGAGCAGAAAAAACAGACAAGGTCTTAAGTAGTATGATCCCTTCAGGTAATGATAAGTTGTATGAATAAAATGAAGTTTTATATCGTGCTGGTTATTGTTTTGTTGCTCATTAACATGGCTTTGGTAGTGTTTTATGTTGGCGGCAGATCTGAAGGTAAACGGCCCCCTAAGCCCAGAGAAGTAATTATTGACCGGTTAAAATTAGATGACGATCAAGTGGCAAGGTATGATGAAATTATACACTGGCACCGGAGCAACGCGGACGCTAAACTGAGGGCCATACAGCAGTATAAATCGCGCTTATATGCCAGTTTAAATGGAACTCCGGATTCTGCCGGAATTAACGCCCTGACGGATAGTATTGCATTAGCGCATAAGCAATTGGAGTACATTCATTACAAACATTTCACCGATATTCGCCAATTATGTCGTCCCGACCAACAGGAGGCATTCCGGAAACTGAGCCGTGATCTGGCGAAACTTTTTCATGGAAACGGACCTCCCCCGCGATGAAACAACTACAGCGACTGATACTAGTGTGTTTTATATCAGGCTTTTGCCAGGCTCAAGGGCCTGCCCTGCAGTTTGTACCGGTATTAAACGGAAAGGCGCTGGTAAACGGAAAGTCCATTTGGCTTCCGGATATTGGAGATACGGTGCGCATTACCACCTGCCGCTTTTATATTTCCGGTATTCAATTGTTCCGCAATGGGAAATTGGTAAAATCGTATCCTTCCCGTTTTTTACTGATAGATATGGAAGATACAACATCTTTTAATTTGGAGACGGAGGGCAAGGTGCGTTTTGATAAGGTACGTTTTGTTTTTGGCGTTGATAGTGTTATTCAGTCGTCAGGGGCTTTTGGCGGAAGTCTGGATCCTTCAAAAGGCATGTACTGGGCCTGGCAAAGCGGTTATATTCATTTTAAACTGGAGGGAGAATCGCCGCTGTGTACTGCCCGTAAACACCGGTTTCAGTGGCATTTGGGAGGTTATCGTTCGCCGTGGAATTCTATTCAGCAGATAGAATTGTCTGTAAACCGGAATAACAGGGTGTGCCTGGAGCTTAATGATCTGATTAAAACACTGTTTAAGCAACAGGTTTACGAATTGATGCGTCCCGGACTAAAGGCACAGGAAGCAGCAAGGCTTCTGGCAACATCATTTTATAAAGAATGAAGCGGGTAAAGTGGATAAGTATTATGGCCTTAGGGCTTTTATCTTTTCAGCAAAAGGATACTTCCCCGATATGGAGCTATCCTTCTCATTTTCCGGAACCCTCCTACGATTTTACAAGAAATCCCTTAAAAGCAAGGGTGATAGATCTGGGGCGTAAATTATTCTATGATCCCTTGCTTTCGGGAGATAACAGTATTTCTTGTGCTTCCTGTCATTCTCCTTATAACGCTTTTGCACACACCGATCACGATCTTAGTCATGGCATCCGCGATCAGATCGGAAACCGGAACGCGCCCGCTCTTTTTAATCTGGCCTGGCAGAACGCATTTATGTGGGATGGCGCGGTTAATCATCTGGATGTACAAGCATTGGCGCCCATTACGCATCCGAAGGAAATGGATGAAACTCTGGTTTCTGTTATAGAGAAACTAAAGAAGCAAGCGGCGTACCGGAAGGCTTTTAAACTGGCGTACAGTGACAGTATAATTACAGGTGAACGGATTTTAAAAGCTTTGTCACAATTTCAGTTAACACTGGTGTCGGCGAATGCACGTTACGATAAAGTGAAATCGGGCAGGGCTGTTTTTACGGAACAGGAAGAGAAAGGGTACCGGCTTTTTCAAACACATTGCAATGCTTGTCATACGGAACCCTTGTTTACCAATGGACAATTTGTTTCTAACGGGTTGCCGGTAGATTCAACCCTGAATGATGCCGGCAGAGGTGGTGTTACCAAACGTAAACAGGATAGTTTACTGTTTAAAGTCCCGTCCTTACGTAATTTAAGTTATACTTATCCTTATATGCACGATGGGCGGTTTAAAAAGCTGTATCAGGTTTTAGAGCATTATACTTCTGCCAATAAAGCATTGTATAATCTGGATTTACGTTTGCAGCAACCTTTTTTGTTGAATAGCGTAGAAAAAACGGATCTGGTTGCTTTTTTACTGACGCTTAATGATACGTCTTTTGTTTTTAATGCGGCATTCAGAGACCCATTTACAAAAAAGTGAAAAATGACCGAAGGATTAAAAAAGAAACAATCGTCTAAACAGTAACTATTTATTATAATTATGAAAAACGCATTTGTTATCCCCGCTTTGTTGCTGACCGGACTTGCTCCTCTCAGCGCACAGTTAAGCCCTGTTATTACGTCGTGGTTGCAGAATACCACTCAAACCGGCTCATATTATGTTCAGGGAAATTCTACACCTGTAAACAATAGTATTCTGGTGAATTGTCAAACCGTTCAGTATTCATCCGGTTCGGTATATGTTTCTACAAAAGGTGTTCCGTCTTATCCTACAGGTCCGTTTCTCGATGGGAATCCTTCGCAGGCGACTAACCAGAATGCTATTTTTAAGTTTCCGTTAAGCCCTCAGGTGCAAAACGGTACCAAAACGGCAACAACCGGAGGCAATATAGGTGTGTTTATAAACGGGGTCGCCCTTTTTGATTACCGCGATGGCGTGTCCTGGAAAAATTCCACTCAATCACTTTGTGGCGGACCAATTCAACCACCTTGTATGGGCGACGGGGTATGGAATCGTGATGCTGTATTAGCCGAGCGCTCCGGATTCGATTGTTCCAAAGGGCATCCGGCTATGGGAAACTATCATCATCATCAGAACCCAAGCGCATTTGATCTGGATTTGAATGTGTTGTCCAGTATTTGTAATTTGTACGATGGCGATGGATTATATACCATCAGTAGCGCCCAGCATTCGCCGTTGATTGGGTATGCCTATGATGGATTTCCTATTTATGGAGCGTATGCTTATAAAAACACGAATGGTACAGGTGGCATTACACGGATGAAAAGCAGTTACCAGTTACGCAACATCACGGTAAGAACACATCATGCAGATGGAACAGATGTAGCCGACGGACCAGCGGTAAGTACAACCTATCCTTTAGGCTATTTCCGTGAAGACTATGAGTACGTGGCACACCCTTCCGATCCTGATTACCTGGACATACATAATGGCCGGTTTTGTGTAACACCCGAATACCCGAACGGAACCTACGCTTATTTTTGTACGGTAGATGCCAATCATAACTCAGCGTATCCTTACGCGGTAGGGCCAACATTTTATGGCGTATATGCTAACCGAAAGGTTACTTCTGTTACGGAACCAACAACTACTTATGTAGCGCCGGTTGGTGTTAATGAAAATGTATTTGAAAAACTGGATGTAAGAGTATTACCTAATCCTTCCAGTGATTTAATAGCTATACAGGTAGGAAATCTGGTAGAAAAAGACATTGCAGTAGAATTATTAGACATCACAGGACGTGTGGTGAAAACCACTACCATTCATCAGGGACAAACCATTGCCTACTTTGATGTGCAAACCCTTTATGCAGGTAACTATATTGTTAAACTGAATAGTGGTAGTTATACCCTTTCAAAAAAGTTAGTGGTAACCCGTTAAAGCGGAGGAAGCTATAATCCAAACGCCATGTTTCTATAAGAAGCATGGCGTTTAGTATTATTTTTCAATTCCAATTGCATAATGTGGGTTAAAAGATAGAACAGAAAACCTTTTTCGTAATTTTAAGTTTTGTTATGAGTAATCGGTTAAAGGGTATTTTATGGATAGTGCTGTTTTACACAATGTCAGCAGGGGCGCAAAACGATTCATTAAGTAAATGGTCTTTTGGTGGATATGCCGATGTGTATTACAGTTATGATTTTTCGGAACCTGTTAACAATATTAAGCCGGATTTTATTTACAATCATAAGCGGCACAACGAAGTAACTTCAAATCTGATTCTTGCACGCGCGGCATATACATCTTATAAAATGAAGGCTAATGTGTCTTTAATGGCTGGTGGATATGCTCAGTATAATTTAAGTACGGAGCCGCTATGGGCACAGTTTATTTATGAATCAACACTTGGCATTAGGTTATCGGATAAACACAATTTGTGGCTGGAGGCCGGCATTTTCCCGTCCCATATCGGATTTGAAAGTGCCATAGGGGCAGATTGCTGGACAATTACACGAAACATTGTTGCAGAAAACTCCCCTTACTATGAATCTGGCTTAAAGTGTACATATACCAGTCCTTCAGGTAAATGGAATCTGGTAGTATTGGCATTAAACGGCTGGCAGCGTATTGCCCGTTTGCCATCCATGCAGCTTCCCGCGGGCGGTTTTCAGATCAGTTACAGGCCATCACAACACATAGTGTTTAACTATAGTACGTTTTTAGGAAGTGTGCGGCCAGATAGTGTAAATGCGATAAGGCAGTATCATAATTTATACTGGCAGGCGGAGACCAGTTCCGGTTTTGCCTGTATTGCAGGCTTCGATATTGGCCATGATAAATACAATGCAACTGATTATGATGTGTGGTACACACCAGTATTAATTGCCCGGTTGGGTATTGGAAAACGATGGTATATGGCGCTGCGCGGAGAATATTATAATGATGAAAAGCAAATACAAATTGTTACAAACACCAAAGGAGGATTTAATGTATGGGGCACTTCTGTTAACGTTGATTACAAAATAACAGATGCGGCATTATTCCGGATAGAGGCTAAAAACTACAGTGCAGCGGATCCTTTATTCAGGAACAAACGGGAAAATTATTATATTACAACAAGTTTGTCTCTTAAATTATGACACGATTGGTTAGTAACCCATCCAATACCAAATGATACAGAAACGTTTAGTGTTATTACTCGGTTTGTTAATGTGTTATGTGATTAATCAGGCACAGAATTCCCCCTTATTCGGTACTGCTATTCCGGTTATCATAAACGGCTATACATTTGATGCTATGGAGCCTTTTCTTTCGCCAGATGGGAATGCGCTTTTTTTCAATAGCCTTAATGATGGCATAAGCACCAGTTTGCATTATGCGGCAAAGGTAAACGATTCGGTGTTTAATTATCTTGGCCCTGTTCCGGTAGTAAACCAAACAGTAACACCGCGATTGGATGCTGTGGCTTCGGTCGATTCACTCAATACGTTCTACTGGGTATCTACACGCGGGTATCCGGCAAATTATGAAAATGTATTTAAAGTAAAATTTTTAACGTCTTCTTATACAGGTTTCGGAAGGGTGCACGGTGATTTTTATATTCAGCAACCCGGACATCTTGTTATGGATGCTATGGTCACCCAAAACGGAAATACTCTGGTATATTGTAATGCCTTTTTTAATGGCTGCCCTAATGGATTACCCTGTAAGTCTTCGATGGGAATGGCCACGAAAGTAAATGATTCTACTTTTAATAAGCTGAGTAATACAGCAGCTGTATTTGCTAATGTAAACGATACTGTTAATTACCTTGTGTATGCTCCGCATGTATTGCCAAACGGACTGGAACTGTATTATACCCGTTTACAAAAGGGGGGGACACAAACAGAAGTAATGGTCGCGACACGTACTACCACTAATGCTGCCTTTTCTAATCCAGCGGTTTTAATTCCGGCTTCACTTCAGTTGCCTGAAGCACCTACCTTAAGTGCGGATGGGCAACGGTTGTATTATCACCGGAAACAGGGAGCAGTATATCAGGTTTTCTTAAAAAAGCGTTTGTCTGTTTCAAGTGCCGGGAAATTAACGAAGGATCCTGATGTGATGATTCGTTACATGGCTTCGGGTAATCGCATCAAAATTGAAGGATTGAAGGCCGACGAGGATTTCACGGTAGAGCTAATGGATGTTACAGGCCGTATAAACAAACGGGCGAGTAATAGGAATGAATTAGATATAAGTGACCTTCCTGAAGGAATCCTGATTTTGAAAATCATTTGGAACGAACAGACGGCGGTTTTTAAAGTGCTTCACCACTAACAGATGGAAGCGCTGTTGGATGAATCCGCTGCTGTTAGTTATTCTTGAGCAATACTTTGCGGAGAATGGTTCTTAGTTGCCGCGGTGACTGATATCCATGGAAGGACCCAATGGTGTTGAGTTTACTGTTTAAGATGTATAAGGAGGGGTAAATTATTTTATCGTTAGCAGATAAGTAAATGGCAAGTTCGTGTATGCCATTGTTAGTTCCATTTGGTTTAAAATAATAGGTTTTATTTTTAAAGGTTATACTGTTGTGGTCTTCCGCATCCAGAAATACGGTATAGTAATACTGTTTCAGGTAAAAGGAAACGCTGTCATCTGTAAAAGAAGTTTGTTTCATTAATTCGCAATACCTGCACCAGTTTGTATGTATAAATATAACAACGGGTCGCTCTTCTTTAAGGAGCAAACTGTCAAGATTACGGAATGCAATGGTGGAGGTTTGTGCATTCAGATAACATCGGCAAAGTAGTATGAGCAGGAAGAGTGTATATTGACGTGATGTTTTCAAAATGTAAAACGAAGTCCAAGGTAAGGCCGTATGCCTTGATTAGGAGCGTAAGCATAAAATGAATCAAAGGTGAGCGCGTTAGGATTGTCAGGCGTAGCAATGGCTTGTCCTTTACTGTCAAACTGTACTTTTCGGTCAAAGGGGTCAAACGGACGGGCAATGGTGTTGGTGGGGAGTGTATAATTTAAAAGATTTTTTACGCCACCATATACCTCGAAATATGTTTTAAAGCGTTTGGTTATTTGTATGTTCTGCAAACTCCATACGGGAGATTGAGACGGTCGGTTATCTAATGGACCAAGTACGGGTAATAGCATAGGGCCGAATACATTACCGGTATAATCAACCGTTACATCCATTTTCTGAAACGTATAACTCATGCTCCATGTGGCGGAATACCGTTCGGTGAGGAGTTGTCTTTTGGTTTGCCCGTTATGTGTATAGCTTACATCCATTACTGTTCCGCCGGCTACCATTTTAAACCCATTTCCCGACACAACATCAATGTTAAGGCTTATCCCTTGTGATACGGAAGCTCCATTCAGGTTCCCGAAAATAACATCATCAGGATCGGTGTCGAAATCAGGAATGATGCGATTCGTAAAATGGGAATAGAACGCGGTAAAATCAAGACTTAGGATAGTTTGTTGTCCGGGAAAGAACTTTCTTACAAAATTAATATTGGCATTCCATGAACGTTCGGGTTTAAGTTCGTCTCTAAAGAGTACCCGCCGGCAACCGGTCAGAGAAGAGATGTCTTCGGTAAAAATGTTGGCTACTCTAAATCCATTTCCTCCACTAATACGCAATGTGTTTTTCTGATTTTTAGATGCGATTTTATAATTAACTCTTGGAGAAAAAACACTGCCATACAATTGATGGTAATCGTATCGGCCACCTAATAAAAGTGTTTGGGTTTCAGTAAAGCGGATTTCATCCTGCAAAAAGAAACCAGGCAAGTGTTGAATAAATGGTGCGCTGTTGGCCGATTTAGTGGTGTCGTACAATGTTATCCCGCTCAGATTATCGTCATACCAACTGTACCGATAGCTGATCCCGCTGGATATAAATTGGCGCCTGATGATTTTTTCCCAGGTAAGTTGTCCGAAATGAACCCATTGTGACGCCATATAAGCACCAGTGCCGTAATAACTGTCCTGATAGTGACCATTACTGCTAAGTTGCAGGTAAATTACTTCTTTCACCGGTAACTGGTAAGTGCTCATTACTTCCCAGCGATTGGTATAGATACTCTCTCCGTAAATACTGTCTCCTCCTCTGAATTTACTGTTCCATCTCATGTCTCCACCCCAGCGGTCTTCATAAACATAGCGCCCGGCCAGATTAAACAAACGATTATCTTTCCGTTCGAGTTGCCATTTATTAAAAACAGAAATTCTGTCTTGAAGTGTAATATCTGTAAAACCGTCTTTATTATTATCTATTGGGTTTTCGTAATTGAAATAATTAATTCCCAGTAAGCCCAGCGATTTTTTACCTGTTTTGTATTTTACACCCAGATCCATATTCACATCGGCCCAGCTGGAACTGAATACATCCGCTGAAACAATAGGGGCGGTTTGTGGTTTTTTGGTAATAATGTTTATCATTCCTCCTACCGCTTCGGGATTAAAACGGGCAGGCGCAGGGCCTTTTACAATTTCAATACGTTCAATTAACGACTGAGGAATACCATTTAATCCGTAAACAGTTGCTAAACCGCTTACGATAGGCATTCCATCAATCAGTACCATTGTATAGGGGCCGTTCAGGCCATTTATCTGGATATTACCCGTGTTACAAATATTGCAATTTATCTGAGGTCTTACGCCATTAATGGTTTGCATGGACTCGAACAATGAGGGGGCGGGATTGGTTTTAAAGAACGCTTTTGTATATACTTCAGTGGGGACAGGATCTGCCGGTTTATAATTGAGCAGAAGACTATGGGTGACAACAACCTCTGCCAGTGTTTTAGCATTCAGAGGAAGATCAAAATTAAGTTCTGTTTCTGTATGATCGTTGATGGAAATTATTTGGCTTTGGGTTAGATAACCAGCCAGGGCTGCATTTACAGTGTATGTGCCAGAACTAAGGGCATTAAGGCTGTATCTGCCGGAACTATCTGAAAAGCAGACCTTGCCGGACCCGCTTATAAAAACTTCAGCATTTACTAAAGCCAGATCACCTGATTTTACATGACCAGTAAGGCTGCTGTTTTGGGTTTTACCTGTAATCACAAATAGACTCAGTACTAAAATAATCAGGACTCGTGACACTTTCATTTTTATAAATGTTAATCAAGACTTGTGGTGATAACTACCATCAGTGTCATTTTACTGAACGCACAGCACCGGAAAGCGATAACCAGAATAAAATAACCATGGTGATAATTGTATTAAAACAAACGTTTACTAACTTCTACCAAACGGTTACTGTATCCCCATTCGTTATCGTACCAACCGATAATTTTATAAAGATTACCCACCAGGCTGGTAAACTCAGCATCAAACAAAACACTATGTGGATTTCCAATTACATCTACGCCTACAATAGGATCTTCGGTATATTGTAAAATTCCCTTCAGGTGGGTTTCGCTGGCTATTTTGTAGGCCTTATTTAATTCTTCAACAGAAGGTGTTTGCGTAAGTACACAGGTAATATCCGTTAATGAGCCATCTGGAACAGGAACCCGCATTCCGCAACCGCCGATTTTTCCTTCGAGGTGCGGAAAGATTTTGGTAATGGCTTTTGCCGCGCCTGTACTGGTGGGAATAATGCTCATGGCCGCTGCACGCGCACGTCTAAGGTCTTTATGTGGCGCATCGTGAATGCGTTGATCGTTTGTGTAAGAATGTACCGTGGTGATATACGCTTCTTCAATGCCATAAGGCTCAAGTACTTTCAGCATGGGAGCCGCGCAGTTGGTGGTACAACTCGCATTACTGAGAATGACATCCTCTTTATTCAGAAGATGGTCGTTTACTCCTAGTACAATGGTTTTAATGTCCTCATCTTTAGCGGGCGCGCTTAATAGCACTTTTTTGGCGCCGGCTGCAATATGTTTGTTCGCTGAGGTTTTATCCAGAAAATGCCCGGTACACTCAACCACTAAATCAATATTAAGCGCTTTCCAGGGAAGAAGTGAAGGGTCTTTCTGCGAAACAATTTGTATGGTTTTGCCATTTACAACCAAGGCGTTCTCCTTTATGTCCACCGTTCCGTTAAAGGCTCTGTGAACAGAATCGTATTTTAATAAATGCCCTAAAGTGGCGGCGTCTGTTATATCATTAATTGCAACAATTTCAATGCCGGGATCATTGATAGCTATTCTAAGGTACAAACGACCAATACGGCCAAAACCGTTAATGGCGACTCTGATTTTATTCATTGGTATCTGGTTTTTTGTCTTTTTTAGTGTCAAAGGGGGTTTTTGTATTTTTTACAACATCAAAATAGAACCAATCTCCGTCTGTTTTTAAAGCAAAAAGATCGTCTTTTAAATACACCATATTCTGACCATTTACCGGCTTTTCTTCATTACTTTTCCGGTCCAGTATAATAAAGTATTCATTGGGTTCAAAAATATGATAGATGATGTATTTTTTAGTCGCATTTTCTATGTGTCTTTTAAACGAGTGTACTTTTTTCCCCTGATAGTTATAAACGTCATCTTCGCCATTTATTTTACTCTGGCTGCTACAGGCAATAATCAAAGAGTCGCGGTCGTTCACTTTGATTTTAGAATATTCTGAAGGAACAATCAATTTATTTTCCGTATTGATAAGACCTAAAAGAATGGCGCTGTTTTGCGTTTTAGTTTCGGTTATAAACAAGTTTTGGCATTGTGTAAAGTAAATTTCATTAAATGGGGCCGGGGTAACCAGCTGGAAACTTTTAGAAACCAGATACTTTTTGCTTCCGACACTTGCTACAAAGTGATTAGCGCCGCTTTGGTATTGTTTAATGGTGTTTTTGTGAATAGCGAAAAGATCTGTAGAATCTTTATCCGTGTGTTTGATAAACAGAGCCTGATTGCTTTTATTGAGGTATTTGCATTCGAACGCTTTCACTTGTATTTTAATGAATTTAGAATTGCCTTTTTTCATTTCATTACAGGCCATGCAAATTGTGTTTGTTTTATCAAAATCAAATATGGTGTCGTACAAAGGTGGAATAATTTCATTCCCATTTAACGTACAGCCCATTTTATTACCTTTAAAAAAAGTCTTGGGACGCGTCTCATTTTGTCCTACACTAACATGACCGAATGCTAAAATTATTATAACTATTAAAGCGTGTTTTACCATTATAATTCAAGTTTAAGGTTTTGTTTCCTGTTCAAATGTTGTTTCAACGATTGACTGATCATCTCTGAAATAGGCAACTCCTCCCCAGTTAAATATTTTCTTTTGATAAACCCAGGCCATGTTATCTTTGATCACTACCCTTTGTATTACAACTACTCCTGTGCCATTAATAATTTCTTCTGTAACACCTGGTTTATATTTAGCTAAAAGCTGAGCAACCCTTTCATTTGTTTTCTGATTTGTGTCTGAATTAATCAGTTTTTCACATTCCAGCAAACGATTTTTGGCATAGGTGTCGCCACCTTTATGTGTAAGTGCCTCTTCGTAATACTTTTTAGCATCCAGATAACGTTTAGCAGTGAAACTATCGTCTGCTTTTTTAACAGCCTCTTTGTATTTATTATCTGCACCACCTAATACTGGTAAAACGGTGTTTTTCTTTTTATTATCAATCTCTTCCTGTTTCACAATCAAGCCTTTCATGACTTCTTCTACCTCCTTTAGTTTGTTTTTAGGATAGGCGTCATTTGGGCGCATATTACTCGCTTCCGTGTACAGAACTTTTGCACCGGGCCAATCTTTTTTAGAGAAGGCTTCATCGGCACGTGTAATAACAGATTTATATTTATTATCGGCCTCCATTGCAAGTTTAACTTCTTCCTCTGCTTTTTTTCTGGCAGCTTCTTCTTCCGCTTTTTTCTTAGCGGCGGCATCCGCATCTGCCTTAGCTTTCGCCTCTGCATCTGCTTTGGCTTTCGCAGCAGCATCCTCTTCTGCTTTTTTCTTAGCGGCGGCATCCGCATCCGCTTTGGCTTTTGCCTCTGCTTCTGCTCTGGCTTTCGCGGCAGCCTCTTCTTCCGTTTTTTTCTTGGCAGCGGCATCCGCATCTGCTTTGGCTTTCGCAGCAGCATCCTCTTCTGCTTTTTTCTTAGCGGCGGCATCCTCATCTGCCTTAGCTTTCGCCTCTGCTTCTGCTTTGGCTTTCGCAGCGGCTTCTTCTTCGGCTTTTTTCTTGGCAGCGGCATCCTCATCTGCCTTGGCTTTTGCCTCAGCGTCTGATTTAGCTTTCGCTTCTGCCTCCGCTTTGGCTTTAGCAGCAGCTTCTTCTTCAGCTTTCTTCTTAGCAGCGGCATCTGCTTTGGCTTTCGCTGCGGCTTCTTCTTCGGCTTTTTTCTTAGCAGCGGCATCCGCATCTGCTTTGGCTTTTGCCTCCGCTTCCGCTTTGGCTTTAGCAGCGGCTTCTTCTTCCGCTTTTTTCTTAGCGGCGGCATCCGCATCTGCCTTAGCTTTCGCCTCTGCTTCTGCTTTGGCTTTCGCAGCAGCATCCTCTTCTGCTTTTTTCTTAGCGGCTGCATCGGCATCCGCTTTAGCTTTAGCCTCTGCTTCTGCTTTGGCTTTCGCAGCAGCATCCTCTTCTGCTTTTTTCTTAGCGGCTGCATCGGCATCCGCTTTAGCTTTAGCCTCTGCTTCTGCTTTAGCTTTCGCTGCGGCTTCTTCTGCTTTTTTCTTAGCTGCGGCTTCTGCCTCCGCCTTGGCTTTCGCGTCTGCTTCTGCTTTAGCTTTTGCCTCCGCGTCTGCTTTAGCTTTCGCCTCGGCCTCTGCTTTAGCTTTCGCTGCGGCTTCTTCTTCTGCTTTTTTCTTAGCTGCGGCTTCTGCCTCCGCCTTGGCTTTCGCGTCTGCTTCTGCTTTAGCTTTCGCCTCTGCATCCGCTTTGGCTTTTGCAGCGGCTTCTTCTTCAGCTTTCTTTTTAGCAGCAGCTTCCGCTTCTGCTTTGGCTTTTGCAGCGGCTTCTTCTTCAGCTTTCTTTTTAGCAGCAGCTTCCG
>JASGCO010000063.1 GCA_030054095.1 Sediminibacterium sp.
GAGAATTACTAACTTCAATTGCCATCCCCTTCTTTAATTCCTGAACTTTAAAATCGAATTTAAAAATAGCGACATTAAATTGCGGATTAATTTCCAAATCGTTATAACTGAGATTCACCTCCTTTTCATTCAGTAAAATTTTAAAATCATCATTAATGTATTGGTTAATCACTATTGCCTCCTTTTCCTTTACATTATTGATGTTAATACTCACGCCCTTTGCCTTTTTTACACTCGCTAAAAAATCGTCAATAAATACCTTTAACTCGGCATGAACCACCTTTTTATCTTTTTGATACTCTACCAAACATGCCGTAAGTTTAACCGGATGTGTAAACGATGAAAGCGCTATAAAAAGCGGAATCAGGAGTATGGTTTTGCTAATTCTATACTTCATAATAATTGTATTAAAAATTTAATTAACTATTTAACATGGCGGAATGCGCTATACAGGCCATTCATCTTGTATTGTTTTTTGATCCCACATTTGCTGCACTTCCGCTTCAGTACACAAACACTGCTCCAGTTCAGAAGTTATTTGTGCCTTATCAAGATCCTGACCAATAATAACCAGTTCATTCATCCGGTCACCAAATACCTTATCCCATCTCGATTCAATTAAGGCCTGATTTTCTATGAACGAACCGTACTTCATTCTTTCCGCAAACGGCATACTGGCCCACCATACACCGGCACTATCGGCTCTTAACGAACCGCCGGCTTGCCCCCAGTTTAACGCCTGGTCGGGCCGTGAAGAAATCCAGAACAACCCTTTGCTTCGCAGAATAGTTGTAGGAAACCTGTCATTAAGGTATTGCCAGAAACGCTGATGGTGAAACGGCTTCCTGTTCCTGAATACAAACGAAGAAATACCATATTCCTCCGTTTCCGGGGTATGCGCTTCATTCTCCAGTTCCTTTTGCCATCCGGCAGAGCGTTCCGCTTCTTCCAGATTAAACATGCCTGTATTCAGAATATGTCTGGGGTCTATCTTACCAAAAGAACTCTTAATCAGTTTCGCTCCAGGATTCAACTTTTTGATGATAGATTCCAGAAGCCCAAGTACTTCCCCACTGACAAGGTCCGATTTATTAAGTACAATCACATTGGCAAATTCGATCTGATCGGTTAAGAGGTTAACAATGGTCCGGTAATCATTTTCCATATCGGTTAATGACCGATCCTGCAAGGTTTCATTGGTTCCAAAATCGGCCGCAAAATTATAGGCGTCTACCACGGTAACCATGCAATCAATATAACTAAATGCCGACAGGTTAATCCCCTTACTGTCATCCACAAACGAAAACGTTTGAGCCACGGGCACAGGCTCCGAAATACCGGTACTTTCAATTAATAAATAATCATATTTGTTTTGCCGGGCCAGTTTTTCCACTTCCTGCATCAAATCCTCACGAAGTGTGCAGCAAATGCAACCATTGCTCATCTCCACCAGTTTCTCTTCTGTTCGCGACAGCGTACTTTCGCGCTCTACCAAACGAGCGTCTATATTTATTTCACTCATGTCGTTAACAATAACGGCCACTTTAAGTCCTTCACGGTTATGAAGGACATGATTGAGCAGGCTGGTTTTGCCCGCTCCCAAAAAACCGCTCAATACGGTTACGGGTAACTTTTTCATACCAAATACTACTAAAAACGAATTAAACATTAACTCACACCCTATAATGGATGCAACACAAAAGAACGCCCTTTAATAGAGCGTATAAAAACACAAAATTAGAATTAACAAGAAGGTGGGCCTCTTAGCGAATGAACGTAAATAGAAATAATCTGAACCTCACCAATAAACGGCCGCAGAACAGGGGCGTATCTTTTCGCGGTTAAGGTCAGTTGTTCGTTTTTACCAGGTAACCCCGAAGAACCCGAAAAAATATAATCGCAAATATCACAATGATGCTCTTCTGCACAAAAGTGTTTTTCCTTTACAGCACAATGCACTTTATCTAAATGCCCTAATTCATGGACACTGCTTTCCACCAAAGGAAACAGTAAAACCAGAAGGGCAAAAACAGACAAATATGATTTTAAGCGAAACATGCGAAAGCACAAATGTAGATATTTTAAATTACTTAGCGAACACGTCTTTTAGATCCAACATGTAATAGGTTTTCCGGAAAATTGCTCCGGTACTTTTTTTTATCTCAAATAAATTGTAGGTTTGGTTTCAGGATGAATGATACTTACATCCATCCTAATAGTTACAACCAATTGTTATGGAAGATAAAGAGTTTATCGTTAATATAGGACCACAAGGTACTTTCAGGAAATCAGGACATTATCAAACTTTACCAGCAGACATAGATGCCATGTTCCGGAAATTTGAAGCCACCGGAGCCCGTAAACTGGCTTTGTATTTTCACGGAGGACTGGTAAGTGAAAAATCGGGATTGACTACCGCGCGGGAAATTGCCCCCGTTATTAAAGCAGCAGGCGCTGAGCCCATTTGTATCGTTTGGGAAACAGGACTTATAGAAACCTTACGAAATAATTTGCTGAAAATAGGACAAAGTACCCTGTTCGATAAAATCAGAAATACACTAATTAAACGCCTTATTAAACAATTCGATTCCGGCACCGTCGGAATCCGTGGCACCTCAGAACCATTAAGTGATGCCGCTATTTATGCCGAATTAAGTAATAATCAGCCATTTGAGGCGTATGGCATGAAACGTTTAAGAACTGCTGATAAATACAGTATAGAAGAAGCAATCGATGATGAAGCGGAACTAAAAGCCGAACTTGAAAAAGCGTTCCGGAAAGACGTTGAGTCAGATGAGTCCTTTAAACAAGCTGTAGAACTTCAGAAAAATAAACAAAGCAGAACCCTTCAGTCCAGAAGTTTTGTTTCCTCTGCCGGACTAATCAAATCATTGGTAAACATTGCTATCCGCGTTATCCGGCGGTTTACGCAAAAAAGAGATCATGATTTTTACCCAACCCTGATTGAAGAAATACTGCGGGAATTTTACATTGCAGAAACCGGTGCCTGGATATGGGATAGCATGAAAGTAAAATCACTCGAAATGTGGAATACCAATTCGGGTCCCATTACAGAAAACGCTTTTGCCGGAACCTACCTGTTAGGCAAGATAGCGGACTACGTAAACGCTCATCCGAGCACCACGGTGGATATTATTGGTCATAGTGCCGGTTCATGTGCCACTTGTCACCTTTTACAGCGAAGTGCTGTACTGCACCCGGAACTTAAATTCCGACATATCGTATTTATGGCTCCCGCCTGCCGGGCCGATTTGTTTGATGCGGAAATACTATCCAAACCCGAATGGTTTGCTTCCCTCCGGATTTTTACCATGAGTGATGAAAACGAAAAGAAAGATATTCTCGTTCCCGGGCTTTACACACACTCTTTGCTTTACCTTATTTCGGGCATACTGGAAGATGGTGGCGACGGATTTGACGAGTATGTTTTGGGGATGGAAAAATACTATCAGGATACAACACCTTATAAAAACGATCCCTTACTAAACCGGATCAAATCATTTATATACAAAGATCTTCCTGACCGGTTGGTACTGTCGGATACATTACCCGGCGCTCCCGTCGGATACCGCACCACTTCGCTCAAACATGGCGACTTCGATTCTAACAAGGAAACACTGGAAAGCATTGCCTTTATTATAGCGCAGTAATCATTTACAGGAAGTACGGAATACGGTAAAAATCGAAACGCTTCTGGTTAAAACCGGTAGTCCATCATTACCGTAAGATGCAACATGTTTACTTTATTGTAAACGTATTTTTTACTACCATAGTTTTCACCTTCATTTAATTTATAAACAGCAATACACCTTATTTCTGCGCCTTTCAGAAACTTATTAAAACTATACGCCAGATCCAGATTTACCTGATGGTACGAAGGCATACCATACTTATTTAACCGTGTATTTTTTACATCGGGCAACAGGAACAGGCCGTATCCCACAGACGGTTTAAAACGCTGCTTAAAAAAGAAAAATGTTGTTTTATTGGTGAATGCCTGTACATTACCAAATCCCTCATTCCGCTCCCGCATCATAAACGTGTAAAACGGATCTCTTCCCCACTCTCTCGGCATCAGATAACGCCCATCGCCAGTTATAGCCGTGTAATTGACATTCGTATTTACCTTTTTTGTTTTAATACCTAACTGAGCACTGATCACATTGGCCTGACCACCTTTTCCGATATAGGTTTTGGCAGGATCCTGATGCCCTCCGGCATTTACAGCCCGTTCATGCACATACATTATTCCCTGATAAAACGTTGTATTTTTACCACTTTCGTGATTTACTTCCAATAAAGACGCGTTCATTACATTATCCACAAACAAATCCCAGGCATTTACTTTAAGCGAAGGGATTGGTTTATAGGAAATGTTCGCCATACCCAAGCCCGAACATGCAGAAAGATTTCCATAATAATTGGACTTAGCTCCCGACTCTGTTACACCCGATGGATACACCCCAATTGAATTGGCAACTGTATGCCACTGCATAGAAGAGCGGGGTGCTATCGCCCATATCCAGCCGCCGCTAACGGTTACTTTTTTAAATTCAGCAATATTAAGCCATACACCTTCCACCATGGTAACATTCATTCTTCCATCCTGAGGATTAATAAACGGCGTATTTATCTTTATTCTGCCAGCACTAATAGTACTTTTCGATAAACTGTACCGGACAAATAGATTTTCAAGACGGGTGAGTGTGGTTTTAGCATGCGGATTCTGTATGTCGAACAAACCCGCCTCATAACGATTGGGCACCATTACCGCTGTGTCCCATTGAGCCAAATTGGTGGACCACAAATTGTAAATCACCTGCCCGCTTATACCCGCTTCCAAACCGTGGAAAGACTTTGTTACTATTCCTATTCCCCCGCCGGCAGCCCAGGCCTGATCATCCGTTAAAGCACCTTCATTAATGGTCGTCATGTAAACTGTACGGGCATTCACCTCTAATTTTGCCTTAGTAAAAAGGGTACTGAGTCGCGTTGTATCCTTGTTTCCCGTTTTACTGAGAAGCGAATCCTGAGCAAATCCATTCGCAGCAATAAAACCTATACCAATAAACACTAAAAAAGCCTTCATCCCTTTTTCCCCTTCTTCAATTGAGCCAGTTTATCGCGTATAGGTTGAAAAGGGCCAAGTTTATGTTGTGCTTCGCTGAATCCATCGGCGTAAGGTCCAAACGGGTGATCGAATGGCTTCTCCTCCAGTTTGGGCCAATCCTTCCTGATATTCATTTTTGGTCTTGGCTGAGTATTTACAAACGCTGCCACATCCCAGGCTTCTTCATCAGTTAACTGTGTAGCATTATGCCTGGCACCTAATGGCATATTGCTTTTTACAAACCTGGCCAGATTAGATAAACGATACAGTCCGGCCCCATCGTTATAACTGTGTTGACCCCATAGTGGTGGATACGTATAGGCTGTTTTATCCGCATTCAGTACACCTGCCCCATCGGATTGATGACAACTCTGGCATTTCTGAACATATACATCTTTACCTTTATCGGGGCTGGCTGACCGGTCAAGATAAGCCATCTCCTTAAAGCCCGATCCTTGCGGCTTTTCACCCTTTGGTACCTCTTTCCCCAACCATTTAATATACGCGACTATGGCCCGCATTTCTTTGGATGCGGAGTCAATGGCTCTGCCATTTAAACTCCTTTCAAAACAATCGTTAACACGTTTATAGATATTTTCTATTGTCCCCGATCGTGCCCTGTATTTAGGATAAGTAGCCGCCACTGCGCTGTAATTGTTTCCAAACACCCGGGTACCGGCATCCAAATGGCAATTCTGACAATTCATCCCATTTGTTCCGTCTTTAAATACACTTCCTGAGGGACCATAATACTCTGCTGTATGCGCGATAAGTTCTCTTCCGTATAAAACAGTAGCTTTCTCCTTTTCTGCTAGCAACGTTTCATCCGGGGCATTCCAATAAGTTACCGTATCAACCGTTTTGTCCATAGCAGCTTGCTTTGCTGTTTCAGTAAAATTGCCATTTCCATCGGGAACAATTTGGTTTTCTTCACTATCCGGTTCCGCCTTAGGTGCAGGAACGTAATACATAAAAGCAATTACCAGGGCTATCAATGCCACCAACATACCTATTATCAGATTCAGTAACTGACGTATTACTTTTACAAGACTTTCTTCCTGTTCAATCGTATGTGCCATGCTTATATTAATGAGGTAACTTATCTCTGAAATAACCATATAGCCATGTTCCGGCCAAAGCACTCAGTAAACTGGCTATAATAACAGTTGCACCTGTTCCGATCTGAGCAAATAATGGCCCGGGACAGGCACCGGTCATTGCCCAGCCTAAACCGAACAATAAACCGCCAATAACTTGTCCCTTGTTAAACGTTTTGGGATGAAACTCAACTTCCTCTCCATAAATGGTTTTAATATTGAATCGTTTAATGATGAATATACTTATAGCGCCAACCACTATGGCCGACCCAATTATACCGTACATGTGAAACGATTCCAAGCGAAACATTTCCTGAATGCGGTACCATGAAATAATTTCGGCTTTTACAAACACCACGCCGAATACTAAACCAACGGCCAGATATTTAAAATTATACCACCAGGGGTGTGTTAAATGCGATTCATTGACACAAACAGCGTCTAATGCCCTCTCCTGGTATTCGACAGGTTCTTGTTGTATTGTTTTGGTAACAGACATACGTATTTATAGATTAAGAATAACAGGTAATACTAAATTTGCCATAATAAAGCCCCCCAGCATAAAACAGCAGGTTGCCACCAGCGATGGCCATTGCAGATTAGATAAGCCGGAGATAGCGTGACCGGATGTACATCCCCCAGCATACCTGGATCCGAAACCTACCAGAAAACCGCCGATAATGATGATGATAAACCCTTTCAGTGAAAATAAAGAGTTCCATGAAAAAAGCTGAGACGGGATCAGTCCTGAATAATCCGTTATGCCTGATTTACTCAAATCTGTTGCCAGATCAGGATGAACTGCTATATTCTGCGAATCAGGAATAGCACCTGTGGCCATAAAGCCACCAATAACAATACCTGCCACAAAAAAAAGATTCCAGACTTCCTTCTTCCAATCGTATTTAAAGAACTTTATCCCCGAAGGGAAGCAAGCCGCACACGTGTGGCGTAGCGAAGAACTAATACCAAACGTTTTATTCCCAATAAGTAATAACACAGGGACAATCAATCCTATCAGAGGACCTGCTACATACCATGGCCAGGGTTCAGTTAACCAACTCATATCAAATTACTTTTTTAAATGAGCGTTAACATTTTGCCAGCTTCCACCGTTAATGACCGAAGTAAATCCCTGAGCCTGCAAAAAGTGCATGGCTTGTCCGCTCCGGTTACCACTTCGGCAGCACACTACTATTTTATCATCCTTTTTCAGTTCCTGAATCTTAGCCTGTAACTGATCTAAAGGAATATTAACCGAACCAGAGACATGCCCTTCTGAAAACTCCTCAGCTGTTCTTACATCAACAACAACAGCACCTTGCGATAAAACGTCCTTCAACTGACCGTTTTCTCCTCCGAATAATTTTTTAAACATGGATAACATTATTTTACTTTTTACAAAAGTATGACAGAAGTCATGCCTTATTCGGCTACTAATGTTACATAAGTCCGAAGTATCTTTTAATCCATTATGTTTCTAAATTTAGCCCGTTTGGGTATCCTCATACTACATCATTTTAATTTAGTGCTTAAATCGCACAGACAACCGTATTATGTGGTTGACATACCTTTACCGATCACTTATTTAATCTATATGTAGAGTTATATCATAAAAAAACAGCTCTTTGCGAAAGAGCTGTTCCTTACTTAAACTTATCAAAAAGAATTAAAGCAGAGTTGTTGGACAAACGTACTCTGTGACTTTAAATTTCCCAGAACGTTTAATCCCGGCAAATCCATCCGTAATATCTACCAGATTCCTGTATCCTCTGGCGCGCAGTATGCTAATAAATATCATGGAGCGATAACCCGCGGCACAGTGTACATAATACGTTTTATTTTTATCTACCAGCACCATACTGTCGTTAATGTAATCAAGCGGCGCATTTATGGCATCCACAATGTGCTCACTGGCAAATTCGCTGGCCTTCCTTACATCCAGTATGTTAATTTTTTCTTCAGTATTAAGTTCCGCCAACTCTTCTACTGTAACAGTGGTTATTTCATCGTACTCTTTTCCTGCATTTTCCCATTCCTGAAAACCACCTTTCAAATATCCCAGAGTATTATCGTACCCTACCCTTGCCAAACGTGTTACCACTTCTTCTTCGCGTCCAGGATCCGTTACCAGTAAAATTGCCTGTTTTACATCCGGAATAAGTGTACCTGCCCATACCGCAAAACTGCCATCTATACCTATGTTAATCGCGTTTGGGATAAACCCTTTTGCAAAATCTATCGCTTTCCGTGTATCAATAATTACCGCTTGCGTTTCGTTGGCCGCGGCTTCAAATTCACGAACAGAAAGCGCTCTGGTGCCTGACGACAAGACCGTATCAATGCTATTATACCCGTTAATGTTCATCAGTACATTCTGAGGGAAATAACCCGGAGGTGGCATTAAACCCGTCAACACTTCTTTTATAAATTCCGCTTTGGTCATATCCGCTCTTAACGCGTAATTCACTTTTTTCTGATTACCAAGCGTATCTGTTGTTTCTTTACTCATATTCTTTCCGCAGGCGCTTCCTGCACCGTGTCCGGGGTAAACAATAAGTGTATCACTTAATGGCATTATCTTGTTACGTAACGAATCAAATAAATGTCCGGCCAGTTTTTCCTGAGTCAGTTCTGCGATAACCTTTTGCGCCAGATCAGGACGACCAACATCTCCTATAAATAGGGTGTCTCCTGTAAACAAAGCTACCTCGTTTCCATTTTCATCCTCCAGAAGATAACATGAACTTTCCATCGTATGCCCGGGTGTATGAATCAATCTGATGTTCACATTACCTATCCGGAACACTTCTCCATCTTTTGCTATGTATGACTCAAAACCCGTTTTCATGCCAGTTGGCCCGTAAACAATTTTTGCTCCTGTCTTAGACGCAAGGTCAATATGACCGGAAACAAAATCGGCGTGGAAATGTGTTTCGAAGACATATTTGATTCTGGCACCATTGGCCTGTGCTCTTTTAATATAAGGCTCTACCTCCCTTAACGGATCTATAACAGCCGCTTCTCCATTACTTTCAATAGACCTCTTTCATAATTCATAGTTAATAATTGCAGAGATTAGCATCAATCTCAG
>JASGCO010000002.1 GCA_030054095.1 Sediminibacterium sp.
TCATGTCCGAGTAGGGCAATAATGGCCCATCCGAATTAAAATCTAAAAGCGGGTTATTGATCTTTAAACCTAAACTAAATAATAAAGGGAGGCCTATTACAATTATAACGACAATGATATACCCCACAAACTTATTATTAACAAACACCTGAATAGCAGCTGTAAAGGCACAGATTAGTATAAATGAAGCAAATACAAATCCCAATAATGCACGCATATAAAGTATCACCTCAAAATGATAGTACCCATGATAGGTCTGCATGGCCATTCCGGTAAGCATGGCTCCCAGTAACATACTAAAACTTAATAAGCACAATGCACTGAACTTTGAAAGAAAAAGTACCCAATTTTTTACCGGTGAAGCACCTACTAACTCATCTACTTTTGCTTCCTTTTCCCGCCAAATGGTAATGCCTGAATAAAACACCATCATAATCAACATAAAAAATGAAAAAAGACCGCCGCTAAACTCAATCATCTGGTAGGTAACAGGATACGTTTTAGTTCCGTAAATCAATCCGGCTGAACTAACGGTAACAGCCGTCAGTAATATGGATAAACCCAGTATAATAGGGAAGAAAACAGATTTAACAAATTTCAGAAATTCAAAACGGGTCAAAAACCAATATTGCTTCCAGCTATAGGCAATGCTAAAATCCAGATGTGGTTTTAAAATCTGATCAATACTGAATACGGGCTTAGATACAGCCGACTTCTCTTCCTTCCGTTTTCGGAAAAAGAAGGCAACCGGATTTAAAAACTGGCTGAAACTGAACCTAGAATACGTCCATAAAAAAACACCTGCCGACAAGCCAAGCCATATTAAACGATTGGCTAACAAAACACCCCAAAGCGGCACACCATTTTCATTCCGCTCTACGGGAGTCCAATACTCCGTAATAGTCCGTAACGCTTTACTTCCAAAAGGATCCAGTATAGCACCAAGCGTTTTGTTATCCAGATCTTTGGTAATAGCATTGGTAACACCCACCAGTACAATTAACACCAAACTGGCAACGTACCCCGCCGTTAAATTACGCGTAAACGTTACCAGCGAAAAAAACAAAGCACTCAGAAAAAACGTATTTACCACCGTAAATACCAAAAAAGGAACAGCATAATTAATAAACGAAAAAGGGCCAATTTGTCCGTTATCGTTAGGTGCCAGCGCAAACGCCAGCGTAGCGCCAAACATAACGCCCAACATGCAGAATAAGGTTACCAGAAAAGACGCGAAAAAACGGCCGAGCAGATAATGCTGTTTGCGAATGGGTTTTGTAAAAAACAAGGCGTGGGTATTATACTGAAAATCTTTATTAACAGCGTTACCCATTACCGCTACAATAATGATGAGGGTAATAAAGCCCAGCAAAAAATTACTATTGAAACTGGTTAACAATCCACTGATCGAAACTGATGAGTTTATATACGTGTTGGTATCGCGTGCGTTCCCGCCAAACATACCGGTAGCTGCTGCCCCAAGTAAAAACGTAATAATAAAAAAGAGGAAAAAATAGATGTAAACACCGGGGCGTTTAAACCATTGCTTCAGTTCAAATGAAAATAGTTCTTTAAACATGATAAATTTCTTTAAGAATGAGGGAATTAACGGTTAATGTAAGAGAAATACACATCTTCCAGATCTGGTTTTACCATTTCAAAATCCGGCGCCGGGCGGTCTTCCGCAAAAGCATGTACCTCTATCTTTCCTTCTACTACCCGTGTTGAAATAACCTTATACCGTTCACGGTACGACGGTAACTCCTCCTTATTAATTTTACTTTTCCATATCTTACCGTTTATCAGATCCAACGCACCTGCTGTTTTCCCGTGATACAACACCTGCCCCAGATTCATGATGGCCATATTCGGACATAGATTCCTGACATCCTCTACTATATGCGTTGACAGAATAACAATAATATTCTCCCCTACTTCACTCAGTAAATTATGAAAACGGTTCCGTTCCTGTGGATCCAACCCCGCGGTAGGTTCATCTACAATTACCACCTTAGGATTCCCCAATAAAGCCTGAGCAATGCCAAAACGCTGGCGCATCCCTCCACTGTAATCACCGATATAACGGTGCCGTACCTCATACAAATTGGTTTGATGAAGTAAAGCGTCACATACCTCCTTACGTTCCGCTTTATTACTTATTCCTTTTAAAATCGCAAAATGATGAAGCATATCTTCCGCGCTTACCTTTGGATAAAAACCAAAATCCTGAGGTAAATATCCCAGGTAACGCCGCATCTCTTCCTTATTGCCTATCACATCCAGATCGTCCAGAAAAATACTGCCGGTACTAGGCTCCTGAAGGGTCGCAATGGTACGCATCAAACTCGATTTTCCTGCGCCATTAGGCCCCAGCAGGCCAAACATGCCACTTTCAATTGTGAGGTTAATATCTGCCAGCGCTTTCAGGCCATTAGAATAGGTTTTACTAAGATTTGAGATGTTAAGGATCATAACTATACTTTAATAACGGTAAATATATCCCTTAAACCAAGTTCCACCAAACCGTTTAATGCATTTAACAACCATTCATGCAGCCCCGCTCTTTGGCAAAATACGCGGAATCCCTTTCAGCCAAAGCAGATAAGGCAACAGAGCCGACAATCCGAATGTTATAAGGCCCATGTTAAAAATTATAAAAATATGCATCAATACCCCAAACCATAAAAAAACTACCGCGTAACGACGACTGAACGCCAGAAAAGGAAATCCGATCTGATAAATCAGAATACTATAATTCAGCACCTGCCACAGCCAAAACAACGACACAGGCATCTGCCATAAATTAAACGCCGGCTCCGCCATAATCATTCCCAAAGCACTTCCCTCCCGCCATTCAGGGTAAACCACTTTACTAACACCCGCTGCTACATACATGAAACAAATTTGCCCGGTTAAACCGAACGCACTTAAATTATGCAAAATCCCCGGCACGCTTCCCGCTGTTACATCCGGCGCTTTTTGCATAAAAAGACTTGTTATCACCATTACCTGTAGTAAATACTCCCCACCCGATAAACCGGTATAAACAGCCTGATGTATATTGAGCAAAATAAGCCAAAGCAACACATGAATAAACCAGTAACTCCGCTTCAGCAGTAACGCAAGAAAAGACAAAATAAGCAGCGCCACACTAAATACCAAAGCTACATGTATAGCCGGATTAGAATACAGTATAAAAACAGGCCGCCAGTAAACCGGCACCGGAGACATACTTCGGTAAACCAGCGCGTCATTACCAAAATACGTATTCAGCGTAACCAACCAGAAAACACTTTTACAAAACAGAAAAAGATATAATGCATTTAAAAACCATCTGCTGCGTGTTTGGTAAAACAGCCGTTCAAACAGTATGTTTTTTAGCCACTTTACCATAACCAGTAATAACGCGATTCCCGTTCAGGTTTTACAGAATTTACCACCATACAATACGCTAAAACAGGCAAGGGTGAAAACTCAGATCGCTTAAAAAGCCCTTTAATCAACTGCTCCCACACCTTGCGCGAAGCCGATACCAGTATTAACCCACCAGAAACGGATTGTGCCGC
This sequence comes from Sediminibacterium sp., assembly GCA_030054095.1. Classification (GTDB taxonomy): domain Bacteria; phylum Bacteroidota; class Bacteroidia; order B-17B0; family Aurantibacillaceae; genus Aurantibacillus. The sequence continues at coordinate 3,567 of JASGCO010000002.1, forward strand.
TAAGGTTTGCCGTAAATGGAACGAGGCATTATAAAGGCTCAACCTCAAAAATTCATTTCCACCACAGATCTCATCAATACTATACCACCGAACCTCGCCCTGCTGCTTTAGCAAAACAAATGTTTGCGTGTGCTCGTGCAATGGTTCCGCAAACAACTGCCAGTCCTGTTGAAAATAGGGATATACATAGTACTGATACACCTTTCCTAAAGCGGTTCGCCCTTGCAGTCTGTCCGCCTGATAACATATCAGAAAACCGAAATGAACTGCTAAAAAAAATAATCCGCCAAAAGCAATTAGTATTTTAATCCTATCTTTGATTCACTAAAATTAAAACTTTATACATGAATATAGCCATGTTTCCGAAACTCAACTACAAATGCCGGATGCGTGCCTGTTCTTATACCAACTAAAAATACAATTTCACACATGAAACTAAAGTACATAATAGGCTCTCTGGTTATTACTGCCAGTGTTTGCACATTCGCACAAAATAAACTATTAACTATCCAGGATGCAGTTTGGAAAGGACGAACTACACTAGCTCCCAAACGCCTTGCCAACCTGGGATTTGTTCCCGGCAGCAATCAGTTTTACTATACAGAAGGTAACGTTATTAAAACCGGTGATCATCTTACAGGTAAAACTACGGACGCATTGAATCTTACTACCTTAAACGCGTCGCTCAAAGCTGGCAATCAGGACACCTTAAAAGCCTTGTCTGCCATTAGTTTCAGCGACAAAAATACACTACAGTTTTCAAACGGAAAATCGGAGTTTAAATACGATCTGAACAGCAAAACCTTAAGCCCTAAAGCGGCGGATAAAGCACTCGAAAATGAGAATGCTGAAAAAAGTCCCGACGGAAAACTAACAGCTTATACACGTGACAACAACCTTTACATCAGTGCCGAAGATGGCACCGAAAAAACTGTAAGCAAAGATGGCAGCTACACGCTGGTATATGGTAAAAGCGTACACCGCGAAGAATTTGGCATCAGCAAAGGCACCTTCTGGAGCCCCAAAAGCCACTATCTGGCCTTTTACCGCATGGATCAAAGCGATGTAACCGATTACCCTGTCATTGACTGGAGCAAATACCCAGCTCAAAATAAAAACATCAAATACCCCATGGCCGGCAACAAATCGCACTATGTAACCGTAGGTATTTACGATGTGGCCACCAATTCCTCTATCTACTTAAAAACAGAAGGCCCAAAAGATCAGTATTTAACCAATATTGCCTGGAGTCCCGACGAAAAATTCATCTACATAGCCGTACTTAACCGCGAACAAAACCATTACAAACTAAACGAATACGACCGGACCACCGGTAATTTTGTACGCACCATTCTCGAAGAGCAGGACGAAAAATATACTGAACCCCTCAACGAAATGGTATTTGTAAAAAACAATCCCACTCAGTTTATCTGGCAAAGCCGTAAAGACGGGTACAGTCACCTTTACCTGTACGACATTTCCGGTAAACTACTGAAACAACTCACCAAAGGTAACTGGGAAGTAAAAGCTCAGAACGGTTTCGATGCCAAAGGTGAACGTTTCTTTTTTCACGCCAATGAACAAAGCCCTGTAAATCAGGATTTTTATTCAGTAACGCTGAAAACCGGCGAAGTAAAACGCTTAACTTATGGCAACGGCTTCCATACCGCTATCCTCAATGAAAACGGAGAAAGTTTTATTGATAATTTTACCAGTGTTAACATTCCACGCGAATACAACATCATTCAAACTGCCAGCAAAAAAGCGGTAAACATTTTTAAAGCTGAAAACCCGGTTAAAGATTATCAGCTTGGTACGTGGAAATTGTTTACCCTAAAAAATAAAGAAGGCATTGATTTATACGCGCGTTTGTTTAAACCCGTTAATTTCGACAGTACTAAAAAATACCCCGTACTGGTTTACCTCTACAATGGCCCCCACTCGCAAATGGTTACCAATAGCTGGATGGCAGGTGGCGAGTTATGGTATCAGTACATGGCTCAAAAAGGATTTATTGTATTTACACTCGATGGCCGCGGCACCTCTTACCGTGGTAAAGCCTTTGAGCAAGCTACATTCCGTCAGTTAGGCCAGAAAGAAATGGAAGATCAGTTAGCTGGTGTTGACTATCTTAAAACCTTACCGTATGTAGATGCCGCCCGTATTGGTGTACACGGTTGGAGCTTTGGCGGGTTTATGACAACTTCGTTAATGACTCATTACCCAGGCACTTACAAAGTAGCCGTAGCCGGTGGGCCGGTTATTGACTGGAGTTACTACGAAATCATGTACACCGAACGGTACATGGACACGCCACAGGAAAACAAAGAAGGTTACGAAAAAACCAACCTCTTAAATCGTGTGGATAAACTAAAAGGCCGGTTACTGATGATTCACGGCGCGCAAGATGATGTAGTGGTTTGGCAACATAGCATGATGTATGCTAAAAAAGCGGTTGATAAAGGCGTACAAATTGACTACTATATGTACCCCGGACATTTCCACAATGTACTAGGTAAAGACCGTGCACATTTAATGGAAAAAATCTGCAATTACTTTATTGAACATTTGTAGCATCTGGTACAGGCCGTTCCCCCAACCATCAGGAAAAGTTTGACAAGTTTTTCAATTGTAAATTATCAATCTAAAAAATTGTCAATGCGTGTTGGGTTGGGGTCGGGCCATACGCTATAGCTTGCTTGCCCCTTGCGGCTTTTGCTGCGGCTTGCGGGGGTCTTCGTGCCTCAGCCTCCGCGCACGCGCAAAACCACGCAAGGTTCGGCGCAAGGCTGTCGCTCCTGTCCCTCACGGATGGGTTGATACTAAAATAGCAGGTTACCAAAAATTCTAAAATGAAACGTAACACCAAAAAAACTCATAAACGGATTCTTTCCATTTACGTTTTTATGAACACTTTAACCCAGATCCTAACAAAATTTATACGAGCATTAATGTTCTCAAATCTTAAATAGTTTAAGAACCATCATAATGGTTCACACAGCGTTTCTTCCCCCACGATCACTTCATCTTCGCCAGTTGCTCCTCCAGAATTTTAATACCTTCCACAAACGAATGCGGATTGTATCCTAATTCCTTTCTGGCCTTATCTATAATAAAACCGGTTACCGGCGGACGTTTAGCAGGTTGCTTAATATCCTCGCTCTTACTTGGCTTAATCAGGCTCTTATCCAACTTATAATAATCGGCCACCAGATGGGCCAGTTCCAGAATACTATAGAAATCAGGGCCACTGATATTGTAAATACCGGTAGCGCCCTTTTCCGCTATCAGAATACAACCATCCGCCAGATCTTCGGCCAATGTTGGCGTTCTAAACTGATCATCCACCACGTTAATGGATTTGCCCTGTTCTAAACTGCCTTTTACCCACAACACAATATTGCTGCGACTCATATTATCCACAATACCATATACCAGAACGGTACGCGCAATGGCCCATTTTAACCGGCTGTTCTGAACAATAACTTCAGCTGCCAGCTTGCTCTCCGCGTAATAACTTAAAGGATGCGGTTCGGCTGATTCATCTAACGGACCATGACTTCCGTCAAAAATAAAATCCGTACTCAGATGAATGTAATGCGGTTTATAACCCGGATTTTCTGTCTGTAACAATTCCAGCGTTTCCACCTGATACTGAACAGCCAGTACATTCATCTTCCAGCAATTATCACGATCCGTTTCACAAGCATCCACATTTGTCATGGCCGCTGTATTAATAATCACATCCGGCTTATGTAAACGCAACACCTCATTTACCTGCAACGGATCCGTAATATCCATTTCCTGATAAACATACCCATTTTGATTCAGTAAACGGTTAGCACCCCGTGCAGTTGCCACCAACTGAACCGAAGGCTGACTCTTCAGTTTATACACCAATTTTTGACCCAGTAAGCCATTGGCACCCGTAATAAGAATTTTCATAGTAATTCGTTAAGCTGTTAATATCGCCTTTAATCGCCTGATCTGTTCAGGCGTTCCCAAAACAAAAATTTTCGATTGAGGCATAATCTTTGTATCCGCGCTCGGGTTAACAACATAGTCGCCCATCGCAGTTTTAAAACCTATAATATTAGCCCCCGACCGGTTGCGTATTTCAAGATCTTTAAGCGTTTTATGCTTAAGATTTTCCGGAATGTGCTCAAAACTAATCTCCTCCAGATTATTATTATCCCCACCCTGTGCCACCACATAATCCAGAAATTCCATTACATCTGGCTTCATCACTAAACTGGCCATGTGCGCCCCTCCCACTTTATCGGGCATAATCACATTATCGGCACCTGCAATTTTTAATTTGGTATCACTTCCATCATCACTTGCGCGTGATATAATGGTTAGTTTAGGATTCAGATTACGCGCTGTTAATACAATAAACAGGTTATCCGCATCAATAGGAAGCGTCGTTATAAGTGCCTTAGCCCTTAATATTCCCGCTTTCAGCAATACATCATCCTGAGTAGAATCGCCCGTAACAATAAGATCCGAAAACCGATGGGTAATGCCCTCCGTAACTTTAGCGCTTTCTTCAATAACAACAAAGCGCTTATTGTGTTTCTTCAAAATCTGAGCCGCCTGACGCCCGTTTCGTCCGTAACCGCAGATAATAACATGATCACTTAATTTTTCAATTGCTGTATTCAAGCGCTTATTTCTGAAAAAATGATTAAACTCTCCATCCGTTACAAAACGCGTAATAGCACTAACGGCATAAGCAAATGTACCAAAACTTGTGATAATTAAAAACGCTGCAAATAACCGTCCTCCCGTTCCCAGCGGATGAATTTCGCCATAGCCTACTGTAGTAATAGTAATCACGGTCATGTAAAACGCGTCAAACAACGGGTAGGATTCAATAAAGTAAAAGCCCAGTGTTCCAATTAACAACAAGGAATTTAAAATATAAATCGGCATCAAAAACCGGTTATACTCCCCTAAAAACTTACCTATACGGCCCAAAGCAGACACTTTTAATAATCAGTCAGTGAACGAAATTAACAAATATCTTTTACTTATTGCAGCAACCATTCATCTCCCTGACGTATTAAACAAAACGGTAAAACAATAGAGCTTTGCATTTAAGAGATCCCATCTTTCGTATAAAAACATCGGGCACTCTAAAATTTAACTTTATCTTTGAATGCAAGTGTTTAGGTTCACTATTATACTCCTTTTAGCCCTGATCATTTCAGGTAAAACAAAAGCGCAGGACATCATCTATACAACTGATGCCCGGAAAATCAATGCCCTTGTTTCGGAAATTAACGAGCAAACCATTTACTTTACACACGCCGCAACGCGTTCAAAAGATAGCATTTCTATTACATCGGTCTATCTTATCCATTACGCCAATGGATCCACTCAATCCTTCTCTGAACTGGAAGAGAATACCAGTAACACAAAAAAAGAAAAAACAGCTTTTATATCCAAAACACCTTACCGCGTTTGCTGGAACGGTCTGGCGTTGTACAATTCCGATTTTTCCATAATGCTCGAACGGCATCTCAGAACATCGGAATACAGCCTTGGTGTTCTGGCAGCATACAATCTCAACAAATCCGTAAGCTGGCCCAATTTATGGCTGGCGCCACTTCCAGACGCTAAAAAACAATTTGATGCAGGCGCGTACATATTGGTTCGTCCCGGCGGGCTAGACCCCAAACAACGCTACTCCCTGTTTGCCGGAGCCATGTTAAAATATACGTTCTTCACTTTCAAAAAAGAAATAACGGATACCGTTTACATAAATGGCACCAAAAATATCACCTCCCAGTTCGCAAAAACGGATGGCTCTCAACTGGCCGCCATGATCATAACCGGTTACGATGTACAACTAAGCCCATCCTGCTTTTTCAGAGGATTGCTGGGTATTGGTGGTTTCCGTCTTAAAGGAGATTATCACAAAACATTTAATAACGCGTTCAGCAATGGACGTAGTGTTGAAGATAAAAGCAATATTAATTTTCTACCTAAACTTTATCTGGGAGTTTGTATCGGATGGCAGCTTTGAGAACATATCTTATTATTTGTTTTTCACTTTTGGGTTCCTGCCTCCTCAACGCTCAGGATAAAATTATTTTCAGGAACGGGAAAGTCAGTCATGGCAAAATCATCACTCTTTCAGAAAAATACCTTATTTACACAGATACAGCCAATCCACTCCGTACAATTCAGAAGGATCTGTCAACCATAGCCCTGATTGAAAAAGCGGACAGCAATATTTTCCTTTTTAGTGACAACAGTTTAAAACCGAGAAAACAATGGGAAAATGAGCCCGACAGTACCATGGAACGCTGGCGTAACACAGAGGCAAACTTAGGAAATAATCTAGTTGGCCTTCAACCATTCAACTGGATTTGGGGTCGGATCACCATAAATTACGAAAGACTGATACTGGATAAACGAATAGGACTCATGCTACCGCTTTCTCTTACATTCGATCCTTACCCTAAAAGCAATAGTATCATACAACAAAGCGCGTTCCGAAATAATCTCCGCAATTCTACTAATTGGATTTATGGGGCTGACATCAACTTTTATTTTACAAGCCGTCCGTTTCAAAAATTTTTTGTGGGCCCGCGCTTCAGATATGGTACTGATATTTTAACAGGTGTTAGCGGCTCTACATTTCAATTCCAATTCGGATGGATGAAAGGATCTAAAAAACAAAGACTCATGCATCATACCTCAATGGGTTTCGGTATTCTTAAAACGGTTAATACCATCAGTTTAAATGACCATTTCTTTTCCTGGTTCAGTGTTAACTACCGGATCAGCTGGCGTACCGGAAAAGGAAATCCTGTTTCTAAAGTTAAAACAGCATACCGGCAGCCTTGAGCCGGGCCTCGTATCCCGCATTTCCCTGAGTCCCGCCCGTATGTACCATCAACAGTTTACGATCCGGTAAAAGTCTCCCCTTTTTATAAAGATCATCAATAGCAAAAAGAACTTTAACAGTATAAACATAATCTAAAGGCAATTCACATTTGTCCTCAATATCCCTTTTAAATGCCAGTAGCTCAGATGTTGACCGGGCATACCCACCAAAATGATACGTATCCAGAATCGTTGATTTATCCAGTATGTTTCCGCCAACACCAATGGGTGAAAAAGCATAGGACTTACCGTAACGATTTACCGATTCCAGCAAATGATTCTCCCCCTTTAATACAGATATGCCAATGGCAATTTGTTGCTTTTGAAGCGAAGCCAGTAGTCCGGTAAATGTAGCCGCTGTACCACAAGCACAAAACACATAACCATACACTGTACTTACACCGTTCAGGATTTCTGTGCATCCCCTGATCCCTTCGGCATTACTACCACCCTCGGGCACTACGCGCACCTTAGGATACATATTAATCAGTTCACGAATCCGCGTGCTATTCTCCTTTTCCTTATAATCGGAACGGCTTACAAAATGCAAAATCATTCCTTTACTTCTGGCAAACTGCAGGGTAGGAGAATCATGTTCTGCGGAATCTTCCCCCCTTATAATAGCCACCGCGCGTATTTCCTTCTCATAACAGTAGGCGGCTGTAGAATAAATATGATTCGAATGTGCCCCGCCGAAAGTCAGCACAACAGTATCGTTATCGTCAGGTAAATTATACTTCAGCTTATAATACTTATTACCGCCATATAGCGGATGAATCAGATCCAATCGTAAAACCGATAGATCCAATCCTGAAGGAAGCACTATATTCTGAACCCCATTGTACATGCAAATACGAACTGGTAAAACAAGTTTAAAGTCTGTTAAAGTTAAATAAGATTCGTAACCGAAAAGATATATTTTTGTAAAAATGCGGTTGAGGAACAATATTTATGCGCTCCTGTTCTTTTACACACTACAAAGTGTAAACTTTATATTAGCGCAAAATCCGTTGCATAAAGTCCTTTCGCCTGAAACAAAATTCCCATCTGCTACAGTTTATGACATCTACCAGGATAAAGCCGGATTCATGTGGTTTGGTACCGATGCAGGATTAGTTCGTTTCGATGGTAAACACTATCAGTTATACCCACCCGATGTGATTACTGGTAAGGCAGTCAGTAATATCCTTGAATCGGAAGGAGGTGTTATCTGGTGTCAGAATTTTTCCGGAAAATTTTATCACACCCGGAACGACAGCTTAATTTATCAACCACACATTTCACTCTACAGCAATTATGTTGTAGCGAACATCTTAAACGACACCATACTGGCCAGTCGTTCATCAAAAGGTGTTTCACTTTTTAATACACGAACAGGGCAGCAAAAAACAGTTACCCTGCCTAACACGGATTTTCTCGCCTCTGTTCAAACAAATCATAAAGCCTACTTTTTACACAGTTATTCTGGAATCGTATCCGTAGATCATAAGGGCACTATACACACTTACAAAGCAGAGAAAACAGAAGGTTTCAATTACTTTGTAAAGCTTAAAGATAGAATCATCGGACTTTCCAAATCCGGAAACTTCGATATGATAGCCAGTTCACCGCCACAGCGCACATCCTTAAAACCACTTCTTAAAAACAGTATTCTTCAAAATGTTATCGCGCTTCCCCGTAACAGGCTCGCACTTCTAACCACCGCCGGCTTTCACATTCTTGATCAAAATCTGAATCCCGGTATTCATTACTTTCCGGAAGATAACACTTCCTGTATTTTAGAGGACAAAGAAGGTAATCTGTGGGTTGGTACTCTTAACAGAGGGGTCATCTTTATTCCTCACCCCGAAATCCGGTCGTTTCTGAATGACCGCTCTTTTACTGCTATTACAGAGGCAGAACCGGGGTACTTTTTTGCGGGCACTTATCACAATGAAATACTGAAAATAACTTACAAAGACTACAAGCCCCAGCGCATAGCCAGCAATACAGAAATTCATCACGTTACCAGTATCTTATACAATAGCCGTCAAAAAGAACTCATGTATGGCAGTCCTTTTTTATACCGGTACCATAATGGCAAAAATCAGCTTATCTGCCGTATTTCAATCAATGAAATAAAACAACTCGACTCAACACATTACCTGCTATCTGAAGGGGGGTGCCTGAGCTTGTTTCCGGTCCAAAAAAATGACCACTGGTACAATTGGTCAGGCAAAAAGAATATAACGCTTGAGCAGCAACGCCTTGCTCTTGGTGGAGAATTTATAAGAGTGAAGTCTTCCGAAAAAATAAACGATAGCATTTTTTTTGCCAGTTCCAGAGGATTAATGCGCTTTTGCCACGGCTCAGAAAAAGAAATCCTATGGCATAACAAATCCCTTCTGGCTACAAAACTGAATAAAAAAGGCGATTCGCTTTTAATCGCTACGCTATCAAACGGTATTTTTCTTTACTACAAAGGTCTTCTGAAACCATTTGTTGATAGCACTAATGGCTTATTGTCTCATGACATTATTTCCTTCCATTATCACAACGGCCTGTTATATATTTTAAGCACTAAAGGCTTCGATATTTTCTCGACCAACGGTCAGAAACAACTTTCCCTACTTCATTCTGAAAGCCTGTTAAACGCCGGTATCAAAGATTTTTTAATCCGTAACGATACTATAATCGCATTAGGTTCAAGAGGGATTATAGAAATTCCGTTAAGCGTGGCCCGCAAACCCATCATTGCGCCACGTTTGAAAATAAACAGCTTACTGGTTAACCGGGTACCCATTAAGACCAATCAGCCACTTTACTTTACCCACAATCAAAATGAAATAGAAGTAGCATTTTCTTTACTGGATTACCGGGGTCAAAACGCTACACAAATTGTGTACAGCATAAACGGAACACCCTGGAAAGAACTGCACAACGCATCCCTGATGCTAACGGCGCTTCAATCTGGAATATACGAAGTAAAGTTAAAAGCGATAAGTGCAAGAGGTTTAGAATCAACCGAAGCAACAGTAAATTTTGAGATAGCGCCACCTGTCTATAAAACCTGGTGGTTCCTCTCCCTCAGTATTATTATTATACTGACAATACTACTGCTTCTTTTCAGGTATCGTTTGAAAACTGTTGAACGAAAAACAATCCTGCTAAGTGAAAAAGCTGAACTCGAGAAAGCACTTCATCAATCCACACTGGCCAGCATAAAATCGCAGATGAATCCACATTTTATTTTTAATGCCCTTAACACTATTCAATCCTATATCTACTTAAATGACAAGAAAAGCGCGGCCGATTACCTTGTCCAGTTCAGTGAACTAACCCGCCATATACTTGAAATGAGTAACAAGGAAAAAGTCAGTTTACACGAAGAACTTAAAGCCCTAAAACTTTATCTCGATCTTGAAAAAATGAGATTTGAAGACGACTTTAATTATCAGATTAGTAAACATGATGTGGAAACCGAAACCATTTATGTTCCTTCCATGCTTATTCAACCATACGTGGAAAATGCCATCAAACATGGGTTGTTACATAAAAAAGGAATCAAATTACTAAAACTGGACTTTGAATTAAAAAACAACAACCTTATCGTTTCCATCGAAGATAATGGTATTGGCATAGAAGCCTCTAAAAAACTTAATGCATTAAAACCCAAGAAACACGAATCGTTTGCTACACAGGCAAACCAAAAACGTTTCGAGATCTTGAATCAGGCCAGCTTATACAACATTGGTGTACAAACTTCAAATATTGAAAATCACATGAAGCAATGTATTGGTACCCGGGTCGTATTATCTATTCCGGTATAAAAAGCCATTCATACCCACTATACATAAAAGGTACAATTTATCACTAAAACAGAACTATACCAATTCCGGCTACAGAATAATCTAGTAACAGGCATATTTTTCAGTATCCGAGGCGAAAAAACAGGCATAACCGTAGCTATAGCACGTATTTTCAACAAAGAAGAATGGGAAATTTCCGGTCAGGATCAGACTATTTTGCAGCTGGATTTGGTATTACGTGGTAAAATAGCCATAGCCTTTGGTAAAACCAGTCAGATAAACGACTCGATTAAATTGTACATTTGTTAATATGAAGGCCATTATCATCGAAGATGAAAAAAAATCCAGACAACTGCTTAGGGTGCTTCTGAATGAACATTGTCCGCAGATTGACGTAGTGGAGGATTGCGAAGATCTTCCTACGGGTGTTAAGGCTATACATAAACACAAACCCGATCTGGTGTTCCTCGATATTGAACTCCCCGGCCTGAGTGGTTTACAGCTCCTTGATTTTATTAATGAAGAAGAAATTACTTTCTCTATCATTTTTGTAACCGCCTATAACGACTATGCGATACAGGCATTTAAACTCTCCGCGATAGATTACCTTCTTAAGCCGGTAAATCCGGTTTTACTGACAGAGGCGGTGGCCCGTTATGAAAAAATAAACACACGAAAACTTCAGCAACTGGCGATATTAAAATCGAACCTAAGCAGTCACGAAGAAAAGAAAATAGCGATTCCCAACAGGGACACCGTGCATTATATTAAACCCCGTGATATACTTTACGTAAGAGGCGAAGGGGCTTATTCTACCTTTTATATGAATACCGGTGAAAAATACATGTTAAGCCGCAACCTTAAATACGTGGAAGAAATGATTCCTGCCTTCCCTTACCTTAAACGTTGCCATAAGTCGTATATTATAAATAAGCACTATATCACCTCCTTCTCACGTCAAAACTACACGTTAACATTACAAAACGGAGAAGAAATTCCCGTTTCAGGAGAAAGAATTCAGGATATCGTTACCTCCTGAAAACTATAGCATTCAGAAATTTAATTCTTATCGTTACTGATTACGGCAGGTCGCCACATAATAGAAACTATAATCGTAACAAATCCGGCAAGGCACACAATTGGTGCTAAGGTAATACGTCTGAAATCAAAAATCGCCGGATTAAACACCTCCGGATCCTCACTGCCTCCACCCATCATTAAAATGTACCCTAAAGCAATAAGGGCTATTCCAGCTAAAAACAAGATATAGTTTTTTTTGGCAAATGGCGATTTCATATTTACAGGTGTAAATCACAAATATACTGTTTTTTAGCTGTATTCGGAAACCTTATTTATCCCCCAATTCCATTAAATTTTCTTAATATTGTTATTTATTCCAAATTATGTCAAAAGTTGCTTTAATTACCGGCGTCACAGGTCAGGATGGGGCCTATCTGGCCGAATTACTATTATCCAAAGGTTACATAGTACACGGAGTTAAACGCAGGAGTTCCCTGTTTAATACAGACCGTATCGATCACCTTTACCAGGACCGCCACGAAAATAATGTAAATTTTAAGTTGCACTATGGCGATTTAACAGATAGCACCAATCTTATTCGTATCATTCAGGAAGTGCAACCAGATGAGATTTATAATCTGGCAGCCCAATCGCACGTAAAAGTGAGTTTTGAAACACCGGAATACACGGCAAATTCAGATGCCTTAGGAACACTTCGCCTTCTGGAAGCCATCCGCATACTGGGATTGGAAAAGAAAACGCGCTTCTATCAGGCTTCTACCTCTGAACTATATGGGTTGGTTCAGGAAATTCCACAAAAAGAAACGACTCCTTTTTACCCGCGTAGTCCATACGGTGTAGCTAAATTATATGGTTTCTGGATCACTAAAAACTACCGCGAAAGTTACGGTATGTATGCCTGTAACGGCATTTTATTTAATCACGAAAGCCCTTTACGTGGCGAAACTTTTGTAACCCGTAAAATAACACGTGCGGTTGCTAAAATCAGCTTAGGGATGCAGGAAAAACTATTTATGGGGAACCTTGATGCTGAACGCGACTGGGGGCATGCGCAAGACTATGTGGAAGGTATGTGGCTCATGCTTCAGCAAAATGAAGCGGATGACTACGTTCTGGCTACCGGAATCAAAATTACCGTTCGCCGCTTCATTGAAATGGCATTTGCCGAAGTTGGTATTATTATACAATGGAAAGGCGAAGGCATTAATGAAAAAGGAATAGATACAACAAGCGGTAAAACGCTTATCGAAATTGATCCAAAATATTTCAGACCTGCCGAAGTTGAACTTCTGGTGGGAGATGCCAGTAAAGCAAAAGCCAAACTGGGATGGAGCCCTAAACGCGATGTGGAACAACTCTGTAAAGAAATGGTAGCGGCCGATCTTGAATTATTCAAACGCGACAAATACCTTTTGGATGGCGGACACAAAGTATTAAACTACAAGGAATAACCCGTTTAAAGTTGTACCCTCTCTCTCCATGAAACAAACAGACAAGATATATATAGCAGGACACCGCGGCATGGTTGGTTCAGCTATTTTAAGAAACCTACAGGAAAAAGGATTTCATAATTTTGTTTTAAAATCCTCTGCCGAATTGGATTTACGAAACCAACAAGCAGTAACTACGTTTTTTGAAACAGAAAAACCTGACTATGTGTTTCTGGCTGCCGCTAAAGTAGGTGGTATTCAGGCCAACAATACATTAAGGGCTGAGTTCTTATACGATAACCTCATGATTCAGAACAATGTGATTCATGCGGCTTACCTTCATAAAGTTAAAAAACTGATGTTTTTGGGATCATCGTGTATTTATCCCAAACTGGCCCCTCAGCCACTAAAAGAAAGTTACCTGTTAAGCGGGTACCTCGAAGAAACCAACGAGCCTTACGCCATTGCCAAAATAAGCGGCATCAAAATGTGCGAAAGTTACCGCAGGCAATATGGTTGCGATTTTATCAGTGTGATGCCTACTAATTTATATGGGCCTAATGATAATTACAATCTGAACAATTCGCATGTTATGCCTGCTCTGATCCGTAAATTTCACGAGGCCAAAGAACAAAACGCTCCCTTTGTGGAAATGTGGGGAACCGGTACACCATTGCGTGAATTTTTACACGCGAATGACATGGCCGATGCCTGTGTATTTTTGATGCAGAACTACAGTAACGAACAACACGTTAATATTGGAACGGGGACAGACATCAGTATTAAAGACCTTGCTCTCCTCATTCAATCTGTAGTAGGTTATACCGGCGAAATAAAACACGATTTAAGTAAACCCGATGGCACTCCCCGTAAATTAATGGATGTATCCTTACTGCATAGTCTCGGATGGAAACATAACATTGAACTAAAAGAAGGGATTGAACAAGTGTATGCTGATTTTAAACAAAAGGAAAACGTAAAAGTTTGGTAAAACCGCCTGCATATTTACGTTACACCGTTTTAATCACGCTACTTTTTCTGAGTATATCCCATTTCAGGGCTCAGTTTTATGGTCAGCCTGCAGACTATAGTTTCTCACTACTTACACAAAAGCAACTGGCTAGAGCTGATTCAGTTTTGCATACTGGCATACAGCCTTATATTCCCTTCTGGAATACAAATTACCAACATGTAGCAGACACCCACCGCATCTTTAAATACATCACCCGCGATTACGCTTTAGACAAAGTCTTTTTCCAGCATCTCATAGAAATTAAATCCAGAGATCCTTGGTTTTGTCTGCGTGTAGATCCTATACTAAATCTGGAAACAGGGAAAGATTTTGGCAACGATACATTATCTGCTGCAAGGCTTTCAGTAAACACCAGAGGATTCATAATCAGCGGAACTATTGGAAAAGATCTGTATATTGAAAGTACTTTTTCTGAATCGCAGGGCTTTTTTCCGCGTTACATTTCAGAGTTTGCAAATGCCACCAGCGTTATTCCGGGGCAGGGTCGCTGGAAAGTATTTAAAAAAACCGGTTACGACTACGCGAATGCAACCGGTATTATTTCGTGGCAAGCTTGCAAACACCTTAATATTCAGGCCGGACACGGCAAACAAAAAATAGGAGATGGCTACAGAAGTCTACTATTGAGTGACAACGCATTCAATTACCCTTATATCCGTTTTACCCAACAGTGGTGGAAAGGACGTTTGCAATACAGCCATATATATGCGAGCTTAATGAATCTCGTTTCCGCCAGCACCAGGGTTCCCGTTAATACCGAACGGCTGTTCCAGAAAAAGGCTGCCGCGTTTCAGTACCTTAGCATCAATCCTGTAAAATATCTGAACATAGGGTTTTTTCAGGGACTTATCTGGCGTACACCAGATGAAAGAAACCGCGTACAATTCAGTGCGGAGTATTTTAATCCGGTATTATTTACCAATTTAATTAATCTGGGGTTAAACCGTACAAATAACATGTTAATCGGATCAACCCTTAAACTTATTCCTGTCCAAAAGGTTGTACTCTATGGTCAGATTATGGCCGACGACCTTAGTAATCATCTGGGTAACGGGAATGGCTGGGGCTTTCAGGGCGGTATAAAGTATTTTGATGCCCTCACCATTAAAAACCTGTTTCTTCAGGCAGAATATAACAGTGTGTCCGGAAGTGCTTATCAAAGCCCTGTGGCAACCTCCATGCAAGACTACACCCATTACGGGCAGTATCTGGGTTTTACACCCGGAAGTGGTAACGAAGTTTTAGTAATAAGCGATTACAAGTACAAACGCCTTATTGTAAATGCCCGCTACCAACAACAATTCTTTAACGGTAATTCAACAACCCTACCATCAAGCACAACTTACAGGGCTGCTTCGGTGGGATACCTTATTAACCCGGCTTATAACCTTAACGTGTCTGTTGGTGTGTTGTCCCGTTCCAAAACCTTCTCACTTGTTAACGGGTTTAACAGCTACACAAATTATCTTTATTTTAGTATCAGAACAAGTTTGTTTAACACCTATTACGATTTTTAATGATAGTACTTATTCTTGTTTTTGTAGTTGCCTTTGCCGTTGTGCTCTACTCTACCCCGGCCCTTATTAAAGTTGCCGTACTTAAAAGACTTATTGATTCGCCCAGCGAAGAACGTAAGATTCACAAACGTAGTATTCCTACTATAGGTGGTATTATTATCTATGCAGCTACTTTATTCTCCTACTCACTGTGGTTTAGTGTTGATGACTTGCACCAATACGATCTTATTTTTCAGTCAATAAAAGAGTTCAAATTATTGGTTGCCACCAGCCTGGTATTGTTCTTTGTAGGAGTAAAAGATGATATTATTGGAACTGCAGCCGTAAAAAAATTATTTGCTCATATTATTGTAGCGCTGATTCTTGTTTTAATGGGCGACATACGAATAACTGGTTTACACGGCATCTTTGGCGTAGAAGAAATCCCATATTGGGGAAGCGTATTTCTATCACTGTTTACTTACATCGTTGTTGTTAACGCTTTTAATCTGATTGATGGCGTTGACGGATTAGCCGCCGGTGTTGGTTTTATTGCCGCCTGTGCATTTGGCGTATGGTTTATTTTTGCCAAAGATTACGCGCTGGCCTCTCTCGCCTTTTCATTAGCAGGTGCTTTACTCGGATTTCTTGTGTTTAATTTTGCACCTGCCCGAATCTTTATGGGCGATTCAGGTTCACTTATCATTGGCATGTTTATTTGCGTACTGGCTATTAAATTGATAGAGTATCCTGTGGAACGTCTTGATAGTTTCTGGATTACGATTAGTAAGCCCGTTTACGCCATTGCCGCTTTAATCTATCCATTAATTGACACCCTTCGGATTTTCATTATCAGGGCTTCCAAGGGACAATCACCTTTTACTGCGGATAAAAATCATATTCATCACCGGTTACTGGAATGCGGTTACGGGCATGCAAAAACTGTAATTATCATTTATGTTTTCACCCTCTTTACACTTGGTGCTTCTATACTAAGCTATCTGTTTAATAATCCTAATATTTCCTTATTTGCCGTTATTGCCTGCGGCCTGTCCTTTGTATTGGTTGTTCTAAGTTTAAAACGCAGAAAAAAACGTGAGTCCGATCAGGAATAGTCTTTTTTTAGTATTGTGGGTTATTACCTTCTTTTCCAGAGCTCAATACGAACCACTGGCAAGAAACCTTCCAATAAACCGGGATCTCATCAACCTTATTGATGAATGGGATATAAAAAAAAGCTCTCTTTTGTTTCACTCTGCCTTTAAACCTTACTGGTCAAAAACCCTCTTAAATTATAGTGATTCGTTCTGCAACTACGCGCACTATCCCGTACATAATTTTTTTCTGAGCAAAACATTTAACGAAGCGCCCGATAAACGAAACCAGTACAATATTCAGCTTCACCCCATTCTGGACGCGCAAACTGGCTACGATCTGTTAACGAACCGTGCCATTATACAAACCGGTGGCGGTGCGCAAGTCAGGCTAAACGTAAATAATGACTTTACCTTCTCAGGCACCATTTATGGAAGCCGCACACAACTACCCTTTTTCCTTGATACTCAGGTAGTACAAAACAAATTGATTCCCAACTATGAACAAGCTTACCCGGCTGGAAAAAACACTTACGCGTTACTCGATTATAGCGGCTATATTTCCTATTCGCCACAACAAAACCGCTTTTTCAATTTTCAATTAGGTAAAGACAAACATTTTATAGGAGATGGCTACCGGAGTGTGTTGCTGAGCGATTATGCAGCCAATTATCCCTATTTCAGAATCAATGCTAATATCTGGAACATCCAGTACCATGCCTGGTATACCTTAATGTACGACCTGTCTAATGCCAACGGAATAAAACGTAATTTCCAGAATAAATTCGGCACCTTCCATTACCTGAGCTGGAACATTATACCGCAGCTGCAAATAGGTTTATTTGAAAACATCATCTGGCAAGGAACCGATAGTAACAGGGTAAGAGGATTTGATGTCAACTATCTTAACCCAATCATTTTTTTCAGGCCACAGGAATACGCTGTAGGATCGCCCGACAATGCCTTTATAGGACTTAATGTTAACGCTAAACTATTCCGTACCTTAAAACTGTACGGACAATTAGGGTTAGATGAATTCTTCCTGAAAGAAATAAGAGCAAGAAACGGATGGTGGGCCAATAAACAAGCCTGGCAACTGGGCTTTAAGTATTTTAACGCGTTTCATATTCCGCACCTGACGCTTCAGGCTGAATACAATGAAGTAAGACCTTACACATACTCTCATGGCGCAGTAGCACAAAATTACGCGCATTATGGACAAGCGCTGGCTCATCCCTTTGGAGCCAACTTTAAAGAATACATTGGCAATGTGAATTTTCAACTGAACCGCTGGCAAATTACTATACAAGGGATGTATACCATTTTGGGAAGAGATTCCTCTGCTAACCAAAATCTCGGACAGAATATCTTTCTGAGTTACACCACCCGTCCTTATGATTTCGGGCATAAAACCACACAAGGTTTAAAACAGACTATTTTACAAAGCGATATACGATTAAGCTACTTCCTTATTCCTCAGTTAAACTTTAAACTGGAACTAGGCTATATACAACGTAGCGAAAATTACACGCAGCGTTATCAACTTCAAAATCCATATTTATATTTTGGCATTCGTTCCAGTTTATGGAATACGTATAAAGATTTTTAAGTTGCTTAAATCAGCCTGTAGAATAAATGAACGTCTTATACTGTCGTCAGTTCATTAATAATTTTAGTTTGAGCCGCTGCTACCCAATTCTTAAACCACTGATTGTTGCCATCGTTAGTCCGGCAGTACAATTCAAAACGACTCAGATTAAACGTTTTATCATAAATACCGGCACCAGCCTTATGCGCATCGCGTGAGTTACAAAACTGCTCAAAGTGCCCCTGAATCGGCACCATTAATACTGGCTTTCCCAGATACATGGCTTCGCAAACACTTTCAAAACCAGCCGTACTGGCCAATCCCCGCGCTTTGCTCATTTTTTCCAGAAATAATTTATCATCAATACGGTGAATAAATAACTTCTCCTTATTAAAAGTGTACTTACCACTAAGCCCTTCAGGGTTATCTGTAAAACAGTGAATTTCCCGCCCCGGATTTAAACGATGCCAGTTTAGAATCTCTTCAAAATACCCATTGTTAACCAGATAAACCAAAAAATAATCTTCTGTTTTAACTTCCAGATTAAACACCTCATTTCTCAGCAGCGGAGGAACTACAACCACTTCGTTATGATGAGTATAAATTTTGTAGAAAGATAAAGCCAGGTTTTTGGAAGAACCAAAAGCTGTTAAACGTGTGAACAATTTGATAGCCAAACGATCCAGAAAATGACCTTTTGGAAATTCAAAATCAGGATGAAAATAAATGTACTGATGCGCAATACATACCATCTTAAACTTTGGCTTATAAAACCGGTAATATAACCCCAGCAATAAATCAAAAAAATTAATGATCACATCCGGCTCATGCTCTTTTAAAATAGCATCCATCTGTTGTAAACTTCTCCTGAATGTTTTCAACTTCATGGCATTATCAATTAAGGTGCGCGTAATCCGGATGGATTTGTTGTTTTTATCGCAACTGAAATTAGGACTGATTAACTGATGAATGGGTACTTTTACCTTATCAAAAAAGAATTGTGGTATATCCCGCTTCCCTCCCGATCCTAATATAACAGCGGAAACGGTGTGTCCCTGTGAAAGTAACAATTCATAAAGGCTTATCGCCTGTGTCATGTGTCCACGTCCTTCACCTTGCACTACAAGAACGTATTTTTTTTGGTGTGTATTCATAATTTAATTTAAACCGATACCCGGAGAAAGTACTTCTTTAACCGCTCCTATATTTTTCCCGGTATGCTCTTCCTGTTGCAATACCTTTGACGCTTCATGTTCTTTGAGCCATTCTGAGTAATAAATAATTTTCCAGTTTCCCTCATAGTCTTCTACTAATGCCGATAAGGTCTCCACCCAGTCTCCAGAGTTCAGATACTCAATATCATCTATGGTTTTAACCGCAGGCTGATGTATATGCCCGCAGATAACACCGTGACATTTTCGTTTCCTTGCAGCCTTTACCAGTTCCGATTCATAATCGGCTATAAACGATACAGCCGATTTCACTTTTCCTTTAACGTATTGCGAAAGCGAATAATAAGGCAATCCACGGCGTTCACGAAAGGCATTATAATGCCGGTTAAGCCACAATAAAAATGTATAACCTGTATCTCCTAGTTTAGCTACCCATCGCATCCGGCTGGTAACAGGATCGAAAATATCGCCATGGGTAACAAAATACTTTTTATGCACTCCATAATGGACATGATGTTTCCTGATTTTGAAATTACCCAGCGAGAAAGGCATTACTTCATCCAGAAAATCATCATGATTTCCTCTAAGATAAATAATCTCGTTGCACTTACTCTTGCTTATCAGATTGATAATATACTTGAAAAAGTTACTGTGCTGCTTTTTCCATTTACCATTTTTACGCAACTGCCAACCATCTATAATATCTCCATTTAATAAAAGCGTTTCGCATCTGGTATGTTTCAAAAAATGAATAACCTGTTTTGCCTTACTTGCCTTTATACCAAGGTGTAAGTCAGATAAAACAATAGTTCTGTATTGGGTTCTTTTCATTACTAACGCTTTGCACAAAAATCTGCATTTCACTTTTCCTCAGTTTAAAGTGAGGATTAACATAAAATGAAAAAACGTGCGGGTATTCCACCTGCACGTTAATTTTGGTTGTGTTCTTTGTTCATTAATTGTCTCCCGACAATTTATACCTAACTAACTCCCGGCAAGATCACGAAACGGGATAAATAAGAACCGGCTTATTCCTTGTGTCGTTCAGAAAAGCCTTTAGTGTCCCTGGTTGTGTAGTGTATGGGGCCTACATACGTTTTGTATAAAACCACCATAGCAAATGCTAAACAGAAAATCACAGTGAAAGAAAACAGCTATTTGTGGTTTAACGCATCAAAAATAAAACCACCATTAAAGTGTACGAATAGCAGAATGCTATTTAATTGTTAGGAATAAATGCAGTGTATTAAAATAAAGTTAAGCCTCAACTTCTCACTCCTTCAATAAACCAGCCGTCATCTTACTGAAAAACTCAGGGGTAACGCCTATATAAGAGGCGATATGCTTTCGTGGCAGGGTATTAATAAGTGTGGGGTAACGTTTACAGAATTTTAAATATTGCTCCTTTGCCGGTAAGCTGAGACTATCTATAATCCTCTGTTGATTACTTACCAATGAGCGCTCTACCAATAATCGAAAAAAACGTTCAAACTTAGGCACTTTCTGATACAGCAGTTCCTGTTTAGCTCTTGGAAGAAGCAGTAAACACGAATCTTCTACCGCTTCAATGGTTTGTATGGCCGGCTGACCTGAAAAATAGCTGTACAGATCCGCTATCCACCAATCCTTTGGCGCAAAATTTATGATATGTTCAACACCTTCTTCATCGGTAGTATAACTCCTTAAAACACCATCGCTTACAAAAATACTATCACTGCTTATCTGCCCTGCCTGCAAAACCAAATGCCGGCGTTTTACATAATGTTCCGATAACAGCGATGTAAAATACTCCGCCTCCCATTGTTCAAGGCTAATGTAACGGGCTACGTTCTGCAATAGTAATGAAACATCCATCTTTTTTACAAAGGGTAATAAACTACTTTTTTCGTTTCAAAAAAAGGCTCCTTATAATAATTCTTTAAATCGTAAAATACCGCTTTATCAAAGTACTTCCCGAACTCCTCCCTCAAATCACCTCCTTTAAGGTAAAGTATTCCGTTAGGCAAATCATTAAACTGATCGGCATGCTTTTTATCACGCACCCATTTAATAAATTCCGGAAATTCGGTTACTGCCCGGCTAATAATAAAATGAAATTTTCCCTTAACCTTTTCCGCACGCTCGTGTTGCGCGGTAAGGTTTTTCAGACCAATGGCCGAACTTACTTCCTGCACTACTTTTATCTTTTTGCCAATACTATCAACCAAATGAAAATGACATTCAGGGAACATAATAGCCATTGGGATACCCGGAAAACCACCACCACAACCAACATCCAGTAGCTGAGTTCCCGGTTTAAACTGTATCACTCTGGCAATTCCCAATGAATGCAATACATGCTTTTCGTAGAGTGATTCTATATCCTTTCTTGAAATCACATTGATCTGCGCATTCCAAAAAGCGTATAACTCCTGCAATTGATTAAACTGCT
Organism: Sediminibacterium sp.; assembly: GCA_030054095.1. Classification (GTDB taxonomy): domain Bacteria; phylum Bacteroidota; class Bacteroidia; order B-17B0; family Aurantibacillaceae; genus Aurantibacillus. The sequence continues at coordinate 25,537 of JASGCO010000002.1, forward strand.
GCAATTGCAATGCTGTAAGTCCCGGAAAATAATCTGAAATAATCTGGCTTTCCACGTTAAATGTGTTTGGTTTTCATGATCTGATAAAGCACCTCTCTTGCCCTGAATAACTGAGCTTTAATAGTTCCAATAGGCAAATTTAATTGTTGGGCTATCTCCTCATAACTCATCTCCTGATAATAAAACAACTCTACCAATTCTTTGTACTTAGGTTTAAGAGTATTTACTACCTCCCTCAATGTTTCTATCTTCTGCTTTTTAAGTAAATGCTCTTCCGGATCGGGGCCTGCCGATTTAATCATTTGGGCGCCATCCATCTGATCTCCTCCGCCGCTATCCTGCTTTGTATCCAGACTTACCGACTGCATCTGTTTGCGTTTACGTATAAAATCAATAGCATTATTGGTTGCTATACGAAACAACCAGGTGCTAAACGCGTAGGCGGGAGAGTATTGCTCTAAGCGTTTAAACGCTCGTCCGAAAGCCTCTATCGTTAAATCTTCTGCATCATCCTTGTTATTTACCATTTTATGCATGGTAAAATAAACTCCTTCCTTATACCGTTGCATCAATTCGGCATACGCCTTCTGATCGCCTTCAAGAGCGGCCTGCACCAGTTTATAATCGTAAACTGCCTTGGTGGTTAAGTGCTCATCGTTATATTTACCTTCTAGTTCGCCCACTTATTGGGTTTATGTAATGCCTTACCAATATGAAAGATAGGATAAACAAATAAAAGAAACAACTCATAGACCAGACTCCCCCCCCACAAATCAGGTTCATTTAGCCGGATGGCCGCTTTACGCATGACCAAAATCTGAAAAAGAGCCTTCACAAATATAATCACCGGTATTAAGAGCAGGGTTTCGGGAGTAAGCACCAATGCCAGTAATGCCATCCAAAAAACATATTGTGCCAGAAAATAATTGGTTATTCTGGCTTTTGCTCCAGCCCGGTAATGAGGGGCGGTAGTAAGGTGCCTTTGTTTCTGTCGCCGCCAGTTACCAAACGTAGTTTTAGGCTTAGAGTAAGTAATACAATTCTCATGAACGGCTACATTTACATTACTGGCAGTAGCGGCCTGATTGACGAATAAATCATCATCACCACTTTTAATATGGTAATGGGTAGAAAATCCTTTGTTTCTGAAAAATAGATTTCTTTTGTAAGCAAGGTTTCGCCCAACCCCCATATATGCCTTGCCCTTAACGGCAGCCGATAAATAAAGTAATGCAATGGTTAACGTATCAAACCGGATCAGTTTATTTAACAGTCCTTTTCCTTTTTCATAAGCCCCGTAACCTAACACCATTTCTTTATCCTGTGCAAATCCCATGGCCATTTCCTTTAGCCACTGGTTAGAGGACGGGTAACAATCCGCATCGGTCAACACCAGGTTATCATACTTTGCGCCCTTAATACCTACCAGTAATGCCATTTTTTTACTATGCTTGTAATAGCCATCTTCTATAATATTGGCTTTTCGCAGGTTAGGAAATATTTTTATGTATTCATCAAGTACATGCTCTGTATTATCTTCACTACAATCATTCACTACCAATACTTCAAACTCAGGATAATCCTGAGATAAAATTTTAGGCAAAAACTCTGTAAGGTTATCATCTTCGTTCCGCGCACAAATAACAACCGACACAGGATCTAACTGGGGCGTTGAAACAAGATGTGTCCGTTTAAGAGAAGCTATGGGAAGGTAGTAAAGGATATAATTCACACACACCCACAACAAAGCTAATGCTGCCAGAACAGTTAATAGTTCCGGGAGTTGAAAAGACTGAAACTGTGGTACATTCATACCTCACAAAAGTAGGTTTTACAGGGTCTTTAAATAGTATTACATTTGCAACTATTAAACAAAATAATTAACAATGAAAACACCTGTAAAGGCCGTTATTTTTGACATGGACGGGGTTTTGATCGATAGCGAGCCCCTGTGGCGTCAGGCAATGATCCTTGGGTTTAACGCCGCCGGAATTCCATTTACAGAAGACGATTGCCGGGTAACAACCGGCATGAGACTCAGAGAAGTGGTACAATTCTGGTTTGAAAGGTATAATATTGATAGTCATAAGGCCCAGGAAACCAATATATTTATCTTAGATCACCTCATTTCGCGTATCGAAAAAGAAGGACATGAAATAGAAGGGGTAAGTCCATTACTGAATCAGCTCAAAACAGGGGGCTATAAAATCGGACTTGCCACCTCATCCGATATACGATTTATGAATACCGTCCTGAACAAACTGAGAATACTCTCCTATTTTGATGCTGTTGTTTCTGCCGAAAACCTGACGTATGCCAAACCTCACCCCGAAGTATTTTTGAAATGTGCCCAAAACTTAAATACAAAACCTCAGCATTGTCTGGTAATAGAAGATAGTGTAAATGGTGTCATTGCCGCTAAAGCCGCCTCTATGCGGGTTGTTGCCATACCCGAGCCTGTTTTTAAAGACAGGGCCGGATTTAAAATAGCCGATTGGCAAGTTGCAAAACTAGCAGAGGTAAATACTATATTGAATGAACTCCTGTAAACGGTTCCTCTACTGCATTAATAGCAAATTATCAATAGTATAAATTAAGCGTCTTCCCTTGTCGTTCCATTAATTTCCATACAGAGCGGACTGTTCACTTCAACCCTTCCATCTGTTGCTACGTCATTGCTAATACGGAAGATTCCCATTTGGTATCAGACTAACATTAAAGGAATTTCTATCTGATGACGCACGGCATCAATCGTTGCCCCCAGCAAAAGATCCTTAAAGGTTTTATGTCCATGCCGTCCCATTACCAGTAAATCGCACTGTTGATTTTTTATAAGCCTTGGGATCTCCAACTTAGGATTCCCAAAGCCCATAGCTGTTTCCACCTTAATACCCATCGTACTCAACTGTTCCTCATATTGCCGTAGTTTTACAAAGTCCTCTTCCCGCTCCATATCACTGGCATTATCGCCATATACTACCGCGTTGGCACTCTCCGATACGTGAATCAGTAATACTACCGTACCTGGCGCTTTCATTTGTATGGCCTTACTGATGGCCTTATTGTCACTGCTGCTAAAATCAACTGTAACGCCTATTTTACGTAGCGGGGCATCATGCTCAGGAACAATGGGTTGGAGCTCCTGATGAATAGAATGCGCATAACGGGATAAACGTTTATTTATAAAAGGCACTATCACAATATAGAGCATAACCAAAACACTTAACAAGCAAAGTGGAATTATCAAAAAACTCATCAATAAAGGCGATCCGGAAGTTGAAATAAGTTCAGAAATTTCATTATACACCATCATGGCATTTAAGGCCACAATAACTGTTACCGATACCCACGAAGCCAGCTTTTGCCATACCGGAATAACAAAATCACCCATCTTGCGTGGATCACTCACAAAATGGATTAACGGAATAACAGCAAAACCTAACTGAAGACTTAACACCACCTGACTTAAAATAAGTAATTTTCCGGTACTCTCTTCACCCATTACCCATATCGTAATAAACGCCGGTACAATAGCGATAAGACGGGTTAACAAACGTCGTATCCAGGGCTGCAGCCGTAAATTAAGATACCCCTCCATTACTACCTGTCCGGCAAGTGTGCCGGTAACCGTCGAACTTTGCCCGGCGGCAATTAAAGCCAATGCAAATAAAACAGGGGCCAGTGTACTGCCCAGCATAGGCTCCAATAAACGGTGCGCATCCTGTATATCCGATACCCCTGTGTGTCCTTGCTTAAAAAAGGTTGCCGCCGATAAGATCAAAATAGCAGCATTCACAAATAAGGCCAGATTCAGCGCAATACCACTATCAATAATATTAAAACGCAATGCGCGCTTAATTCCAGACTCCGTTCTGGGAAACTTGCGGGTTTGAACCAGCGAACTGTGCAGATAAAGATTATGTGGCATCACGGTGGCACCAATAATTCCAATAGCAATATAAAGTGCGTCGCTATTTGCCAATCCTGGAACAAACCCCTTCGTTACTTCAACCAAATCTGGCTTGGCAATACACAATTGAATAAGAAACGATAAGCCAATTAATGCTACCAGTGAAATTATAAACGCTTCCAGTTTTTTAATTCCTTTGTTTAAAAGAAATAATAAAAGAAAACTATCCAGTACCGTTATACAAACACCTGCCAATATAGAAACAGAAGGAAACAATAAGTGAATACCAATGGCCATACCTATCACTTCCGCCAAATCACAAGCCGCTATGGCCAGTTCAGCCAACACATAAAGAAAAAAATTGATAAACGGCGGATAACTCTCCCGCGATGCCTGCGCCAGATCTTTTCCACTCACTATGCCCAGACGTGCGCAATGCGACTGTAAAAGGAGTGCTATTAAATTGCTCATCAACAGTACCCATAGTAAACTATAACCAAACGCGCTCCCTCCGGCAATATCTGTAGCCCAATTTCCGGGATCCATGTACCCTACACTAATCATATAGGCTGGTCCGGCAAAAGCCAAAAACCGTTTCCAGCCCCCTCCCTGTACATCGGTGCTAACACTAGCGTGTACTTCCTCTAACGATTTACTCATCTCCGTTGTTCTACTAAAATATTAGTTCCTGCCTTCTGGCTCAAAAAAATAGTTTGACCGTCCGCCGTCTTCAATTTACACGACGCATCATAAGCGTTTACCTCCTCTACCCTTACCAAATCCCCTATTTTAAGCCCCAATTCTGTAATATAATTCAGAAAAGGCCGACTATGGTCAGTAACACGCGCTATGCGGTAATTACCCTTCCGGTCCACCCTTGCTAATGCAATGGCCTGGTTTTTCTGCATTAAACCATCCTTATCCGGTATCGGATCGCCATGCGGATCAAATTTAGGATACCCTAAATACTTATCCAGTCGTGAAACCAACTCTTCACTCTGAATATGTTCCAATTGTTCGGCTATATCATGCACCTCATCCCATTTAAAATGCAATTTTTCCTTTAAAAAAACTTCCCATAAACGATGTTTACGCACAATATTTACAGCTAAACGATAGCCCTTCGCTGAAAGTGAAACACCTTTATATTTTTCATAGTGTATCAGCTTCTTTTCCGACAAGCGTTTCAACATATCCGTTACTGAAGCCGCCCTGTTCAACAGATGCCCGGAAAGCCGGTTAGTACTTACTTCCCCCTGTTCCTGCATCTGAAGCGCAAAAATGGCTTTAATATAATTTTCTTCTGTATCCGATATTTGCATTATCCAAAATTACAATTTTAATTAATCAAAAAAAATATTTAGACTAACCTAAATCAAGGCCACTGACTACATAGATCCTTCCGCTCTTCCTTATTGGCTTTGTTTCTATTGTTCAAATGTGTAGATTTGCTTATTTCTGTTAAACCATGAAACATCTCCTCAACATATCAGTTCTGGCCGTTTTGTCAGTTAGTACATTTGCACAAAAAAAAGACGCAAAGACCGCTTCCTCAGGCACAGATAAACCTGTCTTTCTGAAAGAAGACACATACGGCGTTTTAAATTTCCGTAGTATCGGTCCCGCCGTTACATCAGGAAGGATCATTGATATTGCTGTCAATCCCGCCAATAAAAACGAGTGGTTCATTGCCGCCGCCGCCGGAGGTGTATGGAAAACATCAAATGCAGGAGTTAGCTTTACACCTGTATTTGATAATGAAGGCGCTTACTCTATTGGCTGTTTGGCTATTGATCCAAATAATCCGAATGTTGTATGGGTTGGTTCAGGCGAAAATAACAATCAGCGGAGTGTAGGGTATGGCGATGGTGTTTATAAAAGTGAAGATGGCGGAAAATCATTTAAAAACATGGGTTTACCAAAATCGGAGCATATTGGTAAAATTGTTATTGATCCGCAAAACGGCGATATTGTTTATATAGCTGCTTATGGGCCGGTGTGGAGCAGCGGGGACGACCGCGGTATTTATAAAACTACGGATGGTGGTAAAACCTGGAAACAAATTCTGACCGTAAGTGACCATACAGGATTCAATGAAATCCATATAGATCCGAAACACCCGTCTATTCTATATGCTTGTGCTCATCAGCGTCGTCGCCACGAATGGACCTATATCAGCGGTGGTCCGGAAAGCGCAATATACAAAAGCACTGATGCAGGCGCTACATGGCAAAAACTAAGCAAAGGTTTACCCTCCGGCGATATTGGCAGAATCAGTGTTGCTGTTTCTCCGGTAAATACAGACGTACTCTATGCAATTACCGAAGGGCGCGACAACAAAGGAATTTACAAAAGTACTGATCGCGGTGCCAGTTGGACAAAGCAAAGCGGTTATGGTACAGATGGGAATTACTATCAGGAGATATTTGCTGATCCAACGGATGTAAACCGTCTATACGTCATGAATACCATTGCTCAGGTATCAAACGACGGTGGAAAAACAGTAAAAGAACTTGGTGAAAAAAACAAACACGTTGATAATCACGCCATCTATGTTTTCCCGGATAATACACAACATATCCTGATAGGGTGTGACGGAGGACTTTATGAATCATTTGACGGCGCCGCTACCTGGAAATTCTTTGGGAATCTGCCAATTACTCAGTTTTACAGAGTATGTACGGATAATGCCAAACCATTTTATAATGTATATGGCGGAACTCAGGACAACAATACTCTGGGAGGCCCTTCCCGTACTAAAAGCGCAAGCGGTATTACCAATGCCGATTGGTTTGTAACAGTGGGGGGTGATGGGTTTCAAAGTCGTGTGGATCCGAAAGAGCCTAATATTGTTTACAGTGAATGGCAGTACGGTGGACTCATTCGCTTTGACCGGAATACAGGCGAACTGGTGGACATCAAACCTATGGAAAAAGAGGGAGAAGCCGCTTACCGATTCAACTGGGATGCCCCTCTGACTATCAGTAATTTTGATAACAAACGCCTTTATTTCGCGGCTAATAAAATATTCCGTAGTAACGACCGCGGAAATTCATGGACAGTTATTTCACCGGATCTTAGCAGAGGGATTGACCGTAACAAATTAAAAGTAATGGATAAAGTATGGAGCATGGATGCCATTGCTAAAAACGCATCTACAAGTATCTTTGGCAACATTACGGCCTTTTGCGAATCTCCTAAAAACGAAAACCTGTTATTCGCTGGTACCGATGATGGCTTGATTCAGGTGACCGAAAACGGCGGAAATTCATGGACTAAAATAAGTACTTTCCCCGGAGTCCCTGTTATTACCAATAATGGCCAGTCCTTTGGACCATTAGTGCATTATTTAACAGCGTCACAGCATAACGAAAATACAGCCTACGCGGTTTTCAACAATCACAGAAATGGTGATTTTAAGCCCTATATTATGAAAAGTAGCGATAAAGGGAAAACATGGGTAGCTATAACAGGCGATCTTCCGGAACGTGGCTCGGCATATTGTATTGCTGAAGATCACATTAATCCTGACCTTTTATTTTGTGGTACTGAATATGGTATTTATTTTACACTAAATGGTGGTAAAAACTGGATTGAACTCAGTTCCGGGTTACCGAAATCGGTTTGTATCAGAGACATTGCTATTCAAAAAGAGGAAAATGATCTTGTCATTGCTACGTTTGGAAGGGGGTTATACATTCTGGACGATTACAGTTTACTTCAAAATGTGAATAACGACCTATTCAGTAGAACGGCCTACATTTTCCCTGTTAAAGAAGCATTACTATTTAATCTTTGGACACCTTATGGACACAAAGGAAAATCGTTTCAGGGCGAATCATTTTTCACATCCAATAACCCTGAGCAAGGTGCAAAAATCCGCCTATATCTAAAAGAAAGTTACAAAACGCAAAAAGAAAAACGTAAAGAAAACGAAGCCGATAAAACTAAAAAGAATCTGGACGTATTTTATCCAACCGCGGATAGCATACGATTAGAAGACGAAGACAAGGCGCCGTTGCTCTATGCGCTTATTACAGATTCGCAAGGGGAACCTGTTACGCGTTTAAAAGTGGCCAACACCAAAGGTATTCAGCAAATTGTATGGGATGGACGCCATGAATTAACTACCCCTGTTGATTTCAACCAACCTGACGCCGAAGATCCGTACTATTCTCCAGACTTGGGACACATGGCGTTACCTGGCACCTACTATGTTCAGGTTATTAAATCGTACCGTGGACAAACCGAAATGCTGGGAGATAAACAATCTATTACTATAAAGCCATTATCACATTCAACTCTTCCTTTACAGGATCTGAAAATGGAACAAACCTTTAATAAAGAATTGGCTGAATTCAGACGTGTGGTACTCGGCACCAATAACTATTTTGACCATCTCAAAACCCGCATCAAATATCTGCGCGCTGCATTTGAAAATAGTGGCAAAAACAATGCTGAAGAATTAACAGAACTCTTTACGCTAGAAAAAAGAGTACAAAAAATAAATCAGGAATTATATGGTGATAACAGTATGGCCCGCCGTGAGTTTGAAACATTAAGCGGATTCATTGGCTCTCTGGAGACGATAGTTTACGGCAGTTGGGGGCAATCAATGGGTAGCACAGGTACCTATCGCGAAAAATACAACACACTAAAAAAACAATTCAAATCCATTTATACAGAAATAACCGGGATTAAAAGCTCGGTTGAAACGCTGGAAAGTAAAGCAGAAAACATGAAACTACCGGCTACTTACGGGCGTTTACCTAAATTAAATGATTAAAAAAGGATATTGAACATAAAGAAATGATCGCTTACGAAAAATTCAAACTGAAAAATAATCTGACGGTTATCGTTCATCAGGATAAAAGTACTCCAATGGCTCATGTAAACATTCTTTACGATGTTGGTGCCAGAGATGAAGATGAAAACCGTACAGGCTTCGCGCATTTGTTTGAACACTTAATGTTTGGTGGCAGTATTAATATCCCCAATTACGATGAACCCTTGCAAATGGTTGGAGGTGAAAACAATGCCTTTACTACTAATGATATTACCAACTACTACTGCACTGTACCCGCTGAAAACCTAGAAACTGCCTTTTGGCTGGAAAGTGACCGCATGTTAAGCCTTGCGTTTACAGACAAAAGCCTTGAGGTACAACGCTCTGTGGTTATTGAAGAATTTAAACAACGCTACCTTAATCAGCCTTACGGCGATGTATGGCTCTTGCTTCGTCCGCTGGCTTATACCACCCATCCTTACAAATGGGCGACTATAGGAAAAGAACTGGCGCACATAGAACAGGCAACCATGGCCGATGTAAAAGCGTTCTTTAAAAAACACTATCACCCTGGTAACGCTATCATGGTAGTTGGCGGCAATGTTGAACCCGATGACGTAAAACGTCTGGCCGAAAAGTGGTTCGAACCTATTCCCGAAGGAACTAAAACGCCACGTCAAATACCGGCAGAACCACCCCAAACCGATGCCAGAAAACTCACGGTTGAAAGGGATGTTCCGGTAAATAGTATTTATAAAGTCTATCACATGTGTTCGCGTTACGATAAAGACTATCATGCAATGGATGTTTTGAGCGATATTTTATCCCGTGGAAATTCTTCCCGTCTTTATAAATCCTTACTAAAAGAACAAAATCTGTTTAACGACATTAATGCCTATGTAATGGGCGACTTTGATAAAGGACTATTTGTCATATCGGGTAAATTAAACGATGATGTTACCATGGAACAGGCAGAACTGGCTATACAAAAAGAAATAGATCAGTTGCAGCAGGAAGTTGTTCCCACCGACGAGTTACAAAAATGTAAAAACAAAATTGAGAGCAGTCTTACATTTAGCGAAACTGACGCCCTCACCAAAACCACTAATCTTGCTATTTCCGAGTTATTAGGAGACGCTAATTTGATCAATGAAGAAATAGTCAGATACAATTCGGTTACCACCGAAGACATAAAACGCCTTGCCCAAACTGTTTTGAAAGAAAGTAATTGTTCTACACTTTACTACCTGAAAAAAAACGCGTCATGATGACTTATTCCGACATCGCACACCGTTTATCTCAGTTAGGCTTCAGTTCCGCCGTACTGGAACGGTATAAAGAACCTCACCGGTTCTATCATACATTTGAACACCTGCAGGAAGTGATCAGACATCTTGGTGAAAGTGGCCCCATTTCTGATGAACTGTTTCTTACCGCTGTTTATCACGATGCTGTTTATATTCCGTCTTCGGTTACTAATGAGGAAGACTCCGCCAGTTTGTTTTTACAGGAATCACGTAACAGTAACATCAGCGAAACCGTAAAGCAATCTATTGAACGTTACATAAAAGAAACTAAACATCACAAAAGTACTTCAGAAATTTCGCAACGGTTTATTGATGCTGACCTTGCCATTCTCAATGCCTCATTTGATAAATTGCTACACTACGAACATGGCATATTTAAAGAGTTTCAGTTCGTTGATTATCCGGTTTATCAGCAGAAAAGAATAGAAGTTCTGAATACTTTAAATCAAAACGGAAAACTCGATCATCTGATTGCCTACGTAAAGCAAAGAAAACCATTGATTGGTGTATTTGCAGGAAGTTTTAACCCATTTCATAAAGGTCATTACAATGTGTTAATTAAAGCCGAACGCATTTTTGACAAAGTAATTATTGCATTTGGGAAAAACCCTGAAAAGGAAGCCCGCACCTGGCCGCTCCCCAACGTCATTAAGAACAGGCAATTGATGGAGTACTCCGGCCTGCTAACGGATTTTGTTGACTCTTTAGGCTACGAAGTTATAGTTATAAGAGGATTAAGAAATTCAACTGATTTTCAGTACGAACAAAATCAGTACCGTTACATACAGGAACTAAAACCCAATATCAAAATAGTAAACGTATTTTGCGATAAAGAATTTGAGCACATCAGTTCTTCTGGTATTCGCACCCTTGAAAAATTCAACAGGCACGGACAATACTTACTTGATTGATATGCAGAAGCGGACGACTATCCGGTTTAATACCTTTTATTGGCTATTAGCGCTTATACTCTTTATTTTAATTGCGATCAGGACCTGGTTTATTCCGTTTAGCCACGATGAAACCGCTACCTTTTTCTATTACATTCAAAGCGATAACTATCTCCCTTACAAAGCACATGTTTATACAAATAATCATGTACTGAACAGCGCCCTTTCCAATATCTGTTATCACCTCCTAGGTTCACATCCCTTTGTATTACGATTACCCAACGTTCTTTCTTTTATCCTCCTTTCATGGGGTGTTTACAGACACTTTAAACACCTTCAAACAACCGGCGGCAAAATAACGCTCATCACTTTCTATCTGCTTACCTTTTGCTTTTTGGATATATTTCAATTATGCAGAGGGTATGGTCTATCCGTTGCCCTGATGGTTTGGAGCCTGAGCCATCTTATAGACTATTTCCAGCATAAAAAGCAATCTGACATTCTACTCTTCTGTACAGGATTACAATTAGCGCTGGCTGCCAACCTGACGTTACTTCCGGCCTGTGTTATACTATTAAGTCTTGTCTTCCTTTTTCAACTCACTTACCGCTCTCTTTTCTACAAATCAAGCATTGGGCTAGCGATTCTGAACCTATTACTTCTTGGATTCTGGACTAAATTTACCTTGTTCTATAAAGAAGCCGGGATGCTTGATGCCGGTTCCTTAACCGATTACTGGAATACTACTTTTGTGTCTTTGGTTGACTTTGTCTTTTGCAGTAAAGCACCTTTAGTACTGATGTGTTGTATAACGGGTACTCTTCTACTGGTTTACGCGTTATGGCTGTATTTTTTCAGGAACCGGAAACAACCTCACAATTTATTTAACCCATTAGGTGTGTATGCCTCTGTATTCCTTTGTCTTATCCTAGGTTTTTTACTTTTGAATAAAATAGGGAACGTTAATTTTCCGGAAGACCGTACTGCTCTGTTTTTTTATCTCTTTTTTACCCTGGCATTGCCATTTGCACTGGAATACATACACACTAAACTTTCTCTAATTGCAGGTAGTATCTTATTGCTAAGTTCAGGGTTATACTTTGTGACACACTTTAATTATTCTCATTTCTCTTCCTATTTTTACCACACCATGCCTCCAGACCTATTTCACTACTTGCAGAATGAACAGAAAAAACTACTACTCCACTCACGATAGGCGGCAGTAAATCAAGAGAACTTAACTTTGCCTTTATGAATTACAGGGAAGGCTCACCTTTGAATCCAATGAACGTGGACGAATGTATGCCCATGTACAACGATTATCAATATGCACTTGACATTGAAAAACCGTATTATTCCCCATATTATGAAGAAATTATGCGCGATACTGTCTGGCACAGAGTTCTGCTAAAACGAAAAGAACCAATAAGCCGGAAAATACTTATCTGTCAAACAGACAAACGACTCTTAAAAACTTCTGATGAATTTACGAATTTACTGGACATAAAAGATTCTGCTTTATCTGAACTAAAAAAAGGGAGTCTGAACCCCTTGGAAACTGAAATAGAATTAAAATTTGAAAAGGTACCGAAGCCCTTTAATGCATTCCTTGTACTTAGTATAAATGACGGTAATGCCAATCAATACGACTACCGAAGAATACCGCTAAACTGGTTAGGGGCCAACCTGAACAAAAAAACGTTACATCTTAAATTGACCAGTTGCACATTGCCTTCTAAACTCAGCAGTCTGGTTATTTATATATGGAACATTGAAAAACAACCTTATAAAATACATTGTAATCAATTAAAAATCTGTCAACTAAACGGAAAAGGTATTAACTTTAGAGTACCCGAAACATTTTATCCATTAATGGGTAAAACAAACGGTATCATTCAATTATAACTATGCTAAACAGAACAATTGCTCCCGAATTTAAAACCATTTCACATATTGATGTGCAACAAGCAGAATCCCGGCATTTGCAAAATGGTATTCCTTTACATACAATAAATGCGGGGAGTCAGGAGATTACAAAACTCGAATTTATCTTTAAAGCAGGCATGTTCTTTCAGGATCGCGCCCTGATCGCATCTACTACAAATGCCCTACTCGAAATGGGTACCAAAAGCTATTCGGCTAATCAAATCAGTGATGGTATAGATTTTTACGGCTCATTTCTGGAATTAGGCGTTGGTCAGGATTACGCTAACATAACGGTTTACAGTCTTAACAAATACCTTGACCAAACTTTATCGTTTGTGGAAGAAGTAATTAAATTTCCCGTTTTTCCGCAAAGTGAGTTTGACCTGCTTATTAATACCAAAAAGCAAAAACACTTAATCAATTCACAAAAAGTGAGCGTATTAGCCCGCCGGCGCTTTGCTGAATTAATTTTTGGCACCTCGCATCCTTACGGTATAGATGTAAAAACAGCCGACTTTGAACGTGTGAGTGTGGATGAAATCAAAGAATTTCACAACAAACACTATCACTCTGGTAACTGTACCATTATTGCATCCGGTAAATTGCCTGAAAATCTTTCAGCCATTTTGAACGAACGCTTTGGCACAGAATCATGGGGACAGGGCATCCACTCCATTATCAAAACGCAACCGGAATTAAGCACACAAAAGGGCAAAACGTGCATTGTGAAAGAAGATGCTATACAATCGGCCATCCGTATTGGTAAACCACTCTTTAATAAAACACATGCCGATTACTTTAAATTTCAGGTACTCAATACTATTCTGGGTGGATATTTTGGTTCCCGGCTAATGGCCAATATACGTGAAGATAAAGGTTACACGTATGGCATCGGTTCCGGACTGGTTTCACTCGTTAACGGTGGATATTTCTATATAAGTACTGAGGTTGGAGTAGATGTTACAGCGGCTACTCTTGAAGAAATATATAAAGAATTAAAAACGCTTAAAACAGAGCGGATTGATACCCTTGAACTTGAAACCGTGCGTAATTATATTCTGGGACAATTTCTACAAAGTGTTGCAGGACCTTTTTCACTGGCAGATAAATTTAAAGCAATATGGGAATTCGGATTGGATTACAACTATTTTGATAATTACCTGAATGCTGTAAAATCAGTTACTGCTAAAGAATTACAGGATCTGGCGAATAAATACTTTAATGAGGACGACATGGTGGAATGCGTGGCCGGGAAAATCAAATAATTTTTTAATATTGTATAACAATTATAAAAAACAACTTGGGACTAAAAATTTTCATAATCGGACCTGCTTATCCTTTAAGAGGTGGCCCCGCGCAATTTAATGAAAATTTATGCAACGAATTACGCAAACAAGGACATGATGCCCAAATCATTTCCTATAGTTTACAATACCCTAATTTTCTTTTTCCGGGATCATCGCAATACGAACAAAACGGACAAGCTCCGGATGGTATTCCCATTCACACTTTGGTTAATTCCATTAATCCGTTCAACTGGCTGAAAGTAGCCCGGTTTATCAAAAGAGAAAAGCCGGATTTCATTTTATTCCGTTTCTGGTTACCATTCTTTGGCCCTGCATTAGGTACAATTGCCCGACTGGTAAAAAATCACACAAAGGTTTTGGCGCTTACAGATAACGTCATTCCCCACGAAAAACGTTTTGGGGATAAACCATTTACCCGCTATTTTATTAAAAATTGTCATGGCTTTATCGCCATGAGCAAAACCGTTCTGGAAGATATCGGCCGTTTTACAACAAATAAGAATAAAGTGTACACCCCTCACCCTATGTATGAAACCTATGGGGAACCTGTTACAAAAGAAGAGGCTAGAAAAAAATTAGGTTTAAACCCGGATGATAAAATCATTTTGTTCTTTGGTTTAATTCGCCATTATAAAGGATTAGATTATCTGATCGAAGCCATGGCACATCCTGCAGTAAGATTAACCGGAGCCAAGTTACTCATTGCTGGTGAGTTTTACGATGACAAGGAGTACTACCTGAGTAAAATGCGACAATATGAATTAACGGAGGAAACTGTTCTGCTTCATGACAAGTTTATTCCTAACGATATGGTACGTTACTATTTTTGTGCTACCAACCTTGTAGCGCAAACGTACCGTTCTGCTACTAACAGTGGTGTTAGTATGGTTAGCTTTTATTATAATAAACCCATGATTGTAACCAATGTGGGAGGCCTGCCTGAAATTGTAGTGAATGATTATTGTGGTTACGTGGTTGAAAAAAGCAACACGCAAATAGGAAACAAAATCGCCCTTTACTTCAACGAGTCAAAGGAATCCCAATTCACTGAAAATGTTAAAAAAGAAAAGGAGAAATATGAGTGGTCGTACTTTATTAACAACCTGTTAGAATTATATAACAAGTGTTAGTAGTTTAAAACTTACTCTGTTTTCCTGTAACCCCCTTATTTTCAGGGACACTAAAGTCTGCATTGGCTGAAACGGTTAATTTCCCGGCATTTTGTTAATAACGTAAATTGAATGCGCCATTCCCGCTTCGTAACTTTATAAGGCTGGCAGATACGGTAAAGTGTAACTGCAGGTAATTTTGTTTGTGTATTAAATGGCTTTACAGGTAAACGTTAATGATATTTTATCTCAACTGTACCAAAACAGGAGTACGGTTGAGTTCTTATTTGCTAACCGCGAAAACATAACGGTGAACGAATTGTTGGCAAAAGGCGACTTGTCGGAAGAGCAATACCAGCGTATGAAATCGCTGGAATTACTTTACGAGTACGAGAACATTGTCAGCCTGAACGACGCGGTAGTAGCGATGTTTGAGGATTTTATGGAGATCGGGGAAGTTACGCCAGGCGTGATTAACGATGCCATTAATGAACTTAAACGAAATATCCATTTTTATCAGGAAGTACATGAACACCGGTTTTTGCGCAGCATTAAAAAGTATCTTAAAAAAATCAGTCTGGCCTTAACCCGCGAGATTATTAAGTTACAGAAAAATGTAGATGATACTTATAAAAACGAGGCTAATTACCGGATTAAACTCCAGAAACTGGAGAATTACCGCGAAAAGCGCGACACCATTATTGATTTTATTCATAAAACAGAACAAATCATTGATGAAACCCGGCAATTGTTTACGTTTACCAACGATACGGAATTATATGGTATTGTAAATGCGCTCAAATCCACACTGATCGAAAACCTCGATTACCTGATTGAAATACAGACCAACATTACCGATTACATCAACAAAATACAATTTCAGTTAGATGTTTACGTAAAAGCACAGCGTCTGAAAGAAATCAAAGATCACGGCACATTGCACTACCGCACCAATTTTACAGAGGTGCTAAAAACGGTAAACACTTTACGCTACAATAATGTGAAAGGGCCGCGCACTAAAATAGCGGTTGACTTTCTGTTTACAGATGAGGGACACGTTTTATGCAAACGTATAGCAGAAAAATATAAACTCTCTCGCCTGATGATGCGTGGCGTAGCGGGCAAACTACCTGGCAATTTTAAAGAACAACTCATTGACCAGCAGATAAAACTCGATACAGAAAAACTGGTGGATCGCTTCCTCAATCAGAACAAACAAAATTTATTTGAATACCTGATGGATTATAAATTTCCGAAAGCGGTGGGAACCGTAACATTTGAAGACCGATTATCTTTGTTTGTGGAGATTGCCATGGAATACCAAAACCATCTGGAATTTAAGTACCGGCTCAACTACTATGATTATGAAGATAACCAGCAACGTAAAAAACGTTTAGGGTACACCATCATACTTCCCAATAAACAGGACAAAAAACCTAAGAAAGCCGCCTAAACATTAATTAAAAACAGAAAGTAAAGAATATGATGACAGCAGAAGATTTCGGACTCCCCAGACAGACACACGATATTTTTGCCATTATGGCGAGGGGGCATTTCATAAGCAGTAACGGGACTAAAGACAACATGAGCCGCTTATATGACATCATCAACAATGAAGAAAACTTTCCGCGGTTACAGGCGTATTTCAATGTCATTAAATACAATATTGAACGAGGAAACAATTACTTCTATTTTTCACGCATAAACGAAGCCAATAGTTTAATTGAAAAAAAACTGGAAACCTTTGAACGGTATATTGACGTTATTGATTTATTTGCCAGCATGGATAATAAGATCACTATCGGTTCCCGGTTCAGACCAAGTGAAATTGCGGAAGAGTGTAATGCCAATGTGCGACTAAAACAAAAACTTCAAAAAATTCCGATGTACCGTTCAGAAACCATGCTAAACAAAGTACGCGATATCTGCGACCTTATGGCCCGCGATAGTTATCTGGAACTGGAAGATGAAAATACAGAAAGCTATAAGGTTCTTGATTCATACAACTACCTGATGGATGTTATTAATGCCATCAGTATTTACGAAGAGAGCACCGGAACCGACAGCAATAGCAGTGGAATCATTTATAATTAATTAGAATACTGACGAGAGAGACGCTAACACATGAATACGGAAAACGTAAGAATATTAAACCGCATTGTTGAAATTAATATTGCCAATGTAAAGTATGCCGACATTGAACTATGCGGAAACACCTGTTTTGTAGGAACCAATAATTTTGGTAAAACCTCCCTTCAGCGTGCCATCCTGTTTTTTTACAGTGCCAATAGTCGTGGATTAGGGATTGCCCAATCACA
Organism: Sediminibacterium sp.; assembly: GCA_030054095.1. Classification (GTDB taxonomy): domain Bacteria; phylum Bacteroidota; class Bacteroidia; order B-17B0; family Aurantibacillaceae; genus Aurantibacillus. Next base: position 43,090 of record JASGCO010000002.1, read on the forward strand.
AAAAAGTTTTGAGGAACACTATTTCCGTTACGAAAACTCGTACCTCATTTATGAAATAGCCACAGAAGACAAAAATTTCTTTGTGATGGTGTATCGTCATAACAAACTGGTATTCCGTTTTGTGGACGCGCCTTACAATGCCGATTTCTTTTTCAATGCCAATGATGAGGCCATGAAAATCAAGGAAATTGTCTCCGGGATTGAAAAACGCGGCATTTACGTATCGAATCAGATTGATACTTTTGAACGTTACCGTAACATCATTTATGGGACAGAAACCGATAAACAATTATCAAAATTCCACTTACTGAAAGGGAATGAAAAATACCAGAACATTCCAAAATCCATTACCAACGTATTTTTAAGTTCTAAAAACAGTATTGACTCCCGTTTTATTAAGGACTTTATTGCCAACTCGCTTACTACCGAAAATTCAAGCATTCGTTTAGAGCAAGTAGAACGCCAGTTGCGCCAGTTTAACGAAAAATACACGGATATTGAAACCTTCATTAAAAAAGAAACCCAGCAACTGATTGAACTGATTGATAAAAAATACGATCAGGTGCACCTGCTGAAAGGGTCGCAAATGGAGCTGGCCGATAAACTTGGTAGCAGTTTACGTTTTGCCGAAACTCAGAACGAAGCCATTCGCGAAGCTTCTAAACGCAAAGAAGAAGAGTTGGAAACCCTTACCAATGACCACGAAAAATTAACGGAAGACATCGAAAATAAGCAAGGGAATATCCGTGAAGAAATCGGGTATTACGATAAATCCATCCGGGATGCCAATCGCCGGTTACGCGACTACAAAGACAAAAACATTGATGAAGCTGTTGAAAAAAACGCGGAACGTGAAAAGTTACAGGTAGAATTAAATATTGCCCGCCGTGAGTACGAAAGTCTGACCAGTAATGTGGCCAGTATCGAATTAAAATACGCATCGCTGCTTGAACAGTTACGCAACGATAAAATGGCGTACATCAATACCATTAACGCCAAAACCAGCGAAATTTTTAACCACTACAATGAACTTCAATTACTCCAGAAAAACGAATATAATAAACGGGATTCTGAATTAAAAAATAAACGTGAAGAAGCGCTGGGCGAGCTCAACGCGGAAATAACCGCCAAACAAATCGAATTTAATGAGCTTAAAAGCGATGAAAAAGTTATCCGTAATACCCGCTTTTACGAAACAGAGATTAAAGCACTCGAAACAGAATTAGCTGAATTACGCGCTATTTCCTACAAAAACAAAAGTGAGCGTGCCATTAAACAAAACATGGTACAAACCTTGCAGCGGGAGTGGGAAGCCATTGAAGCCAAACTTAAGACTGCGCTGGGGAATGAAATAAACAGGACCAATACCGAAATCATTAAAATTAAAAATGAGATTAAGGAGATTGAAGGTAAGTTAAATGTGCAACACGATGCCTTTTATGGTTTCCTTGAAAAAAATGTAAAAGACTGGCATCAAACCATCGGAAAAGTAGTTAATGAAAAACTATTGTTCCGTACCGATATTTCTCCCGAATTAAAAGAAGAAACCGTTAAAACACTTTACGGAGTTAGCCTAAATCTTGAAAATGTTGATGTTATCTCAAAATCCATAGAAGAGTACCAATTCGAGAAAAACGAACGTTTAGCGCTGATCCGCGATCTGGAAGAATCACTGAATGCGTTTCAAACAGCCAATAACGAAGAAAAGATGCTGGCTGCGGATAAGTACGGCAAGCAACTGGGCGAATTTAAAGAAGATGTAAAAGTTCTCACCTACTCACTCGATCTGGCAGATAAACGTGAGAAAAAATTAATGGTGGAACTCGAAGACTGGCAAATGAAAGCCGGTAGTGAAATTGAGCAGTCTTTAAGTGGTAACCGCCAGCGCTTAAATATTGTTGAAGAAGAATTAACCCTACTCAACAAACGGAAAAACAATTTGCTGGATGATTTTAACCGCCAGATGGATCAGTTAAAATCATACAATGAAGATCGCCTTCAGGATTTAAAATCCCGTCAGGAAACGGAAATCAGTGAACTGGAAGTTGAAAAGAAAAATCAGGTAAAAGAATTTGAAAGCAAAGAGGAAGAAATCAGTAAAGAAAAAGAAACTAATTTTAAATCGAAAGGAGTTGACAGCAAACAACTAAAAGAGGTTGAATCGCGAATGAAAGAGATTCAGGATGCTTTAAAAGAGATTGAGCAATATGCCCAATTGGTGAGTGATTACCTGAAAGATAAACGTGATATTTTCGATAAACTCCCTGATTTTATACAGAAAAAAGAAGAATACGTTAAAACCAATAACGAATTAACCGCTCAACTGGAGGAGGCTACACGTAAGTACAACCTGAAACGCATGGAGTTAAACAAACAAAAACGCGCGTTTGATGAAGAGTTAATTGAGTTTAACAACGGGGTAAATTTTTACAGTAATAACTTCCGCGAAACGCCTGTTTACGCCAAGTATTCGGAAATTATTGAACGTGCCGAACCAAAACGTACCAATTACAACATTATGGACTTGTGTACGCAGTTGCTGAAAAATGATTCGCATTTTAATGAAGAATATGGAGCCTTCCAGCGTTATGTAAACGATTTTGCAGGCCGTTTCCGTTTAGAAAACCACTTTAATTTTATTATACGGAACGATGCTACTCAAGGAGAGTATGAGCGCTTTGCTCAAAACCTCAGATCATTTATCAACGAAAATAAGATTGAATTATCCATTGCCGAAACTGCTACACAAATCGGATTAGTTACAGATAGTATTGCCACTAAAGTAAAAGAACTTAGCGGGCAAAAAGATAAGATCCAACACATCATCAGTTTAATTGCGGAAGATTTCAAGAAAGCGGAATTTGAAGAAAGTAAACTGATTGAGTTTATCAAAATTAAAATTGAAGAATCGGACAACAAAGTGTACAAGTTGTTGAAACGGATTGAAGAATTCCGAGAGGAACATGGTCTGATTTACAACGAAGGCTTGTTTAACACCGATTATGCGACAGGAACCAAACGTGAAATCAGCGGACGGGCCGTTAAATTGTTAGAACAATTACGCAGTGCCATTAAAGAACAGGAGCAGGAAGAAATCCGTTTACAGGATCTATTCGAGTTAAAATTCAATATTAAAGAGGGAATGAATGAAACCGGCTGGACGCATAAAATTGACAGTATCGGCAGTACGGGTACAGACATTCTGGTAAAAGCGATCATTTATATTACGCTTTTACACGTATTTATTAAAGAATCCAGTCACCGCAGCAGCAAGGAATTTAAAGTGCATTGTATTATTGACGAGGTAGGTCAGATTTCGGCGCATTACCTGCGTGAACTTTTAAAGTTTGCCAAAAACCGGAACATTATGATGATTAACGGTTTACCAAATAAAAGCGGACTGGAAAGCCATTACAAATACACCTATCAGTTCCGTAAGGAAGACAGTGGAAACGTTCGTATTTTCCCTAGTATTGTAACGGAAGTAGAAGCGTAATAAAAAAAGGGGTTGTTGATTAACAGCCCCTTTTTTAAAAATAATCGTTTACCCACCTGTATTCCAGGCTACTAAAGACACCCAGATATCATTAAAATCACCATCTGAACCATCTTCTATTGCCAGATTAAAATACTCACCAACCACGTTTCCACTTGAATCGGTGATATTACCGGATGCAATAGAAGGAATCAACTGGTTGGAACTAGGAACATTGATGGTTAGCTTAAGATTAGAACCTCCGATTGTTGCTGCTCCTGGCGTTGGAGGAGGCAAAGGGTTTGTACTTTGCCTATTACCATTAATATAGGTTGTTGATGAATCGGCAAGTGTTACAAACACTTGATTAGCGGCCTGTGTTGTCCAGGACCAGAACATGATTTGCCCTTTATTGAAAGGAACATTAAAATTACTTGTTGCCATTTTAGTTATGTATTTTGTTAATTCTTACTCATAAGGCTTTTCAGTTCCGCCTCCCGTTGATTGAACTGATGGGATATCAGTTTGTTTAAAAACAGCTTACTATTGCGTCTCTTTCGTATTCTGACTAAACCAGTTGTTGAAGAAATACAGCAGGCTCTCCCGCGCTTACACAGGTAAGGTTACCGAACGAAATCCGGTTTCCATCCTTATTTGTGCCGGTGATCATAACGTTTTTCATCCCTGGTTTAAGCGGGCTTACACGTTTGCCACTTATCACCTCTACACCCATCTCGTGCGGCGTTCCGGTTCTGGTAGCAATAATGTTTCCTACTCCATTTTCAATAAGCATAATCTGACCGATAGCCGGAGGAGGGAAAGGTTGACTTACAGTAATATTGGTAAGCGCACCTAATGTAATGTACTGCGGCGCAGATATACTTCCCGACTCCGCAACCGGCGCGTCGGCCGATTGAATCATCGTAATAGTTCTTCCAAATTTTGGCGTTTTGTCAGCCTCGGTGCAATACATCCAGGGTGTTGTAAACGACTGTCCATCTTCGGTTTGCCCAATAGCGACGTACTGCTTATGAACTTCGAGTGGCGCATTACTTTTACCACCTGATAAATCCAGGTTGTAAAACACAGAACGAATCAGCGTTCCTACAGCATATGTACCTGAAGCTCCCTCCAGAACAGGAGGAATAACAGGTCCAACGCCTCCTCCATTCCATTGGATATAAGGATAGACATTGACATTTTTTACTTTAACAGGAATTGGTTGCATAGTTTTTGTTTTTAGTTATGTAAATTATTTATTAGTGCATTAACTCTTTTTCACAGGCACATTCTCAACATCATTCCCTCCGTAAGAAAAACTTCCCATTCCGTTCCAATTATCATCAATGGCCATACTTGCCGAAAAATGGGCAAGATATGATCCAATTGCCGGAGGAGGAACAGATACGACGTATTCTCCTTCCAGATAAACGACCTGTGTCACTTTTCCATATCCGGTAGAACGAATCGTCCCTTTCACGTTACGAATAACAATATCTCCATATGGAGGAGCAATGACCTGTGTTATGTGAACTGTACCATTTACGCTGTTTTGCGAAGGCACTACTACCAGCGAAAAATGCATAATAGGTGCTCCCGGCATTCCTAAATTTCCGGCTGTTCCATTTACCAGATACGCCCCGGCAAGTACTTTACTTGATCCGGATGTTTTTGTTGCAGTTGTTGTCATTTGGTTATGTTTTAATTCTTACTCGTAAGGTTTTTCAGTTCCACCTTCCATTACGTAAACTGAATGGAATCAGTTCGTTTTTTTAAGTGGTTACTGCTCCACTTCATAAAAGCTTTTACATTACAAAATTACATCCGTGCTACAGGCATTCCTACCATATAATTGTGTGATTTAAGAATCACGCAATTACTTCCGCTTTAAATTTATCCGGGTATATATATTGACACATAAATATGTCCTCTATTAAGCATGATTTATATCTGCATCCCGATAATTCTTCTACATCAAAATAAATAAACAGGGCCTGAAGAATTCTCCAGGCCCTGTTATATCTTATATATATTCTAAAGTATTTATCCTTTACTGCAAAATGCATCCCAGGTTGTCCAGAATTTGGCATTAGATCCACCTAGTAAAGGGTGTTCATCGGCTACAATTCCTACCATAGAAGCACAATTTGAATTACAACCAATTTGTGTCATACTTCCTGGCATAGCGGGAATATCTATCATTGCTGGTGGGTTGATAGAATAATTCATTTGTTGCACCTTTATTTCGAATATTCCAGACAATCCAGGAGTTTGAATAGTTTTAGTTGGGTTATTAGATGTAATAGAATCTGACCAATTCCCTTGTGAAAAAGTTACCGACCATTCCTTTACAACCTGAGCTGTATTGTTTTGAGGAGAGAGATATACCCAGAACTGGGCGCCTTTCCCTAACGTTAATGTTGTACCTGCATTTGGTGTTCCTAATGTGTTAGTTGCCATAACTGATTGTTTTAATTTTTAGTCCTTACTCTCTAGGCTTTTCAGGATTACGCCCCGCTTTACTGTGCGGACAGTCTAAAATTTTATTGCCGTTATTCCTATTCTAATACGTATGAATGGGTACATTTTTTATACACTCCGATCCATAATTAAATAATCCGTTTCCCTTCCATGTTTCATCTATTACTATCTGCGCTGAAAACTGTTCTATTATAGATTCAGAAACACCAGAACGTTTTAAAAAAGCTCCATTCAGTTTTATAGTCTTCATGCTGGTTGAATCTATTGAATCAATACATCCGTTTAAGTTTTTTACAACAATATCTCCAAATGGCGTTGCCTGGGCAATATTCACAATTCCGCTTACATAACTTTTATCTGGGTCAATAAGCAGCGAAAAGTGCATTAAAGGTGCCATCTGAACTTCAACATTACCTAAAATACCATTGACAATATACGTCTTAGGGGAAGGCTCATTTCTATCTTTTACATTTTGCTTCATTCTTCCTCTTAGTAGATTACGAAGTCAAAGCTATGAAGGCATTTTCCAATCTGACAGAATAGAAATATCTGTTTCAAAAACCAGTAATTTTTTCGGGTATTAAAAATCAAACGGGTATAAATACCTGTTTTTATAAAAATGGCGCCTGCAACCTGTGTAAAAACCGATTTGTTCATTATGTTTGCAGCTTAACAATAAATCCCTATAACTATGAAAAAGACAATTTTAAAAAGTATCCTGATTGCCGGTTTATTTGGCGCATGGGCGTGTACCAACTCGAAACCCAATCCTGAAAAAGAAATGCCTAAAGACAGTATTGCCGCTGTGAAAGCTACAGGTGTTCAATATTGCGATGCAGATCATTACACAGACTTAGATGTGGCTATGCATCATATAGAAAATTACGCCTGCTATCTTAAAAACCTGAATGCCAGTCATTGTGATATGTCCATAGATTCGACCAAGGCTTTTCTGGTGAGTAAATGTGATCTTTTATCTGTACTTGGACTACCTGTTGAAACCCCATCGCAATATGATTACGTACGGGTTTATTTTGGCCTTACAGATAATAATTCCCCTAAACTTTACATCACCCCTGTTGTAAATGCCGATCCTTCAGCTGGCGTTGCCGGAGAAGATGTTATTCTTACAGGTCCTCCGGGTAGTGGTTTACCAGCCAAATATGTTCTGGACCTGAACTTTCCTTGCCCAAACTTATGTTCATCTAACAGCCCTCTTAATAGAAACTGCACCACCGCTTCTGCAAACGCAGGAAAAACAGACACAAAAAAATAATGTTGCCTCTGTACATAAAATACATTTTAATCGGGTCGCATCTGCCCATTCTGGTCGTTTGCATATACACTATGGTGATTTACAGAAAATTGCCCCGGTTGTTTAAGGTATTTGGCATATTCATTTTTACTACGGCCATTATTCAGGCAATAAGCCTGGTAATGGCCCTTTCTAAACAAAATAATCTACCTCTTCTTCACTTTTATGTTCCTTTAGGTTTTATTTTGCTGATATGGTTTTATCATCATATTCTGGAAGGCTTCATCAACAAGCGTATTCTCATATTTACAGCCATTTTGTTTTCGCTTTTCTCAATAGGAAATTCTTTGCTCTTTCAACCCTTTCTTACTTTTAATTCCAATGCGTTGACGGTGGAATCTGTTCTGCTTGTTATTCTGTCCATTTCCACATACAGTTTTCTGTTAAATACCATTGTAAGGCGTAATCCTCAACTAATTAGTTCTCTAAACTGGATAAACTCAGGAATTTTTATTTATTACACTTCAAACCTCTTATTGTTCTATTTTGGATCTAAAATACTTTCAGTTAGCTTCCCGAAAGAATATAGTTTGTATAGTTGGGTGTTGCATTCGTTTTTTTCCATAATTATGTACACCTGCTTTTTTATTGGCTTATGGAAACGTCCGATCATATCAATTTCATAAATACACTGCTGCCGTTTACGGCTGTTGTATTTATTATTGCCATTGGCGTTGTACTGCTCAGCCAGCAATTCAGGCAAAACCTTTACAAACAAAAACTGGAGCAGGAAGAACTTAAATCGAAACACCAGATTGAACTTTTACGGTACAGTATTCAGGTACAGGAAGACGAACGTAAACGTATAGCCCGGGATTTACACGATGAATTAGGTGCCGTACTTTCTATTTTAAGAATGCATCTGGTGCAACTAGAACATTTGCCTTCAAAAGACTACTCGCTACCGGAAAAGTTAGCTAACCTCAGGGGTCTAACAGAAAATGCTATTGCCAATATGCGTCGCATCAGCCATGAACTTATGCCCCCGCAACTCGAAACATTTGGTTTAATAAAAGCACTTGAATCCCTTATTAATCAGATTGAAACCAGTGGCAAAATAGAAATTCAGTTACACCACGAAGGAGCTATTGACACTATGGATTGGCCTGTTAATCTGGCACTATACCGTGTCTTTCTGGAATTAATTACCAACAGCCTTAAACATGCGGAAGCTACAAAAATATTTTTTGGTATTACTAAAATTGAAACAGAATTAAAATGCCATTATACCGATAATGGCGTAGGAATACAATTAAATGACTCTCCGGGAATAGGACTTAAAAGTATGGAAGGACGAATCAAATCTCTATCCGGACAATTCCGTTTCGGAAATCAGGATGGCGGCGGATTCTTTGCAGACATTGTTATTCCGCTTCAGGAAACCAGTAATTAATAAATGAAAAGTTGATAAGAAAAATGTAAAGCCGTATTATTGTGTACTGATTTTAATTTTGCAAATGTAATCATGGAAAAAAAGATCCATATTGGTCTTGTTGAAGATCAGGTGTTGTTCCGGGAGGGGATCAAAGCCATTCTACAAAGCTGGCCCGGCCTTGATGTTGTGTTTGAATCACCGGATGGCTTCTCTGTTGAAGAACGTTTAAAATCAGTCGCTGTTCTACCGGATGTTTTACTGGTAGATCTCTCTTTGCCACCACTTGGAAAAAAAGATTTTGGAGGCATTCAGGTTACTCAACTTATTTTGGAACAATATCCCGAAATGAAGGTTCTCATTCTTTCTGCGCATCAGGACGAAATGTTTATTGCCCAGCTTATAGAACAGGGGGCCCACGGCTATCTGGTAAAGGATAGCGACCCACAGGAGGTATACGAAGCCATTCATTCGGTACATACGAAAGGCTCTTACATTAATGCCCGTACATTAAGAGCGATTCAGCAAAACATGGGAAAAAAGACTAAACCTGTGAAAACTTCGGAAGAAATAACAAAACGGGAAGTCGAAATTCTTCAATTAACCTGTCAGCAGTTTACAGCGGAAGAAATTGCAGAAAAACTTTTTATCAGTGTAAAAACGGTTAACGGACACCGAAATAACCTGCTACAAAAAACAGGATCAAGAAACGTGACAGGATTGGTTATTTACGCCATTAAACACCAAATCGTTACTATTATTTAATTATCTATACTAAATGCTTGGTGGACTATCAGGTCAACTGTATTCCAATTATACAGATATCATCTATTTGCTCCAGATCTCCCCTCCAGTTTTCGAACTGTTTATTTAGCGCGCCCATCTGACTATATAATGGCAGACTGCTTATTTCCTGAAGAAGCTGATTCAGCCGTTTGTACTTGAATTTTTTGCCGCCATTTAAGCGATCTCTTTCTGTATCACCACCAAACTGATCTGCATACCCATCTGTATAAAGATATAGCATATCTCCTGGTTGCCAGTTCAGAGTATAGAGATGGAAATTTTCGTTTTTTTCCATTTTCCCAACCGGAATCTTATCTTTTAACTGCTCCCGCCACTGCCCTCCTGATATCAGTACCGGAGCGTTATTCGCGGCGGCATAACTTATCTGTTTCGTGTTTCTGTCAAAACAAAGCAAAATTCCGTCCATTCCATCCTGTGAACCACTCTTACCGATAGTAGCTTCTAATCTGCCTCTCACATAACTAAAAACTTCATCAGGGGAGTAAAGCCCCTTTTCGTTGATGGCTTCACTTAAAAAACTCATATTCAGTAAACTCATAAAAGCTCCCGGTACACCATGCCCTGTACTATCGCATACCGCCAGATAAAACCGGTTATTTTGTTCCGTTGACCAGTAAAAATCGCCACTCACTATATCCTTTGGTTTAAATAAAATAAAATTATCAGGAAACTCTCTGTCTAAAATTTCACGATTAGATAAAATAGCCTCCTGTATCTGATTAGCATAAGTTATAGAATCCAGAATCTCATGTTGTTTTTGTTCCAACAAATTCTTTTGTTCCGTAATCAAAACATTAGCTTTACGCTTCTGAGTATAATTTTTATAAACAAAAACCAACAGTCCCAGAATCGCAAGCAAAACTACACTTACAATGTATTTGTAGTTCTTTTCCGTTTTTAATTGTTCCTCCCTCATCTTTACATCCATCTGATAGCGCACAGAATCCTGAGTTTTTAACTTATTAAAACTGTAGTTTAACTGGATTTTGGTTATTTCTTTAATCTTTTCATCGTTCAATATGCTATCATTCAGCCCTCCGATTATCTTGGTGAAATAAAGTGCGTGCTTATAATCCTTCTTTAGTTCATAAGCCTCTGCCAGATACCTTGCTATATCCTTACGGGTATTTTGTGAATTAGCCTTTGTAGCGTATAAATAAGCCTTTTGAAGTGTATCTATCGCTATTCCCTCCTTCTTTTGACGAATCAACGCGTTACCAATATACCCGAGGTTAATGGCCACACTTAGATTGTCGGAAAAACTATACCAGGTTCGCAATGCACGGTCGTAGTATATTAAAGCCAGAGGATTATTTCCCATGCCGCTATATGCCAGCCCAATATTTTCATTATTAATAGCTACGCTATACACATCATCTAACTTCGAATTAATATTAAGTGCTTTCAGGAAGTACCGTAAAGCAGCCGTATTAAGGCCATGATCCATATATAAAATCCCCATGTTATTGTAAGCTGAAGCCTGCCCGGACGGGCTGTTGAGCTTTTGACTAATAGCAAGGCTTAACTTGTAATATTCCAGCGCTTTATCCGATTCTTTCTGAATGGACGCGATGATGGCAATACCATTATAGCAATCCCCTTTTAACTTTTCTAACCGGCGCGCATCCGCAATCTTAAGTGCTTCATAAAGGAACTGGGAAGCTACATTGTATATCCCTTTTTCCCGGTTCATGGTTCCAAGTTTGATTAAAAACTCGCACCGGAATGTTTCATTAAGTGAATCGTCAGATAATGTTAAACCTTTTTGAAAAATTTGGATGGCTGAATCTAAAGCCCCCCGGCGATAAGTAGCCTCACCGGTTTTTAGTAGTGTTTGGAGTAGCAGTGAATCTACCCGCTTTTGTGCCAAAATACCTGTTCCTAAATATATAAGAATAGCCAAAAGGGCAAAGCTTCTCTTACATCTACGCGGTTTAAAAACTAACATTATTAAAATCTAGCGCCCGAAATTAGCATTTAAAAAATAATTTCACTCATCCACACCATTGATGTCATCTAAAAAGACACAACATTATTCTGCCAACACCAGATTTTCCATGCCCACCGTCATTTTCATCAGGCCGAATTTAATAAAGACTTTCTGATCTTTAATTTCTTCCACTACTCCTATTTCTGTCCCGTTCAATATTTTGACCTTAGTACCCACCTTTAGTTTTGGTTTAATACGCTCTATCTTTTTTTCAGCATAATTATCCAACTTCCTTTGTTTACGTAACTCTTCCTGCTTCTTTGTTTCCGCTGTAATGCCATCTATAAACCGTTTAATCACCTGTTTACGGTCTTTCTTTTCATTCCAGTCTTCCATCAGGCGAAGGTACTTTGCACCGAAATCGGCAAGCCTGGCCAGCTCTATCTTACGTTCGCGCTCTCTGTCAATTTTTGCCTGCCAGGTTTGAAAAAGTGTATCGTACTTTTCTTTAGCAATACGTTTTAAAAACGCTTCATGTTCATTTTTTTCAAGGGCCTCGTTCAATTTCGCCTTTTGGGTCTGTACCTCTCCCAACAACTGACTCAATTTTAATTTTTCCTTATTTACTCTTTGTTTGGCGCGTTCTATCAGGTGTTTAGGAAAACCAATACGTTCCGCCACTTCAAATGTATAACTACTTCCCGGCTCACCAACACTTAACACATATAACGGATCCAGACTTTCCACATCAAACAACATACTGGCATTAACAGCGCCTTCGAGTTCTTCGGCCCTTATTTTTACGTTACTAAAATGTGTTGTAATAATACCCAATGTTTTCGAGTGTACCAGCGATTCCAGTACCGTTTCAGCAATTGCGCCACCTAACTCAGGGTCGGTTCCACTCCCAAACTCATCCATCAACACCAAGGTACCATCATTCACCTGATCCAATATGTTAATCATACTCTTTAGTTTAGCACTATACGTACTGAGTTCGTTTTCGATACTCTGTGTATCACCTATATCTACCAGTATCTTTTCAAAAAAACAAAACCGACTGGTTTCTTTAACAGGAACCAGTAATCCGCTTTGCAGCATACATTGCAATAGCCCAACCGTTTTCAGGGAAATAGACTTACCACCCGCATTGGGTCCGCTGATTACCACCAAACGTTGAGTTGGTGTTAACCGGAGGTTAAGCGGTACCGTTTTTTTCTGCAACTGCTTATTCTGCAAATACAATAATGGATGGCGGGCATCGTAAAGCGCCATGTGTCCCTCTTCGCTCATCTCCGGCAACACTGCATTCAACTGAATAGCTAATTGTGCCCTGCCCTTAATAAAATCTAACTCTTCCAATAATTCTGAAAACTGCCGTAATTGCCCCGCGTATGAATGAAGCCCATCACACAATTCGCGCAAAATACGGTTCACCTCACGATGTTCATCCATTTCCAGTTCCGTTACTTCATTATTGATAGCAATGGTTACTCCCGGTTCAATAAAAATGGTTTTGCCGCTTTCGCTTTTACCATGCACAAATCCGCTTACTTCCGCTTTGTACTCCACTAATACCGCCAGGGTTCGGCGTCCGTTAAAGTAACTTTCTTCATTCTCTCTGAGTACTCCCAGTTTACGGATTTCATTGATATAGCTATAAAATCGCTTATCACTTTCTCTTCGTTTATCAACTATTTGTTTCCGGATGCGTGTCAACTCGTGAGAAGCCGAACTTTTCACCAGCCCTTCATGATCTATGATACGGTTAATTTCATTTACCACAAACGTATTATCCGATAAGTCTTTCGCCAGATCGGACAATACCGGCATGCTTTGTTTCTTCCCCTTCAGGAAACGTACTTGCGTATTGGCCACTTCCACCATACGGCAGAGTTTTAACAACTCAATCCCCGATAACATGGCGCCCGAAAGACCTAACAAATTTACCTCACGATGCGCCTCTTCAAAATCCAGATCCGGGAAATATCCAGAAGCCTTTAATACCAAAGCCAGTTCATTGGCTTCATGAAGCCGTTTGAATATCAGTTCCTTATCGCTGCCCGGACGCAGTTCCTGGGCCTTTAACCGCGCGGCTTTAGTTTGACAGTTCTGAACGATAAGATGAATAATTTGTTCGAATTGCAATAGATCCAGCGTTTTCTCCTCTACCATTATCAGTCGTATTATGCGTAACAGGGTTCCTTACGGCACCTGCTTTTCTTAAAGTCTGTTTAAATTAAAACGTTTTTACAAGTTACGCCTTTTTTTCTTTTCAAACAATAAAAATACACTTTTGTTGATTGCCCCGAATGCCTTATTTTTGGTGTTTTCAAGATTTTTTAGAAATGAAAACTGAACTTATTGCCAAACTGGAAGAACTGCTCACAAAAGATGCAGGTGAAGTTGCTGCTGATGTACGTGCCTTACAACGGGAGTATCAAAAACAATGGTCTGCGGAATTTGAAAAAGCCCGTCAGACATTTATTGATGAAGGTGGAAAAGCCAAGGAATTTGAATACCCGAAGCAAGCCGAAGACGAGCGTTTTGACCGCTTGATGGAACAGTACGCGAAGCAGAAAAAAGAAAGCGATCAGAAAGAAGCGGCAGAGCAGGCTAAAAATCTGATTATACGGGAAGAGATTATTGCCAAAATAAAAGATCTGAGTCAACTTAGTGAAAATGTTGGCGCTGCCATCAAAAAACTTCAGGAGTTACAAACCCAATGGAAAGAAACAGGTTCCGTTTCTCCTCACAAGTATAAAGATGTTCAGGCGGAATACAGCAAAGCCATTGAAAGTTTTTTCTATAACCTGAATATCTACAGAGAACTTCAGGAACACGATCTGAAAAAAAATTATGAGCTTAAAAAAGCTATGGTTGAAAAATTCAGGTCTATTCAACAGGTTGAAAACATTAAAGAAGCCGAGCGTTTAGTTAAAGTGTACCGCAATGACTGGGAAGATATTGGCCCGGTACCTAATGATAAATGGGAAAGTTTAAAAGCGGAATACCGGTCCGTAATGGACGAAACATACGCCAAAATTAAAGGTTATTATAACGCCGTTGAAGAAGAGCGCGAAACGAATGCCAAATTGAAAAAAGAGATTATTGCAAAAGCCCAGGCTTTACTTGCTTTTGAAAAAGAAGCAACCGCTGCACAATGGAATGATCGGACTGAAACTATATTAACCTTACAAACTGAGTGGAAAAGCACAGGACGTGTATCGGAAAAGGATAATGAAAAGTTATGGTCTGAATTTCGAGCGGTATGTGATGAATTTTTCAACAACAAAAAACTATTTTTCGAAGGCCTGAATGAAAAATTTGCCGCTAATCGTAAAATAAAACAAAATCTGATACAGAAAGCGGAAGCGCTGCAAAACAGTGCCGACTGGCAGAAAACAGGATTAACATTAATCAAGTTACAGGAAGAATGGAAAAAAAATCCTTCAGGAGGAGATAAAGAAGAACCCAAATTATTTCAACGTTTCCGTAAAGCCTGTAACACGTTTTTTGACGCCAAAAAAGCCTATTATGAAAACCTTGAAGTAGGATACGAAGGGAATCTGGCTGCAAAAGAAGCTGTACTCGAACGCTTAAACACGTTTGTTCCGGGTGAAGACATGAACAGCAACCGCGACACATTAAAGCAGTTAGCATCCGAATTCAGCGCTGCGGGAATGGTTCCAATGAAAGACAAAAAACGGGTAAACGATGCGTTCTACAACAAACTGGATGAGTTATACGAACAAATGAATTTGAACCGTTCCGAAAAACTGATGATGCAATTCAAAAGTAAAATTGAACGCTTTGTGGCATCGGATAACGCGTATGATTTATTACGCAAGGAAGCTGAGTTTTTGAAAAAGCAAATGGACGAAATTAACGGGCGGATCCGTACCTACGATAATAACCTCGGTTTCTTTAAAAGCGCTAAGGGCAAAAATGATTTCATGAAAGAAATCGAAGAAAAAATTGAAGCTGAAAAAAGTAAATTAAAAGATTTTGAAGCTAAACGCAAGTTGGTTATTGAAGAACAAACCAAACTACGGGAAGCTAATACTGTAAAATAAATTCAGGTATTCCTTTTTAAAAAGCCCTGAATATACAGGGCTTTTTATTTTAATACCCTAATACTAAACGCTAAGGCAATACTACATCCAGGATGGAATATAATTTTAACACAATAGAAAAAAAATGGCAGGCCCGCTGGGCAAACGATAAAACCTTTAAGGCTGACAATCACTCTTCCAAACCCAAATATTATGTTTTGGATATGTTCCCTTACCCCAGTGGTGCAGGTCTTCATGTGGGGCATCCATTAGGATACATCGCTTCGGATATTATGGCACGGTATAAACGGCATAAAGGGTTCAATGTATTGCATCCTATGGGTTACGATAGTTTTGGGTTGCCTGCTGAACAATACGCCATCCAGACCGGACAACACCCCGCTGTTACTACAGAACAAAATATTCAACGTTATCGCGAACAACTCGATAAAATTGGTTTTTCATTCGATTGGGATCGTGAAGTGCGCACATCGGATCCTGCGTATTACAAATGGACACAATGGATTTTTATACAAATCTATAATTCGTGGTACAATACAAAAACAGATAAAGCGGAATCGGTTGACACCTTAATACAATTATTAGAGACAGAAGGTAATGCCAGCGTTGAAGCGGTTTGTGATGAAGATACACCCATCGTTAGCGCGACGCAATGGAAGCAGTTTTCGGAAAAAGAACAATCTGATTTTCTGATGAAATACCGCTTGGCGTATCTGGGTGAAGCGTATGTGAATTGGTGTCCGGCTTTAGGAACCGTTTTAGCCAACGATGAGGTGAAAGACGGTGTAAGCGAACGTGGCGGCCATCCGGTAGAACGAAAATTAATGAAACAGTGGAGCATGCGGATTACAGCGTATGCCCAACGTTTACTGGATGGCTTGGAAAATATTGACTGGAGTGAAAGTCTGAAAGAATCGCAACGCTATTGGATAGGGCGAAGTGAAGGCAGTAGTTTAAACTTTAAATTACAAGATCACAACGCATCTATCGAGGTATTTACAACACGACCCGATACGGTATTTGGTGTAGCATTTGTTACACTGGCACCAGAACACGAGTTGGTAGCTCAGATTACAACTCCTGAGCAAAAAGCAGAAGTAGAAAGTTATGTCATTAAAGCTAAGAACCGCAGTGAACGCGAACGTCAGGCAGATGTAACACGTATCAGCGGCGTATTTACCGGCACCTATGCGGAACACCCGTTTACTGGTAAACCTGTTCCGGTTTGGGTAGGAGATTATGTATTGGCCGGTTATGGAACCGGCGCGGTTATGGCTGTACCAGCGCATGACGAACGGGACTACAAATTCGCGAAACATTTTGGGTTGCCTTTACCACAAGTAATTGTTCCCACCCGTGAACACGATTTTGAGACAGAAGCCTGGGGTGAAAAAGAAGGGCAACTGATTAATTCCGATTTTTTGAATGGACTGGATGTAAAAACCGCCATCAAAACGATCATCACCGAAATTGAGAAGCGCGGACTAGGGAAAGGTAAAGTTAATTACCGCTTACGCGATGCAGTGTTTGGTCGGCAACGCTACTGGGGCGAGCCTATACCCGTGTATTACAAAGATGGAGTTCCGTACGCTTTACCGGAATCAGAGTTACCATTGGTACTACCCGAAATTGACACCTTTTTACCAACTGAAGACGGAGAGCCACCACTAGGAAGAGCTACCGGATGGAAATACAAAGGACAATATGACTATGAGTTAACGACCATGCCCGGATGGGCCGGTAGCAGCTGGTATTTTTTACGATACATGGATGCTCAAAATACCAATGCCTTTACCGATCGTACACTAAGTGATTACTGGCAATCGGTAGATTTATACATTGGTGGCAGCGAGCATGCCACAGGGCATTTACTTTATGTGCGTTTCTGGACAAAATTTTTAAAAGACCGTGGTTTTATTGGTACCGATGAACCCGCTCAGAAACTGATTAATCAGGGGATGATACAGGGTACTTCTACAATGGTACACCGCGTAAATAATAGTAACAAAATTGTTTCCGCAGGATTGAAAAAACAGTATGAAACCACTGCTATACATATTGATGTAAATATTGTAGATAATACAATCGTTGATGTGGACGCGTTAAAAAAATGGCGTGATGATTTTGCCGGTATGGAATTTGAACTGGAAAACGGTAAACTTATATGCAGTACAGCTGTCGAAAAAATGAGTAAACGCTGGTACAACGTGGTAAATCCAGACGACATTTGTGAACGCTTTGGAGCAGACACTTTACGTTTATATGAAATGTTTCTGGGACCATTGGAACAAAGCAAGCCCTGGAATACCAATGGGATTACAGGAGTAAGCGGCTTCCTGAAAAAATTATGGCGTTTGTTTTATCAGAATAATGCATTCACATTAAGTGATGCCGAACCTACCAAAACGGAATTAAAAACCCTTCATAAAACCATTAAGAAAATAAGTGAAGATATTGAACGCTTTTCATTTAATACATCAGTAAGTAATTTTATGATTTGCGTAAATGAATTGACAGAAGCGAAATGCAACAAACGCGCTATACTAGAACCCTTGTTAATACTGGTTTCGCCTTATGCACCACACATTGCCGAAGAATTATGGGAGCAATGCGGTCATACTGAAAGTATAGCCTTTGCTTCGTTCCCGGTTTGCGATGATAGCTATTTACAGGACGATGCCTTTAATTATCCGATTTCGTTTAACGGTAAAACGCGTTTAATGATTGAACTACCTGCCCATCTGAATCAACAAGAGATTGAAAAAGAAGTAATGAGCCGGGAGGAAGTTCAGAAATTATTGAATGGTGCCAGCCCGAAGCGGATTATTATTGTTCCGAAAAAAATCGTGAACATTGTGATGTAAACTTTCTTATAAACGAAGTGTCAGTAAATAACTAAATAAACCCATTTCGTTTTAACACAGATTATTCACTAGGAATTTGTAGTGAGAGCAAAAAGACCTATAAAACCGTAACTTTTCCGCTTGAGGCATAATCTACACTATGGTGAATGAGCGAAAGTTGCGAAGCCTCAGATTTTGCAGGGTTTTTGTACGGAGTAGAATCTCTAATGCGTAATATGGGGTCAATACGCATAGGACTCTGTTGACTTCCTAAACAATATCTTGTATAAAGTATTGCAAGGCATCTGTATCGTACTCATATCTTATTACATATCTGCCTATTAAGTATATAAATATGTTTTAAGACAATATGTTAGCTTTAATGACTCTTGCTATTATAACTTTAAAAGGGCATTGAAACTCCGAAAAAAGAATATCTTTGATCGTTCATAATTTGTAAAAGAGCGAGAATTTTTACTTATTAATAGTATGGTATTTAGTTCAATCCTATTTATTTGCTTCTTTCTTCCTGTAGTCTTCATAAGCTATATACTTGCAAGCCGTTCGCTCAAAAACCCAATCCTTTTACTCTTTAGTATATTATTCTACGCCTGGGGCGGCCCTAAATTTATAGTGGCGATTTTAATAACGACTACCATAGACTATTGGATGGCTTATCTTATGGATAAAACCGAAAAGTATAAAAAGTTATTTCTGGTTATTTCCCTTAGCATGAACCTTGGCTTATTATTCTATTTTAAATATTGTAATTTCTTTGTTGACAACATCAACACCGCTTTGGCCTGGTTCGGCATCCAAGATGCGCTAGTTATTCCACACATAATTTTACCAATAGGAATTTCGTTCTACACATTTGAAAGTATTACATACCTTGTTGACATTTACCGAGGCGAACATAAACCTTTGAAGCGCTTTTGGGACTACCTCCTCTATATCCTCTTCTTTCCTAAACTTATTGCCGGCCCAATTATCCGCTATCAGGAAATAGAGCATCAACTAACTAACAGATTCGATACAGATACGATTGACAATAAACTGAATGGGCTTTTCCGATTTTTTATTGGGCTGGCCAAAAAAGTACTCATAGCAAACATAATGGCGGAACAGGCCGATAAAATATTTGCACTTAGCGGATCGGAACTGGATACATTAACGGCATGGAGCGGCGCTTTATTCTACACCTTTCAGATCTATTTTGATTTTTCCGGTTATTCAGACATGGCGATAGGGCTAGCGCTTCTATTTGGTTTCCGGCTCACTGAAAACTTTTCCAACCCATATACCTCATCTAGCATCACCGAATTCTGGAGACGATGGCACATCACCCTAGGAAATTGGATGCGTAATTATCTTTATATCCCACTTGGCGGCAACCGGGTTAATTCAAAATACAAATTATTCTTCAATCTATGGTTTGTATTTCTATGTTCGGGATTCTGGCATGGCGCTAATTGGACATTTATTTTATGGGGTGCTTTTCACGGAATATTTCTCATTTTAGATCGCTTGTTTCTATTAAATTTTTATAAACATCTACCCAAATTTATTTCCATTATCTTAACATTCATTATTGTGGTGATAGGTTGGGTTCTGTTCAGATCTGACAATTCAATAAAGGCCTTTGAATTCATCCGCACTATGTTTGAATTTAAAATAAGTAATGATTTTATCTCTTACTTTGAACCAAAGGTTATATACACGTTTGCATATGCCGCGTTCTTCTCATTTATATGGGACATCCCTTATATGAAGCAACTTCAGGATAAAATCCTGTTTGATCCTCCAGGGATAACATTGTCTCTTTTCAAAACAATCATAGGCATCTTCATTTTTATCATTTGTATGGGCGCACTTGCCAGTAATAGTTTCAATCCTTTCATTTACTTTCGGTTCTGATGAATATTTTTAAAAAAATAGTCTTTGCCTTAAGCCTTATTGCCTTATCGTTACCGGCTGTAGAAACATTCGTTAAATTTTTTAAAACCAACAAGTTACAAGGAGCTTATTTTCCAAAAAACAAGCCTATGTTTTCCGATTCAGCATGGCTCAGTAATTCATATCAAAAACAAGCTGAGGAATATCTGACAGATACTTTTGGCTTCAGAAATACTTTGATAAGACTATATAACCAGATTGATTATGATCTATATAAAAAACTACACGCTTATGATATTGTCGTTGGAAAGGGCAATAGTTTGCAAGCTACCACTCATTATGATGCCTATCTCGGAAAATTAGATATTCCTCATTACAATTTTGACAGTTTAACTTTTAAATTTAAAAGGCTTCAGGACACACTACAAAAACTAAATAAATTTCTTTTTTTTGTTATAGCACCAAGCAAAGGATGTTATGCTTTAGACAAAGCTCCATATTGGTATAATACAAAAAAGAAAAACAAGTCGTTTTATAAAGAACTGACGGAACGATTTACAAATAAAAACATTAACTATTTAGATTTTAACTACTTATTCAAAAACAATAAAAACAAAAAACTCTTTACTGATTATGGAGTGCATTGGGCCAGATTTTCGGTTGTAAAGGCGTACGATACATTACTACGCTTTATAGAGCACAAATCCTGTTACAAAAACCTCCCTATTCTGAAAGAGTATTCTGAAAAAACCACGCGAACCCCTCACCAAAACGATATAGATTTAACTACTTCTTTAAATTTACTTAAACCATTCCGATATAAAAAACGTTTTACTGAATGTAATTTTCTATTTGAAAAGAGAAACGAACAGAAAGTAAATTTGATGATCATTTCAGATAGCTTTTATTGGTTACTAAATAGTTACGGACTAGCTGAAAACACTATGAATGAAGTCTCCTTTTTTTACTATTATACTACAGTATATAAAAATACATCCGTTAACAATATATCTCAAATCAACTTAAAGAATGAGATTGATAATTCTAACGTCATTTTTATTATGGCTACTCTTACTAATCTTGATAAACCCGGTTGGGGTTTTATAGATAGCGCATACCAGATCTATTTCAAAAATAACTGGTAACTTCAAGTACGTTGTTCTTTACAGAGACAGTTTTAACATCAGTTTAATACATAAATCAAAAGCATATCTCTTTACTTTTGTATTACATTTCATAATGAAAAGAATCACTTATACAATGTCATATTTCAAATACATAATTCTATACCTTTCAATCATTTATTCCGCTTCAGTTTTCTCACAATCCGCATGGAACTGTATGAATTCGGGCATGCCAGCTAATGCGTTTGTTGTTGGATTTGAATATTACAAAAATGCGCTCTATGCTTATACTTTTCCGAATAGCACACTATATAAACTAACCGCCAGTACTAACTGGCAGGCTGTCTATCCGGTTCCGTTGTCCAATGGCATTCACCGGGTCAGAGTTATAGATACAACGCTTTACGTAGCCAGCTATGCGGCAGCTTTACAGCAATATGTTTATTACCTCCAAAACAACACCTGGCAACAGATGGGTAATGCGTTTAAAAATAGCGGGGCCTCTCAGCCCCCCAATCTGTACGATATCATTTCGTATAATAATGAGATTTACGTTTGCGGAGAATTTAACAGAGTTGGAACAGATACAGTATCAGGTATTGCTAAATGGAACGGCATAAAATGGGTCCCATTAGGACAGGGACTTAGCGGAAAAATGGCGCCCAATACTGCCTTTTTATACCCTCACAACATGGTTGTTTACCAAAACAAGCTTCACGTTATTGGCAACTTTATCAAAGCTGGTGGAATAACAGTAAATGGCATTGCTGCCTGGGATGGAACAAGCTGGTCGTCTCTAGGCAACGGTTTTAACACTATAGGGTATGGCCTATGCGAATATAACGGCGAATTATATAGCGGAGGTGAATTTACTCAGGCAGGTGGGACTACGGTAAGCACAATGGCTAAGTGGAACGGACAAACGTGGATACATCCCGGATTAGATTTACAATACGTCAACTCGCCGGGGAACACTCCGTTCGTGCACACTATGGAAAAAATCAATACGACATTATACATTGGCGGCGGATTTAATAAAGTCGTAAAAAACGGAATAACGTATTCCTGCGGGAGTATTCTTTCCTTTAATGGTGCTACCATTGATACCATGCTTGGAGGCGTTAACAAATACGTTGAAGGTATTGTCGCCATCCAAAACAATATACTTATCGGAGGTAACTTCAACATGGTTAACAATTCTACTTGCCAGAGCGTTAGTTCGTATGCTGATGTATCAGGCATCAAAGAACATTATTCAGTTGCCCCGCGTTGCCTTGTTTCTACATTTTGCCGTGATCATGTTACTTTAACCGGAGCTACTTCGGGGCTAACGTATGTATTAACCGATTTATCCGGGAAAGAAATGCAATATGGTGAAGTCAGCACTACTATTCCTTTTACATATTTATATGACGGGTGTTATATTCTCTTTTTAAAAGAAAGAGGCATCACTGTTCAACGAAATAAAATTATAGTACAACATTAAAAAGCCCTGTTCCACTAATGAAACAGGGCTTTTGAGGTAACATTACAGATAGCTTTTTAATCTACATTATCGTGCAGAAACGAGTTATTTGGGCGTATCTCGATTTTTTTATCATCTGATTCGCTGAGTGTATAGCGTGATACATTGGATTCTGTGCTTGGATTTTTACTTTCAAGCGAAATGTTCTTACGTGCAAAAGCGGTTGTTTTTTCCAATTCCGCTAATCCTTCAGGGCTCTTCATCTTCAGGGTAATTTCCTTCAGTTTACGGATACGTTCCTGAGCCAGACGAATCTGTTCTTCACGCGATACTGCCTCATTCGCATCTTCTACAACAGGTGTTGAGGTATTCTGAACAGAAATAACATCAGGTGCTGAACTCTCTTCCTTTTTATTCACTGGTTCATCAAACGATTGAACGGTGGTAATTGTAAATTCTACATTAACCGGCGTATCATTAGCAACAGGTGTATTTACTTCATTTAACGGCTCCTGTTTTAAAACAGGCTGCTCGGATAAAACAACATTGTGTTTAGCCTCAGGTGCATCCTGCGTTTCATTCTTAACATATACAAAAGGTTCAGCTTTCTGTATCTCGTCAATAATATTTGTTTGTTTTACTTCCGGCTTAACTTCTTCCCTCTTCTCATCAAGACTTACCACCTTACGTTCTTTAAACGCTGGTGCTTCATACCCACTGTTACGGCTATTGAATCCGGTGGCAATAATAGTGACACTTACGCTATCTCCCAAACTGGCATCTGTGCCATACCCTGTAATTAATTCGGCTGTTCCGCCCGATGCTTCCTGAATATAATCTGTTATCTCACCAAACTCATCCATGTCAATATCATCGCTACCACTCATAATATTGAGTAATACATGACGGGCACCAGTAATATCGTTATCGTTTAGCAATGGTGAATTCAATGCCTGCTCAACAGCGCGTAAAGCACGTCGTTCACCGCTGGCCATTGCACTTCCCATAATAGCTACTCCGCTATCCTTCATTACAGTTTTCACATCATTAAAATCCACATTAATGTGCATGTGTAAACTAATGATTTCGGCTATGCTTTTTGCTGCACTGCTCAGTACATCATCCGCATGTGCAAACGCTTCACTCATTTTCAGGTTACCGTAAATTTCACGAAGTTTATCGTTACCTATTACCAATAAGGTGTCAACGTATTTCTTCATTTCCTCCAGACCTGCCTCGGCCTGAACACGGCGTTTTTTGCCTTCAAAAGCAAACGGTATAGTAACGATACCAACGGTCAGAATTCCCAATTCACGGGCAACACTGGCAATTACCGGAGCGGCTCCCGTTCCGGTTCCCCCTCCTAACCCAGCTGTTATAAACACCATTTGGGTATTATCACTCAGATAACGTTTTATTTCATCAAGACTCTCCAACGCTGAATCGCGACCAACATCGGGAATGGATCCTGCACCCAAACCCTTGGTCAGTGCTCCACCCAATTGAATTTTATATGGTACAGGGCTCTTTTCAAGTGCCTGTTTATCGGTATTGCAGATCACGAAATCAACACCTTTGATTCCTAAACGGAACATGTAGTTAACGGCGTTACTTCCGCCGCCACCTACGCCAATCACTTTAATGATTGAGCCTTCTTCTTGAGGTAATTCGAATTGCATCATGATTTTTATTTTTGTGTTGTTCGGTTTTTATTTTTTTAATTATTCAATATCATCACTCATCCAGTCCTTTGCACGTGTAATAAGCGTATCAAAAAAACTACCTATTTTTTTCTGTGAATGATTACTTACTTCTTTTTCCTTTTTCTTTTCTTTTGCGGGTTCCGTAGTACTTACAACAACATCTTCCTCTACTTTAATACTATTGGAGGTGGCACTCATACGACGCATATCACGTTCGTACTTCTCGATTCCCTTCATAACCAATCCAATACCTGTAGCGTACAACGGATTCTTAAGCTCATCGTCACTTGTTGCCAAATGTTCATTTGGTGTGCCAATACGACAGTCCATACCAATATTCAACATTACCAACTGAGGCAAATGCTTTAACATAGCGCCCCCTCCGGTTATTACAATACCAGCCGATAATTTTTTCTCGTAACCACTGTTTTTAATCTCAAACAAAACAAATTCGAGAATTTCCTCCATACGGGCCTGAATAATCTGCGCCAGAAATTTTACAGAAATCTCTTTATGAGGGCGCCCACGCAAACCAGGTATGGAAATAATCTCATTCTCCTGATTTTCCTGAGCCAGAGCAGAACCAAAACGTAATTTCAACTGTTCCGCTTGTGTTTTAATGATACCACAACCTTCCTTGATGTCTTCAGTAATAATATTTCCCCCAAAAGGAATAACTGCCGTATGGCGGATAATGTTATCATAGAAAATGGCTACATCTGTTGTACCACCACCTATATCTACCAATACTACACCTGCCTCTTTCTCATCATCACTCAAAACCGCATCGGCACTGGCTAATGGTTCCAAATGCAAATCCACTGTTTCAAGTCCGGATCGGCTCACACATTTGAATATGTTTTTTACTGAACCTACCTGCCCTGTAATGATATGAAAATTTCCTTCCAGACGAATACCCGCATGCCCGATTGGATTTTTAATACCGCTTTCGTTATCTATAATATACTCCTGCGGAATGACATGAATAATCTCTTCTCCCGGACTCATCACCAAACGGTGCATATTATCAATTAACTGATCTATATCTCTTTGAGATACTTCATCATCCAGAGATTGACGGGTAATCATACCTCTGTGCTGCATACTTTTAATATGTTGACCAGCAATTCCTACAATTACTTCCCCTATATCTACATTTGCCTTATCGGATGCAATAGCCATCGCTGTTTTAATAGAGGCTACCGTTTGTTCAATATTAGCAACTACCCCCCGGTGTACACCTAAAGATTCGGTGCGGCCAATACCCAATATTTCCACTTTCCCAAATTCATTACGGCGCCCTACTATGGCGGCAATCTTAGTGGTTCCAATATCCAGTCCTACTACCAGATCAGAAGCTAAACTATGTTTTGCGTTATTATCCATACACTTTATTTTTTTGCCTTGCTACCCGAAAGGCTTGTGCACACTACTAAATTCTTATATTTTAAATTTAACACCGAGTACTTACTCCAGTTGTTGGTCTTACTAAGCCCCTGTTTATAGAACAACTTCAGTTTATTAAGTTTTTCATCCAGATTTTCAGTATCACCCAACACTATCCGATGATTCCCAATTGCCGGAAACAACTCTAACTCCTTATCCTTATTGACAAATACCTGATGAATCATTTGCGCAAGTAAGGTATCTCCATTAATCTTCTCCGTCACCTCCAGAACATCATCTAATAAAGACACTTCACGAAATACCTGATGCGCTTTTATTTCATCCACTGTCATCGTATAGCGGGAGGCATACGATTCATTAATATTTCCACTAGCAATAAGTACACGCGCTGTATAATTATCACTTAATGGCATCAACTTATGTTGACGATCTATATAATAACTCTCTCCTGTGTTCGTAACCACTCTTACAATTGGAACCCGAGGTGTTACTTTTACAGATACCTCGCCATTCATGCTACTATTTACCTCCGCATTTTCAATAGCCGGATGGGCGTTTAAGGCCTTTTCCAGTTTATATAAATCAATTTTATTAAGCGGGGTATTCAGAATTTCATCGTTCCGTTCTTTAAAATAGCCCTTTACACCGCTTTCATCTATAAACTGGTTATCTGATCCTGCCTCTACTGTAACATTTAACTGTTTAACCCTTACAGCCTTCTGCTCTTTGCTTACAAACGCCAACGAAACAGTAAGACCGGAAAGCGCAGACACCCAGGCCAGTACAATTAAAATGCGTTTATAATTTATTTTTTTCACGGTTAAGCGTTAATCAGTTTTTCTAATGGTGAAACCAGTGTATCTATATCCCCTGCTCCCATTGTCAACAACAATTCCGGTGTATGGTCAGACACATAATTCAACACCTCTTGTTTACTTAAAACCTGCTTATTGGCAAGTTTCATTTTACCTAATAACCAATCGGAAGTTATACCCTCTATTGGTTTTTCTCTTGCCGGATATATTTCCAACAAAATACACACATCTAATTCATCCAGAGCCTCTGCAAACGTATCCGCAAAATCACGGGTTCTGCTAAAAAGATGCGGTTGAAAAATCCCTGTAAGTGTTTTCTCCGGATACAACTTTCGAACAGATTGTATGCAGGCCTTTAGTTCTTCGGGATGATGCGCGTAATCGTCTATGTACACATAGCGATCGGTTTTTACCCGGTAATCAAATCGGCGTTTCACTCCTGTAAAAGAACGTAAGGCGGCTTTTATCTGCTCACCTTTTACACCAAGCTGCTGCGTTATGCACACGGCAGCAATAGCATTTTCAATATTATGTATGCCCGGCAAACCGTTCACCACACCATGTACCGGCTCTATCGGGCTTTTAATATTGTAGGTAAACTGCTCGTTTTCTATTGCTATAGAATCGGCACAGTATTCCGTATTTAAATTTAGCGAGTAGATCAGGCGTTTATTGGTGAGTGCCAATTCATTATCAACATTTTTTTTAACAATCAGTGTACCTTCGGGTTTTACTCTTTCAGAGAACATAAAATAACTCTCTTTTACTGCGCTCTGATCGCCATATATATCGAGGTGATCGGCATCTACGCTGGTAATTAGAGCAATGTAAGGACTAAGCGTAAGAAACGAACGATCGTACTCATCTGCCTCAACTACCACAAACGCATCCGGATCATTTGGATTTCCTAACAATAAGTTTGTATTGTAATTTTTAGAAATTCCACCCATAAAGGCGTAGCAGTTAATTCCCGCGCTCTTTAGAATATGCGTTACCAGTGTTGTTGTGGTTGTTTTACCATGCGTTCCGGCAATAGCGATGGTTTTATATGCCGCTGTAATAGCGCCCAGTACCTGAGAACGTTTCTGCAAAATGTACTCTGACGCAGATACCAAATAAAGGTACTCCGTGTGTTCTTTAGGAATAGCTGGCGTATAAACCACCAATACCTCTTCGGGCTTAAACCGTTGCAATAACTCCTTTAAACGACTGACATCCTCATTAAAATAACAGACAATGCCTTCTTCCTGAAGTTGACCGGTAAGAGCTGTAGCGGTCTTATCGTAGCCACACACTTCTTTGCCATGATGTTTAAAAAATCTGGCTAAGGCACTCATACCGATACCACCAATGCCCAGAAAATAATATAATTTGTAATTCAGAATTGTCATACCCCCGTATAATTTGCCAGCTTTAACACTTCGTTTGCTATTATGTTGGCGGAATCAGGATAAGCCAATAAACGGATATTTGCCCGTAACTTAGCCAAGCTCGCCTCATCTCTCACCAGACGGATGGCTTCCGCAACTAGTTTTTCAGACGCTTCTGTATCTTTTATCAGCAAGGTAGCTGCCTTGTTCACCAGCGCCATCGCATTTTTTGTTTGATGATCTTCCGCTACATTCGGAGATGGTACCAGAATACAAGCCTTATGGCTATTGCATAACTCTGTTACCGAACTGGCTCCCGCTCTGGATATAACCAGATCGGCAGCTGCGTAAGCCATATCCATTCGTTGTATAAACGCGGAAGCCTTCAGTAATTCGCTATTCTGTTGCTGAACCTGAAGTATTGCTCTATCCGTATATCCTTTCCCTGTTTGCCATATCAACTGAATACCTGCTTCTTTAAACTTATCCAGTCCACTTCCAATAGCCTCATTAATAGTGCGCGCACCAAGACTACCGCCGATAACCAGTATCGTTTTTAAATCTTCCCTTAATCCAAAAAACCGCATTGCCTCGCCCCGTTTCCCTTCTAATCCCTGAATATCCTGGCGCACCGGATTACCAGTTAATAGTATTTTCTCTTTTGGGAAAAAAACGTCCATTCCTTCGTAGCCGACACAAATACGATTAACTTTCTTTGCCAGTAATTTATTGGTAATACCCGCGTACCCATTCTGCTCCTGAATAAGTGTAGGTATATTCATGGCTGTTGCCGCCTTCAAAACCGGCCCGCTTGCATAGCCACCTGTACCTACTACCACATGGGGTTTAAACGCCTTTATAATACGACGCGTTTGCAGTAAACTTTTTATAATGAGAAACGGCAGTTTCAGATTTTCCAATGTAAACTTACGTTGCAATCCTGCAATGGGTACACCAATTATTTTATACCCTGCTGCCGGCACTTTCTCCATTTCCATTCGCCCTAAAGCGCCTACAAAAAGGAATTCGGCATGGGGCACCAGTTGCTTTATTTCATTAGCAATGGCAATTGCCGGAAAAATATGTCCACCGGTGCCTCCACCGCTTAATATGATTCGTAAAGGTTTCACGTTCTATGCGATTAAATTGTTTCCAGCTTTTCTGCTGTAGTATCTTCGTTACTTTTACTTACACTCAGGATAATGCCCATGGCCGCCATTGTAAACCAGATAGAGGTTCCACCCATACTTACCAGAGGAAGTGGCTGACCCGTTACCGGAAATAAATTTACTGCTACCGCCATATTAATCAACGCCTGAAATACCAGACTAAATGATAAACCGATGGCGATAAATCCGCCAAATGTTTTATCTGTATCTCTAAGGATGCGGATCCCCCGGAAAAGCAAAACCATATACAGGAATAACATAATGACACCAGTTAACAATCCATATTCCTCAATAATGATGGCATAAATAAAATCGGAAGAAGCCTGAGGCAGAAACGCTCGCTGTGTACTATTACCAGGTCCTTTTCCAATAACCCCACCATTTGCTACCGCTATTTTTGCCTGATCGCTTTGATAATTTGTTTTGGTATCACCACTGATAAAATTTTCGATACGGGCTTTCCAGGTTCTTCCGCGCGGAATCGCATCTGGAAAATTAAGTACGACCACTGTCAGCAAAATAGCAAACCCTACGCAGGCACCTATAATGTAAAGCATAAACTTCATCCGTACCCTGCCTATGAACATTAAACACAAACAGTTTACAAATAACAGAGCGGCAGTAGAAAAGTTAGCCGGTAAAATCAACGCACATATTAATCCAATAGGTACAAGCAGTAATTTTACTACACCTTTAAATTCCTGAAGTGCATCCTGCTTAACCGTCAAAACCCTTGCCACGTAAAGCAACAGCATTATTTTAGCGATATCTGACGATTGAAACGTTAATCCTATACCCGGAATTTCAATCCAACGGCTAGCCTCACCGGCACTTACCCCACGCAATAATGTATAAAGCAATAACGGAACCGAAAGAATAAATCCTATTTGCGCTACTTTGGCAAATACCGTGTATTTTATTTTATGAAACACATAAGCTATACCAAAACCCAGAACAATAATGACAAAGTGTTTTATTAAATAATACTCGGAATTTCCCTGTTTGAATTTATGAGCAAGTGTTACCACTGCACTATAAACTACTAACACCGACAAAAGTGAAAGCAGCATCATTATAGCCCATATAACCTTATCTCCTTTTAAATATGCAAATAGTTTCATTCGCTGGTATCCTATAATTGATTAACAAGCTCTACAAAACGGTTTCCCCGGTTTTTATAATTATCAAATGCTTCGTAACTGGGGCAAGCTGGTGAAAAAAGTACTACATCTCCATTAATCGCTACCATATTGCTTAATTCCACCGCTTCTTTTATCGAATGCGCGCTGGTAATAAGACAGTTCTGATTCCGCATAACATTAAAAAGACGCTCCTTTTCTTTTCCCATATAGATAACCGCCTTTACTTTCTCCAGTTCCGCATTCAGCAAAAATCCATAATCTACCGTGCGGTCTTCGCCACCAATCAACAAAACAATTTTTGCCTGTAAGGTATTAATGGCATTTACTGTTGACTTTATAGTAATGGAACGGGAATCATTTATATAAGCAACCCCCTTAAGTTCCGCCACCCATTCCATCTGGTGCGTAAACTCCGTAATAACGGCAGGTTCTAATTCTTTATGTAAAACAGACCGGTTCATTTTATAATGCTCTTACAGATGCTTTAAACTGCATACCACGGTCTTCATAATTCTGGAACAGATCGAAACTGGCACAAGCCGGAGATAAGAGTACCACATCTCCCTTTTTACCTAGCTTGTACGAAGCTGCTACAGCGTCAGCCGCAGTGTCTGTTTCCACGATCGTTTCAACAACTCCGCTAAAAGCGTTAATGATTTTCTTATTGTCTTTACCAAGACATACAATAGCCTTTACTTTGGCCTTCACTAAATCAATCAGTTCATTGTAATCATTTCCTTTGTCCTGTCCACCACAAATCCAAACTACAGGTTTTTGCATACTTTCCAGTGCATACCATGCCGAATTAACATTGGTTGCTTTGGAATCATTAATAAATTCGATTCCGTTGATAGAGGCCACAAATTCCAGGCGGTGCTCTACACCCTGAAAATCCTGAAGGCTTTCACGGATCGCTTCTTTGCGTACATCTACGATACGCGCGGCCATTGCTGCGGCCATACTGTTGTAAACATTATGTTTACCTTGCAGTGCTAATTGTTCAATTGTCATAATTAAGGGTTCTTGCTCTGGTTTATAATTAAGGGTTAACTGGTTAGAATTTAAAAACGCGCCATTACCTTCAATTGGTTGATTGATGCTGAATGGAATCAGCGTGGTATTAATAGCACGGGATGATATATAGTTACGTATAACCTCATCATCTGCACAATACACAAAGTGGTTAGTTTTGGTTTGATTCTGCAGAATACGGAACTTAGAAGCCACGTAGTTTTCAAATTTATAATCATAACGATCCAGATGATCGGGTGTTATATTCAGTAACACAGCCACATCTGCTCTGAATTGAAACATGCCGTCTAACTGAAAACTGCTCAACTCAAGTACATAATAATCGTATTGTTCTGTAGCCACCTGATAAGCAAAGCTTTTACCAACATTACCAGCTAATCCGACATTATACCCCGCATTTTTAAGAATATGATAGGTTAACAGGGTTGTTGTTGTTTTACCATTTGAGCCGGTAATACAAATAGTTTTGGCATTTGTATATCGCCCCGCAAACTCTATCTCACTAATCACCGGAATATCTCGTTCTCTCAGTTTTACAACCAATTCCGCCTTATCGGGTATACCTGGACTTTTGACAACTTCTGTCGCATTCAGAATCTTATCCTCAGAGTGTTGCAACTCCTCAAAAAGAATACCATGCTTCTCCAGCATGGACTTGTAGTTTTCCTTTATAGCACCTCTATCGCTTACAAAGACGTCATAGCCCTTCTGTTGAGCGAGTATTGCACTGCCCACACCGCTTTCGCCACTTCCCAATATGACCATACGCTTATTCATTACCTGAGCTTCAGTGTTACAAATGTTAATACCGCCAGCATGATGCCAATGATTAAAAAGCGCATCACTATTTTTGATTCATGAAAACCTGATTTTTGATAATGGTGATGAAGCGGTGCCATTTTAAACAAACGGTTATTTTGCGCGTACTCCAATCCACGGCGCTTCTTCTGATATTTAAAATAATATACCTGCATAATCACCGATAGATTCTCCACAAGAAATACACCACATAAAATCGGAATCAGTAATTCTTTACGGATGGCGATAGCAAATACCGCAATGATACCGCCTATGGCCAAACTTCCCGTATCACCCATAAACACCTGAGCTGGGAATGAATTGTACCATAAAAATCCGATACAGGCTCCAATGAAAGCAGCAATAAATACCACCAGTTCGCCCGTATGCGGTATGTACATAATGTTAAGATAATCGGCAAACACCATATTACCACTTACATACGCGAAGATGCCCAGAACAACACCTATTATGGCACTTGTACCGGCTGCCAACCCATCAATACCATCCGTAATATTGGCGCCATTTGAAACCGCTGCTACCACAATAATAACCATGGGGATAAAAATTAACCAACCGTATTTCATGCAATCGTCACAGGCCCATGAGATAAATTTGGCGTAATCTAATTCATTGTTCTTTACAAACGGAATGGTTGTTTTAAGTGTCTTAACCGGATTTTCCGCATACTTAGGAATTTTCAAATCGGTTTGCTGATTAGGGTTATTAATTGCCCAACTTGTTTTGGCGTTCGAATCTAACCGTTCTTTAATTACCACATCCGGATGCCAGTAAAGTACACAACCAACAATTAAACCAATACCAACCTGACCGATAATTTTAAACTTTCCCTGTAAACCTTCTTTATTCTTTTTAAACACTTTTATATAATCGTCCAGAAATCCTAGGCCACCTAACCAAATGGTAGAAATCACCATCAGAATGATATAAACGTTTAGCACCTTAGAAAACAATAAAGTTGGTATGAGAATAGCGGCAATTATTATTAAACCGCCCATTGTAGGCGTTCCCGCTTTTTTGGTTTGTCCTTCCAGTCCCAGTTCGCGAATGGTTTCACCAATTTGCTTACGGCGTATAAACTCGATGATGCGTTTACCGTAAACCATGGAAATGAGAAGCGACACAATCAGTGCCAGCGCCGCACGGAACGAAATATACTGAAACGCTCCGGCTCCGGGTATATTGAATAAACGATCGAGATATGTAATTAAATAATACAACATAATTTATATACCCAGTGTCTGAAAGGTTTCTTTTAAAATTTCGAAATCATCGAACGGATGTTTTATCCCTTTAATCTCCTGGTACTTTTCGTGCCCTTTACCCGCAATAAGAATAATATCACCCTTTGCTGCTAAGGCACAAGCCGTTTTAATTGCTTCACGGCGATCGCTGATCCGTAAGGTCTTTTTCATATCTGCAGGCGATATGCCTTTTTGCATCTGGTTTAGAATTTCTTCCGGATCCTCACTACGCGGATTGTCAGACGTAAGAACAACCCGGTTACTGTATTCGCAGGCAATAGCCGCCATTACCGGACGCTTTGCCGCATCGCGATCACCGCCACACCCTACCAGTGTTATTACCTGTTCGTTACCGTTACGTATATCTTTAATCGTATCCAGCACATTTTTTAAAGCATCCGGAGTATGCGCGTAATCCACAATACCGATGATCCCATTTGGTGATTTAAGGTATTGAAAACGTCCTTCTACAGAATTAAGATTGCTTAACGCTGTCAGTACATTCGTTTTATCCTGTTTCAGTAAAATGGCCGCAGCATAAACTGCCAGAACATTGTAAGCGTTAAACGTTCCGATGAGCTTCACCCATAATTCCTGATTATCAATATTCAGTAATAGTCCGTTTAAATGATTTTCAATGATCCGGCATTTAAAATCGGCTACTCCTTGTAAACTGTAGGTGTGACGTTGTGCTTTTGTATTCTGCAACATGATCATTCCATTTCGGTCATCGCGGTTTACAACCGCAAAAGCACCTGTTGGTAAAGCATCAAAAAAGCCTTTTTTCGCTTTTATGTATTCATCAAAGGTATTATGATAATCCAAATGATCGTGTGTGATATTCGAAAAAATAGCCCCTGTGAATTGCAATCCGGCGATACGATGTTGCGCCACCGCATGAGAACTTACTTCCATAAACGCGTACTCACATCCTAATTCCACCATCTTAGCTAACAACTCGTTAAGCGCCAAGGCGTCTGGTGTTGTATGCGTAGAAGGGATTACCGTATTGTTTATTTTATTCTGAACGGTTGACAGTAAACCCACAGAATATCCCAAAGAACGAAATAGATTAAACAATAAGGTAACAGTGGTTGTTTTTCCATTAGTTCCGGTTATTCCTACCAATTTTAATTTTGAAGAAGGATTGTCGTAAAAGTTACACGCCATTAAACCTAATGCATACGCTGTATCACTTACTTTTACATACGTTACCAGTTCATTCTTTTGTTCCGGCATGTCTTCGCAAACAATGGTATTGGCCCCCGCCTCGATGGCTTTTTCTATGAATGCATGTCCATCTACGGTTGTGCCACGGGTAGCTACAAATACGCTGTCTTTTTTCACTTTACGTGAATCAAACGCAACGGCAGACACTGCCATGTGCGTGCTTCCAACCACCTCTTCGAGGCGAACTTTGTATAATATGTCGCTTAATAATTTCATTTACGAACTAAGCACTAATTCTATTTTTTCTCCTTTTGTAAACTTTTGCCCGGCTTCCTTGCTTTGTTTTTTCACCGACCCAAATCCCTGTATCTTTACATGCAGTCCATAATTTTCGAGTAAATACAAAGCGTCTTTAGCCGACATGCCTAATACATTTGGCATTACGCGCTTGCCTAATTGTTCTTCTATTTTATGTTCCGTTAGCATTACCCGTGAACTATCGTTGCTCATCCGGCTCATATATTTTTCAGATGATGCAGGTACTTTTGCAGGAATAGCCAATTGTTCTGTAAGGTATCCCAACTCGCTGCCTTTGGTTTTGATGACATCCGGTGCTTGTGTCAGAAAATCTTTCTGATTGTTTAAAGGCTGTATAAAATCCAATCCTCCTGAATACACTTTTTCTGCAATCTCCTTAAACACCGGTCCTGAAACCAATCCACCGTAATAATCCCCTTTGGTTGGATTATTAATTATCACAATACACGTATAAAGCGGGTTGTCTGCCGGGAAATACCCCACAAAAGAAGCCTGATAGGTTACATTTCCCTGCGACTTGTAATCGCCATTTTTCGCTATCTGCGCGGTTCCGGTTTTACCACCAACGCGAAACGCGGTGATGTTTAAGCCTTTACCACTGCCATTCTTCACTACTCCTTCCATCATTTGTTTGGCTTTAGCGATGGTAGAGGGTTTTACAATTTTAGCGGCGATTACTTCAGGTTCAAATCTCTTTACTAAAGCGCCATTACGCCGAATTTCCTTAACAAACATGGGCTTTACCATTGTCCCATTATTGGCAATGGCATTATAAAGCGTGAGCGTGTGCAATGGCGTAACCATGCTTTCGTATCCGATACTTAACCAGGGTAGCGTTGTGCCGTACCAGTCTTTATCCTTAGGGCGTTTAATGCGTCCCGATCCTTCTCCTGGAATCGCCAGTCCCAGTTTACCATTCAAATGAAAACTGATCAGTTTGTCTGTAAACTGTCGTGGATTTTTAGAAAAGTACTTGGTAACAATTTTACTTACACCCACATTAGAAGACGTTTCAAATGCCTGTTGCACTGTAATTACGGGTGTTTTAGGCGGATGCGCGTCACGCATACGACGATCGTAATACATACACTCACCATTACCTACCTGTATTTTTTCATCGAGGCTTACATCGTACTCATCAAACGCTGTTAACAAGGAGGCCAACTTAAATGTAGATCCTGGTTCTGTCGGATAACCCAAAGCATAGTTCAGGTTTTCGGTGTAATTGGTAGAATCGCCACCTTTAGCCCGTGTAAGATTGGCTATGGCTTTAATTTGTCCGGTCTTCACTTCCATCAGCACCGCGCAACCATGTGAGGCCTGATTTTTAACCAGTGCTTTCAACAACGCGTGTTCCGCCACATCTTGTATGTTTATATCAATACTGGTGTACAAATCGCTTCCATCCTTAGGTTCCACTTCGTTCTCATCATTAATTGGACGCCACACATCTCCTGCAATTTTTTGCATCAGACGCTTACCACTTACACCCATTAACGTACTATCAAATGCACCTTCGAGTCCTACCGGTTTTACACCCTGACGCGCCATACCAATAGTACGGGCAGCCAGCATCTGAAACGGACGTTCGCGCCGGTTGGTTTGCAGAGTTACTAATCCACCACGGCGGCCTTTACGAAGTATCGGAAATGTTTTTAGTGTTTGAAGATTTTTATGCGACACATTACGTTGAAGCACAATGTAACGGTCTTTTTCTCTTCGGGCTTTTACCAGCATTTTCTTATACTCGCCCGGGCTTCTATCATGAAATAAACGGCTCAACAGAAAAGACAAGGAATCTTTGTTCTCTTTAAAGAGCTTATCATCTATACTTGGGGCACAAATATCCACTCCCACTTCGTAGTACGGTAAACTGGTTGCTAATAAAGAACCATTGGCATCAAAAATATTACCGCGTACCGCTTCAATTTCAAATACTTTGGTGGTATATGTTTCTGCCTTGTTACGCCACTCATCGCCCTGCACAAACTGAATAACACAGATGCGGTATAAAATAGCGAACGCGAAAACGCACATAAAAATGTACACCAGATACGTACGGGATAATATGTCTTTTTTATTTTCCACGTTTATTTTATCACTTTGTATAATTCAGTGCTATCTACTTCTATTTTCATGGGCGGAACCACGGGCTCTTTAAGTCCGAGACTATCTACCGCCTTTGCCACTTCGCTTTGTTTGCTGGCAAACATCAGTTCACTTTTGGTAGAAATGTATTCGGAACGCAATTCTTTAAGCTGGTTAGACACCTTATTACTTTCACGTATGGTATCATCGGCATAATACCCATAAGCGATGTAGAGTATAGCAATGAACGCGAGAAACATGATATAAGGTACTGAACGCAGTGTTTTTTCATTGGTAAGAAACGAACCGCTGAATACGGTAGAAAGTCCCTTTGCCAATACTCCTTTTTTGTATGAGCGACGTTGAGTAGGTTCCTTTACCTCCTCTTCCTGTAGGATTTCTTCCTCGGGCAATTGTTCTTCGTTTGCCGGTATTTCTCTGTATTTATTTGCCATTGGCGAATTTTCTTTATAATTTTTCCGCTACTCTTAGTTTCGCGCTGCGGGCGCGTGTATTGATTTTGATCTCTTCTTCAGAAGGCAGAATGGGTTTACCTGTGAGGTTTTTAAATACCTTTTTACTGCTACCGTAAATCACATCTTTCTCTTCCTTCCCTTCCACATTTCCGGTCTTCATCAGATTTTTCACCAAGCGGTCTTCCAAACTATGATACGACATCACCACCAACCGTCCTCCTGGCTTTAAAACCTCCACACATTGCGTTAAGCATTCCTTTAAGGCTTCCATTTCCTGATTGACCTCAATACGCAGCGCCTGAAATACACGCGCCAGATATTTATGATCATCGAAACGGGGCACACAGGTTTTAATCAGTTGCTTAAATGCGTCGGTGGTATCGAATGCCTGCGATTCGCGCCCGGTGCAAATAGTCTGCGCCAGTTTTCGCGCATTCTCCACTTCGCCATATTCCTGAAACAATTTCTGCAATTGCTGCTCAGAATATTCACGGATAATTTTTTCAGCCGTCAGATTTCCCTTTTGATTCATCCGCATATCCAGACGCCCATCGTAACGTATTGAAAATCCTCTCGAGGCTTCATCGAACTGATGAGAAGAGACTCCCAGATCTCCCAATATGCCATCTACCTGAGCTACACCTTGTAAACGAAGGTAGTTTTTCAGGTACCTGAAGTTTTGAGGAATCAACGTAAACCGTTTATCGTCTGGTACATTCCGCTGTGCATCTTCATCCTGATCAAACGCGATGAGTTTTCCACTTTCACCTAACACAGAAAGGATCGCTTTCGAATGTCCGCCACCACCAAAGGTTAAATCCACATACGCTCCATCGGGACGGATAGTAAGCTGATCAATACAATCTTGTAAAAGAACGGGTATATGATATACGGGATTACTCATCCCCTCCATCGTTAAAATCCAGATTACCGAGTACATCCTGAGCCAACTGTTCAATATCTATATCCTGATTCAGGAATTCTTCATATAGTTTCTTATCCCAGATCTCAATCACATTGTTACTCCCCAGCACTTTTATATCACTCTTCACATCCGCGTACTCGCCCAACGATTTGGGAATCAGAATACGTCCGGTAGAATCCGGATCACAAGATGTTGCCCCACCGGTAAACTTCCGCACAAACACATCATTGGATTTTATAAGGCGATTCAGTTTACTCAACTTTTTATTGAGTTTATCCCATTCGGTTAAAGGGTACAACACCAGACATTTTTGATGAAGATTACGATTCATCACAAATCCCTTTTCAAACAATTCACTTAACTGCTTTTTGAGGTCAATAGGAA
This sequence comes from Sediminibacterium sp., assembly GCA_030054095.1. Lineage (GTDB taxonomy): Bacteria > Bacteroidota > Bacteroidia > B-17B0 > Aurantibacillaceae > Aurantibacillus. The sequence goes on from JASGCO010000002.1 coordinate 81,936, forward strand.
ACATGAAACGCCCTTTAGCGTCCACTTTGCAATCATATTCCCCAATTAAACTCGTCATGCACTGATAATGAATGTTTTACAAAAATAATTAAATTTTACCACTTTTTACCACTTACTACCATTTTTTACCACTTTGTTGAAAAAAGCGAAGTTATCAACAGTGTTAATTTCTTTAGTTTCGCGAAAATTGACAGTGTGTTAAGCGATAGAGTAACGATTTGACAAGGGATATAAGGTTTAAAAAGTTTCCGCTTTTTATAAAATTCAAAATAGGATATTAACAATCCACATTGTATTTTTGACCACTTTTAAAAGCATGTCAACCGTCAAAAAATTTATTGATGTAGAGAAAGTGTTGAAAGAAAAAGCCGGCACGCTTTACAAAATTCTGCCCCGTTTTGCCATTAATTGGTTAAAACGCAAGTTGCACGAAGACGATATTAATCAGGGACTGGATTACCTGAATCAGTTTCATGGACTGGAACATAACTCTGAAATACTTAAATACCTTGGGGTTAGCGTAAAAATAAATCATCCGGAACGGGTTCCGGCAAGTGGCGGCGTTATTATTGCCAGTAATCATCCACTGGGAGGATTAGATGGTATGGCGCTTATCAAAGCTACTGGAAGTATTCGCCGTGATGTGCGTTTTCTGGTAAACGACATTTTAAGAAACCTCTCTAACTTTGGGGATATTTTTGTAGGTGTAAACAAAGTAGGAAGTTCTTCGCGGGAAGCCTTGCAGAAAGTGGAAGAGGTTTACGCGTCGGAATCGGCGGTACTGGTGTTTCCGGCCGGATTGGTGTCCAGAAAGCAGGAACATGGCATTGAAGATCTGGACTGGAATAAAAGTTTTGTCAGCAAAGCCCTAAAATACAACAAGCCCATTATTCCCGTTTTTATAGAAGGCCAAAATTCAAACTTCTTTTACAATTTTGCCCGGTGGCGGAAACGCTTACGGATAAAAGGAAACATTGAGATGCTTTTTTTACCGGACGAAATGTTTAAGCAAAAAGGGAAAACAATTACCATTCATTTTGGGGAAGTTGTGCTACCTTCAGACCTTACTAAGGATAAAACACATCAAGAATGGGCTACAGAAATTAAACGAAAGGTATATGAAATGAAAAAGGGCAGATAAAAATCTGCCCTTTTTCATATTTTAATAGCTGGGTAAACCCTTGTTTACTTTTTATTTTATTCCCTTAAAATTTTTAACTCCATTACGTAACCACGCCGCAAATTTATCCGCATCCGTCTCCGTTCCCATTGTTCCGTTTGTTGCATTACTTTCATCATGATTCACTAGGACATATTGTGGTTGAGAACTTGAACCATACTTAGTTGACTGGAAATAAGCAAACTTATTTCCAATTGTTTCAAGTGTTCTCTGCTTACCAAACCAAAACACTTCCTTCTGTTCTTCTTTAGGTAATTCGACCTTACTATCAACATAAAGAGAAACTATAACTACAGAATCTCTCAACAAGGAAATAACCTGAGGCTTAACCCATACAGTTGACTCCATTAATCTGCAATTCACACAAGCATTTCCAGTAAAATCAATAAATAAAGGCTTATTAACTAATTTTGCATATTTTAAAGCGCTCTCATAGTCATTTTTAAACAACATGAGTCCATCTGGTCCAGAGATCATTTTGGACTCAAGAACTGACTGTTCTGGATTATTATTGGTTCCAGAACTTACAACTATGTTCTGCTTGTGTTGTCCTCCAAACCCTTCAGGAGATTCTGCATAATGATGCGGAGGCGGGAAAGAAGATATCAATTTTAATGGTGCGCCCCATAAACCGGGAATCAAATACATAGTAAACGACAAACTTATTGTGGCGAACAAAATTCTTCCCACTGACAAATGTTTACTTTCTGTATCATGGGAAGTTCTAAATATACCTAACAAGTATAATGTCATCATTCCAAATATTGCTATCCATAATGTAACAAACACTTCCCTTGTTATAAATCCCCATTCATTTACATTATCAGCATTAGCCAAAAACTTAACAGCTAAAGCCAATTCAATAAATGCCACAGTAACCTTAAAGGTATTCATCCATCCCCCTGACTTAGGCAAGGAATTCAACATTGAAGGAAAAAAAGCAAACAACATAAATGGCAAGGCAATTCCTGTTCCAAAACCAGTAAAACCAGCTAATGGACAAATATAACTTCCGCCTTCAGCCAGAGTCGCCAGTAATGTACCTAAAAACCCGGCGGTACAAGAAAACGAAATAACAACCAAGGTTGCTGCCATAAAAAAAATGCCAAGCACCCCTCCCTTATCCGCCTTTTGATCAAGCTTATTTCCCCAAGAACTTGGTAAAGTTATTTCAAAAAGACCAAAAAATGACAACGCAAATACAATAAATAACAAAAAGAAAAATAAATTTAACCATGTATTTGTAGCTATATTACTTAGTGCATCAGGCCCAAAAGCTATAGTTATAAGCATGGTTGGAATTACAAAAGTAATTACTATAAAAAAACCGTATAACAATGAATTTTTTATTCCCGTGGCTCGGCTTTTACTTCGCTTAATAAAAAAAGAAACCGTTAGAGGAATTAAGGAATATATACAAGGCATTAGTACTGCTCCCAAACCTGCTAAAAGACCTAGTAAAAACTTTGAAAATGGATGACAATCCCCATCATCTGAAGCTGTCTGCGAGGCTTCAATAGTTTGAACAACTTTATCCTTCGAAGTATCGACAATCGGTTTTTTCTCAAGAGATATGTTTTTACTATTTGCAGCAGTAAGAATTGCTTGTGTATCACATACACATGTATTTGATGAATCTCCAGCAGTATTTACTACTTCTGATAAATTATTCTTTGCGCAACTTGCATTTCCTTTTACTTTTAACTCAAAATTATCAGCAGGTGGAAAAATACATTTTTCTTCTGTACATGCCTGAAACTCGTATTTACCGCTTATTTTAACTTCCTTATCAGTTAGTAATTTTACCCTTTGTGTAAAGGTTGCTTCTTTGCTAAAGTACTCCACATTCATTTCAAATACTTTATCAAACTCCTTAACAGGCTTAGATTGTTTCACTTTGCCTACCAATTCGTAGTCAGGGCTTTTTTTAAAGGTAAAAACCGTTGGGTTAGGACCATCTGTTGTTTTATTTAAAGAATAGATGTGCCAGGGAGCTTCTATTGTTGCTTTAAAGATTAAATCACACTCGCAGTCGTTAACCATTTTTGAAGAAAAGCTCCATGATACAGGATTTTCCTGAGCCCGTAAACAAACCGTTAAAAACGATAAAAAGAAGAATACCAGTTTTTTCATAGTAATTATTAAAACGATTTAAAAGAAAGGGTAAAATTACATTTTTTTATATAACAAGCCTTATTTCACCTGAATTTCTAAAATTTCTGTTTTAGGTGGCAAACACATAACATCGTTACAGGCCATGTACTCTACTTTCGCACTCAGTTTAAAAGGCTGGTTATTTGTTCGTTTTATTTTTTGCTTAAAAACCGCCTTATCTGTAAAAACAAGTATTTTGGCTTCAAACGCTTTGACGTATTCTTCATGAGCATCGCTTTCAATAGTTTTCCCCTCGAGTGAATACGATTTATCCGGAGTATATGCAAAAGACGTGGGGATTGGGCCGGCATCAGTAGGTCGCTGGGAGTAGGTGTGCCAGTTTTTTTCAATTTCGGCAGTTATCTGTACTTCACCCTCTACTCCGGAAACCGGGACATATACAGCGTGCCACCTTACAGGATTATTCGTTTGCATCTGTGCCTTAGTAGTCCAACTGAACAGTAAACAAACATAAAATAGTAAGAATCTGCTTTTCATATAATGCGTTTAGATTCTAAATATCCTGCTTTTACCTGAAAAGCCATTAAGCGTAACATAAATTAACTTTTATAAAATACAAATGTTAATTCGTAATAGTCATATAAAATATAAGAAACAGGCTACTTCAAACAATACCATGTGCATTCAGGAAAACGTCAATGAGTGATTTAAGCAGACTTTATGACAAATGCTTCACCAACTCACCGCAAATAAATTCTGCGGCCTTCCCGTCTCCATAAAACAATGGGAATTTTAAATCGCTGGCGTGATACAATTTTTCAAAAGCAGCGTTTATTCTAAGTTCATCCGCATCTGTGACAATGGCGGCACCACATTCGACCAACTCTACCCATTCGGTTTCGGGGCGTAGAATAACACAGGGCTTTTCAAAATAAAACGCTTCTTTTTGTACACCGCCACTGTCCGTCATCACTAAACGGCAATGCTTCTCCAGCGCAATCATCTCCAAAAAACTAGCGGGGGGCATCAGTTTAAAATATGTATTAGACTGCAGTAAGGCATAGTTTTCTTTTGAAAGATTAACTGATAAAAGTTTGTGCGTACGTGGATGTAAAGGCAAGGCCACGTCTATCTGGTAACGCGTGCTAATGGTATTTAAACTTCTGAAAAGCGTATTTAACCGGTCAGGTTCGTCCGTGTTGTTATTACGGTGTATCGTTGCCAGAATGTACTTGCCCTTCTCTAAATGATATCGTTCCAGTATATTGGTCTTTTGGTCAGCCACATCACTAAAGAACAAACTGTTATCGTACATTACATCACCACTGTGGTAAATCCGGGGATTATCGGCTGTATAAGGGGGTATGGTTTCTGTTTTAAACCCTTCGTTTACAAGGTTTTTATATCCCGTTGAAGTGGGTGAAAACAAGAAAGTACTGACATGATCACACATTATCCGGTTAACTTCTTCGGGCATACTCTTATTAAATGAACGCAATCCAGCTTCAATATGTACTACCGGAATATGAATCTTGGATGCTGCAATACTACCTGCCAGCGTTGAATTAGTATCTCCGTACAGCACAATTGCTGTGGGTTGTTCTTTAAGCAGAATTTCCTCTATCCCTGTTATCATTCCCGCCGTTTGTTTTCCGTGTGAGCCACTACCTATGTTGAGGTTATACGAGGGTACCGGAATTCCCAATTCATCGAAGAAAACCTGGCTCATGTTTTCGTCGTAATGTTGTCCTGTATGAACAATAACTTCAGTTATCGTATCTGAAAAATGCGTCCGGATGGCTCTGCTTAATGCAGCCGCTTTAATAATCTGAGGACGGGCGCCAATAATAGTAACCAGTTTTATCATTGCGGCAAAAATACAAAATTAGACTTCACCTTGCATTATATCCAGCCATTATCGGCAAAACTGAAATAGTTGCCGTCTCCAATAATTAAGTGATCAAGGATACGAATATCAAAAAGGGCAGCAGCTTTTTTAATATTGGCCGTTATTATTTTATCTTGTTCGCTGGGCTGAAGATTTCCACTGGGATGATTATGGGCAAGCATTAACCCGGTTGCACGGTATTCAAGGGCTAGCTTCATTACTATTCGGGTATCCATAATTGTACCAGTGGCGCCTCCCTTGCTCAGGTGTTTAAGACAAATAACCCGGTTAGCACGATTGAGGAAGAGTACCCAGAATTCTTCGTGAGGAAGATCTGAAAGTTTTGCATTGAACACATCAAAAGCCTGGGTACTGCATTTAATTTGCGCAGTGGGATGCGCCAATGTATTAAGACGCCTGCGCCCAAGTTCAAAGGCCGCGCTGATATTGATTGCCTTTACCTTACCGATACCCTTGTATTTTTTTAATTCATTTATGCTTAACTTAGCTACCTTGTTAATGTCTCCGTGGTTTTCTGATAGCATACGTTGCGCCAGTTGCAAAGAGTTTTCGTGGCGACTGCCCGATCCTAATAAAATAGCCAGAAGTTCTGCATCACTGAGATGTAATTGCCCTGAATTAAGAAGTTTTTCACGCGGACGGTCATCCAAAGAGAGTGCTTTGATTGTCATGTTGGTGTGTTTTAACCCAAATATACAACTTTGTAAAGCCCTTGTCAATCCCTTTTTAATAACTTTCGTATGCGTATCTTCAAAACTGAATCGCTTAGTGTATTAAGCATTGCTTCTTTCAGGTCGTTTATTATGGCCCGGTTCTTTCTGACACTTGCCGTTCAAATGCAGTTTGCTACCATTTATCTTCAGGTTTATTACGAATATACAAGTAACGAGTTGTACACCGGGTTGATTGGTCTTTCTGAAGCCATTCCTTTTATCTTTATGTCCTTTTTCAGTGGTCATTTTTCCGATACCAAAGACAGGCGTAAGCTCATTATCCTTTGTATTCTGATCCTTACCGTTGGTGCGATTTTCCTGTTCCTGAACAGCTGGTCAGCTACCGCCCTGTTTAAATCCTTAGGTTTAACGGCTCTTTTTGGCAGTGTGGTGGTATTTGGGATTGTAAGGGCGTTTTTAAGTGCTACCACACATCCATTTATGAGTCAGTTGGTGCCACGTCATCTGTACACGCATTCTACAACATGGAACAGTACAGTTTGGCATCTGGGCGCTATTCTTGGCCCGGTTCTTTCAGGTTTACTATATGGTTACGGAAACGGAAAACATGCCGAATGGTGTCATGGCCTTAATGGTATCTTTTTCCTGATTGCAGCGTTCCTGATTATCCGGATTCCGGGTGTGCCAAAACAAGTTAAACAAGTTTCGGAGTCTATATGGGAGAGTACGCAGGTGGGGCTTAGGTTTGTATTTACTAATAAATTGATATTAAGCGCCCTGTCTCTGGACTTGTTTGCAGTGCTGTTTGGCGGTGTGGTTGCAATCATTCCGGCGTTTACAGATAAGATACTGCATCTTGGTCCAGAAGCTTATGGTTTGCTAAGAACGGCGCCCGCTATTGGTGCTGTTTGCATGGCAGGCATCATGTTCATTAAACCGCCGCGTCAAAAGGCGGGAATGGCTCTTCTGTTTTCTGTTGCCCTCTTTGGCGCATTTACTATATTATTCGCCTTTACCGAAAACTACTGGCTGGCCTTTACCTGCTTACTTTTGACAGGTGCTTTTGACAACGTGAGTGTTATTGTAAGACACAGTATTATGCAGTTGGCCACACCTGACCATATGCGGGGCCGTGTAAGCGCGGTAAACGGCATTTTTATCGGGTCAAGCAATGAAATAGGAGCTTTTGAGAGTGGTTTTGCTGCCCGCTTAATGGGACTTATTCCATCCATTGTATTTGGTGGGTGTATGACGATAAGTGTGGTAGGAATTGTTTCTCTCCTTAACCCCAGATTAAAAACACTGAATCTTCGTACACTTGAAAATCAAAAAATCTAAACCACCGTTTCAAAGGGGTGTGTGATAACAGAAAGGAAAAATCAAAAATAGCAAAGGGCTATCTCCACAAGGAAATAGCCCTTTTAATGTCCGTGAACTGGCTTATCAGGCGCCTATCAACTGCTTATAAGCATCTGCAGATAACAGTTCGCTTAATTGTGCAGCATCGCTGATTTTAATTTTAATCATCCAGCCTTTTCCATAAGGATCTGAGTTGACACTCTCAGGTGCGCTATCGATATCTTTGTTTACCTCCAGAACCTCTCCGGTTACCGGCATAAACAAATCACTTACTGTTTTAACCGCTTCTACTGTACCAAAAACAGCTTCCTTCTCTACAGTTTCGCCTACGGTATTTACATCTACATAAACAATATCGCCCAGTTCGCGCTGTGCAAAATCAGTAATACCGATTGTTGCGGTATCGCCTTCTACTCTAACCCACTCGTGGTCTTTTGTATACTTTAAATCTGCTGGAAAATTCATAATCTTAAAATTTGAGCTACAAATGTAATCTATTTTACGAACCTGTTTTTACATTTTTTGAACTTTATTGGAAATTGATCCGCAAACTAAATCCTCCTGTGGCATTAGATGTTGGGAAAGATGCTGTTGTCTGAGGTTTATTTCTGATCCAGTCATAAAACAACCGTATGTTTATATTTTGGGTAATATTGTAATCTGCGCTTGATCGTAAGGTAATAATGTCTGTTCCACCGGTAGGTGTACTGAATTCCTTCACGATGTTACGGATAATACTCAAATTCCGGCGGTAACTAACATCTACTTTTATATTCAGATCGCTTTCCAGCGGTTTACCAAATATTTTAAACTTATTCATTTTCAAACGTGGATAACGGTAACCCAAGCCAACAATATACTCCTGTCCTTTCGTCTCAATAATTTGCGGACCGGTTATATTCAATGTAATAGTTTTATCTCTCCGCATTTCCGCATTGGCCTGCCAGCCGGTTTTTACAAACTGAAAATCAAATTTAAGGAGCGGTGAAAACGCTTCGGTTATTGTTACCGCATTAATGCTGTAATACGGCACAAATATGTCATTATTTTGAACACCATTGATAACCAGTGCCGAATTAGGAGCACGGTTAACCTGCCCACCGGCACGATCACCAAAGAGAAGATTGTTTGAGAATCCACCTATATTATAGGTGCTGCGGTATCCATGCCGTATGGTTATACTCCGGAATGTTTTTTGAAGGGCTTTGATTTTACCTAAACCATCCCAGCTGATTGTCCAGTTAGGCATAGGAAAAGCAGGGAATGGATTTTTTGTACTATAGCCTTTAATTCGGCGACCTGTATAGGTATCATAAAACGTGCCAATGATTACATCCTGCTGGTTAACGGAATAGCCGTCAATAAACGCTTTTCCGTTAACATCTTTCAACTCGCCTCTGGAATTAGGATTAGCAGATGCCAATTCACGCGCGTAATCGAAACGACGCGATAGGAATTCGGTAAACAGGGCCGACTCTGCCCCCGTTCCCCGATCGGTAAACGACTTAAAGAATGAAAACGTGGTGATATTGAAATTTCCACTTTCCACAGGGCTTACCCCAAAATCGAATCGTTTATTGATGGTATCGTAAAGCATATATTCACTCAGACTTTTCGATTTTGTAAGATTTCCATTTAGTTCTATCCGCAAACTACCATGTGGCTCTATGCTGGATCGGTAAGTAAGATTATTATTATATGTTTCTGTATATGGTGAGGTTTGGGTTGGCACGCGGGCCAGCCAACCGTTTTGAGCCGATCGCTGGCGGATGTTTTCATCGTGTAAGCCGGTAGTAAACAGAAAACCAGGCGCCATATTTTGCCGGAAATCCATACCACCATATTGCGAGGTAGGTTTAAAATTTGGTAAAGCCTGCCCATTGGTTTGTTGCCAGGTGATGGAAACATTCTTAATCATCATAATCCCTTTGGCAATAAACGCCGCAATATCTTTGAATGATTCGTTCTTTTTAGGGTTAGTGCTATCCGTTAACGAGATACTGGATTTAGCGGCTTCCCTACTTACTTTACCACTTTTCTGCTGCCCTGAATTTACCCGTTTAAAATATGGGATTTTATTATACAACGTCAGCATATTAAAGTTAGCCGTAATATTATGACTATTGGTGTTCTGTATGGTATTTCCTATGGAATCGGCAGCGGCAAACGGACGACGCATCCAGGAATACGTTCCTCCGAAGCGGTACGTAAGCGTTGCAAAATCCAATACCGGTATTTTATTAATAGGGACGTTGTAATTAAGGTTCATGCTTTGGCGGTACGCAATGTTTGTTCCACCTTTCATCAGGTTATCAATTACAGAATCACGCTGAGGCTCATAATTTTTGTCAACACGTCCAAATGGTTCCAGCACCCTTCCTTCATTATTGGCAGAATAATCGTACTTAAGATTCTTCGTGAGATCCCAACGCAGATTATAATTGCGGTTAATGAGGAACTGTTTATTAAACTGGGCAAATGTAAGATCATTCACATTGCTGTAAAAGCTGGTTATATCACGGTTCTTTAACTCACTGAAATTGCGTGTTACATCTATCCCGGCACCAAAGCTATTAGGTAATAACTGTAAGTTGGCTTCTTTAACCAGAGTCATCCACTTATTATTCAGCAATTTTGATTTGGACTTGGCAAAAGGTTTAAATACCGGTGGCTTTTGAATATTAAACTGATAGGTAATATTTCCTCTGTATTGTTTATTGACACTATTCTCTATATTAACATTACGACGGTACATTTCATTATACGCATAGGTTACCGAGAAATTACTAACATCCCAAGGCATTGGCTTTGCCTTTTTCCGTTTTAATCCGTCAATCCGCACATTGGTCAGATTAATCCCTTTCCGTTCAGTAAAATCGAGTCCATCGTTAATGATTTTACTTTTGATTTCATCGGAAATGTCATCCGATTTCTTCACATCATTCATTCTTTGATCCGGATCTAAGGGGTTAAAGAAGGGGGTAATACGTGTTTGACCGTAGTTATAATAGACTGGAAGCGTTACTTTCCATTTTTGCGGGAAAAATTTACCGGCATTCAGATTGGTACTCAAATCCCAGTTAAACTGCGTTTCCTTACTTCTTTCATTAATCTTTTTCTCCACGCTTCCAAAAAACGGGGTACTGTATGTTCCGGCTAATGACACCTGCCCCAAATCAGCCAACTTAGCCTGCATCTGAGCGGTTGCAGCCCAGCCACCCTGATTATTAAAATCTGTGAGGCGCAATTCATTAACCCAGACCTCGGCACAATGCGCCAAGCGTCCTTCGTCTTTAGGATTACGGATCCCCACCATGATCCCTTTTACAGTTCCAAGATTAGGATTACCAACTACTGTAATCTTATAGCCTCCCGAAAAATTTTGCGTATAAGGTGTTGAAAGTGTATTCAGATTGGTAAAATAGCCATACCGGGCATTACGGTTGGCTTTGGCCGAACTAAGATCTGAAAACTTAATATCAATTTCATTTGCTGGCGGCCATACCTGATTACGGCCATCATCACTGTTAGGATCGTAGGTTCCCTTTGGAGTTAACTGTAACGGAATCTCATACTCGTAATAGTTATTATTATAATCGCTTCCTACACGTACAAATACCGTAAGGTCACCATTGTTTAACGGAATACCGCCCAATTGCTCACCGTGGACAAACATACGGATGTGTTCGAACATGCGGGTATCGAGTTCCATATTTTTAAAAATGGCGCGGCTGTCTCCATCTTTTAAATTACACACACGCATTTGCAATGCCTGCTCATTCAGTAATACCAGATTGGTGGTTTGAACATTTTGTTGTTGTTGTATGCCTGGTGGAATCACATAGTTAACGGGCGATTTACTGGAGTTTTCCTGAACACTTACAGCAGATACGTCAAAGCTGGTGCCGTCGTCATCTCCTTTAATATATTCTCCGGGTTTGGTTAAATCAAACTGATAACGGCGCCAATCGCTCCGTACCAATTCAAAACGCGCTAACCGCAAAACTACCGGGCGACTAAAGCCTCTCATATACACACGCATGAAACGAATGGAGTTGAATCCTTCGATATCGCCAATGGCACTTTCAAACTGATTAACCGGCACTTTAAACTGATACCATTTTACAGTTTTATTTATCCCGTCAATATTAGCCGTACCATCAAACGCGTCAACCAGATAATTGGTTCCTACCATTCCGGGCTTAATGTCCTGAGGTGTAATTTTAATGCGGTATTGATAATAATTTTCTGTTTCACTCAGGGTATTATCCCTGTTTAAGTCTTCAATATTAGGAATAGTAGTAGCCACTGTAGGATAATTACCACTGTTTCCTAATGCCTTGTACTGATCTTCAGTAGGTGAGTTCCCTTGCGTATTATTATAAAGCCGGTAACGATCCAGTGTTTTCAATTGAGCGTTATCATAATCGTCGCCCCTAAAAAAATGATAATCATCGGATGAAGGGTCGTTTAATAAATCCTGTACTGCTTTGGCCCCGCCATTAATTCCCGGAAACTGATTAACATCGTTAAGTATTTTCTGGAAAGCGGCCCTTTCAGCATCATTATCCATACCATCGTAGCCCACATCCTGTTTAGGGCGATCATTATTATCGGTACTAAACGCGTTGGCAATAGGCGGCAATGAAGGACTAATACCAACCAACGTTGTATCGTTCTGAAGTCCTTGCGTGATGGCACTTAATCCCCGTAAGCCATTTTCATAGGACATTTTTCCATCCTTTATAACATCTTCGCTAACGTTACCCAGATTAATAAAAAGATCTCCACTTGGTAAACGGTTCTTATCAAATGCTGTATCGGTAGCAACATCGTAATCTTCATTATACGGATCCATCATCCAGAATTGGATGTATTCTATGTTGGCTGCCTGAAAATCATTTGTTTCCAAACGACGCATAATTCCACCCCAGCGCGCTTGTGGATTCTTTAATAAGCCATTGGCATCCATACCTGCAGAATAGGCTGATGGCAGCACATCATAATTGTACGGTCCGCGTTGTGTTGGGTAATACGCCAGATCCAGAACCGGTAAAATATTCGGTTGTCCGTTCGGATTCCCTTTGCCCGGGAATAACTCCGTTTCAAGTACCTGACGCCAAAGATTATTTGAAAAAATATTTTTATCGTAATACGATGGTGTTGTTCCTGACTGGCTACGGGTAAACATGGGGTCAATGGTGTACCAGTTTAAACGGGCGCGGTTATTATTAGTAGAAACGGTGTTGGTTCCGGCTGCTTCGGGGAAAAGTGAGGGTTGCCCCTGAGGAATACTGGATAAAAACCAGGAGTTAGGATTACGCACATCAATCAACGAAATAGAGCCTTCAAAATCATCAATGTATGAGTTTCCATCCCTACCTATCGCTTTGGCATTTCCAGGAAATAATTTGGCAAACTCACCCCGCGTGGTAATGCTGCTCATTTCTTTTGTGCTGATGAGTGGTAATTTATCAATCCAACGGGTCAGGAAAGGTAGTTCTGTTTTGTAGGTATAATCTATCCCGGCAATAATATTACTAACCGGTTCATCACCGATATTCACTTTTTGCGTAATAGGGCGTTCATTGTAACGCATAAAGGTTCCACCGAGTGTTAAATCGCGGTTTACTTTAAAATCGAAACGGTTGGCAATTAAACTTTTTTGCTGAATATTAAACAGTGAATTGCTTTCGACCGAAACTTTGATTTGTGAACCGGAATTCAAAATCCCTTCATTAATGATTTTTACACGTCCCAACGTATAATCAACCGTGTAATCTGTGTTCTCTGTCAAGGTAACACCATTGGCTGATACTACCACCGCTCCCTGAGGAATATTTAAGGCGTTCAGGGTAATTTCGGAACCCGAAGCAGAACGGTAACTTCCTTTAATCTTATACCTTGATTTTTCGGTAATGAACGAAGCCGCCACTTTGGTTGAGTCGTATAACTCCTGAAAAATATATTTATTAGCTGTAGGGAAGTCGTTGTTTTGATCGAACTTAGACTTTAATCCTGATCCAAAAGGTTCTACCATTGGCAGGTAAATCCTTCCATTCAAAGGATTAATGGTGTAATCCTTCAGAAAATCAAAAACCCCATCCGAGAAACGGTCTCCATTTACACTTAGCTTATCACAATTTAAAACTCTTATTAATTGCAATCCGTTTACCGAACCATAAGGCAAATAGGGAATATCTACCCCGGTTTCAATATTGTTATAATAAATGTCCAGTTTAAAATCCTGCGCATTCAGGTTATAAGCACCCAGGGTATAAACGTTTTTCATCATCAGGTCCCAGGTAGAATAACGGGTACTTACTAACGAGCCTTTGAGTAACTTAACAACCAAGGCCTTTGTGTTATCGGGAAACTGATCGGAGAATTCACCTACCTGATAGGTTTTGCCACCAAAAGTATATTGAAATGAAACTGCCAATACCTGATCGTTGTTTATGGCCTGATTTAAGGAAATATAACCCAAACGTGGGTTTATGGTAAATTCGTTGGCATTTAACCGACGGGCATTACTGATAACATCAAAGTCGCGTGCCTGAAGCATGTAATCTTTAGATACATTGGCTATATTCTGTGCATATTGTGTAGATGCTAATGTGCCTTTCACCTTGCTCCCATCTCTCTGAGCTGTAACTGTGATTAACCCGTTCACAGAGTTAGTTAAAATACTGTACAGGTTATTAGCGCCATTGGATGGAAAAACGCCAGCGCTATCTACCAAGGCATACTGACTTGGGATAACATTATTTTGAGGTAATTGAAGGGACTTCAGAGTGTGTGTTGAATCTTCCCCTAAATCGGAAAAAGCCGCAACGTTACGGGTTTGCTCCTGATTTCCGGTTTGGTTCAATACATATACCTCTACGCGCGTAATAACAACGGGCGAATTAATAACCGGAAGAGATGCCATCCATGTATCGTAATTATCACGGAAGTAGTGTGATAAAAAGTAGTGCTTATTAGCTTCGTAATTTTCTGCGTTTACCGAAAACTGTTGGGTTTGAGCTCCGCCCTGTACATTTACCTCCTGTTTTTTACCGCGTTGCTGCGACAAAACAGTGGTCATTCGTAAACGTCCAAATTGCAACTCCGTTTTAACACCAAATAAACTTTGGCTACCGGTAATAAGCGTACTGTTCAGTGGCAAAGTAACGTTACCGGCTTCTATTTTTTTGATGATTTCATCTTCGTAGCCAGTGTAATCCATCTTCACCTGATTTTCCCAGTCGAAAGAAGCTTCGGTATTGTAATTCGTTGTGATTTTCAGTTTGTCCCCAATTTTACCAATCAGATTTAACTGAATCCGCATATTAAAATCGAAATTGGTAACCTTTTGCTGACGTTGAGGAATAGCGGGATTCAGTGTTTTATTCCGGTTTAATCCAAAAATGAGTTCAGCTGTTCCCGTCGGGCGAATATCCACCGTGTTTCCACCAAATATCCGGTCAAATAGTTCACTGTTTACCTGTAATTTAGGCACCAATCCTTTTTTAGGCCGGTTATTCAAATCATCAGCTGCTACTTTAGTCCGCCAGTAATCATGTACCGATTTGTTAAACATGTAATCGCGGTACTCTTTCAGTGACAGATAGGTTTCCGGACGATAATCCATATCACCTATTTTTTGTTTCACATCATACGTTCCGTTTTCCGCGTTATATTCCGTAGTTGTTTTAATGTTAGACGGATCCTGTAAATAGAGTTTATTATCCGGATTATATTGGGGGGGCTTCCCGTTATTATCTTTAAAATCGTAAGGCAGCGTAACCGGTTCCTTTACTTCGGGTGTATCGGGTGGTAATTCTCTGGGCGCTTCCAGCAATTCATACCGGTACGTTTCTCCATCAGCGCGTTCTTTGTCGCCACTTTTCAGCATTAATCCGGTTAATCCCGCTGTTACAGTTCCAACAAGTACTACATTTATAAGTGCTCCGATTTTCACGTTTTACTAATATCTTAAAAATTCTTTAATGCAGCTTTTATTAATTCATCCACTTTAGTGGTAGCAACCCCCTGTTGTTTTATAGCCTTCTCTATCGCCTTTTCAGCAGCAACTTTCGGGAAGCCCAACGTGATTAAAGCCAATAACGCCTCGTCTTTATTTTTATTGTATGATGGCGTTATGATACTGGAAATGCCTCCTTCGTGACGCCCTAGTTTGCCTTTCAGATCAACTACAATACGCTGCGCTGTTTTTTCTCCGATTCCTTTAACACTTTTAAGCGCGGCTACATTTGCCGTATTAACCGCTCCCGCAATTTCAGAAGCACTCATACTACTTAACATTAACAAAGCACTGGCTCCCCCCACTCCACTCACACTGATTAGTTTACGAAATAGTTCCAGTTCTTCCTCGTCAGCAAAGCCATAGTATTTGGGATTATCATCACGGACATACACGCTCTCCACAAAAAGCTGGGCTTCTGTTTGTTCCTGTAACTTTGTATATGTATTCAGGGAAATCAGCAACCCATAACCGATGCCATGGCTTTCGAGTACAATGTGTGCCGGCTGGCGACTGGTGATATGCCCTTTTATATAATGTATCAGCGACATGGTATTACTTCTTATTCTGCGCGTCAACTACCGCAATAATTATCATGTTCACTATTTCACGAACACTACTACCCAATTGCAATACATGCACGGGCTTATTCAATCCGATTAATACAGGACCAATAGCTTCTGCGCCACCTAATTCCTGCATTAATTTGTAAGCAATGTTTCCGGCTGCCAGATTCGGGAAAATAAATGTATTCACATCCTTATCTACCAGCGTACTGAATGGAAATTGTTCTTTTAATAAACTATTATTGATTGCAAAATTGGCTTGTATATCACCATCCACTATAAGGCCCGGATAGTTATTATGGAGTATGCGAACCGCTTCACTTACTTTATCCGGCACTTCACCACCGCTTGAACCAAAATTACTGTAACTCAACATCGCGATACGCGGCGTAATGTTAAATTGTTTTACCGCATTAGCTGTTAAAACTGCAATGTCCGCCAGTTCCTGCGAAGTAGGATCCGCATTCATGGTTGTATCAGCAAAAAAATACGGTCCTTTTTTGGTCATCATCATGTAAAGGCCCGCCACTCTGGACACGCCTGCCTGCACACCTATTACTTCCAATGCCGGTTTTATCGGTTGACCGTACTTACGGGTTAAACCACTAATCATCGCATCCGCCAAACCCGTTTCCACCATCATGGCGCCGAAATAGTTACGTTCCCGCATTTGCTTACGGGCATCATACTGTGTGAGTCCGCGTCGCTGACGCTTTTTCCACAAAATATCGCCAAATTCATTACGACTGCTTTCTTCTTCAATCAGCGGATCAATAATAGTCATATCCGACAGGTCAATATGATTTTCTGCGGCAATGGAATTTATTTTTTCACGATTACCTAATAAGATTGGCTTCGCAATACCTTCATCACGCACTACCTGTGCCGCTTTCAGGATTTTATATGTATCCGCTTCTGCAAATACCACACGTTTGGGATTACTCTTGGCCTTATTGGCCAGACTCCGCATCAGTTTATTGTCTTTACCCAGACGGTTTTCCAGTTCCGCCTTATAAGCGTCCCAATCTGCTATTTTTCGCTGCGCAATGCCGCTATCTATCGCAGCCTTGGCAACCGCCGCCGACACCTCTGATATCAGGCGGTTATCAATTGGTTTAGGAATAATATAATCGGGGCCAAAACTAAGATTCTTTGAGCCATACGCCAGATTTACATAATCTGGAACATCCTGCTTGGCTAATTCCGCTATGGCTTTGGTGGCCGCCAGTTTCATGGCTTCATTTATTCCGGTAGCCCTCACATCCATTGCGCCTCTGAAAATAAACGGGAAACCGAGCACATTATTTACCTGATTAGGATGGTCACTACGGCCAGTAGCAACAATAATATCCGGACGAGAAGCAATCGCCTCTTCGTAGGAAATTTCAGGTGTTGGATTAGCTAACGCGAATACAATACAATTTTTTGCCATACCCTTCACCATGTCCTGATTCAGGATATTACCTTTTGACAATCCTACAAATACATCGGCACCTTTCATCCCCTCTTCCAGCGAAGCTATTTCTGTACGGTCACTTGCAAAGAATTGTTTATACTGATCCAGATCGGTACGGTTTTTATGAATCAGGCCTTTGCTATCGAACATTAAAATGTTTTCTTTTTTAACACCAACAGCAATATACATTTTGGCGCAAGAAATAGCCGATGCCCCCGCTCCATTGATTACTAAACGTACCTCATCCAGTTTTTTACCAGATAACTCCACAGCGTTAATTAATCCGGCAGCTGAGATAATAGCGGTTCCGTGCTGATCATCATGCATTAACGGAATATTCAGTTCTTCCTTTAACCGGCGCTCTATCTCGAAACACTCCGGCGCTTTAATATCTTCCAGATTTATACCGCCAAATGTAGGAGCGATGTTCTTTACCGTTTTTACAAATTCATCAATATCCTTGGTATCAATTTCAATATCAAATACATCAATGTCTGCAAAAATTTTAAACAACAATCCTTTTCCTTCCATCACCGGTTTAGAAGCCAAAGCTCCTATGTCTCCCAATCCAAGAACCGCTGTTCCGTTAGATATTACGGCCACCAGATTGCCCTTGGCGGTATATTTGTAAACATCTTCCGGATTCTTCTCTATTTCTAAGCAAGGTTCCGCTACTCCCGGAGAATAAGCCAGTGTTAAATCGCGCTGCGTACTGTATGGTTTGGTTGGTATAACTTCAATTTTTCCCGGACGCCCCTGAGCATGGTAATCCAATGCGTCTTCTCTTCGAAATTTCGCCATAATTTGTTTTTAAAGGATAGCGAAAGTACAAAAAATAAATGGTTTAAGATAATATTTGATTGAAGTTAAACGACTGATAATCAACAAAATAATTTACACAATATTTTACCTTTTTCTACGTTTTAAATTCTTTTATCTAACCCCCACAACAACTTATTACGAAGTGTTTCAAAAAAATGCTGCCCTTCTAGATTAATCAGATTAAATCGGAAATCGGCTTTTTTAATCCGGATTTCGGAATGACTGGGAATTTGAGCGCTTCTTGAATCAAGACTGATATTAATGGTTTCGGAACGCCCGCTTACTTTAAAACCAATCTCTTTATTGTTGGAAATGATAATTGGCCGAACGTTAAGATTATGTGGTGCAATAGGAGTAATGACAAAATTGTCAGAATCAGGAACCATAATGGGACCGCCACAACTCAAGCTATACGCTGTAGAGCCTGTAGGTGTAGAGATGATTAACCCATCCGCAAAGTAAGAATTGAGAAACACGTTATCTACGTAGGTATCAATGTGAATCATGGCTGAGGAATCTTTTTTATGAATCGTAAATTCATTCAGTGCATAATTTACGTCGTTAAACCCAGCAGCGCATCCTTGTAATTCTATCAACTCCCGTTTGTCCAATGTAAACTTTTCCCTTAGCAGTAAAGACATAGCTTTACTTAGATCATTTTTATTAACAGAAGCCAGAAATCCTAAGCGTCCGGTATTAACACCTAACACCGGAATACCCGACTTACGCACCAAGGCAAGAGTCTCAAGCAACGTACCATCTCCGCCTAACGAGATAAGGTAATAGGCTTTGGCAATCAGTTCTTCTGAGGTGGTGAATGTATCAAGTTGAAGATCAAAACCCGTATTGGCTTTCAGGTAATCGTAAAAGGGTTTAAAAAGTATCACTTCCACTTTTTCGCGGGTGAGCATCTGGCAAATCTCCTGAACATATTCGGGAAGATTATCTTTTGTTGAACGTGCGTATAACGCAATAATCATGGCTCTGTTCCGTTAATCGTGATTTTAAGGCAACTTAGATCGCATAGTTTACTGAACAGGGATCTGTGTTTCCTAAAAAACCATAAAAGTAAACATAATTTAATGGAAATACGGTCATTTTACTATTTTTGTGAGCCCTTAACATGGATTTAAAATCACATATTGACCCCTTAAATATACCAAAGCACGTTGCCATTATTATGGATGGAAACGGGCGTTGGGCAAAAAAACAGGGAGAAGACCGCATCTTTGGTCATTACGAAGGCGTTAACTCCGTCAGGGAAATTGTGGAAGCCTGTGGCGAAATTGGTGTGAAATTTTTAACCTTATACGCCTTTAGTACCGAAAACTGGAACCGGCCTAAGGAAGAGGTGGACGCGTTAATGGAGCTATTGGTAAATACCATTGCCATGGAAACACCTAATCTTAATAAAAAAGGTGTTAAACTAAAAGTAATAGGCGACACGGATAGTTTACCCGCCGGTTGCCAGAATGAATTACAGGAATCCATTACTGCCACAAAAGATAACGATAGGGTTACATTAATTCTGGCATTAAGTTATTCCAGTAAATGGGAAATTACCAATGCGGTAAAACAAATTGCCCGGCAGGTAGCCGAAGGTAAATTAGACCCTAAAGACATACAATCCAAACATATTGAAGCGAATCTGTGTACCTGTGAATGGCCTGATCCGGAACTGATGATCCGTACCAGCGGCGAACATCGTATCAGTAACTTTTTACTATGGCAGTTAGCGTATGCCGAATTTTACTTCACCGACACCTTATGGCCTGAATTCAGAAAACAGGATTTCTTTAAAGCCATTCTGTCTTATCAAAAACGCGAGCGCCGGTTTGGACAAACCAGCGAACAGCTTAGCACCAGTTCACATTCATGAAACCTATTTTTTGCCTGATACTTTTGTTAACCGGACTAAAACCGTTACTGGCGCAATCCGATTCTCTGGATTTTTCGAAGCCTGTACAATACAAAATAGGTGGTATCAGCGTGATTGGTTCCGATGAGTCGCCGAATGGAACAAGTGCTATTGATAAAAACGCACTTATTCTCATTTCCGGGTTATCGGTTGGAGATAAAATATCCATTCCTGGCGATAAAATAAGTGATGCTATTAAAACCCTCTGGAAACAGGGGTTATTCGAAAGTATAGAAATTCAGAAAGAAAAAATAATTGGCGACGCTATTTTTCTGGTAATTAAGGTAGCAGAAAGGCCGCGTTTATCGGGCTTTTCATTTAAAGGCGTACGTAAGGGAGAGGCCGACGACATCCGCGGTAAAATTCGTTTGATTCGCGAAAAAGTGGTGACAGATTATACCTTAGGAAGTGTCAAAAATACCGTTAGCGATTATTTTAAAGACAAGGGATTCTTCTTTGCCAAAGTAAACATTGAAAAGACAGTTGATAAAGATACCAAAACACCACACGTTAAATTACTGATTAACGTTGACCGCGGGAAAAAAGTAAAAATAAAGGATGTTGTTATTAATGGTAACACCGTCATCAAAGACTGGAAACTGCGTATGAAACTGAAAGACAGTAAACCATTGCGTTGGTATAATCCTTTCAATAGCGGCAAATACCTTGAAGACAATCTGGAAAAAGATTTGCCCGCCATTGTGGCCAAGTACAATGCTAAAGGATACCGTGATGCCCGCATTGTAAAAGACACGGTCATATTTGTGAGCAACAAACGTGTTGTGATTAATGTGGATATTGAAGAAGGACGTAAATATTATTTTGGGAATTTTAAATGGTACGGCAACACCAAATACCGGAACGGGCAACTTGATACCATTTTAAATATTAAACGAGGCGAGGTATTTGATCAGAGTAAACTTGATCAAAAGCTATTTATGAATCCTAACGGTTTCGATATTTCGAGCCTTTACATGGATGATGGCTACCTGTTTTTTCAGGTTCAACCACAGGAAAGCAGTATCAACAACGATACCATTAATTTCGATATCATGATGTATGAAGGGAAACAAGCCCTTATCAACAAAGTGAGCGTTAAAGGAAACGATAAAACAAACGACCACGTTATTTTCCGTGAAATCCGCACACGGCCCGGTCAGTTATTCCGCCGCAGCGATATTATCCGTACACAAAGGGAATTGGCACAGCTTGGCTTTTTTGACCCTGAAAAACTGAACGTAAATCCTAAACCCAATCCTGCGGACGGCACGGTTGATATCGAATACATTGTTGAAGAAAAACCAAGCGATCAGGTAGAGTTAAGTGGTGGATGGGGTGGCCGCAACAATGTAGCCGGACAAAATAGCCTTGGTATTATTGGCACTTTGGGTGTTACCTTCAATAACTTTTCGGCCCGTAATTTCTTCAAAAAAGAATCATGGCGGCCCCTTCCCAGCGGTGATGGGCAACGTTTAAGTGTACGTGCGCAAACCAATGGCATTTATTACCAGTCGTATAACTTTTCTTTTACTGAACCATGGTTGGGCGGCAAAAAACCAAATTCATTAACCTTCAGTGCCTTTCATTCCCTGTTTAACCCTTCAGGTAAAAGTAAATACATCCGTACCAGTGACGGTAAAGTACGGAATCCGGAACGTTCGAGCATGAGTATTATTGGTACTTCGTTAGGTTTAGGTCGCCGTTTAAAATGGCCGGATGATTACTTTAGTATGTTTAACACCATTAACTACAACTATTATGATCTGACGAACTACAATGCCTTTATTTTCAGCAATGGTTACGCCAACGATATTAACTTTAATACCACATTTAGCAGAAGTAGCGTAGATGCGCCTATTTATCCAAAAAGCGGATCCAACTTTTCGCTGCTGGCTCAGTTAACTCCGCCCTACTCATTGTTTAACAATAAAGACTATTCAACTTCACCGGCAAACGAACGCTATAAGTTTATCGAATACCAGAAGTATAAATTAACCGCCGAATGGTTTACGCAACTTACCAATAAGCGTGCGGCGGAAGGTAAAGAAGCCCGCAATCTTGTATTACGCACAAAAGTAGGTTATGGCTTTTTAGGCTGGTATAACCGTAAAGTAGGTGTATCTCCGTTTGAACGGTTTTACGTAGGTGGTAGCGGGATGAGTGGTTTCCAGAATTTTGTGGCTCGTGAAATTATTGCCTTAAGGGGTTACGATGAAGGAACACTTTCTTCTGCGCAGGGGGATCCGATTTGTGCTCGCTATACTATGGAATTACGTTATCCTATTACCTTAAATCCACAAGCTACTATTTTTGTGTTGGGGTTTGCTGAAGCCGGAAATTCCTGGTCAACCTACAAATCTTTTAACCCCTTTCAGGTTAAACGCAGTGCTGGTTTCGGGCTAAGAGTATTCTTGCCTATGTTTGGCCTTTTAGGTATAGATTACGGATGGGGCTTTGATAACATTCCCGGAAATCCAAATACAGGGAATGGCAAAGGTCAGTTCCATTTTACCATTGGCCAGCAATTGGGCGAGTTATAGAGAAAAAATGTTAATTGAACATTTATACGTATATTGGCACGTTTTATGATTAGTATTAAAACAGAGATATGATGAAAAGAATTATTGTAATCATTACTTTATTTATGAGCTTTATAGGATCAAAAGCTCAGCAAGGTCCTAAAGTGGGTTATGTAGATACAGATTACATACTTAGTAATATACCTGAATATAAAGCCGCACAAAAAGAATTGGACAAAATTAGTGTGGACTGGCAAAAAGAAGTGGAAGCTAAATATAGCGAGATTGACAAACTTTATAAATCGTATCAGGCGGATGCTATTCTTTTGACAGACGAAATGAAGAAGAAACGTGAAAACGAAATCATTAATAAGGAAAAAGAAGCGAAAGAACTTCAGAAGCAACGTTTTGGTGTGGACGGTGATTTGTTTAAGAAACGTCAGGAGTTGGTAAAACCAATTCAGGACAAAGTGTTTAGTGCCATAAAAGCCGTAGCTGAAAAAAGCGGGCTTGGTATGATTTTAGATAAAAGCGGCCAAGTTGCCATTTTATATGCCAATTCCAAATATGACAAAAGTGACGATGTTTTAGTATATCTGGGATACAAGAAATAATATCAGAATTAACCATAAAAGTAAAACCTACGACGAATACAATGAAAAAAGTGATTAAAAAAATGGCCCTTGTGGCCCTAACAATTGGATGTTTAAGTGTTGCTAATGCTCAAAAAATTGCACATATCAGCCTGGATTCTTTGGTAAACCTGATGCCGGAAACAAAAACGGCTAAAGATCTTGCTCAAAATTATCTTAAAGATCTGGAAAAAACAGTAAGCACTATGAGTTCAGAATACGAAACAAAATTAAACGCTTACCAGCAGGACGCAGCTACCATGAGTGATCTGGTACGTAAAACCAAAGAAGAAGAGTTAATTGGCATGCAAAAACGTATTGAAGATTTCAGAATGCAGGCCCAGCAAGACTATCAACGTAAATCGGCTGAGTTAACCGCTCCGATTATGGACAAAGCTAAAAAAGGAATTGAGGCCGTTGCCAAAGAAGGTGGTTATAAATATGTTTTAGATACAAGCGCGGGTAACGTGTTATACAGCGAGCCTTCGGAAGATATCCTGATGCAGGTTAAGAAAAAACTGGATGCTATGCCAGCCGCTGCTATTCCGGGAGCTAACGGAACAACCGGTGGTGTAAAACCTCCTAAAGGTGGTACTGCTCCTGCACCAAAAGGAAAGTAATTATTACAAAAAGCTGATAAAAGTCTTATGGCCTGCCATAAGACTTTTATATTTTTATATAACTGAACTTTTTCTATATAGCATTGTTATTATTAAAATGTTCTTCTGATGCCAGCAAAGTACTCCATTAAAGACCTTGAACGCTTATCAGGAATTAAAGCGCACACTCTTCGCATCTGGGAGCAGCGCTATTCCATTTTAAGACCCGAACGCTCACAAACAAATATTAGGTATTACAATAACAGAGACCTTAAACGTATCCTTAACATTTCGTTACTGAATAATAATGGGTATAAAATATCAAAAATAGCGTGCCTTAAAGACGAAGATATAATCAGGGAGGCTGAAAAATTACTGAATAATTACAGCAAAGAAAGTGATCAGATTGAAAATCTGGTATTATGTCTGATGGATTTTAACGAAGAACGCTTTGATAAAACTATCAGTAATTCGATATTACACTTCGGGTTTGAAAATACAATGGAAAAAATTGTATTTCCATTTATGAAACAAATGGGAAATATGTGGCAGGTTGGCATGATTAACCCCGTGCAGGAACATTTTCTTTCTAACCTGATCCGGCAAAAACTAATTGCCGGTATTGATCGGTTACTTCCGGGCCAAAATGCTTCACCCAAAAACTGCGTATTGTTTTTACCGAATGGCGAACTTCATGAGTTAGGTCTGCTTTATATTAATTTCATACTAAAGCAAAAAGGTCATAAATGCATCTATCTTGGCCAAAGTGTTCCATTGGAAGATCTTTCTAAAATAGCGAGTGTCACTAAACCAGACTACTGCATTGGTATAATTACATCCCGTTTACCAGATATTAGCCTGAACGACTATCTGTCAAATCTGTCTGCAACACTTCCTAAAACTAAATTTTTACTAAGTGGTAGAATGTTCTTTGATGAAACAGAGCCCTATAAATTACCCAATAACATAAGTATGTTCGACGATTTTGTCGCTTTCAAAAAACAAATTCCCGGATTGTAAATACTATTGAAACTATTTAATAAAGACCAGACTGATGCTGGTTTATTGATATAGGTTTAACTTTTAGACAAACAAGTAGAAAAAGTAATCTACTTTTATATACTTCTAAAATGCGCGCATTAAAAACTATGTCCCATCTTATCCCGCTTTGTTTGCAGATACTTTTCATTATGTGGATTTGCCTCAATAACAATTGGGATATTTTCCACAATTTCAAGACCATATCCTATAAGACCAGCACGCTTTCGCGGATTATTTGTCATTAATTTAATTTTAGTGACCCCAAGATCTCTCAGTATTTGTGCACCAACGCCATAATCACGTTCATCCATTTTAAATCCCAGCTGCAAATTGGCATCTACAGTATCCAGGCCATTCTCCTGAAGTTTATATGCTTTCAACTTGTTTAGTAACCCTATTCCTCTTCCTTCCTGGTTCATGTAAACAATCACACCCTTCCCCTCTTTTTCAACCATTTCCATAGCAGCATGCAACTGTGGGCCACAATCGCAACGGCAGCTTCCAAAGATATCACCTGTTACACAACTGGAATGCACTCGCACCAAAACCGGCTCATCTTTTTCCCAGCTACCTTTTATCAAGGCCATGTGTTCCTGACCAGTGGTTTTAACCCGGTATGCTGCCAGACTAAACTGTCCATAAGTAGTAGGCATATGCACTTCTACCTCACGCTCCACAATACTTTCCTTACTCAAACGGTAAGTAATCAGATCTTTAATAGTTATTATTTTCAGATCGAAACGTTTAGCTATCTTTACCAGATCAGGCAATCGGGCCATTGTTCCATCCTCATTCATAATTTCAACCAATGCGCCACACGGATCAAATCCGGCTAACCTGGCAAGATCAATTGTGGCTTCCGTATGTCCGGTACGCCTCAGCACTCCGCCTTCCTTAGCTTTCAAAGGGAAAATATGTCCCGGGCGTCCGAAGTCGCTTGCCTTTTTCGAGGGATCTATCAACGCCTTAACGGTTTTGCTACGATCTGAAGCTGATATTCCGGTTGTACAACCATAACCTAGCAAATCAATGGAAACAGTAAACGCTGTTTCATGTAAAGAAGTGTTTGCCGGAACCATCATATCAAGTTGCAATTCCCTTGCCTTCGACTCGGTAACCGCTGCACAAATGAGACCCCGCCCATGTGTAGCCATAAAATTGATAACCTCCGGCGTTACATTAGCAGCCGCTGTTATAAAATCGCCCTCATTTTCTCGGTCCTCATCATCCACCACTATCACTACCTTACCCTCTTTAATATCCCGCAGGGCTTCTTCAATTGTATGTAATTGGAATTCACTCATAAGCGGCACAAAGGTACTGCAAAAAGATAGATATTCTATAAAAAATAGTGCTCCCGTTTTTGCATTTGGGGCTATTTCGACATTACATCAGTTGACAGGTACTTTGACAATGGTTTCTATTACATTTTAATACGTTATGCTATTGTCCTACAGATCATGTTATACTTTGCTCTGTTTGTTAGAACTCCGTTCATTATGCTAAACAGGTTCACCTCTTTTCTATAAAAAAATGTACTTATTTTGCAGGTGCAATCTGCCACCTGAAAAATGGATTTAAAACGTCGTCTTGATCATTTACGAACTGCCCCATTACCCGGAGAAGAAGCGCAATGGAGAATGGCACACATAAGCCGCGAAAAAGTCAGGCAGGAAGATTTTAACAATCGTAATGCCAGACAAAGCGCTGTAATGGTATTATTTTGTACAGATGAGGAGGGAAAACACTTTATTCCGTTAACCCAACGGTTTGAATACGCTGGCGCCCACAGTAATCAAATCAGCCTTCCGGGTGGAAAATTTGAAATCAATGATGAAAGCCTAAGTCACACCGCAATCCGTGAATGCCGTGAAGAAATTGGCGTTAAACACGACATAGAACTGGTAGCGCCGTTAAGCCCTTTATATATTCCGGTCAGTAATTTTGTTGTACAACCTTATGTTGGACTTTACGCACAGCAACCGCCTGATTTTTTGCCGCAAGCCAGTGAGGTAAAACGCATTTTAAAATTTTACCTTGATGATCTCGAAGATGATTCACAGGACAAAATAACATTGGTGGAACCCATACCTGGCTATAAATTGAAAACCCCCTACTTTGATGTAGAGGGTCATATTGTTTGGGGAGCAACAGCTATGATTTTAAGTGAACTTAAAGCTGCGCTCAAAAGCCAATAATTTTACTTTTTGTCAAATTCGGTTACAACGTTATCAAAACAGAGGTAAAACTTTCCCTTTCTCAGGTTTTCAATCTTAATTTCGTTACCAAATCCCTTCTTTACAATGATGCCATACGCATCATACACTTCATAAGCCGTTTCACCTGAAAATTGCAAACCTTTACCATCTTTGGATATTGTGTAGCCTGGTTTTTCCTTAGAAGAAGCTGCTGTTACCGCGTTGGAATACTTAGGAAATGTACCTGTTCCTATTTGTTTCACGCGATATTTGTTTTCTCCGCTATGCATGCTTACCTGAAACGTATAGTCATGATTTTCCGGCGTACCAACACCATTTACTTCGCCTACAGGAACCCATTTGTTCCACTTATACTGTTCTATTATAAAAGGTATTGAACCTGCTTCGTTTTTGGTTGTCCAACGCAATTGTCCGTTATCGGCTACCACCATTGACACAATTTCAAATGTAGGCTTAGGTTTTAAATCCTCCGGGTTTAACACTTTAGGCATACATCCCTCTTTATGTGCTATTTCTATCAGAACTTTATCACCGAATTTCAAGTGCAAAGACCCCAAATCAATTTCAAAAGCACTGGAGTTTGTCTCATCAGTCGTGATGCGGCCATTAACTTTAATTTCCTGAGCACAAAAACCTACTCCGCTATTCCCAAAGAAATTCTGAACAAATAAATTTTTGTTCTGATATTTCCCTTCAATAACTAAAGTGGCTGCACCCAAATTATATCCCAACACTATGGTTAAAAAAAATGTTAGAATCTTTTTCATATTCATTAAATTTACTACGAAAATACGTTTTTTATCGATGAAATTAAAAAAATTTCTTCATTTTAACAATCAGAAACAAAACAGTCATGAACAAAACTACCCCCGCAAACACCAAATACGTTTTTTTATAATGAATTTTGCGGGTATTTATCTCCTTTCTGTAACTGTAAATCAGGCCAATTACAAAAATCAGCAAGAAACAAAGTGTAAAAATAAGGCGCCCCGTTGTGAACATAACAACTATTTTAGGAACAAAGTTATACTTTTGCCGGCAGAATTTATCGGTTTTACACATATTTATTGATTCTGGCATTTATTCCGCTTTCAAAAGCAGGAAAACTGGAAAAAGCGTACACTGCCTTATCCGTTTACGATTATTTTAAAGCAAAAAAACTATTCACCTCACTGATAAAAAAACAAAATGCAGCGGCAGCTTATGGTCTTGCCATTATTTACAGGCGACAAGATAACCCATTCCATAACATAGATAGCGCCGTTAAATATGGTGCTTTGGCAAAGCTATTTTCCGCGCGTCAAAAAAACAGTTTTGTGTTTAAGCACTTTAAAGTTGACAGTCAAAGCATTCAAACCTTCTGTGATAGTATTGCGCAAACCATACTTAAAAAACTTGAGCATTGCGGAAATCCGGAACTATTTGAAAATTTTCTCAGACACAATACTCATGTTCAACCCCAACTGCGCGAAATTGCCTTCAAATTGAGAGATGATGCTGTAACCAATAGCATTGTACGCTTACATCATAGTGATTCTACCCTATCGTACTTATTTCAATATCCTCAACATTACGCTATTCAGGATTTGCGGCGCATGCACGAACAACAGGTTTACGAAGAACAAACCGGCCCTCAGACAGAAGCCGCATTTCTTAATTACCTGAACCGTTATCCTCAAAGCAGTTTCAGGGCAAAGGCAGAAGAACATCTATTTAACCTTTACCGCACCGAAAAAGACAAATCCGGACTCGCGGGTTTTTTGGCCGCGTTTCCTCAGTCGCAACAGGCGCCGGAAGCATGGAAGCTTTTATTTTCCCTATCCGTGAAAGCTTATACCAATCAGGAACTGCAGGAGTTTCTGAGTACTTATCCTGCATTTCCATACAAATCAGACATCCTGAAAGAAATGGAACTCAACAATTACACCTTGATTCCCTTTGATATGGATGGCTTACAAGGTTATCTTGATTCTACGTCCCGGATTATCATTCCTGCCACTTACGACAAAGTTAACCTGTTTACAGAAGGTCTAGCCTTAGTAAATAAAGGAGATTCCGTATTTTTTATTAATAAAGAAAATACCAATGTGTTTAACCGCTTTTTTTCAGATGCCTATGAGTTTAATAGCGGAGCGGCTCCTGTTATGGAGAATGGAAAATGGTACCTTATTAACCGTCAGGGACAAGCCATAAGTCAGACGTATGATGAAATATCGGGATTAAGCAATGGCATTTACGTTGTTAAACAAAACAATCTGTATGGCGCATTAGATAAGTATGCGCACGTAATTCTCCAACCCCGCTACTCCAAAATTGGCGATTTCAAAAACGAAATGGCTTACTTCGAGGAGAATGGTTTGTTTGGATTTATGGATAAAAACGGGAATATAACGAAACCCTATTACCAATGGATTTCCGATTTTAATGAATACGGCATTGCCATTGTACAAAAAAACGGTAGTTATGGTCTTACAGATAACCTCAATCATCTTATCCTTCCCACCGAATTTAACCAAATCGTATATGCTGGTAAAAATAGTTTTATTGTGATAAAAAACAACAAATACGGTTATTACAGCGGAACAGGCTGTTTTTTATCGGAGGTGATTTACGATTTTAAAAAAGAAAAAAATGCCGACTACTATACCAATGGGTATGTATTCCGGCTTATTAAACAAGACGAACAGGCCTTTATGGACAGTAATGGACGGATCAGCATTGATTTTGGCGTTTATGACGATCTTTCGTTTGCTCATGATGGCTTAATCAGAGTAAAGCGTAAAAACAAATACGGTTTTGTTAACCGTAAACTGACGCTCATTGTTCCTTATAAATATGATATAGCCAGTGATTTCAAAGATAGCATTGCCATTGCAAAACGTAAGGACAAGACCTGCCTGCTTAACGTTAACGGAGAAGAAATTCATACTACTTCAGGAGAAATCCGTTACCTCTCAAAAGGATATTATGAACAAATTACAGATGGAACCATAGAACTTCTGGATGCTTCAGGAAAAGTGCTGGTTCGTGATATCCGTAAAACAGAAGTAGCTTCTTCGGGTCATTTGTTGCTTTATCTTAAAGATGCCTCTGTAAAAGTACTTAAACCCTGAATACTTCCGTTTTGATTAAACCCGTTAAATTTCCGGGACAAAAATTGGCGCATCGCGTTTTTTTCTGTTAACTTCACACATCTTTTTAACATCAAAGTGTTTTATGGCAAAAGTGCATAATTTTAGCGCAGGACCTGGTATATTACCAGCCGAAGTATTAAAACAGGCCTCTGAAGCTTGTATTAATTTTGATAACCTTAATCTTTCCCTTCTCGAAATTTCGCACCGTAGTAAAAACTACGTAGCCGTTATGGACGAAGCCCGTCAATTGGTTAAAGATCTGTTTGAGGTAGGGGATGAATACGAAGTGGTTTATCTCGGTGGCGGTGCCAGTCTTCAGTTTGCAATGGTTCCTTATAACCTGTTAAGTGAAAATGGTTTTGCGGCGTACGTTAATACGGGAGTGTGGGCCAGCAAGGCCATTAAAGAAGCTAAAATTCTGGGAAATGTAAAAGTGATCGCTTCCTCTGAAGATAAAAAATTCTCTTATATTCCTAAAGGATATGACATTCCCGCTGACGCGGATTACTTTCACTGCACATCTAATAACACCATTTATGGTACACAAATGAAGAGCTTTCCGAAAAGTCCGGTACCAATGGTTTGCGACATGAGCAGCGACTTATTCAGCCGACGTGTAGATGCCAAACAGTTTGATCTGATTTATGCTGGTGCCCAAAAAAATATGGGTCCCGCCGGAAGCACAATGATCATGATTAAAAAAAGCCTGTTAGGTAAACAGACCCGCAAAATGTTATCTATGCTGGATTATCAGGTACACATCAAAGGAGAAAGTATGTACAATACACCGCCTGTATTTCCGGTGTACGTAAGCATGCTTACATTACGCTGGCTCAAACAAAACGGTGGTATCAGCTGGATAGAATCTATCAATCAGCAAAAAGCGGATTTATTGTATAGTGAAATTGACCGTAACTCCTGCTTTACCGGAACGGTTGAAAAAGAAGACCGCAGCAACATGAATGTTTGCTTCCTTCCAACCAAACCGGAATACGAAGAATTGTTCGATAAGATGGCTAAAGAAAACAATTTAAGCGGATTAAAAGGACATCGTGATGTTGGCGGATACCGTGCCTCTTTATACAATGCCTTACCATTGGAAAGTGTGCAGGTATTAGTGGACGTTATGAAAGCTTTCGAATCTAAATACGCAGGTTAATTATACATAAAATGAGTAAAAAAATATTAGCCAACGATGGCATTGATGAAGTAGGTAAAGCCATGCTGGAAAAAGCGGGTTTTAATGTGGTAACCGATAAGGTAGCGCAGGAAAAACTGATCGCCGAAATTAATGATAAAGGCTATGAAGCATTAACAGTTCGTAGTGCAACCAAAGTAAGAAAAGACGTGATAGATGCCTGTCCCGGATTAAAAGTCATAGCCCGTGGTGGTGTAGGAATGGACAATATTGATGTAGAATATGCCCGTTCAAAAAACATACAGGTTATTAATACTCCTGCCGCATCCAGTAATTCAGTGGCAGAATTGGTATTTGCACACCTGTTTACCGCTGTGCGCTTTCTGTACGACAGTAACCGTCAAATGCCTGAAAACGGGCACGACAAATTTGATGACTTAAAGAAAAAATATGCCAAAGGCATTGAACTCCGCGGTAAAACCATCGGTATTGTTGGCTTTGGCCGGATTGGTCAATACGTTGCTAAGATGGCATTAGGCTTAGGCATGAAAGTGTTAGCTTTTGATCCGTTTGTGAGTGAAGCATATATTGAACTGGAAATTGATGGTGTACCGCAAAAACCGGTTGTTACCATTAAAACTATAGGGCTGGATAAAGTGATCCAGAACAGTGATTTTATTACCTTTCATGTTCCCGGTGGAAAATTAATTTCCCGTCATGAAATTGCCTCCATGAAAAAAGGAGTGATTATTGTTAATGCCGCCCGTGGCGGTGTAATTGACGAAGACGATTTACTGGAAGCTCTTAACAGCGGACAAATAGCGCATGCCTGCCTCGACGTATTTGAAAACGAACCTCGTCCAAGTCTGGCTATTTTAAATCATCCGCGTATTTCGTTAACTCCTCACATAGGAGCTGCCACCAACGAAGCGCAGGAGCGTATAGGTGTAGAATTAGCCGAAAAACTGATAGATGCTTTAACCTCCTGATTCTTATAAGCCATGGCTACCGTTATTCCATTTAAAGCTATACGTCCGGAACGCGACAAGGTTCATTTGGTAGCATCGCGTTCGGTAGATGGCTACAACACATCGGAACTTAAAGACAAACTGGCGGGTAATCCGTATTCCTTCCTGCACGTCATTAATCCCGATTTTGAAGATGGGATAAAAACCAAACCCGGTTCACGTGAAAGGCTTCACAAAATTAAAAAGCGGTTTAAGTCCTTTATAAACGAAAAGGTTTTTCTGCGTGATGAAAAACCCTGTTATTATCTTTACAGACAGGTAAAACAAGATAATATCTATATTGGCATTATTGGCTGTACCAGTATAGATGATTACCTGAATGGAACTATCAAGATACACGAACAAACACTAACACAGCGAGAAGAAAAACTAAAAGATTACCTTGAGGTGTGCGAGTTTAACGCTGAACCTGTTCTATTTTGTTATCCGAATGACACTGAAATTGACGCGCTTTGCGCCGATGTTCTTACATACCATCCTGATTATGATTTTACTACTACTGATAAAGTAAGACATAGTGTTTGGGTAATTGACAAAAGTAAATCCATCAAACTGCTACAGGAACGCTTCGCCGGCATCCCCTCTATTTACATTGCTGACGGCCATCACCGTTCTGCGTCCTCCGCCCTTTTAGGACGTTTAAAACGTAGTAAACAAAAGAACTTTTCCGGTAAAGAAGCCTTTAATTATTATCTGGGAGTGTTTTTTCCGGAAAATCAGTTACGAATTTACGATTACAATCGCATTATTAAAGATCTTGGAAACATCACAACGGATGCTCTTCTCGAAAAAATAAAAGACAAATTTGAAGTCAGCGAAATTAACGCTGAAATTTTTAAACCCGGCAAAAAACATGAACTGTCAATGTATGCTGCCGGTAAATGGTATTCTCTTATTGCTAAAGAGGGTGTTTATAAAAGTGACGATCCCGTAGGCAGTCTTGATGCCAGTATCCTTACTAATTACATTTTATCCCCATTACTGGGCATACACGATTTAAAAATTGATAAGCGGGTAGGCTTTATTTCTGGTATCAAAGGACCAGAAGCACTTAAAGCAGCGGTAGATAATGGGAAAGCTGAAATAGCCTTTGGGTTGTTTCCGGTTACCATGGAACACCTTAAGTGGATTGCCGACTCCAATAACATCATGCCACCAAAAAGCACCTGGGTTGAACCCAAGATGCGAAGTGGCTTGCTCATCTATAGCCTGGAAGACTGATGGAATTACGGCTGCTGAAACACGCGGAGATAGACCAGGAAAAATGGGACAATGCCATTTTAAATTCCGATTTCCCCTGCGTATTTGCAGGCAGTAACTACCTTAATGCGGTATGTCCGGCATGGAATGCTTTGGTATATGATGATTACAAGGCCATTATGCCATTAACAGAAAATAAAAAATATGGCATACGGTATTTGTATCAGCCGCATTTTACACCTCAGTTAGGTGTGTTTATGGCCAAACGCGATGTAGCTATTGAAGAACTGTTTATAGCAAAAGTATCAGAACTTTACAGATACATAGACATCGAATGCCACCATCGGCATCAATCACATTGCTTTAACAACACTAAAACCAAAGTAACCTATGTGCTTGAACCAGCATCGGCCGAACATTTAAATCAGAATAGCAAACGTAATATTAAGAAGACTACCGGGTCAGGTATTACCGTCAAAATTCTGAACAGAGATCAGGCTTTACATTGGTCAGGTAAAATCCTCCATCCTTTTTTAAAACATACGTTAGGATTAAAACCATCTGCGGTAAAGCAATTTTACACTTTAGAAGAACACCTTCAGAAAAACGGATTACTTTATACCTTTGCCGCCATGCATTCTGATGAGATACCGGTTGCACTTGCCCATTTTGTGTGTAACGGAAAACATGCCGTTTACCTGAAAGGAGCACAAACAGACAAACATGCATCCAGTGGCAGCATGCACTTAGTGATGTACGAAGCATTGAAATACTTCAAAAACACCTGTCAGTGGTTCGATTTCGGGGGCGGACAAATTGCATCCATTGCACAGTTTTATAAAGGTTTTGGAGCAGTGCCTCAAACTTACTTTTCCCTGAAAGAAAACCAATTGCCTTATCCTTTAAAATGGTTCCGGTAAAATGAAAGTTATAGTATCGCACGACATAGATCATATTACTGTTTGGGAACATTTGTTTAAAGATACCATTATCCCAAAATTCATGGCAAGAATGCACATTGAATTATTTAATGGAAAAATCGGCATTAACGAATACACCCTCCGGTGGGCCGATTTTTTTAAAAACAAATGGCAGAACATTGATGAACTCATTACCTTTAATAATATTCACAAAGTACCTTCCAGTTTCTTTATAGCTGTTAGTAACGGCGTTG
This sequence comes from Sediminibacterium sp., assembly GCA_030054095.1. Classification (GTDB taxonomy): domain Bacteria; phylum Bacteroidota; class Bacteroidia; order B-17B0; family Aurantibacillaceae; genus Aurantibacillus. The sequence goes on from JASGCO010000002.1 coordinate 116,645, forward strand.
GCCTTAGCTACAGTAACGAGTCGGCTTTGGTTTGGATTAACCAGATGAAAAAACGCAACTGTGAAATAGGCATACATGGGATCGCGTTCGATAATAAAGCAGAAATAGAAAAAGAACTTAACACATTTCTGAGTCTCAGCGGTCAGAAACAATGCGGCATCCGCATGCATTATGTTCGCAACAACGAAAACACATTCCGTTACTTTGATGAAGCCGGATACTGTTATGATAGTACAGAAAACAGCTTCAAAAATCCTTATAAAATAGGAAATATGTGGGAGTTTCCGTTCCAGATAATGGATGGATGGGTAATTGAGGAAGGGCAACGCTGGCAAACCCGAACACTGGAACAAGCTAAAGACACTACTAAAAAATTAATTGATCGTGCGCATACTGAAAACCTGAACTACCTCGGGATTGACTTCCACGACCGCTACTTTTCTCACTCTTTTAAAACATGGGTAGAATGGTACATGTGGACAATAAACTACTGCAGCAATCAGGGTCTTGAGTTTGTCAATTTCACTCAAGCGATCCAAGAACTGGAAACTCCATAATTTAGCACATAGATCGGGTATAGTTTGACTAAACGAAAACATTCGCGCATCAGGGCTTTCCTTTTTTTGCTTCATTCTCCGCCCCATCATCGTTCGGGCGTTTTGCATAATTGAGGTACCCGGAACATTTTCCACAATAAAAATTCCGGAACGTTTCATAATCAAAAGCCTGAAAACTGACATTACAGGGGCCTACAAACATGGGACACCATGCCTCTTTTCCGATGATATCATATACTTCGGCCAAAAATGCGTAATAGTCCGTATCATGCGTCTCTTCATAATTTCTGTAAAGTGTCTTCGCCAATATTTTTAATCCCTCGGGGTTATTTTTCCGGTCACGGAATTCCGGTCCGAGCAATTGCACTACCCAATCGGCCATCGAATGGTACAAATAAAACGCGCCTAGTTTATTCAGATCTTCGGTAGAAAGTTGTTGCTTATCAAAATAAGACTTTATTCCTAAGAGTGCATTCCAGCAAACAGGCTGCTCCTTTTCCGGCAATTCATTTATGGGTAATCGTGCCAGAGCAAACCAGAAATTCAATCCTATCTTATCCGCTAATACTTTCTGTTCATTCGTTTCAGCAAACAACTTCAACTCTGCCACGTAGGCATCCTTGCGGTCATCGCTGATACTCACTCCCATATCCTTGCCATAACGTTGTATCAGGTTCAGCATGTTATAATTCACAAAAAACGAACGGGCCTCATTATTATAAAGCGTAACCAACTCCTCATAAATTTCACGGGCCCAGTCCTTATTATTTTCCTGAATGCCTGATAACTGTATTTTGTACTTAAGACGGTCTTCGTTGTATTCATTGTATTGTCTGGCATTTCCAATTTCGAATTTTGCAAAAAACCGCGGCTTAATAACTCCGGATGTAATTTTATTATAAGCTACCTCCATAAAAAAGGTGAGCGAATCTAATAAGATTAACAGACTATCCCGCTTCTCTTTCGACTGCATAGAACCTATTGTCAGCTTTAGTTTTTGGGTCTTGCCGGCCAGATACGATTCAATATTCCGGTCTGATATTACCTCTTTGGCATGTACCCTTACTTTTGCTATTCTTTGCGGGGCAAGAAATTTTTCTATTTTTTTCTGCAACAAGGTGTCGGTCAGTGCCTGCTTAATCTGATCATCCGGCTTACTTTTAAACAGTTCCAATTCTCTGTTCTTCTCAATCTGCTTCCGGAACAACGTCCAGTTTTCTTCCGAAGAAATAATCCGGTGAACCTTATTTTTTTGTGCGGAACAAATAACAGCAGCCAGATTATCCGCTCGCTTCTTTTGTAAAACATGATTCAGATCCGCGTTGCCTTCCACCGAAGAAAAAGCCTTAATCTCAATAGTATCCGCGGTAAACTTTTCACTCATGACAGAATCCATAATAGGTTTCACATCCGCCATCTTAAATTCCGTCTTATTCTTTTGAAATGGCACCATAAACTCAATGCTCCTGAAATCGCTCTCTACCTCTGATTGATTAGACAACGTATCGTGGTAAAACGGTAATTCATAAAACTTTTCCAGTGTATCGCCACAAACCGATGAAAAATGCATGATCTTGCAAACACGGCGTTTTTGGATTATAGCCAGATTCACTTCAAAATAAGATGCCTGATCTTTAGGAATTTTACCGAGTTTCAGCATGTACTTTTTCACTTTGCCGGCATGTATCTTTTGCTGAATTAATTTCCGCTTTTTTCCGCCAGGCTTAAACCCTTTTAATGCTTTCCGTTTGTAAACAGGTTTTAACAGTTTGCCATTAAAAATACATTGTCCGTTACGTCGCGAAGGCATTGTATAGTACTCCGGATTACCACAATCGAAAGGATCATAATCCACTATCTCAGCCGCAAATCCGTCCCGTCTGCGTTTTAATAAATCCAGAACCGGTTGCGGGTCGTAGGACACCAGATAAATAGCATTGCCCTTGTACTCAATATGCGTCTGACCAAACCGGAAACTCCTATCCGCCTTAAAACAACGTTCACACTTCGAGGAATCTTTAAATGAGCGGAGTTTATACGCATGTCTTTTGCCATGTGGCGTATGCGCTACACTCTCGAAACTTTTAATAACCGGCGGTGAGATCATCCCAGCGTAATCAAAAAACCGTTTGTTTTCTACAAACTCATACTTAAACAATACTCTGGCAAATTTCTGAACGGCATAAATCCTCCCGGTTTTAACATCGGGCCATATAGCTACACCAGTTATGTTATAATCAGGAGTAATAATGTTTTTATAATGACCGGGAGAGTTTACCCATGCTGTAACAAAATCCTGAGCGGTTTCCGCATAAGTTGTATTGGTATAAACTTTGTTTTTTTTATCTTTTATCGGAACATTAACCGAGGTATATGCCACATTTTCACCTACCAGATAATTAACAGCGCCAAAAAAATCAGCTCGTTTTTGCGGTGTTTCCGTCTTGGGATATTCCCGTTCGATGTGACTCAACTCGCCTTTTTTACACAGATAATCCGCGTGAAATTTAGCCGCAACAAATAATATAGAATCACTATACAAGGGCTTTAGCTGATGTTGTAAGCGCACTTCATCAATTTTCACTTTGATAAGATGCTCGAGATATTTTTGATTAAATGAATGAACAGATAATTTATCATCCGGGTTCTGAGCAACACCAAAAAGTATGCTGATCCAAAAAAATCCAATAGTAAAAAAGACTTTTAAATAACGTAAAACCATACACTTCAAAGATAAAACATTTGCAGGTCTGAGAGACCGCTCATGCTAATATGCTCTCGCTTTCACCTATTTTAACAGGTTACTTTTCCTGTATTCGATAATAAACTAAAAAACAAAAACTTTATGAAATCATTTAATTCGTTCTTAGCGACAAGTCTCTCTGTCGTTCTCCTGTCCTGTGGTGTCAACCGGAGAGATGCAGGAAATAAAGAAGCGTTGATGCAGGATGCTATAACACTTCCCACTGACCTTCCCCCTTCTTCTGCCGAAAACACGGAAACCTTCTCAAAAACAACTGAACAAACCTTTCACAACACACGCGTTCATCCGTATTCAACGTTTGGTTTAGATGTGGACAATGCTTCTTACAGCATCATGCGACGGATGTTACTTCAGGGAACGCTCCCTCCCACTGAATCTGTTCGTATCGAAGAATGGGTCAATTATTTTTCCTACAAATACCCTCAGCCAAACCCGCCTGATCCCTTTAGCGTAAACACGGAACTATCGGACTGCCCCTGGAATCCTGACCATAAACTCTTTCACATAGGTTTAAAAGGCAAAGAAATTCCTGCTGCGGACAAAAAACCATCGCACCTTGTATTTCTTATTGATGTCAGCGGCTCTATGAACGACAGGGATAAACTCCCGCTTTTAAAAAAGGCATTTGAATTACTCCTCCCCCAACTAAACCCCTCTGATAAAGTGTCTATGGTTGTGTACGCAGGAGCCGCTGGCCTTATACTTGATGCGGAAGACGGAGACAATACCGCTGCCATTACCGAAGCCATTAATAATCTTCAGGCCGGAGGTTCAACCGCTGGGGGAGAAGGTATTGAACTGGCTTACCGGCTGGCAGAACGGCACTTTATTAAAAATGGGAATAACCGTGTGATATTAGCAACAGATGGCGATTTTAACGTGGGTGTTTCCAGCGAACAAGAACTGGAAACACTGATCATTTCCAAAAAGGAAAAAGGAATTTATCTGACTGTACTCGGGTTTGGAAGCGGCAACATTAAAGACAACAAGATGGAATTACTGGCCGATAAAGGCAACGGCAATTACTACTACATAGATAACATGACGGAAGCGCGTAAGGTACTATTTGATCAATTTGGCGGCACCTTTCATACCATTGCTAAAGATATAAAGTTCCAGATTGAATTTAATCCACATTTTGTAAAGGAATACCGTTTAATCGGATACGATAATCGCGTTTTAAATGCGGAAGACTTTAACAATGACAAAAAAGATGCGGGGGAAATGGGATCGGGACATACCGTTACCGCGCTTTATGAGATTGTACCAGCTGCCAGTACTAAACAAAACACCAATACCGATCTGCCAAAATACACATCAGATGTAAAAGGAGAAAGTAACATTCTGGAATTAGCCACGGTTAAACTACGCTACAAAGATCCCGGCCGGAAAGACACGCTCTCGAAACTTATCAACCATCCGGTAATTGCCAGCTACCTGCCGCCCAACCAATGCAGTCGTAACTTTAAGCTCAGCGCCGCTGTATGCCAGTTTGGTCTGCTTATGTCAAACAGCCAGTTTAAGGCACAATCTAACTTCAAAACTGTTCTTGATTTGTTATCACAGATAAGAGAAGAAGATGAAGAAGGTTATGTATCTGAATTCTATCAACTGGTAAAAACCGCGGAATTACTTCAGCGGAATGCAGATAAAAACAAACCCTGACAAACAAAACAGAAAAGATCTGACTACAGCTAAAAGGTGGTCAGATCTTTAATCTGACGGTGTGCAGAAATTATATTGAATTGCAGAAACTAAAAACCAACGCTTTACTTCCTCCAAAAGACTTCCAGTGCTGCGCTGTCACCATGAAATACATTCACACCAATATCATTTCGTGTACCGGGTACATTATACTTACACGCGCCTGTTTCCTTGCAATTAACAGCAGAACTGAACAGCCAAACACTTACACCAGACCACACCTGTTTTTCCATAGGCAATAATTTAGGTACATATAGCACATACCAAAGCGGGCATTTTGCAAACACCGAATTTGAATCGTACTTAGCGCTGATCTCCTGAAACATCCTACTATCTATACTTAGCCATGGATAACGTCCGGTTTTTTTGTAAACGTACTTAATAAACTGTTCCGCTAACTCAATCCGCATAGATACACCCGCTCCTGCACGTTCAATAACCAAAGCCATAGGAGCCTTGCTCTTGCCAACCTGCTTCAGGTACGTTTCTGCCTGCTTACTAACATCCTCATTTGTTCCAACATGATACGAGCCAAAATTCAGTTTATGCTTATGGCACCATTCCTTGCGTTCTTTAAACGATTCATCCGCCTTTATTCCGCAACTTGCCGCATGTATCAATCCAAATAATCGCTTATCGTGCTGTAAGGAATCGAAATGCAGTCTCGAAGATTGGTTAGCACTGATAATAACCGGAAACTGATCGTTATTCCAGGGCTCAAAACTGAACGCGTCAATTTGTGCGCTTGCAAAACAAGACATCAAAAAAAAAGCGATAAGATTTAAAAATTGTCTGTTTATCATATTCAAATTTATAGATTCTTAATCATTCCCGTAATATACCTTCCGGACAGTTACCACTTACTTTCTCTGTTAAAAATTCAGCCTGATCTTTACTACTAATTTAAACTTATGACATAAAACAGTATCAATTCAAAGCATTGTATATTCCAGTTTTAAGCGTTACAAAAGTATTTTACACTTATCCCCTAATTACATATTGTTTAATTTGTCCGACTAAAGTGAAGCCCTTATCTTTACCGTATGGATTTCGATAACTCATCACGCACAGATCTGGCCAGTTTAGGAGAATTTGGTTTGATAAACCATTTATCACAACATTTTGAAATCACCCAAAGCAGTACGATTAAAGGCGCGGGCGATGACGCCGCTGTGATTGACAATGGCGCTCTTCAAACGGTTGTTTCTACCGATATGCTTTTGGAAGGTGTACATTTCGATTTGAGTTACGTACCTCTGAAACACCTTGGCTACAAATCGGTAATGGTGAACCTGAGTGATATTTGTGCTATGAATGCTACGCCACGCCAGATTGTAGTTGGTCTGGGATTAAGTAATCGCTTTGGCTTAGAGGCTATTGAAGAGCTTTATCAGGGAATGTTACTGGCTTGTAAAAAATACGGGGTGGATCTGGTTGGAGGCGATACTGCCAGCAGTCGCAGCGGTCTCGTTATTTCTATTACCGCAATAGGCTCAGCAAAAAAAGAAGATATTGTTTACCGCTCCGGTGCCAAAGAAGGCGATCTGCTTTGTGTAAGCGGCGATTTAGGTGGCGCTTATATGGGATTGCAAATTCTGGAACGTGAAAAAGCGGTTTTTAAAGAAAATCCTAACTTACAGCCAGACCTGGAAGGTAAAGACTATATTCTTGAACGTCAGTTAAAACCGGAAGCGCGTAAAGATATTGTAGAGTTGTTCAAAAAACTTGACCTTACTCCAAATGCCATGATTGACATTAGTGACGGACTTGCTTCTGAAATTATTCACATTTGCGAGCAGTCACAGGTTGGTGTGGATTTGTATGAAGAGAAAATACCAATTGATCCCTTAACTTACGATACCGCACGGGAATTTAACCTTGATCCAACCGTATGTGCACTTAACGGGGGAGAAGATTACGAACTCCTGTTTACTATTCCCCTATCTGCGCACGATAAGATAAAAAATCTTCCCGACTTCAGTATTATAGGGCATATTACACCTGCTTCGAAAGGCCGGAATCTGATCACAAAATCAGGAACCGTTCATCCGTTAAAAGCACAAGGCTGGAACCATCTGAACTAATCGTTTTACGCTTATAGCCCTTTTACTTACCCATTCGTATTGTTTACTCAATGCGAAAAAATTACCTCGTTGTGCCAGTCGGCTTAATAAGCGATTACCATCACTCCGTAAAACGTCAGAATTTTATTTATTGTTCGTTTTAAGTTTGTAACAGAATTTAAAATCGAAATGAACACTTCACAAAATACACCCCTTATGAAATCACTTCTTAACCCATGGATGTGTTTACTGTTTGTAGTAAGCATCCTGTTTCCAAAACATGGATATGCCTGCCACGGGCAACCACTACAAAATTTTAATCTCATTGTAGGCGCTACCGGCGTTACCATTAATGCCAACTCCGATCCTGCTACCTGTGGCTGCGGTCCTTACTGGATGCAGGCACAACTATCATGCTCGCCTGTATTTAATAATGCTCCGCTTCCGGCATGCCTTGTAAATACATTAGCTTTCTGGAATCAGGCTGGCATCAATCAATATATTAGTTTTCCATATTTCAATTCCCTGTTAAATGTGCCTAATTACAATCAAGCTGCTAACTGGCCCGATAATTGCGCAGCAGAGGCCTATCATCCTATAAATATTCCATTTGCCAATCTTTGTCCGGGTAAAGTGTACTATATCCGCGTGCGTGAAATGGTTACCAATCCACCATGGGGTGGTGGCCCTGGTACACCATTTCCTTCTTTTGGTGCCTGGACCACTGTGCAATCATTTACTGTTCCCGGGACTCCCGTAAGCGCAACCGGATCTTTAACCATGAATCTGACGGCTGCACCGCAAAACATTTTCTGCGGTGGTGGCACCCAGTTAACCGCCAATCTTACAGGTTCCTGCTCAACCTGTCGCGAGAACTTTCCTTCGTGCGAGGCAACAGCCACTGTCATTCCAACTTATAGCTGGGCAGCTTCTAATCCGGTTTTCCCCGGCGCCGTAGCCACCGCAACAACACTTACCAATACCATTAATGTGCCTTCTTTAACCGCCTCTACGTCTTTCTCTGTGTGGCTAATTAACACCATTAATAACGGGTCAACCACAACTGTTTTTGCTCCTCCTGCATGTATTTATACCTATAGTTATGTTACAGCACCCGTTAACAGTGTCTACAATCAGGTTATGAATGTTTGCTTTCCTACTGGCTCCTGCTGTCCCATTTTTCAGCCCGGAACAACCAATGTTAATGTATTTCTAAATATACCAGTGGCCAACATCAACAGTACGCCTAACACCTGTATGAGCAGCCCGAACTTTACATTTACCGATGGAGCTTTTACACCTGGTTTAAATTACACCTGGAATTTTGGCGATGGCAATAATGGCGCAGGGCACCCTGCTGCGCATACCTATACGGCTCCAGGAATATACACTGTAACTCTTACCAAATCGGGAGGCGCGGCCTGTGTACCAGCCATTCAATCATTAACAGTACAAGTGTATCCCATGCCCTCGAGTACCCTTACCGTTAACTCTCCTGTTTGCGTAGGCGGTACCATTAGTTTCACCAACACCGTTACAAGTACTGATACGTATAGTTGGTCCGGTCCCAACGGTTTTTCCTCCACGCTTCAGAGCCCTGTTATTACCAACGCTACACCAGCTATGGCTGGAACTTACAGCTGTGTCGTTTCCAACTCTTTTGGTTGCAGTAGCAGCAGCAGCATTTCTGTAAGCATCTATCAGGCTACCGTACAAGCCAGTAGCAATAGCCCCATTTGTCAGGGCAGCGCACTTCAACTATCGGTTACACCAGGAGGAGGGAATTACGTCTGGTCGGGGTCTGGTAATTTTTCTTCTGGTCAGCAGCTTCCGGTTATCCAGAATGCAAACGCTCCTAACTCTGGTATTTACACTGTTAATGCCATTCTGCCAGGCAACTGCATAGCGACAAGTACTACCGCTGTGGTAATTAATACAACGGCGGTGAGCGCCTCTAATAATGGTCCTATTTGTTCAAATGGCAACTTACAATTAAGTGCTTCCGGAATAGGAACATTTGTATGGTATGGCCCTAATGGTTTTACGTCTAATCAGCAGAATCCGGTTTTGAACAGTCCGGGTCCGCAAGCAAGCGGCATTTATACGGTTGTAATTACAAGCCCTCAGGGTTGTACCTTATCCGCCACTACAAATGCAACGGTAAAAGCCCCTAAACAATTATATCCTAAAGCTACTTCAGAAATCTGTGAAGGCGGAACCATTTATTTAGAAGCGCTTGAGGGTGATGCCGTAAGCTATTTATGGACTGGGCCAAATGGTTTCAGTTCGCAAAACGCTAACACATTAGTTCAACTGGCACCATTAGCTGCAGCCGGCGAATACACACTAACAACACTCGATAACCTGGGATGTGCCGCCATTGGAAAAGTAACAGCCGCTGTTAACCCAATTCCTCAACTTAGTATTGACATGAGCAATGCTAAAAACGGTTGTGCCCCCGTTTGCAATGTATCTTACGCGTTTAAGAGCTCGCATCCTGTAAGCCGGTTTGTGTGGGATTTAGGAAACGGACAAACCTCTTCGTCTCTTATTCCCTCTAATCTTTGCTACCAACAGGCTAAAAATTACACCATAAGGTTAAGTGCTACCGATGCCAAAGGCTGCTCTGCCACAGGTACCACCGTACTTGAGGTACACCCTAATCCTAAAGCAGACTTTTCATACAGTGGTGGCCCTACGTGGGTAAATAACACCTATCAGTTTAGCGATTTAAGCAGTGGTGCTACGATCCAATCGTGGAACTGGTCATTTGGAAACGGGACAGAAGGATCTTCTAACCAAAACCCGAATATTACCTACCAAGACAGCGGACGGTATGAAGTCACACTTAACGTTACAAGTGATAAAGGCTGCAAAGGAACCATTACCAAACAAATAATTATAGAAGACGAAACCGGGTTCTTTGTACCAAATGCGTTTACGCCAAACAACGACGGAAATAATGACCTATTTATGCCTGTGGCCACTAATATTACCAAATATGAAATGTCTGTTTTCGGACGAAACGGACAATTGGTTTTCCAGAGTTCAGATATACGAAAAGGATGGGATGGAACAGTTAAAGGAAAGCTGGCTGATGATAATGTTTTTGTGTACAAAATAACCTATAGCGATAAAACCGGGAAAGCGAAAACCATTACCGGAAACGTTACGTTGATTCGCTAATAGTAAAGCCTGCCGTAGTGTTATACGTTCTACAGGCAGGCTTTTTAGTATCTTAGTAAAGATGGTTTTTCGGTTTATTTTTACACTATTACTGGTGAGTGGCTTTACATTCAATAAAGCTCAGTCCGTTTGTGCAAACTGGTCCACTTTCCTTGGTAAAAATAACAGCGATGATATTAAAAGCGTAACCCGCGATAATAACGGCAACTACTATATCATTATGCAAACCAACAGTAAAGGTTTGCCTGTCAATACCGGACTTATCCATGATACTCTTAAAGGATTTTACGACGCTTACCTTGCCAAACTGGACAGTTGTGGCGGCTTCATCTGGGGAACGTACATTGGCACCCCAAGCTTTGATAGCGGCGAAAAAATCTGTCTTTGTAAAGACGGGAATATTGCGTTTTGCGGCTATACACAAAGTAACGGACTACCCGTTTCAGCCGGTGCTTTCCAAAATACGTTCAATGGGCAAAATGATGCTTTCATTGGAAAAATAAATCCGAATGGCCAGTTGCTTTGGCTGAGTTACTTTGGGAGTTCAGGATCTGACATTGCGTATGAAATTCTTTGTGATACCACCGGAAATATACTATTAGGCGGAACTTCCACCAGCAACACACTTTACACCACTTCATCTTCTTTCCAGATGACGATGGCCGGAAATACGGATGCGTTTATTGCCCGCTTTAGCGCCACCGGACAATTGAAATGGTGTACATTTTATGGTGGTAACGGATCGGAGGATATTCACGCGCTGGCGACGGATATACATGGCAATGTTATTGGAAGCGGTGGCACCTTTAGTTTTAATCTCAGTACATCTCCGGGCTGCCAGCAATCGGTTAAAGACATTGGCATGGATGCGTATCTAATTAAACTTGACTCTAATGGTGTGCGGGTTTTCTCCACCTTCTTTGGCGGAAACGGACAAGATGATGCCTATGGCTTAGCAACAGATAATGTCGCCAATATCTATATGAGCGGGCAAACAGCCAGTAGCAATTTCAGCGTTACAGCTAACGCCTTTCAACCACAACTGAGCGGCTTAGCCGACACATACTTTGCCAGATTTACACCACTTGGAATTTTAAATTACTGTTCGCTGTTAGGCGGGAGTGACTATGATTTTATCAACAAAATGAGTTACTGTAACGGTTACCTCTATTTAACGGGACATACAGCCAGTACTGACTTCCCGATAATTAACAACACTTTATACAACACCCTGCTCGGCTCAGCCAATATTTTGCTGATTAAATACCATACCAATGGCGCACCTGTAACCACCGCCTACTTCGGAGGTAATTCCTTTGATGCAGGGAACGATATTATTGCGCACGGAAATACGATTTGTTTTACTGGAAAATCATCATCACTAAATTATCCTGTTTCATTTGGCGCAGCGCAAAACACACATGGAGGTCAGGACGACGGCGTAATTACGCGCATGACATTCCCGCCACAGGTCTTGATTACCTCCATTGAAGATATTTCAAATCAAACGCAACCTACACTCTATCCTAATCCCTGCCAAAGGTTTATTGTCGTTACGAATACTCATCCAAAACCGAAGAACGTTTACATAAGTGATGTATCAGGCCGTTCCATACAGACCAACATACGGGAGGAAAACAGGCGTTTTATTGTTTTTACTGATCAATTAGAAGGAGGAATTTATGTTTTACATGTAGATCAAAACCGTTATCGGTTTGTAAAAATGGAATAGCAGATTCCGTCATGTTCATCATTTACTTCTAGTAAAAACATCCTTCAACATCAACGATTTCTGAATTATATACCTTAGCATAAGAGAAATACATTAGCAGTATACGCCCGGTATTTTGTCTTAACAAGTATTTTCTTTTGCATGACCTGAATACATCGTCTTTTTAACGAGACCCCGCAGTAAAAAATGACTTTAATCAGTTTTAACCCTTATTAATATCAGAGCGGTGCCCATGCCCACCGGATACCTTTGTTGTTGATGTTAAAAGAAGACTACGCTCAGGCCACACATACACAATGCTACCATTGCGGCGAGGATTGTGAAGCAGAAATCATAAAAGCGGAAGACAAATCCTTCTGCTGTCAGGGGTGTAAATCGGTTTACGACATTTTAAACAAAGTAGAACTTTGCAATTACTACAACCTTGAAAAAAATCCGGGATTAAATCAAAAAACCAGAATCCGCCCGGAAAAATTCGCTTTTCTGGATGATGCGTTGGTTCAGCAAAAGCTCATTAACTTTAAGGACGACATACATAGCCATGCCACCTTCTATCTTCCGCAAATGCATTGCAGTTCGTGCATCTGGCTGCTGGAAAATCTGGGAAAAGTTAATCGTTATATAGCCCGATCGCAAGTAAATTTTCTTAAAAAGGAAGTAAAGATTGTTTTTGAGCACAAACATACAGGTTTACGGGAAATGGCGGAAATGCTTACATCTATTGGTTACGAGCCTCATCTTAGCTTAAATGATCTTTCCGATAAGCCCGTTAGCACCTACGATAAATCGCGTATCTACAAAATAGGGATTACCGGCTTTTGTTTTGGCAACATTATGCTGCTTAGCTTTCCTGAGTATTTTTCACTAGGGCACATTGAGGATATCAAACTGCAACGCTTATTCTCCTACTTAATTTTAGGTCTTTCCTTACCTGTTTTCTTTTACAGCGCTTCAGAATTCTTCCTGTCCGCCTGGAAAAGCTACAAACAAAAATTTTTAAACATTGACACGCCCATTGCCCTGGCTATTCTGATTACGTTTGTAAGAAGTGTTTATGAGATCCTGAGCGGAACCGGAGCCGGTTATCTGGATTCGATGACAGGCATTGTATTCTTTATGCTTATAGGCCGTTTTTTCCAAAACTACACCTACAACACCATTTCATTTAACCGCGATTTTACTTCCTACTTTCCGATAGGTGTAACTTTACTAAAAGAAAACGGAAGCGAAGAACAGGTTCCCGTTTCCGCCATACGCGCGGGTGATCGCATCAAGGTTTACAGCCAGGAGATTATTCCCGCAGACTGCATTTTATTTATGGGAAAAGCAACCATTGACTATAGTTTTGTATCGGGTGAATCGCAACCCGTGGAGAAAGGCATTGGTGAAATTATTTACGCGGGCGGACGCCAGTTAGGCGGAGCTTTGGAAATGGAAGTAGTGAAAGATGTATCGCAAAGCTACCTGACGCAATTATGGAATAATGACACATTTAAAAAAGAAGAGCACAAAGAAGAATCTTATATTCACAAAGTTAGCAAGTACTTTACCATTGTGCTTTTTGCCATTGCTCTTATTACGGCCGCATACTGGCAATTGAACGATCCGGCAAAAATGTGGAATGCCGTCACTTCCATTCTAATTGTAGCTTGTCCATGCGCTCTTCTTCTATCCGCAACGTTTACCAATGGTAATATGTTACGTGTTCTGCAAAATTTTGGCTTCTTTGCCCGTAATGCTCTGGTAATAGAACATTTAGCCAAAGCGGATACAATTGTTTTTGATAAAACAGGCACTCTCACCAAACAAAGCACATTCACAGTTAACTACGAGGGCAGCGAATTAAATGAAGAAACTATTTCCTGTATCCGGTCATTGGTTAATCAGTCTTCGCATCCTCTAAGCAAAGCTATAGCTGCCGCGTTACCTTCTGGCAAAAAATGGCCGGTAAAACAGTTTGAAGAAAAACAGGGACTGGGAATAAGTGGTTACATCCGGAACGACTTTTACAGGATAGGATCTGCTCTTTTTGTTCAGAAAACAACAGGGTTCGGTGCAGATGGCAGTATTGTTTATGTACAATGTAACGATAGCATCATTGGCTCATTTAACGTTAAAGCACCTTACCGTAAGGGTTTGAAACCCTTGTTCAACGCTTTAAAATCGGATTATAAAACAGCTTTACTATCGGGTGATAACGAACAGGAATTTACTAATCTGAAAAGTTATTTTAATGGTGAATTATTATTCCATCAAAGCCCGCAGGATAAACTGGATTACATTAAACGTCTTCAAAAAGACAAATTTAAAGTCATTATGCTGGGAGACGGACTAAATGATGCCGGAGCACTTAAGCAAAGCGACACAGGCATTGCTATTACCGACAATATCAACAATTTTTCTCCTGCCTGCGACGTGATTATGAAAGGCGAAAGTCTTCCTTTTCTTAATAAACTGATTAACTATTGTCAAAACAACAAAACCATTATCAATACCAGTTTTGTTATGTCGGTACTTTACAACATAGTTGGTCTTTTTTTCGCTGTTCAGGGAGAACTATCACCGGTTATTGCGGCCATTCTGATGCCAGTAAGTTCTATTAGTATCGTGCTGCTAACTACGGGAATGAGTTCGTTAATGGCTATTCCACTGAAAAGAGCTTTCAGAGAAAAAGCCCGCATTTCAAATGAAAATGACATAAATCATCTAGCCGCGTGAGCCTCCTCATAAATGAAGCATCTAACCCCAAATACCTTTGAGCCGTAAAATGAGCGTAATTTTCATATTAGTCTCCGCCAGTTTAGTATTAGCTATTGGTTTTCTGATCGCCTTTATCTGGTCAGTAAAAACCAATCAATACGAAGATGATTATACCCCTTCCGTGAGAATGCTATTTGACAACGAAACAAAACAAAGCACAGAAATAAATAATAATGAATCAATAAACCCTTAACAAGTATGGAAATCCAAAAATTTCAGTATGACAATAAAATAGTAAAATGGTTTGCCTACGCCACTATTTTATGGAGTTTGGTAGGTATGGTAGCAGGGCTTTTGGCAGCCATACAACTGTATTTACCGGCAGCCAACCTTAACCTTCCCTACACCACCTTTGGACGTGTGCGTCCGATTCACACCAATGCCATTATTTTTGCCTTTGTAGGTAATGGTATTTTTATGGGGGTTTACTACTCTCTGCAACGCTTACTGAAAGCCAGAATGTTTAGTGACTTACTAAGTAAAATTCACTTCTGGGGCTGGCAGTTGATTATTGTTCTGGCCGCTGCTACTCTGGTAATGGGAATTACCACCGGTAAAGAATACGCTGAATTGGAATGGCCTATTGATATCCTGATTACTTTGGTATGGGTGGTATTTGGATGGAACATGTTCGGAACTATTCTCCGTCGCCGCGAACGTCATCTCTATGTAGCTATCTGGTTTTATATCGCCACGTTTGTTACCGTCGCCATGTTACACATTGTAAACTCTATTGAAATTCCTGTAAGTTTCTGGAAATCGTATTCCTGGTACGCCGGTGTTCAGGATGCTTTGGTTCAATGGTGGTATGGCCATAACGCGGTTGCATTCTTCCTGACTACACCTTACCTGGGATTAATGTATTACTTCTTACCAAAAATTGCACAGCGCCCTGTTTATTCCTATCGTCTCTCCATTATTCACTTCTGGGCACTTATCTTCATCTATATCTGGGCCGGGCCACACCACTTATTATATACATCTACTCCCGACTGGGCACAATCACTCGGTGTAGTATTCTCTGTAATGCTTATCGCGCCATCCTGGGGTGGTATGATTAATGGCTTATTAACCTTACGTGGGGCATGGGACAGAGTTCGTGACAACGTAGGTTTAAAATTTATTGTAGTAGCGGTAACTGCTTATGGTATGGCAACCTTTGAAGGCCCGATGCTTTCTTTAAAAAGTGTAAATGCCATTTCTCACTTTACTGACTGGACCATTGCGCACGTACACGTTGGGGCGCTTGGTTGGAATGGCTTCTTAACCTTTGGTATTCTTTACTGGTTAATTCCACGCCTTTTCCAAACCAAACTGCACTCTGAAAAATTAGCAAACCAACACTTCTGGATTGGTACCTTAGGAATTGTACTTTACGCCGTTCCAATGTATTGGGCTGGTTTTATGCAAAGCTCTATGTGGAAAGATTTTACACCTGAAGGTCAGTTAAAATGGCAGTTTATGGATACTGTTACCCGTATGATTCCATTTTACATTGCGCGTTCTATCGGTGGTCTCTTATTCCTGATCGGTGCCATTATGATGACCTATAACCTGATTAAAACTATTAAAGCCGGTAAATTCCTCGAAATTGAAGAAGATCAGGCACCTGCTTTAACAAAAGAATACCATGCTCATTCTAAAGACCACTGGCACCGTTGGATTGAACGTAAACCCGTTCAAATGCTGGTAGTAAGTTTAATTGTGGTAGCTATTGGTGGCGTTATCGAATTTGTGCCAACATTCCTAGTTAAATCTAATATCCCTACTATCTCCAGTGTGAAACCTTATACACCGTTGGAGTTACATGGACGCGACATTTATGTGCGTGAGGGCTGCTATACCTGTCACTCACAAATGATTCGTCCGTTTCGCAGCGAAACCGCCCGTTATGGTGAATATTCGAAAGCCGGCGAATTTGTATACGATCATCCGTTTCAATGGGGCAGTAAACGTACCGGTCCGGATTTAGCGCGCGAAGGTGGCAAATACCCCGACAGCTGGCATTATAACCACATGCTGGATCCTACGTCCATGTCACCAGGTTCTATTATGCCTCAGTATCCCTGGTTACTCGAAGATCAGTTAAATGCTACCAACACTATGGCCAAAATAAAAGCCATGCAGCGTTTAGGTGTTCCTTATCCGGAAGGATATGAAAAGATTGCGCTTAAAGACATGGAAACTCAGGCCAATCAGATTGCCGCCAACCTTAAAAAAGATGGCATTGAAACGTTACCTGACCGTGAAATTGTTGCCCTAATCGCCTACCTGCAACGTTTAGGCAAGGACATTAAAGCTGAAGGACAAAAAGCAGAAAAATAAACAGTAAAAAAAGTAGTATGAAATTCATCAATTATTTAGAAAGTATAACCGGTGTGGGCATATATCCCCTCGCCTCGTTAATGATATTTGTTGTATTCTTTTTACTGGTTACCCTCTATGTAATCAAAGGCAACAAACAGTATTTTGATAAGGTTAGCAATATTCCTGTAAATAACGATAACAATTAATTAAAAGGCTATGAATCGCATCCATAAAATCATAACGCTGGCAGCAGGATTATTTATTCCCGCTGCGGGCATCTGTCAGGAACAAACCGTTTCAAAAAGTTCAGGTTACTTTTCTAATCCTCTGTTTCTTATTTTGCTGGTAGCCATTCTTGTGTTACTGGTAGTTATACTGGCATTTACCTCTGCCTTTAAAAATCTGGCAAACAGTGATTTTTTAACCAATAAGTATAAGAAAGATATGAACAGCAATGCTTCTAAAACGACAGCCTTGCTATTACTTTTAATCGGATCCTTCAGCCTTCAGGCACAAAATGCCGCGCCTGTTGCCGTTAGCGATGGTCGCATCGGTGGTTTGGATCCGTTTACATTCTACTTTATGCTTACCGTTTTACTGTTTGAGTTGTTATTGTTAGGCATTCTCTTTTATCAATTCAACTACCTGATTAAAACGCAAACTACTCCGGCAGTAAATGCGGAGGGGAAACCAGTAAAACAAGAATCGAAACTGATGCATACACTTACTGATGCGGTTGCAGTGGAAGATGAGGCCAGCATTATGCTCGATCACGATTACGATGGCATTAAAGAACTGGATAACAACTTACCTCCGTGGTGGAAATGGGGCTTTTACCTCACTATTGTATTTGCCTTTGTATATCTGATTCACTATCACGTTACCGGTACCGGTGCCTTACAAGCTAAAGAATACCAAATGGCCATGGATCAGGCGAAACGCGAAGTAGATGAGTATATGGCTAAGTCAGCTAACAATGTGGATGAAAATACGGTAAAATTAATTACTGATGCGGCAGAGTTAGCAAAAGGGAAAGATGTATTTGTTGCGTCATGCGCGGCATGTCACGGACGCGAAGGTCAGGGTGGCGTAGGCCCGAATCTTGCAGATGAGTATTGGTTACATGGAGGCAGTCTGCCAGATGTATTTAAATCGATTAAATACGGTTGGGTAGAAAAAGGAATGAAATCGTGGAAAGAAGAATTAAGTCCTATTCAGATTTCACAATTAACTTCATTTATCCATTCGATTAAAGGCAGTAATCCTCCGAACCCAAAAGCACCTCAGGGTGATTTATATAAAGAAGCGGGTGCTGTCAGTGACTCTACACTTGTAAAAAGTGACAGCCTTGCACTTAAAACAGATAGCCTATTGGCTAAAAAAATAGCTGACAGTTTAAATGTCAGCAAAAAATAACCGGCTGCTACCCTCTTCCAGACTGTTATTTCAGTCTGGAAGATGTTCTCCGGTAAATACAGCACTTTAAATGGACTCTTCAGATAATAAAAAACAGGCAATTGATCAATCTTTCAGGGATAGTATTGCCACCATAAATCAGGATGGAAAACGTGCCTGGATTTTCCCTACAAAACCCAAAGGGCGCTATTACGATCTAAGAACATATTTTACCTGGGCCTATCTCCTTGTTTTCTTCACCCTACCCTTTATTAAGTTTCACGGAGAACCATTGTTTCTCTTTAATGTTCCTGAGAAAAAATTTATCCTGTTTGGCGCTATTTTCTGGCCTCAGGATTTCTTCATCTTTATGGTGGGGATGATTATATTTATTGTATTCATTGCCCTCTTTACCGTGGTTTACGGTCGTTTATTTTGCGGATGGGCCTGCCCTCAGACCATTTTTATGGAAATGATTTTCCGCAAAATTGAATATTGGATTGAAGGGGATGCTACATATCAGAAAGCTCTTAAAAAAGCACCATGGAATGCGGAAAAAATAAGAAAAAGAAGTTTGAAATTTATTCTGTTCTTCAGCATATCATTTATTATAACCGCTACCCTGTTAAGCTATATTACAGGTATGGATAATGTACTTTCCATCCTTATTCATCCTTCGGCACATGTTGGCGCATTAACCGGCCTTCTAATTTTTACAACTATATTTTTCTTTATTTATTGGTGGTTTCGGGAACAGGTATGCCTCATCGTATGTCCGTACGGCCGTATGCAGGGGGTTCTGCTCGACCCCAATTCAGTTGTTGTTGCTTATGATTATGTGCGAGGAGAAACTCGTCACAAATTCAAAAAGAATGAAGTACGAACCGGAGGCGACTGTATTGATTGCAACCTTTGCGTTAAAGTTTGCCCCACCGGTATTGATATCCGGAATGGCACTCAACTGGAGTGTATCAGTTGTACCGCTTGTATTGATGCCTGTAACCACATGATGGACAGCATAGGCCTGCCTCAGGGATTAATACGACACGATTCTGAAAACGGCATTAAAAACAAAACGCCTTTTGTTTTTACACGCCGGATGAAAGCTTATTCCATTGTGTTACTGATTCTTATCGGCATTGAAACTATCCTGCTAACAACCCGTAGTGATTATGACGCCACTATTCTACGGGCTAAAGGAATGCTGTTTCAGGAACAACCTAATGATCAGATCAGTAATCTTTTTACAATAAAACTGGTAAATAAAACGCGCGTGCAATTACCCGTTGACCTGAAAGTAGAGAACTATCCCAATTCACATATTCAGATTGTTGGGGAAGCTATTACCGTTAAGCCAGAAGCTGTTTCACAAGGCGAGTTCTTTGTTTTTCTAGATAAAAAAGAAATTACAACCCGCAAGTCAAAACTTGAAATTGGCGTTTACTCTAACGGAAAAAAAATAAAAACGGTAAAAACAAATTTCCTTGGCCCCATCAAAATAAATATTAAAAACAATTAATCTCCTTTATTATGAACTTTGGTGTAAAAATAACTATACTGTATTTGAGTTTTGTCGCATTGATTCTTACTCTGGTTTTCTTGTGTCATGGCCAAAAAGTTGAATTGGTAAGCAAAGATTATTACGCACAGGAACTGGCTTTTCAGAACAGGATTGACGCTATTAAAAATGAAAAAGCACTTACTAATAGCATCCGTCACGAAATTAACGGACGAAACATTATATTAATGATGGATTCAACCATTCAAACACCTGACTTTAAAGGCACAGTTAATTTCTTCAGACCCTCAGACTCCAGTAAAGATGTTCAACTTAATCTGAACTTCAATAATGGCACGCAAATTATAGATGGCTCTCAACTTATAAAAGGTGCCTATAAATTGCAGTTATCATGGAAAAGTAACGGTATCGATTACTTTAAAGAAACTGTCATCAACATTCCGTAACCATGGAAATGCTGTTAGCCGCTATATCCCTTGGATTTCTGGGCAGTTTTCACTGCATTGGAATGTGTGGCCCTATCGCCCTTTCACTGCCTATAGGGCAAAAACAGGGGATCGCGAAAACAGCGTCAATATTTGCCTATAACTCAGGCAGGGTGGTAAGCTATGGCGGAATTGGTTTGTTGTTTGGCAGTATCGGACAAAGTGTAGCGTTATTCGGTTATCAACAATTACTATCTGTCGTTCTTGGTATCCTGATTCTCGCAGGACTATTACTACCCAAAACCATTCTCACTGTCATCAACCCTAACTCCCTTATTTACCGCTTCTTCAATAGCGTAAAACAATCACTTACCCGCCAGTTTCAGAAAAATGGTATCCGCTCTCTTTTTTCAATAGGTTTACTTAATGGTCTTTTACCTTGCGGGCTGGTTTACATGGGTATCAGTGGCGCCATTGCGACAGGAAGTGCCTTACAAGGCATGCTGTTTATGATGGTATTTGGCTTAGGTACCCTACCATTCCTGTTTAGCATTAGCTATACCAGTAATTTTATCAGTATCCGTATGCGACAAACCATTCGTAAAGCTGTACCTTTTGTTGTTGGCACCATGGCTTGTTTACTGATTATGCGTGGTATGAATCTTGGTATTCCTTACCTCAGCCCTAAATTTAACAACACTGAAACCGCTATGCAGTCCGGGTGCCATACTACCATAACTTGTAGCCCTTCAACGAATAAATGATGTCCTGGGAGAAATATACCTATACGCAAATTAAACACAAGGTGTTTGAATGCTTAAGCAAGAATACGAATTACCGGACAGAGAATATTCTTGGAATTCCGGGGACATTTCTGGATACTGATATTTTTTATGATGACGCGCCATTTTTAAATGATGCGCCATTTCTATCTACACTTATAGCCAATCCAAACCATATTGGCGTTCACACCTACGGCGATGAACACGAAGACTTTTTTAAGGGGACGCATGAAATTGAACGTGATCTCATTAAAATATGCGCAGAGGAGATATTCGACGCTGAAGCCGGACAATATGATGGCTACGTGGCAAGCGGAGGCACCGAAGCAAATATAGAAGCACTCTGGATTTACAGGAATTACTTTATGCACGAATTCCATGCGCAACTGCATGAAATCGCCATTGTTTATTCGGAGGATACCCACTACTCTATTCCAAAAGGCCTGGATTTACTGAATTTGTCTGGCATTATCATTCCTGTCCATTCTAAAACGCGCGAGCTGGACATTAAATCACTGGAACAACAGTTAGAAGAGGCTCTGAAAAACGGTAAAAAGTACTTTATCGTTAACGTGAACATGGCAACCACCATGTTTGGATCTGTAGATGATATTAATAAAATTACCGATCTTTTAAATTTACTGCACATCCATTACAAATTGCATGTTGACGGAGCTTACGGAGGTTTTATTTATCCCTTTATTACAAACAATAATCCGTTTACGTTTCGCAATAAAAACATCACTTCATTTTCCCTCGACGGACATAAACTCTTACAAGCACCTTATGGCACAGGTATTTTCCTTATCCGTAAGGAATTTCTGAAATATGTTTGCACAAACGAAGCGGGTTATGTAAAAGGCAAAGACTTCACCCTATGCGGCAGTCGGTCAGGTGCAAACGCGGTATGTGTGTGGATGATTCTCCGCATTCATGGGTCTGTGGGATGGCGCGTGAAAATGCACCAACTAATAGACCGCACCAATTTTATCTGCGAAAAGCTGAACGAATGGGGAATCAAGCACTTCCGTCACCCGGATATCAATATTATAACTATCCACTCAGGCTTTATCAGTACAAGGCTCGCGCATCAATTCCATCTGGTTCCAGACAATCATGAAAACCCTGCATGGTACAAAATTGTGGTAATGCCACATGTTAAACAAGGAATTATTGACCGCTTCCTTTCAGCCCTAAAAGAAGAACAAACACATATCTCCAGCATTTCTGATTGAATGTTTACCAATAAAAGACTCCTAAAAACAAGTGCTAATCCGACGCACTATATTATTGATAAAAACTATACTATCATAGAAACTATTGATTTGATTTATTAAAATAAGTCAGCTAATTTTACAATCACTATGAAAACAAAAAACAAGTCAGGAATAAAGAGCATTTCCACAGAAAAGATAACCAGTCAGTTAAACGAATTATTAGCGGCTTATCAGGTACTTTATATAAATACCAGAGGCTTTCATTGGAACATTAAAGGTCACGATTTTTTTGAAATGCACTTGAAATTCGAAGAAATGTACACTGATTTCCAAACCAAGATAGACGAAGTAGCCGAACGGATACTAACATTAGGCGCAACACCCGCGCACAGTTACAGCCAATACCTTAAAACATCGGTAATTACAGAACAAACTGACGTTAGTAACGGCAAAAAAGCATTAGCCATCATTATTGAATCTCTGGAAAAAATTCTGAAAATTGAACGTAGTATTCTTAAAAAAGCGTCGGAACAGGACGACGAAGGTACTTGCGCACTCATGAGTGACTACATTAGAGAACAAGAGAAAGCGTTATGGATGTATAATGCCTACTTAGGCAAATAACGCCACTGGGATAGGTCACCCGAAACACTGATATTTATCAGTATTTCTGCTTTATGTTAGCTATACCTTTGATGTGTGTCAAAGAACATTGTTGCCAAATATAACATTCCGGCACCCCGCTATACCAGTTATCCAACGGTTCCATACTGGGATGATAACCTGAATGAAACCGAATGGAAAAATCACCTGAAGACAGCTTTTAGCGTGCATGGACAAAAAGGCATCAGTATTTACATCCATTTACCGTACTGCGAAAGTTTATGCACTTATTGTGCCTGTAATACGCGTATTACCGTTAACCACGCTGTAGAGCGCCCCTACATAGAAACGCTATTAAAAGAATGGCAACTTTATCTGACACAATTTGATCGAAAACCTGTTTTAAAAGAACTACATCTTGGCGGTGGTACACCTACATTCTTTTCACCAGACAACCTTCACTACCTGATTGCTTCCATATTGCAAACATGTACTTTAAGCGAACAATATGATTTTAGTTTTGAAGGACATCCAGCCAACACTACAACAGAACACTTACATACGTTATATGAATTAGGTTTCAAACGAGTGAGTTTTGGCGTACAGGATTTTGACGAAACCGTTCAGGATGCCATTAACCGTTACCAAACATTTGAAGAAGTAAAGCAGGTGATTGATTCGGCCCGGTCAATTGGTTACACCTCTGTGAATGTGGATCTGGTGTATGGGTTACCTTACCAAACGGAACAATCAGTTAAAGATACTGTACAAAAAATAATAACCCTGCAACCCGATCGTATTGCTTTCTACAGCTACGCGCATGTACCGTGGATCAAACCAGGCCAGCGTAAATTTTCTGAAGCGGATTTACCGGAAAGTGCCGTAAAGAGGGCGCTTTACGATTTGGGTAAAACGGCGTTTATGGGGGCTGGTTACGAAGATGTAGGTATGGACCACTTTGCATTACCACATGACGAACTGTTTGAGGCTTTCCGGAACGGTAACCTGCATCGTAACTTTATGGGGTACACCGCGCAACAGGCAAAACTCCTTGTTGGACTGGGGTGTTCGGCTATCGGAGATAGTTGGACCGCGTTTTGCCAGAATCTTAAAACAGTGGAAACCTACCGCGACGCTGTAGAAAAAGGACACTTCCCTATTCAACGAGGTCACATTCTAACCTCGGAAGATTTACGTATAAGACAACATCTGCTGGATTTATTGTGCAGGCACGTGACGCATTTTACAGAAGAAGAATATCCGCTTTTTGAAAAAGGTTGTTTACGCCTTACTGAATTAGTTAACGATGGATTGGTAGATATATCCGGCTATACTATGAAAGCCACTGACCTTGGGAAAGCCTTTCTACGAAACATTTGCCTTTCCATAGATGAACGCTACTGGCAAAAGGTTCCCGAAACTGTTATGTTCAGTACAACCGCTTAAATACTTATTTTCCAATCTGAGTACTTTCCACACCACATTCACACCTTCTCTCACAGTTTTTTAACTGGAGACGGTTGTATACTTTCCTTTTCGAAACGCTTTTTAAATGCTTCGTACAATTCGCTGGTAAGCGCAGGCTGATCAGCATTCAGACAAAAAGGTTTAACGTTTATATGAACCGCTTTATCCACAGTTTTACCAATTAACACAGCTGGCTCCGGTTGCTTCAATACTTTTTCGTTCTGAGACAATACCGATGTTATTATAGTCTTTACCTTTTCCAGATCATTTTCCACATCCACGCTTAACTGTATATCCAGCCGGATATTACCATGCCGTGAACTATTTACAATGGTACCATTACTTAATGCCCCATTAGGCAGTATAACTGTTTTATGTTCGCCTGTCAGCAGAATGGTATTAAAAATTTGTATCTCTTTTACCTCGCCCGACTGCCCCATCGCTTCAATACTATCTCCTACTTTATATGGCTTAAAAATCAGGATTAACACCCCTCCGGCAAAATTAGACAGCGAACCCTGCAAGGCCAGACCAACTGCCAAACCAGCCGCACCAAGTATGGTAACAAAACTGGCTGTTCCAATACCTATCATCCCCGCCACCGTAACAATAAGGGTAATTTTCAGCCCTATACTGACTAAACTCTTTAAAAAGGTCCGTAAACTTATATCCAGTTCCCGGCGCTGCATGGCCTTATCGGCGATAACCGCAATACGTTTAATTAACCATAAACCAATTAACAAAACCAAAAGAGCCGCTATTACCCGTGGCGTATATTCTGCCAGTAAATCCGTAATTTTCCTTAAATACAAATCCAAATCCATAATGTATGTTATTTTAGTATTTTCACTTTCTGAATGACAAAATTAAGGTATAAAAATTTACTGGCGTTCCTTTTTTTTCCATTTTTACTGTGCGCCCAAAGCAACTGGGACACAACTAAGTATGTTAAATTCAGAGACCGCTTTATTGTTGCCTACTATCAATCGCTCAAATCGTTTAACAGCGAAGTAAAGCAAGTAACACTAAAAGATAGCCTGGGACAATCTGCCTATAATTACATTGCCGAGACCAGTCTTGTAAGTGGGTTTGAATTCAATTTCGACAAGATTAACATACAATTTAGTATAAAAAGTAAACCCATTAAAGACGCTGCGAAATATGGTAAAACCGATTTTTTTAACCTTGGTTTTAACTTTGGCGGCAACAGATGGTTTCTTGAAAGCAGTTTCCGGAAATACAGTGGCTTTTATGACAAAAACACATCCAATTACGACACCAGTTTTAAACGCACCGGGGTTTTCAGGCAGCTGCCACACATGACTGCCAGTCTGGGGAAAGTAAAATTTTTATATTTCACTAATTATAAAAAGTATGCGTTCAGAAGTGGTTATGCCTGCAACTACCGCCAACTTAAATCCGCAGCTTCCTGGGTGTTAAGTGGAAACTTTTACAATAATCAACAAGTGAACGATAGTTCGTTTATTCCTTTAATTGGCCGTAAATATTATCGTCATTTTGGTGACCTTAACAGTATAAGAGTTACCGGTTTAAGTGCCAATTTTGGTTTCACATTCAATCTTGTCCTTTTTAAGGCCTGGTTTTTAAACTTCCTAGCAACCATAGGCCCCGAACAGCAATGGCGTCGCTATGGCCTTACTACACAAAACAGTGGCAAAACGTATTCTTATCTCAGTCTTTCGGGGGATGTACGTTCCTCAATGGGACTGAACATGAAAAAATTCTACCTGCTCTACTCCTTCACTATAGACTATACCGCTTATAACAACTATATTGTTCAGTATGGCAGCCGTTACATTAGTAATAACTTTACCTTTGGTTGGCGTTTTAAAACCAAAACGCCTGAATTTTACAAAAAATTCCAGCAGACTAAGTTTTACAAAAAACTTTAATCTGCTTTTATTGTTTTGATCTATACGTATGGCTTATACTTCACTAAACGAATGCATCACTGATCTTGAAAAAAACGGACACCTCATCCGGATACAGGAAGAAGTAGATCCAAATCTGGAAATGGCGACCATTCACCTGAAAGTGTTTGCCGGAAACGGACCAGCTCTGTTATTTGAGAATGTAAAAGGAACTTCCTTCGCCTGTGTATCGAATCTCTTTGGCACTTTAGACCGAAGCCGTTTTATGTTCAGAGACACCTTTGAAAAGGTGCAGCAACTGGTTCAGTTACGGAACAGCCCCATGGAAGCCGTTAAACATCCTTTTAAATATGCTTCTACTGGATTAGCCGCACTTAAAGCACTGCCGCGTAAAGGGTCTTTTTCAAGCAGCGGTTTTAAAGAAATACGCATCAGTGATCTTCCATTGATAAAACACTGGGAAATGGATGGAGGGGCTTTTGTTACCCTTCCTCAGGTATATAGCGAAGACATTGAAAAACCAGGCGTAATGCAGTCGAATCTGGGCATGTACCGCATACAACTCAACGGAAATGACTATGCGTTGAATTCAGAGATAGGCTTGCACTACCAGTTACACAGGGGCATTGGCGTACACCAGACCAAAAGTAACGCGCAACATAAACCCTTAAAAGTATCTATTTTTATAGGTGGACCTCCCAGTCATACGCTGGCTGCAGTCATGCCATTACCCGAAGGAATCAGTGAACTCACTTTTGCGGGGGTGTTGGGCGGTAAACGGTTCCGTTATACGTATCAGGATGGGTATTGCATTTCTCTGGACGCGGATTTTGTGATTACCGGCGAGGTACATCCCAACGACAATAAGCCCGAAGGACCTTTCGGAGATCATCTGGGTTATTATAGTCTGAAACATCCTTTCCCTTTAATGAAGGTACATAAGGTATATGCCAAACCCAAGGCTATATGGGCATTTACGGTGGTTGGGCGTCCACCACAGGAAGATACCGCCTTTGGTGCCCTTATTCACGACATCAGTGGCAGCGCTATTCCGAGTGAGATTCCGGGGGTAAAAGAAGTACACGCCGTGGATGCGGCCGGGGTTCATCCTTTATTACTGGCAGTAGGCAGCGAACGGTACACGCCGTATTTGAAACTGCAACAACCTTCAGAACTGCTCACGCAGGCGAATCACATTTTGGGAACCGGCCAACTGAGTCTTGCCAAATACTTGTTTATCGGCGCTGATCAAAACGGCACGTTACATTGCCACGATGTTAAAGCCTTCTTTACGTTTATGCTGGAACGTTTGGATTATACCCGCGATATTCATTTTTACACCCAAACCAGCATGGATACGCTGGATTATAGCGGGGAAAACATTAATCAGGGCAGTAAAGTGGTATTTGCCGCTTGCGGAGATAAAATCAGAACTTTAGGCAAACTACATCCCTCCGCGCTAAACGGAATACAAGGGATTAAAGCTGTGCATCAACCGCTGGAAGGGGTTGTTATGATCCATTATTCGGCATTTGGCTCTCAGGCGCAGGCAGAAGAAGACCTGAACCGTTTAATAAGCCAGTTATCAGGTATTGACTTAAATGGCATCGCCCAGATTGTTTTATTTGATGATTTTGAAACCGCAGATATGACATTGAATGATTATTTGTGGATTACCTATACCCGCAGTAATCCAAGTCATGATATTTATGGAGTCGGCAGCTTTACCCTTCATAAACACTGGGGATGTAAAGGACCCCTTATTATTGACGCCCGTAAAAAACCGCATCACGCTCCGGAATTAAAACTAAATAAGGAAGTGGAACAACGGGTACTCGAACGTTTTAAGAACCATCCAGCTTTAGGGAAATACATGGTTTAGGCATTTTTTACTGTCCCACACCCGGATTT
The DNA here is from genome assembly GCA_030054095.1 of Sediminibacterium sp. Taxonomy (GTDB): domain Bacteria; phylum Bacteroidota; class Bacteroidia; order B-17B0; family Aurantibacillaceae; genus Aurantibacillus. The sequence goes on from JASGCO010000002.1 coordinate 144,929, forward strand.
GTTCACTTCAGAGCATAGCATTTTTCTGTGTTAAAAACGGCCTGCAAACGGCTTTATTGTTACTAAATCCTTAATTATTAGGACTTTCCCAAAATTTGACTATCTTTGCGCCCTCAAATTTAACGCATGTCAGATATTAAAAACATTGCTATTATTGCACACGTTGACCACGGAAAAACGACGCTGGTTGATAAAATTCTTCATACCTGTAAATTGTTCCGCGAAAACCAGGAAACAGGTGAACTCATTCTGGATAACAATGATCTGGAACGTGAACGCGGGATTACCATTCTCGCCAAAAACGTATCGGTAACGTATAAGGGTATTAAAATCAACATTATTGACACACCGGGCCACGCCGACTTTGGAGGCGAAGTGGAACGTGTAATGAATATGGCCGATGGGGTTATTTTATTGGTGGACGCGTTTGAAGGCCCAATGCCGCAAACACGTTTTGTAACGCAAAAAGCGATTGCCGCCGGTAAAAAAGCCATTCTGGTAATTAACAAAGTGGACAAACCCAACTGTCGCCCTGAAGAAGTTCATGACGCGGTGTTTGATTTATTCTTTAATCTGGAAGCCACAGAAGAGCAACTTGACTTCCCTACTGTTTATGGCTCCAGCAAACAGGGCTGGATGGGACCTGATTATAAAACGCCAACAGAGGACATTACCTATTTACTGGATACCATTCTTGAAAAAATCCCAAGTGCGCCTAAACGTGAAGGATCGCTTCAAATTCAGATTACCTCGTTGGATTACTCATCATTTATTGGCCGTATTGCTGTTGGACGCGTTTACCGTGGTACCATCCGCGAAAACATGCCGGTGAGTGTGGTAAAACGTAACGGCACTATTCAAAAAAGCCGCGTAAAAGAATTATTTGTATTTGATGGATTAGGAAAGGTAAAAGTGCAGGAAGTAAATGCCGGTGATATTTGCGCGTTTACCGGTATTGAAGGATTTGAAATTGGTGATACCGTTGCCGATTTCGAAAATCCGGAAGGTTTACCAAACATCAGCATTGATGAACCAACGATGAGTATGTTGTTTACCATTAACAACTCCCCATTTTTCGGAAAAGATGGTAAATACGTTACCTCGCGCCACCTGCGCGACCGCTTAATGAAAGAATTAGAAAAAAATCTGGCGTTACGCGTGGAAGAAACCGCGTCGCCTGATTCGTATCTGGTATATGGCCGTGGTATTTTACACTTATCGGTACTCATTGAAACCATGCGTCGCGAAGGGTACGAATTACAAGTTGGTCAGCCACAAGTAATCATTAAAGAGATTAACGGTGCGAAATGTGAACCAGTTGAAATCCTGACCATTGATACACCCGAAGAGACCAGCAGCCGCGTTATTGATTTAGTAACGCAACGCAAAGGTGACATGCTGATGATGCAGCCAAAAGGCGATTTAGTTCACATGGAATTTGAAATTCCGTCTCGTGGTATTATCGGATTACGGAATAACATTTTAACCGCTACTGCCGGAGAAGCCATCATGGCGCACCGCTTTAAAGCATTTGAACCTTGGAAAGGAACTATTACCAACCGTATATCAGGTGTACTTTTATCGAAAGATAAAGGTGTATCGGTAGCATACAGTATTGACAAATTACAGGATCGTGGAAAATTCTTTATTGATCCGGGTGAGGAAGTTTATACCGGCATGGTTGTAGGCGAACACATCCGCCCTGATGATTTGGTAATTAACCTGTGTACTGAGAAAAAATTAACCAACATGCGTGCCAGCGGCAGCGACGAAAAAATGCGTATCGCGCCAAAAGTACGTTTTAGTCTGGAAGAGGCGATGGAGTATATTCAGGAAGATGAGTATGTGGAAATTACGCCGAATAATATCCGTATGCGTAAAATCATTTTGGATGAAAATGAACGTAAACGTGTACAAAAGAAAATGGAAGCATAATACAGTTTCTTATTCTATGAAAATAAAATCCCCGGCTACAAACCGGGGATTCTTTTTTGTTGTTGGTTGTGTTGGCATCTTGCTTGCGTAAGTTGTTTGTTGGTTTGTAAGGCAAGCATTTGCCTGTTTGTCTTCAGAACTTAAACTTGAGAAAGGTTAGTACTGATCTGATAAGACAATAAGGTTTACACTCCGTATTTTGCACAGAGGTTTGTTTTATGAGTAAATGGTATGTGTATTAACGGAAAAGGCTTAAGGTTCCGTGCTCAAGAATAGAGCGCCCATCTATTGCTCTACCTTCAATAATGTAAAAGAAAGTGCCATCTGAACAATTTTCATGACGCTTGTTTTTACCATCCCATAAAATACGTTCAGCACTTACGCTCTTTTCAAAAACAAGATTTCCCCATCGGTCAAATATTTTAACATTAGCCATTGGCAATGTAGCAGTATTCAGTTCGAAAAAATCATTACTTCCATCTCCGTTAGGCGAAAACACATTTGGTACCACCAATGCATTTTCCTGCCATAAACGAATTCCTGTTGTATCCCGGCAGCCGGTTTTTGGATCTTTAACTTCCAGCAGATAGTACCCTGGTACAGTTGCTTGTATAGCCTGATTACCCGCATATAAACCGGCCTCGTTATACCATTGGTAACTAAAATTTGTTCCAGTACTCAATGCCATTCCATTTAATGGTAATACTGAGCCCTGAGTAATAGTTTGTCCAAGTGGCGCGGTTATTGATGCCTTTACCGACGCATTAACCTGAAGGTATTTCTTTAATGTATCAGCACATCCGTTACCGCTCTTTACCTGTAATTGTATTGATTTTAAACCAGACCACATAAAGGTGTGTGTAACTACTGAGCCTGTATAAATTGTATTTTCTACATTCCATCGGTAATGTAAACCGGAACTGGTCAATGGATTTTGAACCGACGCCGTAAAATCAGCGACTAACTGGCAGGGCAGATTCGCTATTGAAAATGCTGCGTTAGGTTTTTGAGCGATTTTATAAAAATAATACAAGGGAAACTGGCTGCAGGTAGCTACAGGGCTACACTGTAAAGTATACATCCCCGGGCTGTTACAAACAACGCTACTCTGTCCTGCCGGTGTAATGGCGCCTGCCGAACCCAACCATTGATAGGATGCCATGCCAGAGGGTGCCAGTAACGTGTGTGGAAATCGCACACATTCCTGCCTGGTTTCGTCCGGCCCATTACAATCCGCGTCGAGGTAACAATACGCCCAGTCGTAATCAAATACACACCAGTTACATTCTACTTCCAGCGTTACAATCTGTCCCATTAAAGCGGTAAGGTCTAAGTGCGTTGTTTGCCATGCAGAATAAGATACCGGAAACTCACCACCACCCATATTTACACCATTTTTTAATGCTGTACTGAATGAGGCCAATCCTACAGGGCCTGTTGCATCGCTATAAAAACAATTCAGTTGCGGACAAGGTATTACTTCACCCAAACTATTACGCAACCGAATACGAAACTTTGCTGCGACACTACTATCGTGCGGATAATTCAACAAAACCAACGCGTAATGAATGTTCAACCGAGAGGCCGTTGGGCTAACCTGCAACGTCCGTTTTGCTAACGATTTAAATTGCATCTTTCCGGAGGTAGTATGATTGTTTAATTGTATTGAATAACGACCTCCTCCCGGAAACACTTTAGGAAATCCTGCGTGTGGATCGGTACCTGAATTTACCAGAGCGAAATCGCCGTTAATGTTCCAGCCTTCGGTGGTTCCTTTTTCAAATCCTATGTTTTCGCACAGCGGTGAGATGGTTGCTTTGCCCGGAACCAATACCTGTTGATTATTTCCGTTTGTGGTATACTCCTGTAAACGTTTGGAAGCATATGCTATGAAATGATTCTGATTTTCTTTACTACCCGCTGCCGCATGTTTCAGAATCGCCATCATTTGAGGACTCTCCGGGGGATTAGTCTGCGCCTGAACAGAATTAGCTAAAAGTAACAAAACAACACTAAAGGCAATTGTTTGCCATTGCAAAGCACGTAGCTTCACCGGTAGGTTAATAATCATAAACTTTGTATTTGAGCGATAAATCCTGGATAAGATTATCTCACGATTATAAAAACAAATACCGTGCCAGATTTACAAAACATTAACATTCCCTCAAACAAACGCCGCATTCCATCTTTAAACAACAGGGTTCACACATTGGTTTAATCCTTACTTTTAGATCGTTTAAGCAATGAAAAACAACAGAATTATTTTTATACTTCTCCTAATAACAATTTACAGAATACTTCCTGCGCAACCTGCACCTTTTATAAAAGGCTATGTTATTCTGGATAGTACTTCCGGAGATCTTGATAAAGACGATATACCAGAACTGGTAATAGCCTTTACACCTGAATACAGTAATGATTCTTTACATGTAACATCTAAGCGTTTGCTATACGTTTACAAAAAACAAAACAGGAAATGGCTGCTTTGGCAACAATCAACAGAAGCCTTACTTGGTGAAGAAGAAGGTGGCATGATGGGAGATCCGTACAGCGGTATTTATATTAAAAACGGTGTGCTGTACATAGAACATTTTGGAGGGAGCAGCTGGAAATGGCGTACCAAAGATAAATACAAACTATTCAATAATCAATTCCGGTTAATTGGCGTATTTTCTTATTTTGGGAAACAGTGTGAGTACTGGGCCAGTTTTGATTTTAATCTATTATCCGGTAAAATTAATTACCGCAAAAACTGTGAGCATTGCGAAGATCGGGAATCAGATGAGTGTATTAATCAGAAAGAAACATTCTATTATAAAGGTATCCGGATTAATTTTGCAACGAGGCGTCATAAAGCGTACAGTATTGTATCTCCGAGACACAAAGATGTACTTAGTTTATAGAATACGTTTGCATACATTTCATTCACCTATATAAAGAAATGTTCGGTCTGCAACCGTTTTTGACAATTATCAAAAATTATATCTCACCATGTAAGTAATTTTGATCCGTCGTATTAAACCATTCATACCATGAAAACAGTTAAGTCTTATTTAAAACGTCTTTTACTCCCTGTTTTACCACTTATGCTTTTAACGAATGCCTGCATGAAACCGTTATCGGAAGGCGTTACCGATGAAAAAGCCGGGTTAAACGGGAGCTTTGAAATTGCATCTGAAAAAATGCCTGTCAATTGGTTATTGTACACGAATACAACTACCGGACAAGGTGATTTTACGATTCAGCTGGATACCACTACAAAACAAGACGGAAAGCAATCCTTAATGTTTCATGTAACCGCCTGTTCCCCGGAAGGGGGGCGTTATTCTCCCGGTTTTACACGCGAAATTCCGGCGAAAGCGGGAGACACATACCGTGTTGGTTTCTGGATAAAAAACAACAATAGCCATTACCAGTTAAACATATCGGGTGTTAATGCGCATCATAAAAGCGATGGCCCTGTTTTAAAAGATCAAAGCGCCACACAAGATTGGTTATATCAGGAATGCGTTTACCAGATTCCTGAACAGATGGATCACTTACGGTTAGAGTTTAATGTACTCTCGAAAGGTGATTGTTGGATTGACAACATACACATCGAAAAACAGTAATAGTAAAAGTGCGGTTTTCCTCCTCTTCAAAACATAGATATGCTTTATCATAAATGGATTGGGTTTACCGGACTTTTCCTCTGTTAGCAGCACTTAATGCGTGTTGACCAGCGCGTCCATATTATAGCGCCTTTTGGAATACTTACCCAAATATGCAATGCTGCCAGCGCAATGGCTCCGGGAATAACGTTTACTGCTAACCAACGAAAAACAGGATACGTGGAAGTGGTATCAAAATTTTCGACAAGGGTTAAACCGTTTGTCTGCAGTTTAATTTTTACAGCCAGAAATAAAGCGACGGAAGCAAAATGGAATCCATTAACAAATAAATGCAGTATATACTCCCATCGCGGCAACCCGCCCATAAAACGGCGGCTGTCTTTTTCGATCCAGGCATCTGCAAATAAAACGATAACATCCAGTGCTACAAGTGCTAATCCAATATAAAAACCTGGGACACAGTTTTGCCTGACAAATAAAAAATAAACGATTCCCGGAAACAGAATGGCTCGCAAAGTATGCGTGAGGTGCTCGGTTTGACTTTCCTTATGCTGATACAATCGGTAACGGATGAGGTGAAGGTATAAACCATCTACAGTGCCTAAAATAGCAAATACACTTAAAAGAACGGAAAGAATACTAAACGCTGTTTCCATATTATTTTTTCAGACAAAAATGCAGCGCATCTGATAAATACTAAAGGACAAATGTCCCCGAATGAAACTATACAATCAAAGAGCCGAGTTTATGGTCATTTTTTAGCTGAGCGGATTCGGGTTAAGGTGCGTCGCGTGATCCCCAGGTAAGAAGCGATATCTTCGACACTTGCCTTAAGGATAACCTCTGGCTGTTCGCTTTCCAGACGCAGGTATTTTTCTGTGGCGGATTCGTTATTTAAAACGGCGGCGTAGTGTTCCATTACCAGATACTGTTGTTCGGTAAGCAAGCGACCCAGTGTTTGCCAGCCAGCATACTGCTTATACAAATCCTGCAGATCGGTGTATTCGATAACCACCAATTCTGTATCCTCTATGGCAACCAGACTATGCGCTGATGCTTGTTGCAAAATAAAACTTTTATACGCAGTACTGATACTACCTGCGGGGCAGAAGCAATACGTTGTTTCCTCGCCTTTGGCATTAAGGTAATAGGTACGAAGCGTGCCTGACACTATAAATGCCGCTTTACGGCAAATAGTTCCCTGCTTCACAAAACACTCTCCTTTACGCAACTTAAGGGAAGCAAAGCGTTTTAAACCCGCCTCCCATTCTTCGGGTGTTAATGCGTGAAACTGTTGCAGAAAAGCTTTAAAACTACTGGTTTGCAAGGTTTCTATTTGAATTTGTTTCTCAATGCTGCCAGCGCGCTGTTAAAGTCGTTGGGGTTATAACTTTCTTCCGTTTTTACCTTCGCCTTTCCGGAAGAGGCGGTGCTTTTCACATTACCTTCACCTTTCATGCTTAGCGCGATGCGTTTACGTTTAACATCTACTTCTGTTACATTAACCCATACCTTTTGCCCGACTTTTACCACTTTATTCGGATCATCTACAAAAGCGTCGGCCAGTTGCGAGATGTGAACGAGTCCATCCTGATGCACACCAACATCTACAAACGCCCCGAAATTAGTAACGTTAGTCACAATGCCCGGTAGCCGCATACCTTCCCTCAGATCGCTGATTTCGTGAACAGAGTCGTCGAATGAAAACACTTCAAACGTTTTCCGTGGATCGCGGCCTGGCTTTTCTAACTCTGCCATAATATCTTTAAGCGTTGGCAAACCTGTTTTTTCAGTAACGTAATTGGTCAGCTGAATTTTTTTACGCAACTCTTTATCCTGCATTAACTCATCAATGGTACAATTCAAATCCGCAGCCATTTTTTCCACAATATAATAACTCTCTGGATGTACAGCACTTTTATCCAGAGGATGACGACCATGGCGGATACGCAAAAACCCGGCACACTGTTCAAATACCTTTTCTCCCATACGTGGGACTTCCAATAATTCCTTGCGGTTTTTAAACTCGCCATTCTGGTTACGGTATTCTACAATATTTTGGGCCAAAGATGGGCCAATCCCCGAAACATAACTCAATAATTGCTTGGATGCTGTGTTCAGCTCCACACCTACACCGTTCACACAACTTCCGACCACTTCATCCAATTTATTTTTAAGCAGGTGCTGATCCACGTCATGCTGATACTGTCCTACACCAATAGATTTAGGATCAATTTTTACCAGTTCAGCCAGCGGATCGGCCAAACGGCGACCGATAGAAACTGCTCCGCGAACCGTTACATCATACTCAGGAAATTCCTCACGGGCTACATCAGACGCTGAATACACCGATGCTCCGGCCTCGCTGACCACAATAACGGGAATATCTTTTGGCAATACATCTATACTCCTTATAAATTGCTCCGTTTCACGGGAAGCAGTACCGTTACCAATGGCAATAGCTTCAGCTCCATGTTTGGCGGCAAAAGCCAGTATGCTGTTTTGTGCTTCTATTACTTTGCGGTGCGGTTCATGCGGGTAAATAACTGTTTCTTCAAGTAATTTTCCCTGCTTATCCAGTGCCACCACTTTGCATCCGGTACGAAATCCCGGATCAATGGCCAGTATGGCCTTTTGACCCAATGGTGAGGCCAGAAGCAACTCACGCAGGTTATCGGCAAATACAATAATGGCCTTTTCATCGGCTAGTTGTTTGGTCATTACCCGCATCTCAGCCTCAATACCTGGTTGAAGCAAGCGTTTATACCCATCTTCGATTGCTTGCTTAATTTGGGTAGCACATTCTCCACGCGTACGAATCAGTTTCCGCTCAATCTGCTCCAGTGCCTGTTCGGCATCAACCGTAATATCAAGGATCAGAAAATCTTCCTTTTCCCCCCGGCGCATAGCCAGTATACGGTGACTGGGACAGGTAGCCAATGGTTCTTCCCACTCAAAATAATCTTCAAATTTTTCTGCTTCCTCTTCCTTTCCACGGATAACGCGGCTCTTTATAGTGGCTGTTTTCTTAAACAATTCGCGCATCATTTCCCTGATAGTGGCATCCTCGCTCATCATTTCAGCCATAATGTCGCGTGCACCCTGCAAGGCGTCTTCTACTGTATGAACGTCCTTCGCTGTATCTATATATTTCGCGGCCTCTTCCTCCAGATTTCCTGAATTTTGTCCGTAAATAAATGCCGCCAATGGCTCCAATCCTTTTTCGCGGGCGATGGTAGCTTTGGTACGGCGTTTCGGTTTATAAGGGAGATATAAATCTTCGAGTCCGCTAAGCGTTTCTGCTGCCAGTATTTTTTCTTTTAGTTCCTCACTGAGTTTTCCCTGCGAATCAATAGAACGCAAAATACTTTCCCTACGCTGTTCCAGTTGTCGCAAACGATCTATCTCATCCCGAACTTTTGCGATCTGCACCTCATCCAAACTGCCCGTTACTTCTTTCCGGTACCGCGAAATAAATGGCACTGTGCCGCCTTCATCTAACAAATTAACTGTAGCCGCTACCTGCTTGGTATCTATGCCCAGCAGATCAGCTATCTTAAAAAATAATTGTACATCACTCATGCGTTTGGCTTTATCTTTTTATAACGCGTAAAAGTACTGTGTACTCAAGGGCTTTAAAAACGGATTTATTAACAGGACAAAAATCTGTTGTTTGAAAATAAATAATACATTGTTAGGACTACCCGATTACTGCTCTAGCGACTGTTCAACCATCGCATCGCCTCTGTTTCACTTGTAAAAACTTTCACGTCATTAATACGTCGCATCACTCGAATATAAAGATTAGCCATCATGGTCTGAAGCGAACTCCTCAAAACGATAGCCTGTGCTTTGGAAATTGTTTTCTCAGGATTATTAACATAGGGAATTATGCTACTATCTACGCTTGTACCCAACCCAACCCTTACAAGGCACAGAAATTTACTCTCAGGCACTAGTTTTAAACATGCCTCGCGCATTTCTTCCGCCTTAGTAGCTGTGAGTATGGTATTGGGTTTAACTTCGATAATTATCAACCCGTCCTCCAGCACAACTTTAGCGTAGTCAAAGGCTATACAAGTAGTATTTACTTCTTCATTTGCCAATTTGATTCTTCCCTTCCTTTTCTTCCATTCTTACCATGTAAGCCGTGCGTCCTAGCAAGGATACACCTATAAATCCTCTTAATTTCATATTTCCCTTTTCGTCAAGCGTTATTTTGCAATCGTACGTCTTTCCCTCATTAGGATCGTATATTCTGCCACTCTTCCAGGTATCCTTCCCATCAAATACAAAACCGGTAGCTAATATCATTCCTACTACTTTTTGATTCCGTAACGACTTATCCGGGTTGTTGACATCTAAACGATCCTTATCCTTCCCCCAAATCAACTTAGCGGAATAAGTAGATCCGGTTTTATAAAACTGCATCACGCCATCACTTTCAGGCGTAAAAAAATTACCAACTATTTCATCTGACTTCCGCTGCGCGAAACTAAAGACGGAAAAAGTTATAAATAAAAAAACGTAAATAAACCGGTTCATTTTTTTCCTTAGTGGTATAAAATTAAACACTGCAACTGATACTGCAAAATCTTTACAGATAAATTGCAACATTAACACATCTTTGCTCAGGTCCTTTATTGTTTTGAACTCATTGCTAATTGCCAGTAAAAAGAATGGCGGCTACTACTTTAGTTCAATCTACACAGTTTGCACCTCTTTTGACATCGTTTCCGGCAAACCCATTCTGTTTCGTATTTTTGTCAATCATTAAAATCAGTGTGCAGCAATTAATTAATCTTTTTCTTCGCTTTTGTTACCGTCATGTCAGGGTTTTACTCTTTTCGTGGGCAATTATCATACTTGGGCTATGTGGTATGCCCGGACGTTTTGTACCCAGTACATCCTGGTTTGAACTTCTGAGCTTTGATAAATGGGTTCACGCCTCCATTTTTTTTATACTGTGTGGTTTAGGTTTTTTAACGCAAATCAAATACAACTATCCAACTTACCTGGTATTTATTATTACTGCTCTGGCTATTTTGTATGGTGGGGTTATAGAATGGATGCAGGCCAATTGGTTTAGTGAACGGAGTGCAGACTGGTACGATTTTTATGCCAACACATTTGGCTGTCTGACGGCCCTATCGCTATACAAGGTTTTATACAGACGTATTACATGTCTGAAAGTGGTTTAACCCTAATAAAACAAATGGGGAACTGCTTTAGAGTTCCCCGTTTTAAATTGGTTCGTTTTAATTTTTACCGGTCAATAGCTGCTTAACGTTTTCCGATATTTTACGGCTGATTTCGTCAATTGGTAAATCATTAGCATCTTCTCCGAACGGATCTTCAATTTCTTCACTAATGAGTTCGAGAGAAGCAAAAGCGTAAAAAATAAAGATAACTATCGGAATGGCCCAGTATTTGAAATCAACTGAAAACGGCAGAGGCATTGTAATCACATAAATAAAGATTATCTTTTTCAGGAACAGGCTGTATGAGTAGGGAATAGGCGTATTTTTAATACGTTCACAGGCCCCGCATACATCCGTAAAGGTCCTTACCTCTTCATTCAAAAATAACAGATGCGAGGTTTCCAGTTGTCCGTTACGGTTAAGTAAAATTAACGCCTCCTCTATTTTAGAAGTGACATAATTGGGCTGGTGTACTGCTTTATCCAATTCTTCCGTAAACACCGGATTCCGGTAAATGCTATCATCTCCAGGCACCCGTTTATCTCTGAGATGTGCCTTAAGCACCACTACATAGGTTTGAATCAAGTCTGATAATTTACGACGTGTTTCCATCTGCTCTTCTCCTAAGAGCGCGGTCAGTTTGATAGATAAACTTCTTGTATTATTAACAAGGGTTCCCCATAATTTTCTACCTTCCCACCAACGATCGTAAGCCGAGTTAATCCGGAACACCAAAAGCATGGACAAAACAAACCCAAGAATCTGGTGAAAAACAGTTGTTGCTTTAAAGTTAACATGGTAATAATCGGTTTCGATATAAACTAAGGCTCCAGTAAACACAGCCAAAAACACCATGTTAGGCAAAAGGATACGAAAGGTATCACTTTTATGGAACTGGAAAATTAGCTTAAACCAATCCTTGGGATTATAGCTGACCATGTTCTGCTTTGCTTACAACGTTCCTCGTAATGCCTGTTCGCGTTCTATGGATTCGAAAAGTGCTTTAAAATTTCCTTTACCAAAACTTTGCGCGCCTTTACGCTGTATAATCTCATAAAATAAAGTTGGACGATCCTCTACCGGCTTAGTAAAAATCTGAAGCATGTACCCTTCATCATCGCGGTCAATCAGAATTCCTAACTGAGCCAGTTGTTTGATATCTTCGTCAATATGTCCTACACGGCTTAATACCTCTTCGTAATACGTTGCAGGCACACGTAAGAACTCTACACCACGCTGCTGCAATTTAGTTACCGTTTCAATAATATTATCAGTGGCAAGCGCCAGATGTTGTACACCCTGACCTTCGTAAAATTCAATGTACTCTTCTATCTGTGATTTTTTCTTTCCTTCCGCTGGTTCATTAATCGGGAATTTAATACGTCCATTACCATTACTCATTACTTTACTCATTAAAGCAGAGTACTCTGTAGAAATATCCTTGTCATCGAACGACAGTAAGTTAATGAATCCCATTACCTTCTGATAATACTCTACCCAGGTATTCATCTCGTTCCATCCCACATTACCTACCATGTGGTCAATATATTTTAAACCAACCGATTCTGTTTTATAATCTGTAGTCCAAGCTCTGTAACCAGGTAAAAAGGTACCATTGTAGTTTTTACGTTCTACAAATAAGTGTACCGTTTCCCCATAAGTGTAAACACCACTGGTAACTACCTCGCCGTGTTCATCTTTGCTTACAGTAGGCTCCTGATAAGGCTTGGCACCGCGTTTAATGGTTTCTTCAAAGCTCTTACGCGCGTCATCTACCCATAAAGCCACTATTTTTACACCATCACCATGTTTAGCCAGATGCTGATTAATAGGGTTCTTCGAGTTCATTGGGGTTGTTAAAACCAAACGGATTTTATCCTGAACCACTACATACGAAGTAGTTTCACGGTTACCGGTTTCCAACCCGCTATATGCCAGTGGCTGAAAGCCGAAAGCAGTACGGTAGTAGTAAGCGGCCTGTTTGGCATTGCCCACATAAAACTCAACATAATCTGTTCCGTTAAGCGGTAAAAAATCACCCGCTTCTTTATAAATTTTTTCAAGTGTTGGCGCGATATCCTTTGTTTCCATGTTTCGTGTTTTTATGACATTCAAAATTAATTTATTTTCTGTTTATATCCGGGCTTATTCTACCCAACTTTTATAGTACTTGCCATCATCAATACCCATCGCTGCTTCTGTTACCATTAAAGGGCGGAAGGTATCTATCATTACTGCCAGCTCCTGCGTTTCTTTCTGACCAATACTACGTTCCATAGCTCCAGGCGCCGGCCCGTGCGGAATTCCTTTAGGATGCAGGGTAATGTGGCCCTGTTCTATATTATTACGACTCATAAAATCACCATCTACATAATACAATACCTCATCGCTGTCAATATTACTATGATTGTAAGGAGCCGGAACAGCCTGAGGATGGTAATCGTATAAACGCGGGCAAAATGAACACACCACAAATGTTGCTGTTTCAAACGTTTGGTGCACCGGAGGTGGCTGATGTACCCGGCCGGTAATAGGCTCAAAATTGTGTATAGAGAATCCCCACGGGAAATTATACCCATCCCATCCTACTACATCAAAAGGATGTGTGGCATATACCAACTCATGCATCATGCCCTCTTTTTTTATTTTCATAATGAAATCGCCCTTTTCATCATGCGTTTCCAATTGCTGCGGCAATTTAAAATCGCGTTCACAGAAGGGAGAATGTTCCAGTAATTGTCCGTGTGAATTTTTGTAACGCTTAGGCGTATAATACGGCGAATAACTTTCACAAAAGAGAATACGGTTATCCGTTGTTTCAAAGTGCATCTGATAAATCATTCCTCTCGGAATAATCAGGTAATCGCCATATTCGAATGGAATATTACCCATAAATGTTTTTAACGTACCCTTTCCCTTATGGATAAATAACATTTCATCGGCATCAGCGTTCTTATAAAAATAACTTGTTTGCGATTGGGTCGGGGCGGCTAATCCTATGCTGCAGTCGCCATTTACCAAAAGTGCTTTGCGACTTTCCAAAAAATCGGCTTCGGGTTTAATTTCAAAGCCTTTGAGTAAAAGCGCCTTAATATTTTTGTCAATGGCAATTTTCGGCGCTACAGAATAACTTTTGAGTACTTCCTTAACCTGTGTTGGCCTGTGTACGTGGTATAATAACGACGACATGCCATGGAACCCTTCAGTACCAAACAACTGTTCGTAATAATGCTGATCTCCGGGCGATTTAAAAACTACGTGTCGCTTTTGGGGGATGTTTCCCAGATGGTGATAAATTGGCATAAGCGGATTATTTAATCAATGTCTTTCCTGTGATTTTAAATTTCTGGTTCAGGTTGATTCGAACAGTAACTCCTTGCGCAACAGGATTACGTGGCGTTACAATTACTTTTACCTGAAACTTTTCCTGAAGAAGGTAGTTTTTCAGGTTAACATCCATCAAACTTAAATCGAGCGTGGTTATTCCGGTAGGGAAATTTTCGTTACTGGCCACCAATACATCAGCTTGTCCGCCTGCTTTCATATATAGTTTGAGCGATTTAATAAAATCCAGATTTTGTCCCTGAGGGGCTACAGCAGTAACGTTAAACTGTGTATAACGTACCGACTCTATGTTATCACCATTGGTGCTGTATGAGTTTAGCGTAGAAGAAATATTGGTAACAATATCGGGACTTGTAAACTCAACGGGTGTATTAATAGTAAGCCCCGAACCTTCCATATCAATACTTGTTGAATAGGGCAATTCAAATTCAATAGCCTTTGGCGTTTCCTTCTTATTACATGACAAAAACGTAAAACACGCGAGAACCAAAACAAACCACTTTTTCATTATATTACTTTATACTGTTATTTTAAGACTATTTTCATTGGCAAGCAAATCTTTCAAATTTGGCCGTAACCTGCTTTTATATACGGCCAGACATTCGGGGCCGTTTTTTACTCTCCCTTTACGCCGCGCTTTCTGCTCCTCTAATGGCAATGCCGCTATCGTTTTACAGGTATCTGTACAACATCCGTTCATCTTTTCGGTACATACCGGACATTGTATAAACAAGAGATGGCAATCATCGTTCTTACAGTTCACATGCGTATCGCAGGGAGTACCACACTGGTGGCAAACACTCAGTACATCTTCTGTAATACGTTCACCAATACGCTCATCAAACACAAAATTTACGCCTTTGAAGCGGCTTTCAAGGTTTTGTGCTTTCACTTCCTGGGCATACTGAATAATTCCCCCCTTCAGGTGATTCACATCTTTGAATCCTTTGTATTTCATGTAGGCACTGGCCTTTTCGCACCGGATACCACCCGTACAGTACATCAGGATCTTTTTATCTTCTTTCCCCTTCAAATGCTCTACCACAAGCGGTAATTCCTCCCGGAAAGTATCCGCATCGGGACAAAATGCATTTTCAAAACGCCCTACCTCACTCTCGTAGTGGTTTCGCATATCAATAACAATTGTTTCGGGGTCATCCAATGCCGCGTTAAACGCTTTAGCATCCAGATATTGCCCTGTATTGGCCGGATCAAAATCAGGATCTTCTATCCCATCCGCCACTATCTTATCCCGTACTTTAAGTATTAGTTTGTAGAATGATTTGCCGTTACCGTCAACCGCGTGTTTAAACGGAACCTCTTTAAAATAGGGTAAAGCATATAAATGAGCGACAAACGCCTCCCAGTTTTCTTCGGGTACACTCATCTGAGCATTAATGCCTTCGCCGGCAAGGTAGATTCGGCCAAAACAATTCCACTCAAACCATTGTTTGTATAACTCATCCCGCAATGCTGCGGGGTTCTCAATTTTTACGTATTTGTAAAAAGAAACGGTTTTCCGTTTTATGGATTCCTTCTTAAGGCGCTCCTTGAGTTCGTGTTTACTGACTCTGTTTACTAATAATCCCATGATAAAAATAATTGCAGGTTATATTATCAATTCAAATTAACTGTATAATGTAAATATGTATGACTTAAATATTCTTTCTAAAGAGTTTTAAAATACTTAGGTTTGCACAAATGTACTGTTTATAATTAAAACCCATAAGCTTTTTATGTTAATTAATAAAAACGATAAGATCCTGATTATTGGTGCCGGCGGGCAAATCGGCGTAGAATTAACGGAAAACCTGAATCGTTTATACGGCTCAGAAAACGTGATTGTAGCAGACCTTAAACCTTCATCTGCTTTAAGCGCAAATACCTTTGAACAATTGGATGTAATGGATGCTCAAAAACTATTTGAGATCGTTAAAAAACATACTATTTCACACATTTACCATCTGGCAGCCTTATTAAGCGCTACAGGAGAACAAAACCCCATGTTTGCGTGGAAATTAAATATGGAAGGCTTATTTCATGTTTTAGATCTGGCCAAGGAAAAACACATTTCGAGAGTTTACTGGCCCAGCAGTATAGCGGTATTTGGCCCAACTACGCCGAGGGTAAATACGCCACAATATACTGTTATGGAACCCAGTACAGTGTATGGCATCAGTAAACAGGCGGGTGAGCGATGGTGCGAGTACTATTTCCATAAATACGGTGTTGATGTGCGCGGATTAAGGTATCCGGGGCTTATAGGCTGGAAAAGTGCGCCAGGAGGTGGTACCACAGACTACGCGGTACATATTTTCCACGAAGCGCTGAAAACTAACACTTACGAATGCTTTCTGGGGGCAGAAACAGCACTACCTATGATGCACATGGAAGATGCCATTCGTGCCACGCTGGAACTAATGCATGCTCCCATTGAAAAAATTAAAATCCGGGGTAGTTATAACGTTTCTGGTTTGTCTTTTACACCTAATGAACTGGCTGCCGAAATTGCCAAACACCTTCCTGGCTTTAGTATTTCTTATAAACCCGATTTCAGACAAGCTATTGCCGACTCATGGCCGCAAAGCATAAATGATGAAGAAGCCAGAGCACACTGGGGCTGGCAAGAGTACTACAATTTACCTAAACTTGTAGAAAACATGCTTACTAATCTGAAAAGCAAAAATTTAGCTTTATAATCGGGAACCTTTCGTTTTTAAAGCCGTATAAAACGCACAATTAAGACTTTGTATAACGGGATTTTTGGGATTTGCTTTAATCGACAAAAAGTTAAAACTAATCTAAAAAGCCATTTTGAGCCTTTTTAAATTAATATATTTGGTTTAGAAATGAAAAAAACACTCTATTTATTCATTATTCTCTGTAGTTTTTCTGTCGCACAATCTCAATCTTATGAATTAGTGGGAACGGATACAATTAATAAAATTGACATTGCAGGCAAAAAACAAGGGAAATGGATATTATTCGGCAAACACAAACCCGGCTCTTGTTACCAAACTACTCAGAAAGTAGAAGAGGGAAAATACGCTGATAATCGTAAAACCGGTTCATGGGTAGAATATTATTGTAATGGCAACATGAAAAACAAATTGACGTTTCAAAATGGTCGGCCAAACGGTTATGCGGTTATGTACCATGAAAACGGAAAGGTAAGCGAAGAAGGAAACTGGGTAAATAACCGGTGGACCGGGAATTACCGTTTGTATTACGAAAACGGACAGGTACAGCATGAATTTGTATTTAACCAAAGTGGAAAACGGGAAGGTCCTCAGAAATATTTTTACGATAACGGACAATTAGCCATAGAAGGTAATTTTGTAGGTGGAAAAGAAAGTGGGGTTATTAAAGAATACTACGAAAACGGAGATATAAAAGCGGAGAAAAATTATCAGGAAGGGAATGTGGATGTAGCATCTATAAAAGAGTTTCAGCCTAAAAAACCTATTCAGCCAAAAAGTATAGAACCTGCTGATAATGCACCAAAAATAATGGTGAAAGCCGATGAAAAACCAAACAACAGTCCTTCCGGAAAAGCCCCGATGGTATTGAATGGTCAGCATATTTTATATAATAAAAACAAGCAGATCACTAAAGACGGCGTTTTTAAAGACAATCGCTTAATGGATGGGAAAGCATACATTTACGATGAAAATGGCATCTTAGTTAGAGTATCGGTATATAAAAACGGTATCTACGTTGGTGATACTCAGGTAGAAAACTAAAAAAAATGACTTTTTAGGTTGCTAAAAAGACTATTCCTTAATTTTAGATTTAAAATTAGTCGAAAAAAATCCCGTTTCGTCTAAATGTTACTTTTTGCTTTATAAAGCATATTGACCTTATAAACCGTTTTAATTACTTTCGGTACATGAGGTGTGTTATTTCTTTAGTTGCTATTTGTTTCAGCAGTGTTAATTTTATGGCTCAGGCTCAGACTTATGAGTTAGATCCTGTAAGCAGGAAAGATACTATCAACTTTACGGATAATCTTGGCAAAAAGCAGGGGAAATGGGTTTTATACGGCAAACATAAACCCAATCAATGCTATAGTCTGACTCAGGTTGCTGAAACAGGGCGTTATCAGGAAAACAGAAAAACAGGGGAGTGGTTAGAATATTTCTGTAACGGAAATCCAAAAAATAAAGTCACTTTCATTAACGGGCGACAAGATGGCCGGGCGGTGGTATTTTATGAAAGTGGTAAAATAAAGGAAGAAGGAAATTGGAAAAACAATCGTTGGGTTGGTGCTTATAAATGTTATTACGATAATGGGCAATTACAACACGATTTTAATTACAGCGTTGCGGGTAAACGCGAAGGAATGTCTAACTATTACCACCCAAATGGTCAATTAGCCGTACAGGGCGTATTTAAGGAAGGAAAAGAAAGTGGCTTATTTAAAGAGTGGACAGAAACGGGTAAATTAAAAGCAGAAAAAGTATTTGATGGCGGATCAGTTGATATGGCTTCCATTAAAATTTATGAAAACGCGGATTCTCCGAAAAAGAATGAAGCATTGGCTTTGGCTCCTTCCATTTCTTTAAAAGCAACTGAAAAACCAAACGAAGCGGAAGCCTCAGCCGGACCAACCATTTTGAATGGTCAGCATACGCTTTATAATAAGAGTAAACAGGTAGCTAAATCAGGGAATTTTAAAGATAATCGTTTAATGGATGGGAAAGCCTACATTTATGACGAAAACGGTATCCTGAAACGCATTGCTGTATATAAGAATGGAGAATATGTGGGCGATGCGCCTGCTGAAAACTAGCGTTTTCCATTTTAATGTCATTTACTTCAACAACGTATATTGCCCATTACAAAATACCATTGGGGGAACTTGTAATTGGTTCCTGGGACAATAAACTTGTACTTTGTGACTGGAAACACAGAAATATGCGGGAAGCCATTGACACCCGTATCAAAAAACACACTCAATCGGCTTATGTACAGGTTTCAGAAAAAGAATGGCCGCAGCATCCGATTCTTATAAATACTATTTCACAAATTGAAGAATACCTTGTTGAAAAACGGCAAAATTTTGAATTACCCCTTCACTTTGCCGGCTCCGGATTCCAGATAAGAGTATGGGAGGCTTTAATGAAAATTCCGTTTGGCAAAACAGTATCTTATCTTGAACTAAGTAAAACATTAGGTGACGAAAAAGCCATCCGGGCAGTAGCTTCAGCTAACGGTGCCAATGCTATTTCTATCATTGTTCCCTGCCATAGGGTAATTGGTAGTAAAGGCGAACTAACTGGCTATGCCGGAGGGTTAAACGCTAAACAAAAATTACTGCAATTGGAAAACCACAGCATGTACAAAAACCAGCAAACACGATTATTCTAAACCCACGAATGGATAAACTTCTTAAAGGCATAGAAACATTAATCGAATGGTTTAGTATGCTGAAAATTATAGCCTCACCTTTATTAGCTGGCGGACTTCTGGGACTTTTTACGTTCTTATACAATCCCGGATTGCCCGGAATTATTGCATTTGCCGTTTGCGCACTTGCGGGCTTATTAATTGGTATATGGCTTGTTACGCGTATAAAAAGAAAACAAAACGCGGTTGAATTTAATGCGCGCATACACGCATCGCCTGATATTAATGAAGCCATAAAAACCAGTAAAGACCATCCTCCATCTACTTAGAGTTGCCAGCCTTCTTAAAATCTACTACCTTAGTGTTATATGTTTAGAAAAATAGAACACATAGGTATAGCCGTAAAATCACTTGAAAACAGCAATACCCTATTCAGTAAACTTTTCGGTAAGGATCACTATAAAATTGAACGCGTAGAAAGTGAAGGCGTAAGTACAAGTTTCTTCATGTTAGGTGAAACTAAAATAGAACTGGTAGAAGCCACTAACGAAAATAGCGCCATCGCCAAATTCATAGAAAAAAAAGGAGAAGGCATTCATCACATTGCCTATGATGTAGAAGACATTTATGCGGAAATGAACAGACTTAAATCCGAGGGATTTGAACTGATTCACCCGGAACCGAAACGGGGAGCGGACAATAAACTGATTTGTTTTTTACATCCTAAAACTACCAATGGTGTTTTGGTAGAATTGTGTCAGGAAATTCAGAATAGCTGATATGCCCATCATTAATTCTATAGCCAGTTGGCTGATGAAAAAGCGCATGCATCAAATCGAGCTTTTTATGAAGTACCCGGTAGATGTACAACAAGACGTTTTTCATGAGCTTATACAAAACGGAAAAGAAACGGAGTTTGGCAGAA
The DNA here is from genome assembly GCA_030054095.1 of Sediminibacterium sp. Taxonomy (GTDB): domain Bacteria; phylum Bacteroidota; class Bacteroidia; order B-17B0; family Aurantibacillaceae; genus Aurantibacillus. The sequence continues at coordinate 165,295 of JASGCO010000002.1, forward strand.
AACATGGATTTGCGCACATTGGCAGCAGCCGGCAATTTGCCCAACAGGTTCCTCTTCAGGATTATGAAAGTCTTAAACCGTTAATAGAACGGACAAGACGTGGAGAACAGGGCCTATTGTGGAACAGCGATATTAAATGGTTTGCCAAAAGCAGCGGCACTACCGATAAAAGTAAATTTATTCCGGTAAGCGAAGAAAGCCTCGATGGATGCCATTACAACGCGGGCCGCGATATGGTAACCCTTCACTGCGTTAATAATCCGGATACACAATTATTCACCGGAAAAAATCTGGCGCTTGGTGGTAGCTTTACAACCGATAGTTTCGATAATTACCAATCGTTTCACGGCGATGTCAGCGCTATTATTATCCAAAACCTACCCATGTGGGCCGAATATTTCAGGGCTCCCAACGTGGATATTGCCCTGATGGGAGAATGGGAAAATAAACTGGAAAAAATGGCCGATTCCATGATGCATGAAAACGTCACCAGTTTGGCAGGTGTGCCCAGCTGGATGCTGGTATTACTTAAACGCATTCTCGAAAAACGAAACCTGAAAACCATCCGTGAAATATGGCCCCACCTCGAAGTTTATTTTCATGGAGGTGTCAGTTTTACGCCATACCGCGAACAATTCAGGCTTTTGTTCGACAATGACAAAGTAAATTATCTTCAACTTTATAGCGCCAGTGAAGGCTTCTTTGGCATACAGGACGAACGGGTAAGTGACGAAATGTTACTGATGCTGGATTATGGTATTTACTACGAATTTATGCCCATGGATGAAATGGGACTGATTCAGGATAAAATTTTACCGCTTGAAGAGGTTAAAACCGGAACAGATTATGCCCTCATTATTAGTACCAATGCGGGATTGTGGCGGTATCAGCTGGGCGACACCATACAATTTACAAACCTTAACCCTTATCGTTTCAGAATCAGCGGGCGTACCAAACAATTCATCAATGTGTTTGGAGAAGAATTAATGGTACACAATGCCGATCAGGCCATTGCCGCCGCTTGCGAGAAAACACATGCTCTGGTAAAAGATTATACTGCAGCACCGGTATTTATGAGCGAAGGCGCTGGTGCCCACGAATGGCTGATTGAATTTGAACGCGAACCGAACAATTTCGATTTTTTTGTCGCCCTACTCGATGAATCGTTAAAAAAACAAAACAGCGACTACGAGGCCAAACGCTACAATAATTTTGTATTGCACGCACCCATTGTGCGTAAAATGCCTCAGAATACATTTTATAACTGGTTAAAACGCAATAATAAACTAGGAGGGCAATATAAAGTTCCCCGCTTAAATAATAACAGAACCCTGCTTGAAAATGTATTAAAAACAAATGCCGCTTAAATCCCTCAAATACTTTTTAGCGTTGGCATGCTTAGGAATATGTCTGAGTTTTGATTCAACCGAACATCCGGTTATCAAACATAGTTCAACATTTTTTACAAGCGACAACATCGGGAATATTTACCTTGTTAATCATGACGAACTCCTGAAATACACTCCCGATGGGAAGTTATTTCGCCGGTATAGCAATCTTAAATTAGGCGATATAAGCTTTGTGGATGCCACCAACGTTTTAAAACCGTTACTGTTTTATAAAGATTATCAGCAAATTGTTTTTCTCGACAATCAGTTAACCGAAAACAGTTCACCCATTTCTCTGGAAAAACTGGGATATGAACAAACAGAACTGGCTTGCAGCAGTGCCAATAATAGTTTCTGGATTTACAGCAAACAGAACAATGAATTGATCCGATTCGATGAAACATCACGGAAACTGGTAAATACCGGAAACCTGAAACAATTACTGAAAGAGAACATAGAGCCAAACTTTATGATAGAACATAACGGTCATCTTTTTCTGAATTCGCCGCAACACGGTATATTTGAATTTGACATGTTTGGTGCATATATCCGCACCATTGCTATTAAACACCTCAAACAGTTTCAGGTAGATGAATCGGTCATTTATTACCTGCATCAAAATCGTTTCTGTAGTTATCACTATGGACTATTTGAAGAAAAATGTAGTAATTCAATTCCATCAAACTGCAACTCAGTAAGGTATGCTACTAAAAATTACTTCATGCAGTTTCCCGATAGTATTGTTTATGGCAAAACACTTCTTCTAAAAAAAGAATAGTTTTTACCGTTCAAAAACTTAAATTTTTATACCTTCAACACATGATGAACTGTGTTTTTTTTGATGACGCCAGCTGGGAGGATTTATTACCGTTAACCTTTACCCGCCCTGTATCTGAAATACGAATCGGCATACTAAGCATACGCGAAAAATGGAAACTGTTCTTTCCGGAAGCCACGTTTTCGAACTGGACGTATGCCCCCTACCTTCAGGAAAAGTTTCCTTTACATACCGAAAAAGAAAACCTTTACATTAACAGTAAAGTACTTCCTGATGAAGCATTTCGCGGGGCCTTGTGTTCACTGAAACATAACACCGGTATTCAAAAAAACGGACATTTACTGGCTTTCAGAGGCAGTTTAAAAGACCGGCAACAATTAACAGATCTTATCTTATCTTCAGAACAATACCCCCACGAGGTACTCATGGTGTCAAATGTCTGGGATATTTTTCAAAAAAACGGAGAGGCTATCGTTCGTGATTTTGAGAAACTCTGCAAAGGCAGGAAAACACAGCCAATTAGTTCAACAGTAACGGTTATTGGCGACACGTCTCTTGTTTTTCTGGAAGAAGGCGCTGTTTGCGAAGCCGCTATTCTTAATACCAAAACAGGTCCGGTATATTTAGGAAAAGATTCGGAAGTAATGGAAGGTAGTGTTATCAGAGGGCCGTTTGCCTTGTGCGAACACAGTGCTACCAAACTATCTACCAAGATATATGGCCCTACTACCATTGGGCCACATAGTAAAGTGGGAGGTGAAATCAACAACAGTGTCATTTTTGGATACAGCAACAAAGCCCACGATGGCTTTTTAGGAAACAGCGTATTGGGCGAATGGTGTAACCTTGGCGCAGATACGAATAACAGTAATCTTAAAAACAATTATGCGCCTGTTAAACTTTACAATTACAAACAACACAAACACATTAACACAGGTCTTCAGTTTTGCGGACTCATTATGGGCGACCACAGTAAAACAGGCATTAACACCATGCTAAACACAGGCACTGTGGTGGGTGTAGCATGTAACATTTACGGGGGAGGTTTTCCACCTACACACATTCCATCCTTTCAATGGGGCGGAGCAGAAGGTCTTACAACCTATCAATTTGAAAAGTTTATAGAAACGGCTGAACGCGTTTACCAACGCCGGGGTTTAGCATTAGATGATACCGAAAAAAGGCTATTGGCAAACATCGCCAACATGGTTAATTGATACTCAATAATAACGACCAGAACATTATCTAATTTATGCGTTGAAAGTCTACTCATTCAACGCTTACAATTTATCCCCAAAGGCAAGGTCTCCCGCATCTCCCAGACCAGGAACAATGTAAGCATGAGACGTTAATTCCTCATCCACGGCCCCTGTCCATAAAGTATAATTGGCGTGTGGCATATGTGTTTTCACATAATCAACCCCCTGCTTGCTGGCAATAGCGGTTACAATATGCGTATGCTTTGGCGTTCCTTTTGCCATAAGGGCCTTATACGTTAACACCATACTGGAACCAGTGGCCAGCATGGGATCACAAAGAATCAGGATTTTATCATTAAGGTCGGGACAAGCCACATATTCCAATGCAATTTCAAAAGTATTATCCTTGTGGTGTTTACGGTAGGCACTTACAAAAGCGTTCTGGGCTCTGTCAAAATAGTTTAATACCCCAAGGTGTAACGGTAAACCAGCGCGCAGAATAGTGGCTATCACAGGCTCTGAAGTTACCTTAAAACTATCCGCCATACCAAGAGGTGTTGTTACCTGCACCAAATCGTAATCCATCGTTTTACTTATTTCGTAAGCAAATATTTCACCTATACGTTCCAGGTTCCGGCGGAAACGCATACTGTCCTTTTGTATGTTTACATCTCTTATTTCAGAGATATACTGGTTAAAGATGGAGTTCTGCTGAGAGAGATTATGAATCATATATTAAAGCTATAAAAAGGTTAACGGCTCAGTTCAACTTTCAGGTTCATTTCCGGTTGATACGAAGCTTTGTCAAGAATATCCAGTTTTATTGTTTTTTCTTTGAACCCCGAAGCCTCTGCCTGAAGAGAGTACTTCCCGGGGGAAAGAATCACAATGAAACGTCCGTTTTCAGAGTTAACCAGATAATTACCAACCAACTCGTTCGTTTGCTGGTTATTTACGGTAATAAATACATCTTTAAAATCTACTTTATCATTGACGGTAGCGCTGGATACTTCACCAATAATAATGGTGTAATCATTTTCCTGCTCATTAAAAATAACCCTGTAAATATCCATATCGCCCTTTCCGTTTCCTCTTACCGAGGCCAGATATCCGTACCGTCCGTTTCTGGCAATCCGGAAATTATAATCATCGTAGGCGGTATTAACCGGATACCCAATATTTTTAATATTTTCAAACTGCTGTGTCTGTTCATTTAATGTAGCTTTAAAAATATCGTACCCCCCCATACTACTGTGCCCTTTACTGCTAAAGAAAAACGTTTTTCCATTAGGTGACAGATTCGGAAAATCTTCGTCATAAGGGGTATTAATGGCAGGACCCATATTACGGGCTTCGCTCCACTTACCATTAGGCAAACGACGCGATTCATAAATATCTGTGCCACCAAGTCCTCCTTTACGGTTACTGGAAAAGTAAATAACAGTAGCATCGCTGTTAATGCAGGCCGCAATTTCATCTCCATTATCGTTAATAGGCGCTGGCAGGGGAATTAGTTTAGAGAAATCGCCGTTTTTCTGAACCTGAGACATATATATTTTTCCGGAGCCACGGAAATCGGTTTTGTACACCAGCAAAATATCCCCTTTGGTATTCATCCCTATTACCTCCTCGCCTGAATTCCCTTTACAAATAGGCTCTCCTATTACATCCGCCTCGGTAAATTCGCCATTAATAACTTTAGAAATGTAAATAGAATTGGGGTATTGACCATTTTCAAGACGGAGGGCGTTTTTATCGGCAGGACGTTTGCTGTTAAACGCTATAAATCCTTCGTTCTCGGTAATAAAAGGGTAATAATCTGGAAACTCACTGTTTATGGCCGATCCCAGATTCTGAAATGTAACATTAACCGGAAATTTCATTATCTCCTTGGCATTCATGCAATGTGTAATCATTAAATCTACCAAGGCCAGATTCTCTTCACTTCCTTTTCCACCACGCTTAAACTTTTCAAAAACGGCAATAGCATCATCAAAACGATTCGCGTACTGATAGGCCCGCCCAAGCAGGTATTCCGCGTTTGGGTTATGCTTTTCCAAACGCGTTACAATTTCGAGATACGGAACCGCCTTTGCTTTATTAATGTTTGTGTTCAGATAACATACCCCAAGGTTATAATTATACGCCTCACTTTTAGGATTGGCTGCTACCAACTGTAAATACAATTCCAATGCCTCTTCATAATTTTCCTTTTGTAATCTTTCCTCCGCTTTCGCATTCAGCTCTTTTGTTTCCTTTTCCGTTTGTCCGTAAACCGTTGTTCCGAAAAAACTTACTGCTATCATGCCATAGAAAATACAACGTATCATAAGAAAGCCTTAATTATAGGTTGAATTTAATCATTTTTTAGTTTGTTTTGCCCACCGCCAGCCGAACGCTTATGCTTCTAATTCAGTATTTTAGCAAACTGTTCAGCTAAATGGAAAATCAGGAAGCCATAAACATTGCGTTTCAACACATTTGCAACCACTATGCGCCACTTGAAAAAGATTGCATGGAAGAAGCCAAACGGGCGGTTGAAGTACTTACACCCGTAAAAAATACCTTACTGGTAAAAGAAGGACAAATGGCTGGAAAAACCTATTACATTGTAAAAGGATCGGCCCGTACATTTTATCTTAAAGATGGAAAAGACATTACAGACTGGTTTGCTTTTGAACATGATTTTATCAGTCCTATTACCAGTTATTTTCTCTCGATTCCAAGTACACTTAACCTGGAAGTTCTGGAGGATAGTGTATTAGTGGCATTTAACCGTGAATTAGCAGAGTATCTGTCAGGCAAATACCATTCCTTCGAACGGTTGGGCAGTCGTGTTGTAACCAAAAGCCTGTTGCAGATGCAACAACGTATGGTGTCTATACAGTTTGAAAGTGCCTGGCAACGTTACGAAAATCTGCTCCGCGTTCAACCTGATATTACGCTTAGAGTTCCGTTATCACACATTGCATCGTATCTGGGCATTACATTTGAAACACTCAGCCGCATCCGGAATCCCAAAAACCGAATTTGATATAGATCAAATGAAAAAACATAACGAGTACGGAACTTTGCAGTAACTAATTACTTATGATACGTTTACATCGTCTTTCGGGGATCCTGCTTACTGTTTTTATTGCCCCCCATCTGTTTAATCATTTGTACAGCTTAGCCGGTGCCGGGCAACACATAGCCATCATGCAGTACCTCAGAATCATTTACCGGTTTCCATCGGTAGAAGCTATTTTAATGATGGCTGTACTGGTTCAAATAGTTTCAGGATTTGGTCTTTTCAGAAAAATGCGCCAATTGGGAAACAGGGATTTTTTTGAAAACCTTCAGTTGTGGTCGGGCTTCTATATGGCGCTGTTCCTTTTAATTCACGTTTCCGCAGTGTTAGCCGGCCGCTTTCTCATGCACCTGGATACCAATTTTTACTTTGGGGTGGCAGGATTAAATACATTTCCACTTAACCTGTTTTTTATTCCCTATTATGCTTTGGCTATCCTGTCATTTTTCGGGCATATCGCCGCTATTCACTATCGCAAAATGACAAAGCCTCTGCTTGCTCTTTCTGTAAAACACCAATCGTACCTGATTCTTATACTGGGACTTCTTACATGTATATTCTGCCTGTATGGGCTTACCGGAAAATTTGAAGGCGTTATTGTACCTAACGAATACCAACTTATTAAATAAGATTCATACCAATAATAACGCTCAGAATTGCAAAAGTTGAGAAACCGCTTTATCCGCCTTCTCGTAACGCGCCTCGCCAGTTCCGCTTACTTTAAAATAAGGCGCCTCCTTTTCTTGTAAATAGGTTTCAAACAAGTTAAACAGGTAATCCCGGTTATGTTCATTTTTCCTTTGTTCGTCGGCTATCCAGGGGATATCTGTTTCAGTTAATAAATACAAATCCGCCTTCTCTGACTGATAACCTGCTTCTATAAATGGGCTTACCTGCCCAAACACTTCCTCACTCCAGATCCGTGCTGTAATAAAACTACTATCAACCACACCTAATTGACTTTTAGCCTCTCTGAAAATAACAGCTTCCATTTCCAGTTGCCTGCGGTAAATACAATCAATATCCTGCAAGTCATAATTATTAATATTGTGTGTTTCGAAATAGGTTCTGGCATATTCACCGGCAAATAACCCATGATGCCGTTTAGACAACCAATTGCCCAGTGAGGTTTTCCCTGTGCTTTCCGGACCGAGTATTATTATCTTTTTCAAACGCGTACCTTCTTCCAGGAAATGGCTCCATAAAGCGCCATTGCTGTAAATATAAGATACAACAAAGCATAGAGCGGCATTTGCTTATAAAAATACAATCCAACATAAAACGTGTCTATAACAACCCAGCACCACCAGTTTTCAAACCATTTGCGCGTCATCATATAGGTAACCGTAACACTCGTCGCTGTTAAGACGGCATCTACCAACACGACGTCTCCTTTAAAAAACCGGAGTGCAAAATAATACAATACTGCCTGTATAACTGTTAATCCGAGCAAAGGCAAAATATAAGCAGCGGGCATACGGCTCACCTTAAATGCTTCCTGACTTTCCCGATTCCAGTAAATCCATCCATAAATACCGGTTATAAAATAAAGGCCCTGTAACGCCATATCCCCGTATAAACGTGCCGCATAAAAATCGGCGGCGCTGGTTAACGTTGCTATCAATGCCATTGGCCAGCACCAGATACTCTGGCGTATGGTTAAAATAACACCCGCGCTTCCGGTTACTAAAGATATAATGGATAAGGTGGTCATTACTCTATCGTCAGTCCCAGTTCTTTATAGCTGTTTACTAACTTAAGAAACTGCTGATACGGACTTTCTGAAGCCCATATATAGCTATTAAACACCAATCCGGCCAACCCGGTCTGTTTTGCCAGCAAAACACTCTTATCATTTGCACCACCTCTTCCAACAATTACTTTACCGGCGTTCTTAGCGGCTGCCTCCACACTTTCCGCATAATACCCACTATAAAATCCCCCTGTCAGACTGTTAAACATAGTACCTGTAAGGTAATAGTCAAAATGAAGATTTTCTTTATTGTAAACCTGCGCCAGTTGACGGTAAGACCGCGTCTTTACGAGCTTTCCCAGCTTAAGTTTTAACCGCTGACGAATCCACCAGTACTGCCAGCCGCCTTTTAAATGCGTACTGGTATAGTGAATTCCCTTCAGGTTAAACTTTATCGCCAAACGGTGATGCGAATGAATAACAATACGATCGTGAAAATGCTCTGGTATTTCCTTTATGTATTCTGCCATTTGATTAGTAGAATACCTTGGCTTACGCAAATGCAGGGTCATTAACCCGCTTTCAAACATTTTGGTAACGTAGTCTGGTTCATCCTGAATGGTGCGCGATGGGGTAATTACTATTAACTTCATGGTTTACTAAAAATAGAGGAAATATCTAATAAAAGTTCAGGTTTTTTCTCCAGCGCGTTACCAATTACCATCAGTGAGACCCCCGAAATGGCTATTTTCCGTGCCTTTGCGACTGAATCAATACCACCACCTACAATCAGCGGCAAAACCGTTTCCCGTTTTACGTGCGCTATCAACGCCGGTGAAATACATTTTCCGGCACCGCTCCCTGCTTCCAGATATACCGCTTTAAACCCGAGTTGCTCGGCTGCCAAAGCTGTATTCACAATATCGCGGATTTTAGTTAACGGTTGCGTACCGGTTACCTTTTGTGTGGTAGAGGCGCGCCCTTCTCCTATTAACAGATATGCTGTAGATAAATACCGTAAAGCCATCTTTTTTATTTTAGGAGCCGCCTTTACATGTTTACTGATAAGGTACTCCGGATTGCGGCCACTTAATAAAGATAACAACAGGAGCCCATCGGCCAGCGGGCTTAACTGGTGTTCGTTGCCTGGGAAAAGAATGACCGGTACTTTGCTCCGCTCCCGGATATATTTTACCACACTATGCACACTCTGTTTCAATGGTCCTGAACCTCCTACCAAAAAACAACTTACTTCACAACGCTTAGCTATCTCTATCAGTTCCGGATTAAACTTATCCGGATCAATCAGTACGGCCAGCTTACACCCCGCTCTGTTTAAAAACGTATTCAGGTTTAGCTTAGTTCTCATCAATCACACAGGCCATTATATAATTATCTAATTCGCGGAAATGCGCAACATATACCTTTTCAAAGGTATCAGTAGTCACTATTGCTTTAAGCTGCTCCTCTCCGGCTACCGGTGGTATCACAAGAATATCACTTGCAAAATCCAATCCTTTTTTTCCGTAAGCTTTATACACGGCCTCTTTTACTGACCAAAACAAGGTTAAACGCCAGGCATCCTCCCCACAATATACTAACTCAGAATCACTTAAAAATTTATGTTTAACCAAATGAATCTTATCACGGATCTGTTCAATATCTACTCCGGTTGATATCCGTGTATGATATAGCACCACCAATTTATCAAAGGAGTGCGATATAGAAATATGCCATTCCGGATGCCCCGAAACAAATGGTTTACGGTAAGCATCATATACAACCTCAATGGTTGACGTATTTAATAATCCTTTTAAAGCATACAATGCACCAAGTCGTTCCGACTCGCGTTTATCGGCGCAGTCCGTGTGCTTTCTGAAAGCAGTCATATCCAATACCGCACAGGCGCAGAACTCGTTTATATGACTGACAATTAACAACTTAAATATTTGAGGTTTACAAAGTTATCTCGTATCTTTACGTGCTTAATTTGTAACACTTTAAAAATACATAAAATGTCAACTGCAACAAAAAATTACATCAAGTACAAAGTAAAAGATATTTCTCTGGCAGAATGGGGAAGGAAAGAAATTAAACTGGCAGAAGAAGAAATGCCCGGATTAATGTCGCTTCGTAAAGAATATGGCCCTTCTAAACCTCTTAAAGGTGCGCGTATTGCCGGTTGCCTTCACATGACGATTCAAACTGCCGTGTTAATTGAAACACTGGTAGAGTTAGGAGCTGAAGTTACCTGGAGTTCTTGTAACATTTTCTCTACACAAGATCATGCCGCTGCCGCTATTGCTGCTGCCGGAATTCAGGTATATGCCTGGAAAGGTATGACCGCGGAAGAATTTGACTGGTGTATTGAACAAACCTTATTTTTTGGCGAAAAACAAGAACCGTTAAATATGATTCTTGATGATGGTGGTGACTTAACCAACATGGTATTTGATAAATATCCTGAACTGGCAACTGGTATTAAAGGCCTATCGGAAGAAACCACTACAGGCGTACACCGCTTATACGAGCGTATGAAAAACGGCACTTTATTATTACCAGCTATTAACGTAAACGATTCGGTAACAAAATCGAAATTCGATAACAAATACGGTTGCCGCGAAAGTTTAGTAGATGCGATCCGTCGTGCTACCGACATTATGATGGCCGGCAAAGTGGCTGTAGTTGCCGGGTATGGTGATGTAGGAAAAGGATCCGCGCAATCACTTTCTTCACAAGGCGTTCGTGTTATTGTTACTGAAATTGACCCTATCTGCGCTTTACAGGCCGCGATGGATGGTTATCAGGTATTAAAAATGGATAACGCTATTAAATTAGCTGACATTGTGGTAACTACTACAGGTAATAAAGATATTGTGATAGGCCGTCATTTTGAAATGATGAAACATGGCACTATTGTTTGTAACATCGGACACTTTGATACAGAGATTGATATGGCCTGGTTAAACAAAACGTATGGCAACACCAAAGACACCATTAAACCACAAGTAGATAAATACACGATTAATGGTAAAGACATTATTGTTCTGGCAGAAGGCCGACTGGTTAATCTGGGTTGCGCTACCGGGCATCCAAGTTTTGTAATGAGTAATTCATTTACCAACCAAACGCTGGCGCAATTAGAATTATGGATGCACCCTGAGCGTTATGAGAAAAAAGTGTATACCTTACCAAAACACCTTGATGAGAAAGTTGCAGCGTTACACCTTGCAAAAATTGGTGTGGAACTGGATATTTTAAATCAGGATCAAGCCGATTATATTGGTGTGAAAATTGAAGGACCGTTTAAACCTGAACACTACAGATATTAATAACTGCTTTATTCAGTATAAAAGCCGGAAGTTATCACACTTCCGGCTTTTTAATTTCCGTTTGTACCCTAAACAAAGATAACACAATCGCTTCCTCTAAAGTTTGGCTACCATTAATAAAAGCGGAAGGCTTACAAAATGAGGACTCATAAAAAGATAGTGTTCTGGGTCTCCCTTACCGCTTTCTGAGTTTTGATATCATTTCCCGTTTGCGCTTTATTTTTTCCTGTCGGCGTTTTCCTCCCAATTGTACCTTTTTATTTTTAGCCTTTTTTTCATGAAACGCACCGGTAGGGGTTTCAATTTTCTTCATCTTGGCAAGGTTCTTATCCCGCTTCACCGGTTTTTCCTCGGCAATAAGTGCTTCTGTTAATTCTACTTCCTCAGGCAGCTCCAATACCGGGATACGTTTTTTTAGAAAATCCTCGATGTGTTGTTTGTTTTTTTGTTCAGTGGGCGTAAAAAAAAGCAACGCGTTACCACTTTTCCCGGCACGCCCTGTTCGTCCGATCCTGTGAATGTATTCTTCGGGATGAAGTGGTGTATCAAAATTAATAACATGACTCACCTCCGCAAAATCAAGTCCGCGTGCAATAATATCTGTAGCTACTAAAACACGTAAGGTGCCTTCTTCAAATTGCTGCAAACTCATCGTTCGCTGTGGTTGCGTTTTATTACTGTGTATCACCCCTATTTTACCGGGAAAAGTGGGATCCAGTTCCTTAAAAATAGTATCTGCCAACTTTTTGTTTTTAATAAATACCAGAACCTGTTTTAGTGCTTTATCGTGTAGCAGCAACCATTCCAGTAAATTAACCTTCGAATAAAAATTGGGAACCGCGTAGGCCTCCTGTTTAATATCGCTTATGGCACTACCTCGGGCCGTAACTTCTATGTAAACAGGCTCCCTGAAATACGTATTAATCAATGCCTCCGCTTCTTCGTTAAGTGTGGCAGAAAACAACAAACATTGCTTTTTTACAGGTAATACTTCCAGTACCTGAATCAACTGAGGCCGGAAACCCAGATTCATCAACTCGTCCACCTCATCAATGACCACTTTTTGTACATGTTGTAACTGAAGGGTTCGGGAAAGTACCATATCCATTATTCGTCCCGGAGTCGAAACCAGAATATCCAGACCATCATAAATCAACTGCTTCTGAGTATTAATATTGGCTCCCCCGTAAATACCGCCTACCCTTACACTTTGATATGGTGTAAGTCGTTTAATCTCGTTTACCACTTGCAATACCAACTCTCTGGTAGGAAGTAAAATAAGCACCCGTGGCTGACGTATTTCGGAATAAGCCAATTGCCTCAATACTGGCAAAAGATAAGCAAACGTTTTTCCCGTTCCCGTTTGGGCAATACCTACAGCATCTCTGCCCGACATAATAATAGGGAACGCTTTTTCCTGGATGGGAGTAGGAGATTCAAACTTCAAATCCTGTAAGGCCCGTAATAAAGGCTTACTTAAATTCAGTTCCTGAAATAACATGTAACAAATATACGCTTTTTGATCGGGCTAATCCCGATGAGGAAGGACTTCACCTACTTTCTGAGGGTAATATTAATCCCAACACTAGTGTAAAGACTATTAACACTCAGTTTCACAGGATACGCGGCAGCATAAAGTGACTGGCTTCCGAATGAGTAACCCTGGCGGACATATATACCCGCGGAGCGCGATAACTGATATTGCAGTTTTAACGCGCCATCATATTGCATAAACGGAGAAAGCTTTCTAGTACTCTTTTCATAAGCAAATTCATAAGGCCGTTCATACACAATATTATTGGAAGCTAAAGGGAGACAAAACTGTACTCCCAGAGAAGGCTCAATTACCAACTTGCCACGTAACGTATGAAACGCGTAAGTTAACCTCAAAGGGATGCTGGCAAAACGGTAAGTACTAAGGTATTTGGCAGGACTTACACTATCTCCGTTTACTTTGAAAGGATAATGATACGAAGTAATGTTATAAAGCGTATCGTATGTATTACTAAGCGTATCGTAAGTCACTCCTGAAATTGTCCTATTATAATAGGAATTAGGAATATGCTTTAAGTAAGTGGTATTTTCGAAACCAAAAAAGCGTATGCCTGTTTCTATCCCAAAATCGTAATAATGAAATCCTAACAGGAAACTACCTCCGAAATTCATTTGTGTAGAAGCGTTAATGCTTTCCGCTAATACCTCATTATATGTTTTCTCTTTAAACTGAGGTAAATCTACACTCAACTGCAAATCATTGTTGGCTGTAATTTTTTGTTCTATATGATTCAACTGCATTTCACTGGATATGGTGAAATAATAAGGGCGTAACCGTTTACGGTAATAATCCTTATAACGATCTGTACGAGCCAAAGAGTCGTTATATGCAATGTTAAGCGCCTCCGGCTCTGCCATTCTGAAAGCAGAAGACAGATAAGGCACAGGCACAGGCAATAAATACGATGCCCATTTAAGTTCCTGTTCACTGCTAGTTTCTAAAGACGCATTAAGAACCTCTGGTGTTGTAGTTTTCCCTGACTGTTCCAGTGATCCGGAAATAGTGTTGTGATCTGGTGTATCATGCCCGTTACGTTCGCCATAACTGGTTTTATCGGCTATAGCGTTCGTTTGGTTAACATTTCCATGCCATTCCGTTTTACTACCACCTTTTCCGGCTTTTCCTTTACGTTTTTTAAGTGGATTACCAGAAACCGCTGGTAAAAGTTTATCATTTGAAGTAGCGGCAAAGCCATTACCAGTGTTTAGCTTTTTCCTATTGCCCTCTTCGGGCATAATTGAAGATTTTACGCCCGCAACTACTTTTTGTCCAGAAGTAATTGGTTGAGCAGTTGCAGAAGTACCGCCCTTTACTTCTGAGTTGGTAGCTTTACTATTTGTGGAAAAACGCTGTTCATCTACTTTAGCTGGTGATCCTTCTATACTAGTCTCTTTTGGAGTGACGAGTTCCTCAAGCGGAGGACTTACCCGTTCTGTCGTCAATGTTCCGGATGCAGAACCCGTATTTTCCATATTTCCGGCAACAATACCGTCATTATGCGAGGTACTTCCACTTGCCTCAGAACGTTCAGGAGATGGCGATGACTTTGATGCTATGTCTGATTCAGGCATTACCAACACATAGAGAAACGCAAAAAGTACAATGATAAGCATAGCAACAAGCGGCCACTGCATCTTGCGGCGGCTTACCTGAACGCCTGATTTGCGTTCCTGGTATGCTTTATGTACTTTATTAAACGTAAGATTGGTGGGTTGTACCTCTAACCCATCCAACTCGCGCTTAATAAGCTCATCCATATTCCTATTGCTGCCCATTTTGTCTTTAATACTTCTTTTTCTTTCTTAGCATTTACAAGGTCTATCAGAGCTTTTCTGGCTCTGGTATATTGCGAACGACTGGTACTCTCTTCTATGCCCAGTTTTTCCGCTATTTCCCGGTGACTAAACTCGTCCATCAGATAAAGGTTGAGGATAGTACGGTACCCTACCGGCAAATCCTGCATGCACTTAAGCAACCGTTGCGCGTCGGCCTCCACCAACAACTGATACTCCTGCTCATCTTCTTCTATCTTTGTAAGACTTACCTGATTGAGGCTATCAAATTGATGTTTGTTTTTATCCTTTAACAGATTCAAAGAAGTATTGGCGGCGATACGTTTCATCCACCCCTCAAAACTTCCCTCTCCTTTATACTGGTTAATGTTCAAAAAAATCTTAATGAATGTTTCCTGTAGCGCATCTTCCGCATCATCCCGATCTTTTATATAACGACAGCACACACCAAGCAACTTAGGCGCATAACGCTTAAACAATTCGTTTTGCGCGCGTGCGTTTTCTTTTTTGCACTGTTCTATTATTTCCTCTATCGCTTCCAAAAAAAATTAAAAAAGGCACACCCACCATCCCCTGCAAGTGTGCCTGTGACATAAAGTTATTAAAATTTTATGTCGTATTCTTTAAATTAAAGACAGTCATCTTGTTAAAACGCTGCATGAAAACCTCCATAAAAATATAAACCGCTGTAAATCAATAAAATAAAATTAATAATAATTTGCAGCGTCCGGAATAGTACCTTTGTTACGTTGATTTTATTGAAAGAAAATATCCTGATTGCCCTACATTCTATTCAATCGAATAAGTTAAGAGCTATTATCACTATGCTGATTATTGCTATTGGAATAACAGCTCTGGTAGGTATTCTCAGCGCTATTGACGCCATAAAAAGCGGCATTAACTCCAATTTTACCGACATGGGAGCCAACACATTTACGATTAGAGGCAGCGAGAACGCTGTACGCGTTGGACGTAAAGGAAAAAAACAAAAACAATATCCCATAATTCATTATCAGGAAGCGGTAAGGTTTAAAGAAGAATTCTCCGCATTTCCTTGTAAAACCTCCATTTCTGCCTTAGCAACCTTTTCAGGAAGAATTAAATATAACGGGTTAAAAACCAACCCTAATATTCAGGTGTTTGGTGCTGATGAAAATTACCTGCAAACCGCCGGTTACGAATTATCAGAAGGGCGAAACTTTTCAGCAACTGAAATAAAAGGAGTAACACCTGTCACCATTATTGGAAAAGATGTCGCCAATGCCTTGTTTGGCGAAAAAAAATCAGGGTTAGACCACACTATTACCATTGGTGGAGCAAAATATAAGGTTATTGGCATATTGGCACCTAAAGGCAACAGCAGCGGATTTGGTGGCGATAAAATAGCACTTATTCCTTTGTTAAACGCGCGACAATACTTTGCACGTCCTGATATGGGCTTCACTATAAATGTACTTGCTTTAAACGGTCCCTCACTCGATTTGTTGCTCTACGAGAGTAAAGGTGTATTCCGGAAAATACGCAAATGCGCTCTTTCGGAGCCAGATGACTTTGAAATTGTAAAAAGCGATAATCTGGCATCTCTTTTAATAGGTAACTTACAGAAAGTTACCATGGGCGCTACTATTATTGGTTTTATTACCCTTTTAGGCGCAGCCATAGGTCTTATGAATATTATGCTGGTAAGTGTTACGGAACGAACCCGCGAAATAGGCATCCGTAAAGCGCTGGGGGCTACACAATCTACCATTAAAAATCAATTCCTGATCGAGAGCATAGTTATTTGTGTAATTGGTGGTATTTTGGGGATATTTCTGGGCATCATTATTGGTAACCTCATTAGTTTTGGTCTGGGCGTTGGTTTTTTTATCCCATGGTTCTGGATCATCAGTGGTTTAATTCTTTGTGTGGCTGTTGGATTAATAAGTGGTTACCTGCCTGCCAAACGCGCTTCCAAACTGGATCCTATCGAAAGTTTACGCTTTGAGTAATTCCGAAAGATACACCCCCCAACAAACGCTACAAGCAAAGGATAAAAAATACCTTAACAGTAAACGGGTGTTTATTGTCAGTCTTCTGGTTTTAATTATCACTATTCTCTCGGTATGGCTGTTTGGACTCGGGAAACACCGTTCACTCTATCAAAACTCTATTTGGTCAGTCAGTATTTTATCGTGTTTCTGCTTTCTCTTCTTATTTGTAAATCTTTATCGGGGCGTAAAACTTAAAGACACGACAGGAAACATAAAACCAGAGATAAAAAACCGTTTTCCCTCCCTTTCCAGCTCCAATACAATAGCCGGTGATTTACTAGAATTCCTGTTCAACTTTGATGGAGACGGTTTTGGGGCCATCATTCTGAGCATTCTGTTCTGGCTGATTGCAGGCATTTTGAGTATTGTAGCGGTTTATATTATCGCTACTATTTTCTGGCTAAACATCCTCATATTTTCTGCCATGCTCTATTGGCTATTCTTCAGAGCGGTGCGTCTTGTGTTAAAACATCGTCAGACTTGTCAGGGGAATGTGTTTAAGAGCGCGATTTACTCCCTTTTTTACACAACACTTTACAATTTTTGGATAGTCGGAATCCTTTTAGGATCACATTACCTGACTCACGCTAAGTAACAGCTTAATTATCAGAAGGAATTACATTAATAGGATAATTCAGGATAGCCGCGTAATCTTCGCCAGCTTCTTTTATTTCCAGATCTTCAGAGTCATAATACCAGTTTAAACGCGGATTGGTTGGCAACATCTTTTGCAAGAACTTAGACAACATTTTAGACGAAACGGTATTAAAATAATCCAGATGTAAATTCACTACAACACTTGAATTTGTTCTGGCTATGTATTCATGTACCCAGCTATCAAGTTCTTTGAAAAAATCGCTCGGATTTTCCGGTACAATCTTTCCCCTAATCTCTAATACACCGTTCGCCAGGTCAAAATCTACCTGAGGCAATTGGTTAGTACGTGTAACTATCGTTTTACGCTCTTTCACTAAAGGGTTTTAAATGAAATCTAAAAATAAATTATTTTTTTTAGAGAATCAACTAATTACTTAACTATTATACCAAACTACAAAAAAAAGTGATGAGTATGATATTTATCAGGATCGAATATGCCGGTCTTTCACCTTAACAGCCGGATTGCCCTGATACACGCCATAAGCTTCCAGACTTCTAACCGCTACGCTTCCTACGGTCAGAAGTGCATGACTATGTAAGGTTACACCCGGACAAACTACGCTTCTGGCTCCAACCCATGCTCCTTCTTCCAAACAAATCTTCCCCACCATCAAATCAAAAGCCCGCTTCTTGTAATTATGGTTTCCACACAACAACATGGCTCCTTGCGAAACACAGGCATTATCTTTAATGGTCACCATTTCAAGGTTATCAATCCACACATGTTCTCCAATCCACACAAAGTTACCTATTTCCAGCTTCCATGGGTATTTTATCGATACATGAGGTTTTATAACAACAGATGAGCCCACTCTGGCGCCAAACACCCTGAGTAACAATCGTTTCGGTGCATAAAACGGGAAGTTTGACTTAAAAAAAATAATATTCGTATAATACCAAAGGATCCGCTTTATTAATGAACCTCCAGGCTTGTACCATGAATTGTTAAAGGCTGATAAATCTGTTTTATAAGTCTGTTCAGTCATTAAATAGTTTTTTGGTCTTATCTATCCATTCCGGATTATTATATACAGATAAAGCTTTATTAAAGGCACCTAACGCGTGTGTATTGAATTCATCATTACTCATTTCTGCATAAAACTCAATCGCTTTAACAAAATCTGTCTTCAAAAGTAAAGATATATCAAATCCGGCGGATTCGGAAACAAGGCTTCTCCAGGGGGTACAATCTGAAATGATAACCGGCGAAGACGCTGCCAACGCATCCATAATGGAATGTCCAAAGTTTTCATTTCGCGTCGGCAGCAACAATACATGCTGTTTGGTCAATTCCTCCATAACCTGTTGTCGCGGCATTTCACCCATACTTGTAACGCGAATGTGTTTATGCTTATGTTCAATCCGTCCAATAATTTCCTGACAGTGCTGCCAGTAGAGCGGATCTTCTACCGGACCTATAATTGTAAAATCTATACCGTATTTATCTGAAACCTGCGCTAAAGCCTCCAATGCAAAATCAAGATTTTTGATAGGCACTATTCTGGAAAGAAAAAACAATTTCAATTTAAGTGGCTCTTTGCGCTTTGATACAAAACGGATCTCCTTTTTGGCTACAAGATTAGGCGCTACCATTACGGTTGCATTTTTACCATATACCGCTCTTATCTCCATTTCTTCCAGATGACTCGATGCCTGCCATTTTACGTTACGATAGGCCGGATGCCGTTTACTTAATGCCAGAAATAGCTTTTTTTTCAACGGCTTAATCTGCAGGGCGCCTGACCCCAACATTCCGCGTGGCGCTACTACGGACTTAATTCCTTTACGATAGGAATGTAAAACCGGGTAAATACTAAAAAAATAAGAGTATAAACTATTAAGGTAGATCAGATCGTACGAAGCAGTAATGAACGATTGAATAGTCTTTTTTTTAATGTTTCCTGCTGATAAATAATAAACCCTGATATTGCTTCCCACTTCGTTCCAATCATCTGAGCGCACATTAGGATATGGCTCTTGCGAATTAAAATCGGCATTTCGGGTAACTACTGAAAAGTAATATCCGTCTGTAAGGTGACTAACAATATTTGCAAAGGATTGAACAGGACCGCCAGCCTTATAACCCGGCAGGTACCAATCTAAAAACACAAGTATTTGCTTCCGTTTATCCAATACCGTTTTGTTTTAACCAATGTTGCAATACCACCAAATGCCATACTCTCGACCAGGAGACTTTAGGATCGTTATTCAAAAACCGCTTCCAGATACCGGTAACTGATTGCGGATTATACAACCCGGCATTTTCCAGGTCATTCATCTGTTGTTCGCAAAATAATTTTAATTCATTTTTTAACCAAAGTGCCCAGGGGAGTGTAAATCCCATTTTGGGCCGGTGAATACTATCATCCGGTATTAATCCCTTCACACTATCAGTAAGTAATTTTTTAGGGGTATGCGGAAATTTCCAATCATCTTTAATACCCAGTACATACTCGGCAAGTTTATAATCCAGAAACGGTTCACGCACCTCAAGTGCCACTGCCATAGCCATTTGATCTGTATCCCGAAGTAAAACATCATGCAGATAACTCTTCATTTCCAGAACCGAAACAGCACTTAACAGATAGCCATCCGACACTGGTAGTTTTTTGATAATATCATGCCATTTAGTACCTCCCGCTTCTACTTTTACCAACCGGCTTAATTCCTTTACTGTAAATAAACTCCGGCTCAATGGGTAGGTATGTTCCAGTCCAAACCCCGGAAGCTTTAACACTTCAGCAATTTTGGCTTTGCTTATGCTATTCGAAAATTGCTGGATAACAGAACCCGCCGCCTTACGAAATAACTCAGGTGCAACTTTCAATTTCCAATTGTGATGTAGTTGATAAAGACGTTTAAAATTGGCGTAACCTGCAAATAACTCATCACCACCAATTCCACTTAATGCCATCGTAATTCCGGCATCTTTAGTTGCTTTAGATACTATAAATGTATTGATTCCATCTCCCCCCGGATGATCCATTGCCTTCAGCGCGACTGGTAACTCATTCAAAAAATCAGAAGGAGTAAGACGAATTTCATGATGCCGCGTATTAAAACGTTGCGCTATCGCTTTTGCATAAACCGATTCGGAAAAAGCACTTTCGTCAAAAGAAACATTAAACGTTTGTACAGGTTCTGATGATACACTCGCCATTAGTCCCACTACTATACTGGAATCTATGCCGCCTGACAAAAAAGCCCCAAACGGCACATCCGCCACTAAGCGGCGCTGTACCGACAGTGTTAACAGTTCACGAATTTTATCACAGGTTGCTTCATAAGAGAGTGATTCCTGACTCCTGACAAACTGTTCAGGTTGCCAGTAAGCTGCTTGCTCTACCTTTCCGTTTTTAACTTCCAGATAATGTCCGGGCAGCAATACCTGAATCCCCTTCACAATTGTATTAGGGGCCGATACCGTCTGGTACTGCGTATATTCAGCCAACACCTGACGGTTCAATTCAAAAGACTTAATTCCGGATTTCAGGATCGCTCTTATTTCACTCGAAAACACAAAACCGTTTTGACCATAATGGTAATACAAAGGTTTCACTCCAAAACGATCGCGGGCAATAAACATTTCGCCCGTTTGACTATCGTACACAGCAAAAGCAAACATGCCATTTAAGTATTGTACGCACTGTTTACCCCATCGTAAAAACGCCGCCAGAATTACTTCAGTATCTGTACCCGTCTTAAAAAAATAAGGTTGATGAGATGTTCCTTGTCCAACACGCTGTAACTCCAGTTTTAGTTCGCGGTAATTATAAAGTTCTCCGTTAAACACCAGTACATACCTTCTATCTGATGAATAAAAAGGCTGGTTTCCGTCACTACTCAAATCTATGATGGACAGGCGGGTATGCCCTAAACTAACACCTCTGGTATAATACGTTCCAGTATGATCAGGGCCTCGGTGCTGAAGGGCTTCATTCATCATCCCTATTTTATGAAGGTGTTCCTGCTCCGTTAACGTATCCGATACTATGCCATTAATTCCACACATTATTTAATTCCTATTGATTTAAGAAACAATTCGCTTTGCATCATACGCTTTATACCTTCCTCTACACTGATGAGTGGCTTATTTAATATAGCTTTCATCTTCGCATTATCAGGTTGCCTGCGCGTCATATCTCCTTCCTTTAGCGGATCCAGGTGAACGATTGGAGAAGACGACGCGCTTAATTGAATAACTAACTCAGCCAGTGCCTTAACCGTGCATAATTCATCATTTCCGAGATTAATAACATCATTTATAATTAATCCCTGTTCAAAAATTTTCCCTATCACCTCTATATTATCATCAATATAAGTAAAGGTTCTGGTTTGTAAACCATCACCGTACAAGGTAATGGGCGCGTTACGCAAAGCAGCCGCTAAAAACCGGGCGACCACAAAATCGGTACTTTGTCCCGGGCCATAAGTATTAAAAAAACGAAAGATGGTGTAAGGCAAGCCAAACTCCTGATGATAGCTTCTGAAAAAGCATTCTCCGATATTTTTAACTACAGCGTAAGGCACCCGCGAATTTAAAGGCGTACGGTACTCGTTTTGCGGCAACTCTACCGGTTCGCCATATACTTCGGACGATGACGCGTAATAAACATGTTTAACGGTTGACGTTTTAGAAAGATTAAGAATATTTTTGATCCCCTCAATATCGTTGAGTACCGCCACAGGATTTTCCTGCGTTCGTTTCACCCCAACAAGAGCAGCAAAATGAAACACGTAATCAAAATTGAACGAATAAAACACAGGTGCAATTTCAGATAGCTGATTAACATCTGCTTTCACAAATTTAAACCTCGGGTGTCCCGATTCAGGTAATTTATATAAAAAGCCTGTAGATAAATCATCTACAACTACTACAAAATTATCTTCCTGCATCAGCAAGTGCTTTGTGAGAGCACTGCCTATATTACCAGCCCCTCCCGTTATCAGTATTTTACGTTTAGCGTTCATTAGCAAGTTGAATAAATCGTTGACACCAAATCTGTGGTGTTATACATTGAGCCAGTTTCTGACTGGCCTCTCCCATCTTACGGACATCATCGTCTGGCAGATTCGCTATCGTTTTCAAAACCTGTTTCAATTCTTCAACCGAAGCCGTTTTTAAAATAAAGCCTGTCTTACCAGGATTAACAAACAACTCGGAAGCACCAACAGCCTGTGTTGTAACCACAGGTAAACCTGCTGCCGCGTATTCCTGCACTACTACACCCCACGGTTCAAAATGACTGGGTAAAATAAAAACAGATGTTTGTTTTATAACATCTTTCAGATTATCAGGCTGCCGGAATCCGAGGTGCTTAATTTTAGGATGCCCGTATGCCTGTAACTCACCCTTTCCAAGACACCAAAGCTCCCAGTTAAAAGAAGGATCCTGGGCCAGTTCTTCAAATGCCTGCCACAACTCCTTAATTCCCTTTTCAGGGGCATAACGGCCTACAAACAAAAAACGGTGGGGTAATTTTACCCGCTTTTCTTCCTTTACCCCTTCATAATACGCGTTAAACGTGTTCAAATCGCAACAATACACGCCTTCAGCAATAGCATTGCGTGTAAACCCCAGCAAACCAGCAAACCTCCGTTGCTTTTTTCCGGGCACAAACGCCGCTTTTATATACGGTTTAAGCCGTATCCGGAAATAAGCTGCACCAAGCCACTGGCGCAGTGATCCGTTATACTGATTATCAAATCCAATAACAACATTTTTGAGGCGGCTAGCTTTAATCGCCTTCAGGTATGGTTTATAAATCCATCCCGATAAGTACGTTATATCCGGATCGAACGCCCTGATTCTATTGATTAGTTCTTCAACAGACAGGTTTTCCCTTTCTTCTATCCGGACAGCCGTATGGTAATTTTTGAATTCAAAGGGAGCCACTGGATTTATTCTCTTCGTAAATACCAATACATCCGCCTTATACTCTTCTGCCAAATGGTTGAGCGCCGTTAAAAAATAGGTAGCCAACTCCTCATATAAAACAAGAACTTTCATCCTGCTGCTGTTACCGTTGTTTCATTTTTAGCAATCTCCTGTTCACGGGCCATGCGCCGTTCTTTATACTCTGAATAATTGACAAAGTTATAGTAATACATCCACCCGTACATAAAAAAACCATTAAATGTATAATTGCCCTGACGAAAGAGTTGAATAAAAATAACGATAAGGAGGGCGTTAGAAATAAGCCAGAAACGATCCGGTTCTCCTCCTGACAAATCGCGTGATACATAATGACCATAAATAAACAAAATAACAAATACTATGCCCATGAGACCTATTTCGGAAAGCGTTCTTAAAAACATGGAATTAGCATCTCTCCCGTTAAAACTGTAAATATCCCCAATCAGACGGCTAAGATCGTGCTGCTCAAAAGCAATCTCATGGGAGCCCAGACCTGCTCCTAACAAAGGGTTCTTGGCAAAATTTTCCTTTGCCACGTAAAAATTATTATAAAGGATAAATGATGATCCGTGCACTTCATTAATAATACGCCTTCTACTTAACATCTCCTTTTTTGAAACATAAACATCTTTTTTTCCCTCCTCTCCCTGCCGTTCATCTAAAACACCTTCTACAAACAGTTTTTGCAGTCCGGTAAACCGCTCTCTGAATTCAGGTGAATTATTATACGCCAAATAATAAAAAAACAATATCAATGGTGCCACCAGAAATAAATAGCGGATCATACCATAATTCAGCGCAAATAGCAGAAGCGTTATAAAGACTCCTGTAAATGCAAGAGAGGAGAATGATAATACATAACAAGTGATATTGAGCCATGCTGCTTTACGTGACAAAAATTCATTACTACGCATAATGATAGCATAAAGAGATACAAAAAAGCAGGGACCTAATGCCGAGGCTACATAAGCCGGCTCAGAAAGAAAGCTGTTCACACGTAATCCTAAGCCACCGGGGATACTAGCCCATTTATTAACTGGAATCAGCAACCTCAAATTCCATCCATACTGAAACCCGATTTTGTAGGAGATTAACTGAATAATTCCATAACACGACACTATAAAACAGCCTTTGAGGTATATCTTAAACATCCGCCTGACATTGTAATTATAATGCTGCATCACATATTCATAAAAAATAAGATTAATACTGATGTTTAAAAAGATCTTGAAAAAATTACCGACCGTATCGTTTCCCAGCAGAATATTGAAAATTCCAGCAAACAACAAGGGCAAAATCAGATAGAGGGTTTTGGCATTGAAGCTATAACGGGAAATAAAAATGGGGAGTAACAGCAGGATTGGAACATAGGAAATATTAAACTCGAATGGACTTGTAAAAAACGTGTAGCCGGTAAAAAACAGGTTCAGGTAAATAAAAAAATCTATTAACGCGTTTACCATGCTCAGGTGATAATGTTCACTTCTCGTTCCAATTCAACACCAAAAGTATCGAAAACCGTCTGCATCACAAAAGCAGACAATTCGTAAATGGCTTTTCCGGTGGCATTTTGCTTATTAATAAGTACCAATGCCTGTTTAGCATGAACCGCTGCCCCGTGGCGTTCGTATCCTTTTAAACCACAGTTTTCAATCAGCCATCCTGCTGCTAATTTCACCTTGCCGTTTGACAGCGGATAGGCCACTACGTTTTCATGCTTCTCACGGATGCGCTCATATACTTCTTTATTCACTTCCGGATTCTTGAAAAAACTACCGGCATTTCCTGTTATCAAGGGGTCGGGTAGTTTGCTACGACGAATATTAATAACTGCCTGCGATACATCCCGGATTCCCGGTTGTTGCACGCCCATTTTATTTAACTCATCATTAATGGCGCCATACGAGGTATTCGTTACCGCTTCTCGTTTTAATGCAAAAGTTACGGATGTGATAAAATAATTTCCTTTTTCTTCTTGCTTAAATATGCTTTCACGATAGCCAAAACGGCATTCCTGCTTAGAGAAAATACGTTTTTCACCAGTTTTTACATGAAGTGCCTCCAGTTCGTAAAAACAATCTTTAATTTCGACGCCATAGGCCCCAATGTTTTGCATTGGACTGGCCCCCACACAACCAGGAATCAATGAAAGGTTTTCTAATCCAGCCCACCCTTTTTCTATGGTAAAAAGTACAAAATCGTGCCATACCTCCCCTGCTCCCGCCTTTACTAATAAGCTTCCATCCGCCTGCGCGGTAGATGTAATTCCTTTAATGCAGTTTTTTATGACAAGCCCATCAAAATCGTTCAACAATAAAATATTACTACCACCACCTATAATCAGGTGGCGTGTTGTTTTATAAACATCTGTTTGCTGCAAAGCGATAAAATCTGACTCGGAAAAAATTTCTGCAAAATACCTGGTAGTTACTTCCAGTCCAAATGTGTTATAGGGTTTCAGATCAACCTTGTTCTGCACAGGAATCATCTATCAAAAATAGACATTCCCGCCCTAAATTTACTTATATTTAAAACCAGATTTCAACAAGGATTTTGTTTACAACTCCGAAAAAAATAGCGAGAGTATGCGTCATTAATGATCTGGTAACTGATCATAGGGTTTATAAAACCTGCATTTGTCTTCATGAGCTGGGATACGAAGTAGAACTTATCGGCCGTTTGTTACCCGGCTCTTTGCCCATTCCCGGTAGCTGGCCATTTAAAACGTTGCGTATGCGCCTTCTTTTTAAAAAAGGCCCTTTGTTTTATCTGTTCTTCCAATTTCGATTGTTTATTGCTCTGGTACTTAAAAAAGTAGATTTGTTAGTGGCAAACGATTTAGACACACTACTTCCTGCTTTTGTCATCAGTAAATTCAAAGGATGCCGTTTGGTTTACGATAGTCATGAGGTTTTTTGCGAAGTCCCGGAATTACAGAATTCCCCGGCTAAAAAAAAGATATGGGAAAAACTGGAAGCTTTTCTTTTACCTAAACTAAGCACCTGCATAACGGTGAATGAAAGTATTAAACAGTATTTTGAAACAAAATACGGCGTTCCGTTTCATGTTGTCAGAAACATTCCCGCACCCTTAACCGTTGACGGTACCAAAAACCGGAATGAATTGGGGTTACCCGAAAACCAACGCATTATTATCTTACAGGGTGCCGGGCTCAATATTAACCGGGGCGTAGAGGAACTGATTAAAAGTATGGCATTCACTCAAAACATCACGTTATTAATTATTGGCAGCGGTGATGTGTGGCCTGTTTTACCACAACTGATTAAAGAAACCAGAACAGAAAATAAAATACGCCTGATTCAGAAAATTCCGAAACAAACCCTATGGCACTATACGCGTTTGGCGGATCTTGGCATAAGCATTGACAAAGACACCAACCTGAATTATAAATGGAGTCTGCCTAATAAAGTGTTCGATTATATTCACGCTGGCATTCCAATTTTGGCGAGCCGTTTAACAGAAATTGAACGCCTTATTACACATTACAACATTGGCGCGTTCATTGACTCTCATCACCCTGAACATATAGCCAAACGGATTGAAGAGTGCCTCAGTAATCCGGATTATCAACTCTGGAAATCAAACCTGAAAAAGGCAGAAACAGAACTCACCTGGGAAAAAGAGAAAAACGTGTTAATTTCCTGCCTTAAAGGCTAAAAAAATCACGGTAATTTACACTGTTGCCTTACTTATCATGACTATTACTTCCTCAACAGTTTCTTATAATACATAGCACCCTCTCCTTTAATTTCAAACCAATACATTCCCGATGGCAATGTTTCCGGCAGAAGTAAAGATTGCACTACGCCTTTATCTTTTACCGTCAGCGTGTACGTTTTAATTTCTTGCCCCAAAGCATTTACTAATCTTAAACGGAATTCGGATTGCTTTTCAGAAGATAATTTTACAGTTAAATGATTTGAAAATGGATTGGGATAAACATCCCATTCCGCTTCTGGTAAATAATCTCTTATTCCCACTGTGCCACTTGTGGTATCTACTTTTTGTCCGTTACTACTGGTTACCGGACTAAACAATCCGGCCCCATTTTCTGCCTTTACATTAAAATAATAAATAGTATTGTGTATCAGATTTAAGCTGTGTGCTGTTACCGAAGTAGCCCCCCAGTTACTGGTCCAGCCCAGAGTATTGGTTGAGCCGGGTGCTGTACCTATACTGTACCAGTAACGCACCACGGCGCTGTTACTATCCGCAGACGGTGTCCAGTTGGCGCGTAAACTATCTGTAGTATAAACAAGATTAATATCGGTTCCCGGACCATCGTTGACTGTAGCAATTAACGCGGGTGATGTCCAGTCCACATTTACATCATGGTAATAAATGGGTGATAAATTACCGGCACTATCCTGACAAATGGATTTCACTTTACCTGCAAACTGAAGCGGTCCCGGATTCCGGTAGCGCATATCATTACTCATTCCATTTCCAACCAATACCGCCACCATTGACGGACGGGACCGGTACACTTTAATTTCATCTATGCTCATTTTACAATTCCCACTCCGGAAACTCACCGCATTGCCATTAGCGTAGGGCGTAGCATCTGTCCAGGTAGCAATTGGTGCATTGTTCCAGTAAACCGTAATCTTACCGGAAATACGATCATAAATCACTTTTACATCATACCATTGCCCTGCTGTAAATGTATGAGATAAAGATACTTTAGGAGTACCTATTACATCGTTCACCGTTTTATATATTTCTACTTTTTGGTCATCCAGACGAAACCAAACAAAATAAGAGTTGTTACGGTTAGGCAATGCGGCATTATCGCAGGCAAAGTGAAACCCTCCCCTGCGGCTAGCGCCACTACCTTCGAACTTAGCAAGAAAGTGATAAAGGTAACGGTTAGATAGCGTTTGTGTTAAACTGGCATATAAATTGGTATTTCCTGCCGCGGTGCTCAATTCATCGGTTTGTACCAGCGCATTTCCTGAAATTGTCCAGTTCCCTACAGCCTGTGTCCACTCCGGATGTATGGCATTATCAAAATTATCGGCCAGAAACCCCCTCGTGTAATTAGCACGCCATTCGGTGCCATTATAATCAATAACCTGATAATAGCCTTTCTCTACGCCACTTCCACCTACATTATCCACATCCGTTATGGTAGCCGTAAATGGTGCAGTTTTCCAGGCATTTAATGTGGCAACGGTTGTATTTGGAGAAATACCATCCGTTGTAGTAGGCGCTGTTACCGCATTCATAGTAAACGTGGCTGCCCAGCCGGGAGCCGTTGTAGCGCAATCGCTTCTGAACTCCACCGTTAAACTATCATTGTTGGACACGATTGGTCCCGGATTAACCGTTCCGGTATATTTACCTATAAGTGGAGCGTTAATGTTACCGCCATCGTAAATAAACAGATTATCCCATCCGCTTTCCAGATTAAACTGTGTAAAATTTAAGGTTATGTTACTTGTACCCGCTTTAGTAAAAAGATAGACCCTTCGTTCATCGTTGCTATAGTTCGCCGAGGCGCCGCCACTATCGTAAAAACTCCCGGAACTTACTGTGTAAGTGGTCAATGAATAGGTATTATTTATAAGGCGATAGTATTTATCCCAATTCCAGAAAGGCCCCGGATCATTATGCGTCTGATTCGGATACATCTGATGGCCCTTTACTTTCGTACAAGCGCCAAGTCCGCATTGCGCCGTGGTTCCGCTGCAACCCGGCCCATAATATGTACGAAGCGGATTGATCCCGTTATCAGCACACATGTCTTTTACCAGAAGCGCAGAAGCATTATACATGGCATTAGTGTACCAGGCCGCGTTGTTATTATATCCTTCGTGCTCTATGCCCAATGTATAAGGGTTTTCAGATCCGATGTGCCAGGCTTTGTCGGCTTCGTAAACCATCTGTGTAATCTGTCCATCGCTGCTGCGAATAACATAGTGAGCGCTGGCATTAGCCGAACAGTTTTTAAACCATGATATACACCCGGCATAAGACCCCTCTACATCGTGTATTGCGACCGCGGTAATAGCGGCGCCATTCCGCGATGAAAAATTACAGGTTGTCGGGTTCCAGATGGCCGGCCCGTAATCAGGAGCTGCTGTTGCTGCCGCCAATGTGGCAACAGATCCGGATGGGCGGTATATAGCCCCATCCTGTGTCATAACACGTTCCTTTCCAACATATACATGGGAGGCACTTAATACTTTAAAATTCTCTGATCCGAAGATTTCAGACAGATGCAATTCGTAATTTCTGAAACCGTACGCTTCCTGAAAAACTGTAGTATTTAAAAACCAGTATATCTGATAAAGGTGCGTATTTAATACAAAATCTTCTTCCGGTGTATGGGCTAATGGCAATTCACTTAACTCAAGTAATATTCGTTTAAAAGCGGCAAGGTTTTCTACATCGGTTAGTCCGTATTTAATCTGTAACGCTCTGAACGCTGACGCGTAGGCTAACACCGACGTTTCTGCATTTTCTTTTATAGCAGTTTCAGAAAACCCTGAGAGTTCGGCTACCAGTGTTAGATTACTTCTAAAATATCCCTTACCATCCTGAACCAATCCCATTACACCGTAAGTACGCGGGTATCCGATGCAGCTTGGTGGATTTACCTCCTGGCGGTGCTCAAAACGGGTCTGTGTAAAAGCTACGGCTTCCAGCATCCCAGAAGGGATTCCGGGGTACAAAAGGTAGGCTTTCCTGAAAACGGACTGGTGCTTATTTTCAGGCGCTTCAACATGAAACGCAGCATTAGCCTGTGCAAGCATCAAAATGAGTGCGATCGTAAAAAGTTTTTTCATATTCTGTGTCAATCAACGAATATAGAAAAAGACTTTACTATACAAACGCGCTTCTTCCTTCTCTAAATAGATTTAATAATAAACTTCAGTAAGGTGTCTCGTAAATGCTTTTACTTCGGTTTATAAATAGGTTGCTGCTTATCCGGATCTGGAGGGGCTGCTTTATCTGTACGTGATTTTGGATTACGGGCATCAATGGCTTCTATAATCTGCCATTTGTCTTTTTTACGTTCCAGAGCATCGTAACTACCATCGGGCCCATAATACTGGTATTGCCCCTCTAATAACGTGCCTTCCTCTTTTGGAGCTAAATGGCTAAATACGATCTGATCGCGACGTTCATTGTACTTCAAACTCATACTAACTTCTGTACTATACTCAAACATTAAACGCTTGGGATTCTTTCGCGGAAATTTAAACACATCCTTTCCAAACACAGGAGTGCCATCCGACTTAAAGTACAATACATCTACAAATTTTCGTTGAGTTAAATTATCATTTCCATCCCAGGCCAAAAGTAAATAATAGCCATCGCAATCCAGAATATAATAATACAGCATTCCAAACCATTTATCGGGTGTGGCAATATGGTTCTCCACGCTTTTCACAGAACCAGATTTATCTAACAGTTTAAAATATTCATACTCCCTGAAAACCTCTGTTTTAAACATATTACGCCGGATCCGCTTTTCATTATTCACCTGAATAAATCCAAAGTACGCGTAACTACTTCCATCATTTTTATGGAGGTTCCAGGTAATAATGCGAAATTTTTTATCGCGTGGCACCAAAATAGATACATCTTTTTTTAAACTATCAAACCCGTAAGCCATTGATGCCGGCTGTTTGATAATTTCTTCCCATAGAGCTATAAACTGTTTGTTACTTTCATAACGTGTGGCTTCTGTGCGATTATAAAATACATCTTTACACAAATCTTTAAGCCGTGTTTCATAGTTCTTAAATTTAACCAAATCACTATCATGCAATTGTTGTTGCCCCAATAATCGGGCAAACAACAAACTAAAGCTCATGATTAGCAGATGCCGCATGTTTAAATATAAACGCAAAAAGAAAACGAAGTTACACAATCGTGGGTATTATTTAACAGATGAAGTACTTTGAGGTGTTAATAAACCCAAATGCATTCGTGAACATGGGACAATTTTTAGTGTACAGCTACAGAATGTCCTTGAAAATAAAAGAATAAGCCCTAATTTTGGCGCATGCTATTTATCAAAACCCTTTATTGGAAAACCATAACCGCCTTGGTTGTATCTATTTGTTTGGGAATTGTGTTTATTTTTTCAGGATGGACTAAACTGGACCCTGTTATTGAAACGTTTGAATTCACGTTTGTGGACATTGGCCTCGGTAACTGGTACACTGCTCCTGTGTTGGCACGACTGATGATCGGTTTAGAATTTTTTACCGGCTTTTTATTGATTGTTGGTTTCCGGCTCAGGCAATTTACCCTTCCTTTGATGGGCAGTATTTTGATTTTTTTCTGCATCTATCTCACTGTTCAGATTATAGTTTCGGGTAACTCGGGTAATTGCGGATGTTTTGGTGAAACATACAAAATGAGTCCAGGTATGGCTATTGCTAAAAATAGCGTCATGCTTTTAGCAGGAGGCGTCATTTACTGGCTTTGTAAGGGATGGAGCGGAAAGTACGACAAATTGTTTCTGAGTTTTACCGGTTTGACAGCGCTACTACTACCTTTTATTTTAAATCCGCTGGATTATAGTTACACATCCAATAATCTGAATGAGGCGGTGAATTACAAACTGGAATTAAACCTGCTATACGAACCAACCGACAGTTCAAAAGTAGAAATACCCAACGTTGATGTCAGAAAAGGAAAACAGGTTGTCACTTTTCTGAGTTTAAGTTGTCCGCATTGCCGCATTGCCGCCAAAAAATTCCACCTGATTAAAAAGAACAACCCCGATTTACCGGTTTACTTCATTTTAAATGGTGACAAAACTGACTACAAGTTGTTTGTAGAAGATACAAAAGCGGATAATATTCCACATTCATTTTGCCTTGGAGAAACATTTGTAAAACTGGCGGGTGTTAAACTCCCCAGAATTTATTACCTCGAAGACGGAACAGTTATTAAGAAAGTAGATTACTACGAATTGAATCAATACGATATTGAAGACTGGATGAAGAAGTAATCTTTGGGAAATCCACCCAATTCTGTCTTTTTTTAAAAATCTATTTTTACGTAAAACAGTGGTAAAAATCCCAACTGATAATTTCTAACCAATGGATCTTTACTTAAATCAGCAGGATCAGGAGAGTAACTGAGAGCCAAAACGTTTTTCGTGTTAAGCAGATTGACCAGATCAAGTGCAATTTCTATCCCGGCTCGCTTTTTGTTTATTTTATAAGCAACCCTTAAATCGAAACGGTTGTAAGCCGGGAACTGTAACGTATTAATTCCTGACTCCAGCGGCACTACGTCCATAATGGCATTACTGGCCTTTATATCTACCGGGCTATAGCGTTTACCTCCTCCATACGTAAGCTTCCCCCCTAAACTAATGGCATTCTGCTTCGCTTTACCAATCTGATACTCCCAGCCTGCAAGCAAATTCATCATGTAATTGCCGTTAAAGTCCGTATTTCGTAAAACACCATCACTTCCTTTATATTTACTATCGAATATACTGGCTGAGTACATGATGTAGTACTGCTTACTAAAACTTTTCTGTAGTGTAAATTCTAACCCGTAGTTATAACCGGTTCCATTATTTTCCATAGTATAAACAGGAAAAAAGCGATTAAACGTAGCTCCCCGGTTAATGGCCGACACCCCCGATTTTACAACATATACCGGAACATTCCACAAATTCTGATAATATAATTCTGTCTTTAGTGATAAATGTTTCGATGCCTGCCATTCATATCCGGCAACAACATGCTGACTTCTGGTGAAATCGAGATTCTTGTTTGTAAGCACCTTATCGGTATTAGGCAACAACACATTGTTTTTTACAATACTATCCGGAATAGAATAATACAGATAGGTTTGTTGCATTTGACTATGTAAGCCATACGCAAAACTAAACGTATGGCGCAGTAAAGGCTGGTAGCGTAAACTAAAACGGGGTTCAACAGCATAAGATCCGTTCAGGGTAAGGTATTGCGCAAAAACGCCTGCCTGCATACTCCAGAAATCATTCCACTTATGCACGTAATTAAGATAAGGTTGTAACAAGTAGAACGACGTAGCAACATTTAAGCGGCGCTTAAACGGTTTATTTAAAATACTTAACGCCACAGTGTCTGTTATGGTATTGATTTTTACATCGTCGTAAAAATCAATATCCGTACGATTAAGTAAAACACCTGTTTTAAATGAATTTCTAGCGTTTATTTTATGACGGATAAACCAGCTAAGGGTTGTTTTTCCTTCGTAAAAATCGTATCCCAGAATTTGAGGCAAGGTATCTTTAGGTACAAAATTTTTATTCCGCAATACCAGAAAATGATCCACGTTAAGCGTTTGTACACCATAGGCTACACTCGTTTTCATAAGCGTGCGGGGGCTAAACGCGTAAGTGTGATTAATAATACCAACACCCATATTACTGGCAAAATACTGATCGCGGGTTAAATCGCCATATAATTCCCGTGGCCGTTCTTTGGTTTTACTTAGTATAATACTGATATCACTTAATCCACCAATCCCGCTAAACGAAAACACACCCGCTTTCCGGGTTGGAAAATTCAAGCGTATGCCGGCATCCTGATACCCTGGTACTGCACTGGTTCCAAAATTAAAATTTACCGCGGAGAAAAGTTTTAGCGTTGAATAGCGGTAAGTAATCAGGTAACTGGCACCTGTTTGTTTATTCAGTGGTCCCTCCAGGGCCAGTTCGGTACCTAAAACCCCCAACTGAAACGTGCGTTCGTGTTTTTCACTGTTCCCGTTTCGCATGCGTAAATCAAAAACACCTCCAAGCGCGTTACCATAATTAGCAGGAAAGGCGCCTGTATAAAACTCGCTGTTGGCAAGGTATTTATTATTAATAATGCTCTGTGGTCCGCCAGCCGAACCGGCTACAGCAAAATGATTAGGGTTGGGTATGTCAATTTCCTCTAAACGCCAAAGTAAGCCTGAAGGAGAATTTCCTCTTACCACAATATCGTTACGGCTATCGTTTGTTCCCTGAACTCCTGCAAAATTCTGGGCCATACGCGCAGGATCCTGGCGCGAACCCGGATAGCGCTCGGTTTCTTCCAATGTAAAGTGCTTAATATTTACCGCTTCCATTGTATTCACCACATCTTTATCCTGAGTAGCATTTACTTCTACTTCTGTTAAATCGGTTGTATTCTCCTCCATTTCTACATCAAGGATTACCTCTTTACCCGAACCAACAATAATATCGGTAAGTACACGGGTTTTGTATCCCATTAACGACACCACAAACGATTGGCGCCCCAGAGGCACTTCCTTTATTTTATAACTTCCATCCTGTCCGGTAGTAGCTACATGCACCTGCGAAGTACTCCCGCTAAGCTTTACAATAACACCAGGTAGTCCGATGCCGACAGATTTATCTACTACGCGCCCTTTAACCGTTTGTGATAACTGTGCTCCTGCCAGAAAACTGCTAAACAGGTAAACTATAAGGAAGAAATATCTTAATCTGAACATTGTCTGGTAAATGAGCGAAAATACTAAAAAACTCGAAAAACCAAGTTTTTACAGGCTTCAGAATAACATTCCATTTGATGGGTCTGGCTGAGTTATTTTAGGCGATTGCAGATGGATACCACTTACTTGTTTCAGTTGTTTTATAAAGTAGCTGACAAGCTCAGGCATGTTTATCTGATGAGGCGTGTGTATAAAAAAATAGACGGTTTCGAGTCCCTGGTTAAACCAGTTATTCAAACGCTCTACCCATTCATCTATACGCGAATAATCTGTAGAATGCCGGTCATTGGCATTAAAGCGTATCAGAGTTACCGTGTGCGTGAGCCTGCCATGCAATACGTCTCTTCTGCCAGGTGTATCAGTAATAACCAGGGGCATTTGGTTTTTGTAAAGGTAATTGCATAACTGATTTAAGGCTGGTTGTTCGCCAAACCAATCGGGGTGCCGCACTTCTATAGCCAGTTGACGAAGCGCTGATCTGTCTAAAAACTCCAGTAATTCCTGAAGGCGCTTAGGGGCAAAGTGCGGGGGCAACTGCAAAAAAGTATATCCCAAACGCTTGCCAAAATGACTGACCAGCGTTCCAAATTCATTCATAAAGTCAACCATCTGCAGCAGATCACCTGAATGGCTGATAACCTGAGGAACTTTAGGTGCAAAACGAAATGTTTCGGGTGCATCATTCTGCCATTTCTTAATATGGTCAGCCTCCGGTAAACGGTAATGCGTTGTATTTAATTCTATGGTATTAAACTGGCGGCAATAGTATCTGGCGTAATCCTTAGGTTTTGCCTTTGCCGGATAAATTACGCCTGTAAAACTTTCATCACTCCATAATACACCGCCAACATAGACTTTAATATCCTTTCTCTTTGTACCGCCCAGTACTTTTATAGATCCGGGATGTTCAGGAGGCAAACCAAAATGAACTGTTGAAATATCTACATCCCGTCCAAAATCCATATTTTACAAAGGCTGCCTATTATTATTTATTACAATCACTAAAGTTAAGACAAAATCTTATATTTACTTGTTCGGGACACGTGAATTACAGGTTGCTCATATTCCTTTTCACCTTATACATAACCGCCGGTATATGTCAGGTGCGGTACAATCCTACCTTTCAGCAACTGGAGAGCGAACACATGGGCATAAAGCAGATTAACCGGTTTGCCTGGGATTCAAAAGGTTTATTATGGGGCTCGTATGAAAATGGTTTATTTA
The DNA here is from genome assembly GCA_030054095.1 of Sediminibacterium sp. Lineage (GTDB taxonomy): Bacteria > Bacteroidota > Bacteroidia > B-17B0 > Aurantibacillaceae > Aurantibacillus. The sequence goes on from JASGCO010000002.1 coordinate 201,421, forward strand.
ACTACAACGGGTATTCTTTTAAAACCTATACTCCGGAAAGTAATGGCAAAGGCATTATTTCAAAAAACATTCAATACTTGTATCTGGATTCCAAAGACCGTTTATGGATTGCTTACCGCGACACCATTTGTTTAACGCTACTGGATTTGAAAACAGAAACGTTCCGGCAATTTACCAAACTGCCCAAGGCGCTTATCACCACTATCAAAGAAGATTCGAAAGGAAATTTCTGGGTACTCACCTGGGGAGAAGGTTTATATAAACTAAATGCTGCAAGCGGTGCGTTTCAGAATTATTTACCGCATCGCCCTATTAGTAACCCGGATTTAAGCAGCAGTCGTAACCGGGTAAAAGATTTTCTGGAATTACCCGATGGACGATTTTTATGCGTTTACTTTACCAATGAGGCCGCCGCCTCGTATGAACCGTCTTATTTTGATCCCTCTAAAGGGATATTTGAACCCTTTCCTTTTGAAGAGTACACCAGAGACTGTTCTGATTCTATCCGGCAGCGAATAACCATGTCTTTACGCATTTCTCAATTCATACATCAGGATCGCCAGCAGAATATCTGGATAGGAACCTATAGCGGGCTGATTTATTTTGATATGAAGAACAAAACGGCCCACAGGATTTCAGCCCATGGGAAAGATAATAAACTGAATCTGGATAATGCACGGGTTTACACCGAAGATAATGAAGGATACTTATGGGTAGGTACGCCTTTTTCAGGCATCATGCATGTAAACACTATCACCCGCGAAACGGCATACATATTGAATAATCCTAAAATCCCCAATAGTTTGAGTGATAACCGCACCCGTTACATACAGAAAGACAGGGATGGCAATATATGGATAAGTACAGCGGGCGGTGTTATGAACATTTACAATGCCTTTTCCCAACGTTTTTCAATAGCCTCATGGTCCGATCTGGATCTTGAGTACTCTAACCGTTCCGAACAAAGGATTCCGGTTAATCAGGTTCTGGTGCGTACGGATGGAAAATTTTATGTAACCAGCGAAAGGGGGATTAGTATTTATGATGCCAATGCTCACCAAATGATAAAAAAAATTATTCCCCATTTTGAACTTTATACCACTATTGATAACGAAACATTGCCAAGCAGAGTACAGGACATTGGCTTTTTTGACAGCAGCGAGATGGTTGTTACTGCTCCTCATTTTCCGGCCTTTCTGAATGAAAGAGGCATTTTCAGGAGGCCCTTGCACTCTGAACAGCTTCATCGTACTAAAAGGATGTCGTTGATGTTTCGTTTTGAAAAAAACGGGAAAGATCTTTTTTTTAGCAGTCACCGTAAAGATTCTCTTTCTTTTTACCGCTACAATACCCATAAAAAAGAACTGGAATTATTCCATCTGATGCTAGGCAAAGATGGTTACCTACATAGCCAAAACTACGGATACCGTTTAAAGGATGGAGATTGGCTGTTATCGTTTGGCGCTAAAAAATTCGGATTGTTTAACCCCATTAGTAAATCACTGCGTTTATATTACTGGAAAGACAAAGCACACTATTTCCCCGATAGCACTATCCGGATGGGATATGTGGATCAGCAACAGCGGATATGGTTTGGCACCGACAAGGGATTAGTATTATTTGACAAAGCCAGCGGCAAGAGTACGTATTATAACAGCAAAATAGGTTTACAGGCCCATGAGGGAGTCAATGCCATGATTTTATTAAATGATGGTAACTGGTGGATGGCCTTAGATAACCAGATTATTAACTGGCATGAGGGCACGGGGAAGTTAGTCCGCTACACCAGCAAAATGGGATTAAAAACAGAAAGTTTTTTAGGATCGCAGGCACAGCGTGATGCCATGGGACGACTCTATTTTGCTACATTTAATGGTGAGTTGTACTTTAATCCTTCGCAGATGCAAGTTCCACCAAGAATTCCGGAAACTCACCTTAGCCGATTATTTATAAGAGACAGCGCGTTTACCCTTACAGAAACAAATGCATTTATATCGGGACAACGAACGTTAAAGTGGAACGAAAATTTTTTAACTTTTGAATGTTACACCGATCAGTTGTACACACCATCGGGGCATACCTACCGCTACCGACTTGTTGGCCTGGATACAAACTGGATAAACAATGGCATTTCGAACACAATTCGTTACACCAACCTGGCGCATGGAAACTACACACTGGATGTAAGCGTAATCAACGCCTATGGCATTCACTGTAAACCTTTTAAACTGGCGTTTACGATAAATCCACCTTTCTGGAAAACATGGTGGTTTTATTTGCTATGTGGCGTTATTGTGGTTTTTACAGTCTATAGCATCATTAAAATACGCGAACGGGCCTATAGACGGACACAACTCTTACTGGAACAAAAAATTGAAGAACGTACTGCTGAGGTGGTAAATAAAGCGGAAGAAATCCGGTTACAAAAAGAAATTATTCAGGAGAAAAACAACGAACTGACCGACTCCATATACTATGCGCAACGCATCCAGCAATCAATACTTCCGGGAACGGAAGAGATTGAAAAAACTCTGGATCACTTTATTTTTTTCAGACCCAAAGATATTGTAAGCGGTGATTTTTACTGGTATTCCAACATACAGGATTCCGTTTTATGGGCGGTAGTAGATTGCACGGGGCATGGTGTTCCCGGAGGGTTTATGAGTATGCTGGGATCTGGCTTACTAAATCAGATAGTGAATGAGGAGTTGAAACTGAGTCCCGATGAAATTTTAAATCAGTTACGCGACAGGGTAATTATAGCGTTGAAACAAAGTGGCGCTATTGGTGAAAACAAAGATGGTATGGACATCTCTCTGTGCCGTTACATCCCTTCTACACGAAAATTGCAATTTGCAGGGGCCAATAATGGTTTATACATTGTAAGACGGGGCGAACTAATAGAATTACCCGCCGATAAACAACCCATTGGGATTTATGTGGGAGCATTAAAGCCGTTTACTCTAAAAGAAGAGATTATAGAACCGGGAGATTGCATCTATATGAGTTCAGACGGATATGTAGATCAGTTTGGCGGCCCCAAAGGCAAAAAATACAAATCTGTTAACCTCGAAAAGATGATTATTGAGTTATCGGTTTTAACGGTAAAGGCACAAAAGCAACAAATAAGCGCCACTTTCGATGCGTGGAAAGGTCAGTACGAACAACTAGACGACGTGTGTGTGTTTGGGGTTAAGTTATAAACTGAATCTTACGTGACACAACAGCCAAAGGTGCGCTTCCCAACCAGAGACAGAAGCGGCAGCATTGTAAGGTGTATGTATGTCCAACGAAGAGGCGGTAGCGGAACACAGCTTCGACAGCCGTATACAATGCTGTAAAAGGCAAACAAGTTTCAGCGGACAGTACATTACCGGGTTTAACAAGGTTGGTTAAAGAAAAAAGGCCTCTGTAAAACAGAAGCCTTTTCAAAAAATCAGTAATGCTTATAATTTAGTGCGCTACGGTAAATTTACCGGCTTTAAGCAATTGATTGTTTGTATCAAATACTTTGTAAAGGTAAAGACCCGACTGATAATCTGATACTGATACTTTTAATTTGCCATTCTCGAAATTATGCGACGCTACATGTTTACCAGTAATGTCGTACACTTCGAAGTTAGCAGCATCTGCGCTTTCAGTTGAGAAACGAATAGCACTGCTGGCTGGATTAGGATAAACAGTTAACTGAAGGTTTCCGGAAGTACGCTCATTTATTCCTGTAAAGGTTCCAACTAAAGCCAGATTATCTACAGTAATGGTACTGCCCACTTTTGCCTTTTTACGCATGATTAAACCGCTTGTAGGGAATTTATAACTGGAAGCTACCATAAACACAGCGCTATCAGGAATAAGATTGTTAAGGTAATTAAGTGTAATTACCTGATTAGTCATTCCCGCAGGACTAGCTGTTGTATATTTCATTTCTCCGGTAGCAACAACAACACGGGCATTTCCCTGCCATTTCCATAAACGGATACCTACCCCGCTGGTATCACCTGCGGCAGGCGCCGAATTATAACAGTAACTTAATTGTAAAGGACGTTGCGTAAAAGCTACGCCATCCTTTAATACTGTACCGGCAATAGATCCTGAAAAGGCAAACCCGCAAGTATCAGGAATCGTTCCTGCCAGTAAGCCTACTGTTCCCATTTTTTTTGTTTCAATACGCATACCGGCCACCGCCTGACACGCCAAAGTAGATTGAGTGGTGGTTACCGGATTTGAACTACTGATTAAAAAAGATGTTAATACATTTGACGACACCCATCCTGCAGGATCTGCTGTAGACCCGAAGGTTGAATTTGACCAGGACCCCTCAAATAGAAAATCCGGTGATTGAGCGAAACTTTGCAAACCTAAAAGGCTGGCAGCTACGAGTAATAGTTTTTTCATGTGTTGCTTTTAATTGATGATTAATTTTCCTGTTTTTAAATTCTGACCGTTTGAATTTAATATGGTATAAAAATAGATGCCACTGTTGAAATATTGCGTAGAAAGAAGGGCCTTTTTGTCTGAAAAATGGCCCGCAGCCTGTTCTCTTCCGGTTACATCAAAAATCTGGTAGCGATGCGCTTCTTCACTTTCGGTTTTAAATTGTACGGTTGTATGATTCACCGGGTTAGGAAACACGGTAAGATCAATTTTATCAACAGCTGTTTCTTTTAAACCAATATTTGTACCAAGTAAAATTCCATCTACAACTATATAACTGCCTTGTTTAGCCCCTTTACGGATAACAAGTCCCGAAGCGGGAAATTTAAAACTAGATGCCACATAAAGGCCAGCACTATCCGGCGTCAGGGTACTGGTATAGCTGATAGATAAAGTATGAGTTTCCATTGATAAAACCGGTGAGGACGATGAAAATGTTTCGGTTACACTTGCTATGTAGGTGCGAACACCACCCGTGGTCTTCCAGGCCCTGAATCTGATACCCGATGTATCTCCGGCTGCCGGTTGCGTTTGTACGCAGTAAACCAGATGTGTAGGACGTTGCGTGAAGGCAAATCCATCTTTTAAAGGGGTTGGATCTGTTACTACCACATTACCGGAAAAGGCAAAACCAGCCGTATCGGGCACGTAAGATGCCAGAATTCCGCGGGTACCATACACTTTTGTTTCGATACGCATAGATGTATTCCCACTACAACTACTTGCTGTATAAGGCGTTACAGAAACCGGGTTAAGTGAAGAAATCAACACAGACGTTAAAAGATTGGTAGTAATCCAACCGGAAGGTGCCGGTGCAGCATTAGCCAGCGAGTTGTTCCATAGCACATCAAAATCCATCTCCGGCAACTGCGCCTTAAGATTCCAATTTAACACTACTAAAAGAGAAAGTATAATTTTTTTCATCCAACTATTTTTATAAGAATGTTTCAAATATAGAACTTTTTTAATTCCATCATAGGTTTTCCATCACTTCCTATATGATTTAGATGTATTTTTAGTAAAATAGCTGCATCATTTTTCAAGTTTTAACATTTGGAAAATTATTTAGCATTCCTTTCCATAAACCAGAATAGACTGTTAAAAGCCTCTGAATAACCAAAATAAACTGTATTTTTACACGTTACAGAAATTGTGAAACGGCTTCACGTTATAGTATTGTTATTTCTTTTACTGGCTAAAGGGCAATTTGCTCAACTTGCCCCACCGGATGTGCGCTGTCTTTCAGTCGGCTTAAGTGGCAACGTTACCATATCATGGTTAAAGCCTGCCGACCCCTCAGGTTTGTTTGTTGAATATGAGATTTACCATTCTACCTCGGCATCAGGGCCATTTACTAAAATAGCTTCCGTTCCTGTTTACAACTTAACTTCCTATACGCATAATGGTGCAACCGGCAATACCCAAAGCCAGTTCTACTTTATGAAAACCAAATTTGATAACGGTAGTGGCTTTTTGACATCAGCCAACAGCGACACGTTACGATCACTTTATCTTAATTTACAATTGATTGGCGCTACCAGTTCCGGAGACCCGTATGCTGCCGGCTTAAATTATAATATGCTGGCTACTCCAGGCTTAAGTACATCTGCCAATACTTATACTATTTACCGTCAGGGTAATTCAGGGCCTTTTGTTCCGCTTTTAACAACTTCTGCCCAGGCGTATAACAACGATACTACCGATGTTTGTTCCATTATATACAACTATCAGGTGGCACTTGAAGACAAAAGCGGGTGTATCTCGCAATCGAATATTAATGGCCATCGCTTTGTTGATAAAACACCTCCTCGTATTCCGGTGTTTGATACAGTTAGTGTTTTACCATCCGGGCAGGTTGTTTTGGGCTGGACGCCTTCTGCCTCTGCGGATTGTATTGGTTATACCATTTATCAGATGATTGGTGGTGTAAAAACGAAAATAGATGTAATCAACGGGCGCAATAATACCCTTTACACATTTACAGCAGCCGTAGCGGGTACAGCCAGTGTGACGTTTTTTATTGCCGCAAATGATAGTTGCAGCAATATCAGTCCAATTAATGATGGACATAACAGCATTTTTCTCAGCGCCAGTTACAATACCTGTGCGCGGCAAACGGTATTAAACTGGAACGCCTACGAAGGGCTTAAAACGGGCGTGTTACGCTATGAACTATTTGCCTCTACTGGAGGCTCCTTTACACGAATTGGCTCTACCACAAGCACCAGTTTTACGCATCAAACCAACGCGGGTAATGTACAATGGACCTATTTTGTACGAGTGGTAAATACAGCCCAAAACGCAACGGCATCCTCTAACCGTCAGAAAATTCTGGCGTATGAACCGCCTGTAAGCAGTTTTGTTTATATAAAAAGCGCCAGTGTTACCAAAGAGGATAACATAAACATTCGTTTACTGGTAGACACTGTCCGTAACTGTCGCGCCATTCAACTGGAACGCTCAGAAGATGGCATACTCTACTCTACCATTGCTTACATCCCTTTTACACCTTTACAGCCACATTACAGTTATCTGGATGAAAAACTGGAAGTAAAAAAGAAAAATTATTTTTATAAAGCCACTATTTTAGATAGCTGCGGAAATAGCAGAGGGTCCGTTGCTACATTTAAAACATTTACGTTGCAGGTAAAAAATGACGCGGATATTAAATTTTTAAATCATCTGGAATGGAATTTCCCGAGCGGTTTTAATGCCGGTATTGTAGGTTATAATATTTACCGTGTGGTTAATGAAGAGTATCAGAGCGCTCCGGTTGCTTTTGTGGGATCGGGAAATCTCCGCTATACTGATAATGTAGAAGATAATGCCAGAGATGGCGGTAAAATCATTTATGTGGTAGAAGCGGTGGAAGGTTTAGGCAATACTTATGGCATAACCGGAGAAACGGCCCGTTGTAACGCGGCTGAGGTTTATGTGGAAAGTGAAGTGTTTATTCCCAATGCATTTACCCCATTTGGTAAAAATCCGCTTTGGATACCTGTGACTCATTTTGTTGAAAAAAGTGATTACAGGGTACAGGTTTACAGCCGCTGGGGGAATAAAGTATTTGAAACCACCGATGATAAAACCGGATGGGATGGAAAGAACGCTGAAGATGGAATATACGTTTACCTTTTGCAATACAAAAATTCAAGAGGAGAGTACATTGAACGCAAGGGAACCATCACACTTTTGAAAAATCCGTAATGCGACTTTGAGGCATCAGGAAATTTTTTTCTTCATTTTTTCCTTTACTTTCTGATCATGTTGTTGTTTGGCTACGGCTTCTTCCTTCCGTCGTTGGTAACGCCGCATCAGATAGGTAACAGCCGAAATAAGAAAAAAACCAAAAAAGAATAACGCACTGTCATTATCCTTTTGTACCAAAAAGTAAATACAACATCCTACACCTATTGCCATTCCGGCAATCCATAGTTTTTCACTAAGGTTAAACAGCTTAACATTATTCATTGAAATCTTTATCTTTTAGCTTTAAAATTCCTGTTATTTCATTAATCTCGTACTTCGTAAAGTCCTGATTACTGGTAAACCCTTTCCCCATAATAATTTCAGTAGCCGTGGTTATTTTAATATCCGCTTTTGTATAAATGCGTTTATTCTGTTCGTCCCATATCAGGTGTTCAGTATTCAGTTTTTTTCCTTCCTTATTAATCATTTCCACATCGTACTTTACTTCCATACGTTTACTATGGCCGTAACGGATGCCATAATTAGCCCTCAGGGTACTCGATATTTTCTCTTCCGCATCAAAAAACGTTACAAAAACGCCTTTGGGCATAATGGTCAATGGTTCACTTACGTTATTCTCAAACATCAGTAAACGGTTGGCTTTAAGCATTATTTTGAGGAGGGCGCTATCCGTATAAAGAATGGTAACACTATCGCCGGTTTGAGAAGGACTGAGTTTATTCCCGGGAATAGCCATTACATCCTTTAAATCATTAGCACAGGAGCTCAGGAAAAATAAAGCTACAAAAAGGAGAACAGTATTTAAAAGCGTTTTCAAAACGATTAATCGTATCGTACTTTTCGGAACCAGCGGTCTTCAAAGGCATTAAACGTAAATCCGATATTTAAACGCCAGTACTGTTCTTTTAAAAGATTATTTGCATTGGTGCCCACCTCACCATATTCTGCCCCCACATTAATAATAGAACTTCTGCGGCCAATGCCTACCGGAAACCCCAACCCGAGCGTTCCGGCCATTCTGTTGATGGCGGTATTTTTAAGTTCTATGTATCCGGTATTATAAAAAGCCCCCGCACGGTATTGCACTCGTTTTAAGTAAGCGCCGGCACCGGCTGCCCCGCGATCTGGTATATAGTGTACCCCAAACGATAAGCGGTAAGCGTTTTTCAATTCCTTTAAAGGATCAATCAATTTAAAGTTATTCCAGTTTGTAATAGCAGCATCGGCAAGGATGTGCCATTTATCCCCTTTTTTAAACCCAATGCCCACACCCTGCTCTAAAGGCAAACGCATGGTTGATTTTTGACCTGTGTTGTTTAAAACGGTATCTAAAATAATCTGATTTCCAAGGGTAGTACTATAGTAATTATAAATTAAGGCATCATAGGTTAAATTCACCGAATTATTCAAACTCATAAAATAACCGGCCGAAAATTTAACTTTATCCATCAGTGCCCGCTTATGCAGGATACCACTGGAATCACGATAGTTAACCGAATCTATGAAAAACGCAGTTTGCAATCCCAATTGCCCGCTTACTCCCTGTACATTAATATCGCGCTGACGTTGCGAACTGTTATAAATGAGCGTTCCTCCTGGACCTACCGGGTAAAGAATGCGCGTACTCTGTTCAAGGGTTCCAAACAAGTAATTAGCGGTAGCTCCGAGGGATAAATTAGCCAGCAGTTTATTTACCGCTTCTTTTCCTTTTGAAAATTGCATGGGGTGATCGCTACCTTTACTGGCGTTGATTGCTGTATAATAATTGGACAAAGCGTTCTTAAACGGCAAAACACCATAGCCAAGAAACGCTTTATTGATGCCTCCTTCGCCCTGATACTGATACGTCACTGAACCATCAACTCCTGCTACATTGGCTTTACTTTCCATATTATACCCAACAGAACTATAAGGCATAATACCAAAACAAGCTCCTCCGTTTTTACGCACGGGGAATCCCAGCATGGCATAGTTAAAATTAACTGTACGCTTCGTAATATTTCCGGATGTAGTTCCGAACGTGCGGTAGTCTGCTACTCCACCCAGATCGAGTGTGGCCAGACGAATATGAGCCAATGCGGCCGGATTAGCCTGATTGATCAGGATGGGCATAAACGTATCGGGCTGAAGCGCTATAAATGTCCCTCCCGCGCCCATAATGTGGGCGTTGGTTTTTTGATTTATTTCTCCGATACCATAGCGTGAATACGGGCTATAGGTAGTGGTCTGAGCCACACCGGATAACACGCTGCACGCGCTAAAATAAAACACTATTTTTTTAAAAAATTTATTTTGGGTTCGATTCACAACAATGCTTTAATATGGTATTTAATCCGGTTAGTACTAAATTAGGCTGCGCAAATATGGGGTTTTTCAGGCGTTCTGCCAAAAAGGGCGCGTCACCGCCTGTGATAAGGATTGTTAAATCGGCATATTTGCGGCGATAAGCCTCAATCGTTCCGTCAATTTCGAAAATGGCACCGTTAAGTACACCGCTTAAAATAGAAGCGTTGGTGGTTTGCCCGGTTAACTCATTAAAATCGGGATCAAATTCTACCAATGGCAAACGGCCTGTATAATGGTGAAGCGCTTTTAACCGCATTTGTAAGCCGGGCGAGATGCCCCCTCCTTCATAAACGTTGGCAGCACTCATAAAATTGTATTTAATGCAGGTGCCCGCGTCTATTACCAAAACGTTCTGGTTGGGGTAAGCACTCCAGGCACCAATGGAAGCGGCCAGGCGGTCAGAGCCCAGTGTTTGCGCGCTTTGGTAACCATTTTTTACCGGCAAAGGAGTATCGGCCGAAAATAGCATCACAGGCATTTTTTCCGACAGTTCCTTCACCACTTCGGCGTGATGCGTTACTACAGAGGCCACTATGGCATGCCTTGCACGGGCAATAAACAATTGATCCGCCAGCAATTCTTTACCATCTTTATAGACCTTTAATTCGATTAGCCGGTCGGTAAATAGAGCCGCTTTTACACGTGTATTCCCAAAATCAATAATCAGGTTCATTTACAGTTTAAAATTAGGCAAAATAAAAGGTGCTAAATTATTTTTTGAAATTATTTGGCGGATGAGAGAAAAAATGTATTTTTGCACTCCCAATCATTAAGAAATGGGTGATTGAGCAGGTTGGTGCCTTAGCTCAGTTGGTAGAGCAAAGGACTGAAAATCCTTGTGTCCCTGGTTCGATTCCTGGAGGCACCACTTCAAAAAACAGAAAATCCTTGACTGTCAATAGTTAAGGATTTTTTGTTTAGGTTGTTTCCCCACTCTTTTCCAGCAATTCGGGGATCAGGCGGATCAGGCTCAATAGTTGCCGAGGAGGAGGGGATAAAATCTAACCTTAGAAAGTCAAATATTCACAAGCAAGATAAAAAGGCTATATCCCAGCTAACAGTTTTAGTTATCTGAACCGGAAAATCTCAATTAATTCCACCTTGATAGGATGTTCTAAATGCTTTAGTTCAATCCCATTATACCATAGAAATTTATAGCATAATGAGATTTAATCTATAATGAAGTTTGAACTGAAAATCAAACCGGGTAGGTCCAATTATGGCCTTAACTCCTTATTCTTTAACTAATTTAAAATACCGTTGTTTATCTGCCCTCACGGAAACAGTATATACACCATTCTTCAAGCCCGAAATTTCAATCTGATTTTTTTCTTCGGTTAAAGTTGCTTTATAAACTAACTGACCAATTGAGTTATAAATTTCTAAGCTTGCTTCTGTGCTTATCAATTTATCTGTAAAGTCAATATTCAAATTGTTAGTAGCTGGATTAGGATAAATAATCACATGATTACTTTGTTGTAATTTATCTTGGATACCAGTACACAAATCAATCACCTGATTAACAGTTGCTGTATTTACACATCCATTTGCATCTGCTCCGCTTACAGTATAATTCGTTGTTACTGTCGGTGAAACTACTATGGCTGCTGATGTTCCCCCGGTACTCCATGTATATGTAGTTGCGCCACTTGCCGTTAAAGTACCTGTTGAACCTATGCATATTGTTTGAGAAGAAGCGGAAACAGATGGCAGTGCATTTACCGTTACGTTACTGGTAGCGACGTTACCAACGCAACCGGCAGCATTCGTACCACTTATGGTATAAGTGGTATTTACTGTTGGTGAAACAATAGCACTTCCGCCTTGTATGGTGTAAGTTGATGCGCCGCTCGGGGTAATTGTAAAATTACTACCATTACAAATGGCCCCACTGTTTACTGAAATAGTTGGCGCCGCATTAACGGTTACAGTTGATATACTACTTAATGTACATGAATTTGCATCCGTTAAATAAACTGTATAAGTAGTACTGACCGAAGGGCTAATTGCAATTGTAGATGTGGCTGCACCAGTACTCCATGAATACGTTATTGCGCCAGTACCACCCAATCCAATTGCAGAAAGGGTTTGTGAACTACCTGAACAAATGACCGCATTAGTTGGGCTTATAGTAGCTGTTATTGCCCCTGGCTGTGAAATAGTTACCGTGCTCGTGCTTGTACAAGCGTTCGCATCCGTTACAGTAACCGTTCGCACTCCGGCATTCAATCCTGAAATAACTGAGGATGTCGCCGCTGTGTTCCATAAATACGTATAACCCGCTGTACCGCCACTTGCTGTCACTGTTGCTGAACCATTATTCCCGCCGTTACATAGAACATTTGCAACAGCTGTATTAGTAATAATTGCGGATGTTGGTTGAGTTATACCGGCCGTATTAGTAGCCACACAACCGTTAGCATCAGTTACTGTAACCGTTCTTACTCCGGCATTTAAACCTGATATAACTGACGTTGTAGCAGCTGTACTCCACAAATAGGTATAACCCGGTGTTCCGCCGTTTGCCGTTACTGTGGCTGCGCCTGTTGCGTTACCAAAACACAATACATTAGTAACAGCAGTGTTTGTAGTTAAAGCACCGACAGGCTGCGTAATGCTAATTGTAGTTGTTCGTGCACATCCATTGGCATCTGTTACGGTTACAGTTCTTACTCCGGCATTTAAAGCACTTATAACAGATGTGGTTTGTGCGGTACTCCAGATATAAGTATAACCAGGTGTTCCGCCGCTTGGAGTAACGGTTGCTGCACCGGTGCTGTTACCGAAACATAAAATATTGGTAACTGCGGTAGCAGTATTTAAAGCGCTGGTTGGTTGAGTTATGGCTACAGTACCCGTTCTTGCGCAACCATTTGCATCTGTAACAGTAACCGTTCTAACACCTGCATTTAAGCCGGTTATAACTGAGGTTGTTGCTGCCGTATTCCATAAATAAGTATAGCCCGGAGTACCACCACTCGCAGTAATAGTAGCAGAGCCTGTTGAATTTCCGTTACACAAAACGTTTGTAGCCGAAGTCGAAGTATTAATAGCTGGATTTAAATTAACGGTTGACGTAGCAACATTGGTACAGCCCGCGGCAGAAGTGCCTGTAACGGTGTAAATTGTTGTTGCTGTTGGTGTAAATGCAGTCCCGTTGCTGATGCCTCCGGTCCAGGTATAAGTTGAAGCCCCACCGCCACTTAAGGTAGCTTGATTTCCATTACAAATGATTGTAGAGGATGGGCTTACTGTAACGGTTGGATTAGGGTTTACTAATATAGTTTGTGTTTGACTCACAAATCCAAAAGTATAGGTTATTGTAAATGTGGTTGGTACTACAACAGCAGGTGCTGTGAAAACGTTACTACTAACACCCACTCCCGTAAATGTACCAACATCTCCTGAGTTAGGCTGAGGAGTAATAGTAACTCTTATCGGTGTAGCGGTTAAAGTTCTTTGTTGACCAGAACACATACTGGCATTAGATGAGGTAAACGTAATGTTGTTAACTTGTCTAACATACACATTTATTGAAGCTGATCCACCAAGATTACAGTTGTATTCTCTAATATCTATATTCGCATAATCAGTAAAATTTGGAAGCATGTCAATTGAAGCCGCGCCTCCTGCACATAAAGGGCCATTTCCATCGCACCAGGCAAAAGGCCCAGTTGTATTAGGTGATTGAAATGCTGAAATTTGTGTATTTATAGATGCGCCACAGGTACTAATTTGATAATAGCCACCTTGTAAAACCGGCATTCTAAAATAATAACCTGGACCATAAGAAGCCGTTGTTACAAAAGCTGTTCCTAAAGTAGGAGCAATTTCACCGTAATAAAAGGGGGATCTGGTGCAACTTGCCCCCAATTGAGTATTCGTTTGCGTAAAAGAAACTATCGGTAGTAAAAAAAGAATAAAAACTGTGAAAATATTCTTCATATTTTATAATTATTAAGTTTTAAATATACAGAAGTTTTCGGAAAAACCTTTACTTATACTGAAAAATTAAAATTTTGACAAATAGAAAAAGTTATCTTTAAAGTTATACCTAATCACATCTTCAAGATTATTATCTACAATTTCCTTCCATCTACTAACTTCCTTTGTGCTTAGTAGCTTGGTTTTAATAATTTCTTCCGTTTTTTTTAGAAATGGCTGATTCCTTTTATGTTTTATACGATGCTTTTCAATAAGAGAAAGGTCCTGTGGTGATAATCTAAACACAGAATCTGAGTTGCTTTTGGATTTAAAGAACGTGTAAAGTACTATTTGTAAATTGAAATGACTAAGTAATTGAAGGTACACTTCGAATGTAGAAGAAGTAGATACATTAAGGCTATCATAACAATTCGAACGAATAAAATCGCCCTCTGTAGTTTGTATCTTTTTTAAGTTTCTACTATGTAAATTTCGAATGGAGATTCTAAGTTCATTTACATCTAATCGTTCATAGTCATAATGGTTTTCAGGAGTTTTACTTATACCTTTTATCCATTTAATGGATTGACTAATTGAAAAAACATCTATAACTTTAAAGAGTACGTTTTTTTCCAAAATACTTCCCGGCTTTAGCCAACATGTGTATTTTGAGTTAGAAAGTTTAATACCATGCAAGATCAATTCGTCTAAAAGAAGGTAGTTGGTTAATATAACCCTTGTCTTTATTCCATCGCAAGGGAGATCTTCAATTGCCGGTTTAGTTAAGTCCTTTCTAACAATTAATAAAATTTTTATGTGTTTATAATTTTGGACTGCTATCGAATTAATGGTCTTAATCAGATCCGTTCGGTTTTCTTCTGATAAAGGAATAACAAAAGTAATTGATTCAAAGGTGAATTTTAAACTACTGTTCCTATAAGATGATTTTACGCTTTCGAATAAATTATTTTTGTCAAATAAACCAATGCCATTTCCTTCTAAATTTAAAACAATATTATTTTCCAACGGAAACAGCTCATCAGAAAAGGAAATAACTGGGTTTGAACTTCTCTTAGACGTTAATATATATGGGGCATTTGTACGTTCAATATTTTTTGCACCATGTAAATCAACTTCAAAATCATACTTTTTCAAATTAGTATTTAGACTTTTTAAAACCTCTGAGTGTAACTCGAAATTAGCATCATAAATAGACGATGATTCAGAAAGATTTTTAAAATAGTAAGGATGTTGCAGAACCTGAATTGGTGTATGAAATACATTTGATGTCCTGGAATTTGTCCCTTCGTCTTCAAAGTTTGTAGTTAATGATAGTTGTGGAAATACAAAATATTTATTTGTTGAACAGAGATAGTTAATGTAATGCTTTTTCCAAGAATTGTTCCCCCAAACTTTTATGTAATCAGGCGTAGTTGTCTCATCTGTCAATTCAGGATTTAACTTGAACCACTGTCTGAAATTTTCCCACTGTTTCTTGGTAAAAAGTTGTCCCCATGAAGAGGCTAATTGCATAAAGTAAACACTGCTACCATCATTCAGGGCCTGAAATGGGTAAAAGTTGTTTTCTGTTACCTGATAGCTATATAACGAAATACCCGCAATATTATCGTCATGTTTATAGAATTCCTTTGCCTGTAGTGCAAATTCATAAAAGAATGGCGAAACAACTAAATCATCTTCAAGAATAATGACAGACTCAAATTCTTGAACTAAATCTGCGCACATTAGAATATGCTGCTTTAACCCAAGGTGTTTGTTTTGCTTTAGTATTCGCTTTTCACCATTCTTCCATACAAAGTCATTGGCTAATTTGTAAACCTCATTTTCAATGGAGTGATCAATACTTATTATTAAATTGATGGCATTTGAATTGTAATATGCTTTATGTATTGAGTTTAACAATCTTTCAAGTGAATACTGACGATTGTATGCTACTATTACAATTGCAGGATTATTCATTAATTTGTAAGCTGAAAAGATTCGGGTAGTGTTGGCTAAGCTGTTCTACTACTTTTTTACTCTCTTTAATGACAATATTATAACCTTGCCTGGCAAGTGAAACCGCTAATTTCAATTGTTGCGATTCTTCTATAATATCTGTTCCTTTCTTGTACGTTACCGAATCAAAAACAATAGGAGAGTCCAAACTGTACCTTTCTTTCCAACTATTTTCAATAAAATCTGCATGAAGTTGATTTGCCTCATCAGTTGAATGCGCCAGGCACATTGGGTAATTTATTTTGTCAGCGAAGTGTTTAAAAGCTTTGTTATCTCTTGGAAAACAAGGCCCTCCATACCCAAAACCGTATTTAAAATACTTTTCGCCGATACGCGAATCTGCTCCTATCGCGTTCAAAATTTTATCGGGTTCTGCATTTGCTTTTGTTGCAATATCACCAATAGCGTTCGCAAAAGCAATTTTAGTAGTTAGGAAACAATTGGTGGCGAGTTTCGTAATTTCTGCACTGATCAGTGACATTCGGCAATAACGAGGTTTATTTTTACAGAGTTTATGATAAATCGATTCGATTTTATCACCCACTTCTTTCTCTGTTTCGCCAATCAATACTTGGTCAGGATACTGTTGATCTTCAATAATACTTCCTTGCGCAATAAACTCAGGGTTATAACTTACTGTATAATTCAATTCGGCCAAACTATTTTTTATTGAATCGCAATAACCCGGCATCACCGTGCTATTAATTACTATGTGCTTAGTTTTCTTTTGTATGCCAAAAGCTTGAAGTTGTAACAAAATTTCATCAATAGCACGATGGCTATACTCATTAGAAGGCAGTGATGGCGTTGGTACGACTATAAAAATGATTTCAGCATCTGACTTTAAAATAGTAGTTATTGACGTTGTAGCTATAAGATGCGATGCGCGTTTCAGGTACTCTTCTACCAATGGCTCAGAACTTTTAAATGATTTGTTGTTTATTGCGTCAACACAATCCGTTGAAATATCGTAACCCAAAACGACATAGCCCGTTTTTTCCAGGTTAAGCGCCAAACAAATTCCTAGGCGACCAAGACCTATAACGCCAATTTCTTCCATGAATTAATACTGGCATCTAAAATAATGAATATGTTGCAAAGTAATTAAAGCTCTTTTAAATCAACGTCAGCTAACCCCCAATCTGGCTTATTGAACTCCCAGTTCTTTTTACCATTTAGTAGTTCCATTCCCGCTTCCTTTACGGCAGACCATTCAAGCATCGGAAACTTAGTGTAAAATTTTAACTTGTCGCTTGGGCTTTTAAATTCCCAACCACCATCATGTTCAATATGGTATGTACAAGCTTCTGGCTCAAAAACTTCTTGCTTTAATCCCATTGCTAAAGCCGCAATAAGACCCATTGAGTCGATGTGAATACTGTATATTTCTAATTCAACATAACCCGAAATACACTCCCAATCAACCTTGCTCATCAAGGTAAAGTCTCCACATGCATCCAGATCAAGTTCGTTAAATCTATCTTTTAATCCTGTTGCATAGGTCGATTTTAGTTTTGATAAATATGGTAAAAACCATTGAAAAACCTTGTATTTAAAAAACAGACCATTTGTATCAGCGAAATTAGTGTACTTAATATTCTTACCTAATCGCTTCAAGATGTTTTTTTGAGCGTAGGATAATTGTTCATCTACTGTATTTAGCGTGTAGATTATTTTTGAAACATCGCAGCGGTTGGCCCGGTAGAAAACGCCGGGCTTTAAATCTCTACGGGATAATTGTTCGAATAGTTTATCAGAAAAAAGTAAGTCAACATTAGTACAGAGTATAAAATCCGCTTTGGCACGCCTAATCCCAACATTTTTAGCAATCATTTGAAAGAGTGGTAATTTGTCTGAATTGCTATACTGTCTATGGATTTCGTTTGGAACCAAAATATACCGGATCGTGAGATAGTCGTTTATAGTGGTCTTAGGTAAAACCTCACTTAAACTCTTACTATCTATCGGAGGGTTCCATTCTACAAAAATCAACTCACTGGTCAACTTGTGCTTATTACATTGATGTATTAAGCCTGTCACAAAAATGTGCATTCTCTGTAACATATCACCTCCATGATTATCGTTACGAGAAGCTACAACTATTGATAAATATGGCGTTCTATCGAGACTCATGTTTACGTAGTCTTGACAGGAACATTTAGCTGCTCTTCAATCCAATTATATGTTCGGGTTATTCCCTGCTCTAAAGTATATTTCGGGCTCCAGTTTAATTCCCTTTTGGCTACCGTATTGTCCGATACACGTCCATTTACACCAACAGGGCCTGCTATATTATTAATACCCAATTTTTTCCCTGCCACTTTTGCAATGAGTCTGGCAAAATCGTTAATAGAGATTTTTTCCTCTGAACCAATGTTTACAGGGCCTGTGTAATTTGATGCCATTAATGCTAAGATACCGTCAATGCAGTCATCAATGTATAAAAAAGAGCGGGTTTGTTTCCCGTTCCCCCAAATATCAATGGTCGTATTATCTTCTGCCTCTGCAACCTTTCTGCAAAGTGCCGCGGGAGCCTTCTCTTTTCCATTATTAAAAATACCGAAAGGCCCATACACATTATGAAAACGGGCTATCCGAATATCTATATTGTTGTTTCGTGCAGCTGTTAAGTACAGACGTTCGCTAAACAATTTTTCCCATCCGTACTCGCTATCAGGATCAGCAGGATAAGCAGAATCTTCACTGCAAAGCGGATTATCAGGATTTGTCTGATTGTACTTAGGGTAAATACAAGCAGATGAAGCGTAAAATATCTTTTTTACCTGAAGTTTAATTGCCAGGTCAAGCACATTCAGATTTATCCGTACCGAATTGTGCATAATATTAAAATCATTTTCACCGGTAAATATATACCCTGCTCCGCCCATATCGGCTGCTAACTGGTAAATTTCGTCAAATGCTAAAGTGATGTGTTTCGTACAAAAATTAAAATCACCCAAATCACCAATTGCAAATTCATCGCATGAACTTTTATTAAATTCAGGGTATTTTAAATCAATGCCAACCACATAATAATTACTTTGTTTTAAGCGGTTTACTAAATGATTTCCTATAAATCCACCTGCTCCAAGAACTAGAATTTTTTTCATTGTCGAGTTGTTGCTATTCGCAAAAATAACGATATTGTTAGTTGGTGCAAGTATTTACTATGATTTTTGCGAGTTTATCGATATACAATTGAAGATGATGATTTGTCTGAATGGTTTGAACTGCTTTTTCTGATAGGAAGTGGTAGTTTTTATAACCATTTAAAGCATCGGTTAATTTCCGTTCAAACAACTCCCAGTCATTCTCCGCGACCAAAATGCCATTTTCTCCATCCCTAACAACATCCTTTATTCCTCCATGATTTGAAGCCAATACGATTAGTCCACTTGCCATGGCCTCTAAAATTGTAAGGGGCGTACCTTCACTATCATTGCTTGCTGTTTTAACAGAATGGTTGATGAAAATTTTACTTTCCTGATAAATGTTTAACACCTCATCAGGCCTTAGTGCGCCTGTAAACCTAATTCTTTTCTCCAGATGTAATCTGCCTGCTAGTCCCTTACAATCCTCTAATAATTCGCCATCGCCTATCATCACCAAATTTGCATCCTGTTTTGTAGCGTTTATTTTACTAAAGCACTCCATGATTTTTAACGGTGACTTTTTCTCTACAAATCGCCCGCAATACACAAAATCATATTTCTTCTGCTTGGCCGGGTCAGGTTTAAAAAAACCCACATCAACACCATAAGGCAACACATGCAATTTACTTAAAGGACATTGCAGATTTAAAAGTTGAAGCTTCATGTCATTTGAAACAACAATTATAGCCTTAGCTATTTGGAATAGTTCAGCATACCTTTTCCCGTATGAACTTAACACATCGGTTCGAAACGCATCGTATCCATGAAAATGAACGACTAAGGGTACGTCTAATTTTTGGCACACATGCATTAGCTCAGTTCCACTGGGGCCATACTCGCATAACACTACATCTATTTTATTCTTAATAAGATACTGTTCTACTGAAATCACCATCTCATCAGCATCAATGCTGATTCTGTTCTGCAGCAATCGTTTGAAAATCGTCTTGCGTTTTAAAATCGAATGCTCTGTGATACCTCTATCGTTGCTATACTTTGACGGCAAATACCCTTCAAACAAAAAATGAATAGTAAATGGTAAATGCTTTACATGATTATGTATAAATGTTTCAGAGTACTTGTTTTTATTTGTAGAAACCAAAGCAAGATTAATCATCGTTTATAGTTTTAGTTTCTGTATTAAATACCCTTTCAGTCCATTTTTAAACAGCACCACATGGAGTACAAAAACAAAAACGAAAGCAATAGCATTAACGCTCAAAATGCTTAAAATAAAAATAGGAAACCACTGAATGTATAAATCATCCAACAACTTATAAGCCAATAAACGGTAACCTCTTTCCTGCCTATATTTTTGTTTAAAGTAGCTGAACAACCAGAAAAGCAGCACACTCAATCCTACAAACAGATTTATATATGAACAAAAAACAACGAACATCATAAAAAACACCAATTCAAAGCACAACACTATCTTCACGATACTTTCTGATTTATTGATCCCGGTTTTTGTTACATAGGTTTCTGTATTTGTCATCCGGTCATTTTCAAAATCCTGAATCTGATGAAATAGAATATTCCTCAAACCTAGCACGAATTGCCAGCTTAGCAATACACTTATAAAGAAGTAAAAAACCGTTTCTTTACACCCGGTCAATAAATAAAACGTATAAGCTGCTAAAGCAGAGGGCAATGCGTGAGCATATAACGCATCCGCTACAATACCCAATAGTCCTCTTTCCTTTAAACGAAAGGGAGGAAAGGCATATAAAAAAAACAAAAGCACTTCAATAACTAACAATAATGCACTATTGCCATTAAATGGTAATATCCACCAGGGAGCAAGCATTAAAAAAAAGAAAATGAAAAATAACCCGGCAATTGATAATCTACTTAAATACTCTGTCACATTGTATTTTCCTTGTAACTTATCTTTTTGCTTATCACCCAAATCATTCGTTAAATAGCCTATACCAGCAACACCGATGATTACCATTAGTGACACACCGATACATAACACCGGCCATTCAGGTTTCGTATCCGAAATGAAAAAAACTAAATAAGGAATAGTAATTAAAAACGGCACTTTGTAGTTCCACGGATTGCTTAGACGCAGTCGCTTGGCAAAAAACCGGAAAAAGTCCTTTACACCACTACTCATTTCCAAATTCTCTGTTTAAAACTTTCATCAAGAAATCCGCATACTTTCTATGGCCTTCATTATTAAAATGGTTGCTTGCCTGCATGCCATCATAATCTTCAGCTGACAAATTGCGGGGAACATCCATGCTAATATCTTTCAGGTTTTTACTGTATTTACTTAAAACATCGTCTTTTACTTCGTAAGGAGCAGGAATACCTACAAAAATTGTTTTTATATGCTCTTCAGCTCCAATTTTGCGGATCGCATTCAAATCGTTATAGGCAATATCATCTACATTTACCGCAGGTATATTAATACACTTCCTTTCCCACTCTTTTTTGTATTTATAGTGCTCTAACGCCAGATATAGTTTAGAGAAGCAAACACTGTAACTTAACAATTTTTCAAACCATGTTCTGTTACGCCCGCATAAGGTGTATTTGTCCACATAAAAATTATAGGCCTCCATTGGTGTTTTAAAATTATAATTCATTTTCCCGGTTAAATGGTTTGGAGCAATTCCAAAAATCCATTTATTATCTACAAAAGGGTAAGTTAATGCCACATAAGGTTCGGGCTTTCTAACAAGGGTAAAAATATCATTACCAAAGTAAAAGCATGTTACAAAAATATCTGGCCTTAACAAGGAGATATACTTTTGAGCAATTAATCTATACTGCACCGGATCGGTACCTGAAATACCAAAATTTAGTATGAGATACTTATCACTTCTTCCAATAATATCCGGAAAAGAATTAGACATAGTATCTGCACAGCATCCTTCTACAAAGGAATCACCAACCAGCATAACTACTTTTTTTCCCGTTGCTTTCCGGATAGAGTCAATCGCCTGTTTTGTAAACTCGAAATTGGCGCGAAAGCCCTCTTGATTCACAACAGTCCCCAACATACGGCCATCCACCTTTGTAGAGAACTTATTAATGCCCAATTCATCTACTGCAAAACGCTCCAGAAACTGTGGTTTATCCTGTACCTTAAATTCATCAATTAGCGTGCCAGCCCGCATTCCAAAAATGCGCAAAATCAATTCGAGCAAAACAAAAAGAGAAAGAAAAATAATCGCCTGAGCCTTTACTTTTTTCCACTTCTGTTGCTTCGGATCTGACACGTTGCTATTGCTACCAGGGATTTTCAAAATGTTTAGGTGCAAACTGCTTTTTAACTTGATTAAAAGTAGAGGTTGATTTATTTTTAAACTGAATACTGTTTTTAGATGTTAATCTTTGTAATAAAGCCAATGGGGTCAAAAAAAGAAAATACAACGCCCCTAAAATCAGGGGTTGCGTTATTCCTGATAAGAGCCGCGCCAGTTTCATCCACCACTTATGAATAATAGCAGCAAAAGACTTAGACACTAAAGCGGTAAAAAACAACACAAGTGCCGTTAAAATAAATAAAAGTGAATCGAATTTTAAATAGCATATCACTAAAGCCAGACAAATAAGAAGTATAGTTTTTAACTCTGTGCTTAGTTTCTTCATGTTAGAACAGCGAATAAATGAAAGGCGCCAGCGCAGAACCACCACCAAAAATTAATAACGCACCCAAAATCAATAAAACCAAAGTGAGTGGCATCAACCATAATTTTTTCCGTTCAATTAAAAACTTGAATATATCTTTCAAAGCATCCATTAATCCGTTTCAAATTTCATTTGCCACTTTTCTTTATCGCTAATACCCGGCTGATCGGATTTTAAAAATACAAAATTATTAATTACCAATACATCCATATCGGTTGCCATAAAACAGCGGTAAGCATCTTGCGGTGTACAAACTATTGGCTCACCTCTCACATTAAAACTTGTATTTATTAAAACCGGAATATGAGTAATGACTTCAAACTCGGTAATTAAGTGATGAAATTTAGCGTTTGTAGTTTTAGAAACCGTTTGTACACGGGCCGAAAAATCAACGTGCGTTATAGCTGGCAGTTTGCTTCGGTTACAGTACAGCTTATCCCACATATTTAATGTCGCATAATTTTCAGGCAACTCATTCTTCAGTGAAGGGTGAATCGGCGTTGTAAAAAGCATATAGGGCAAATTACAACGTTGTGTATCAAAAAACAAATGCGCCTTTTCTTCAAGTACCGCCGGCGCAAAAGGTCGAAAACCCTCTCTAAATTTTATTTTCAAATTTAACTTCTTCTGCATTTCAATATTACGGGGATCTGCCAGTATGCTTCTATTACCCAATGCACGTGGCCCAAATTCCATGTTACCCTGAAACCATCCTACGACATTGCCTTGACTAATCAACTGAGCAACTTTTTTACATAAGCGTACATCGTCTAATGGCTGGCAAACGGCTGTATAATCGGACACCAGGCTTTCAACTTCTGCGTCACTAAATGCCGGCCCCAAATAAGACCCCTTCAGTATATCATAATCCTTCCCGCATTTCCGCGGTTGACCATAATATATGTAATGCGTGGCCAATGCCGCGCCTAAAGCGCCGCCTGCATCGCCGGCTGCGGGCTGAATATAAACAGCTTCAAACAGATTTGACCGCAACAACTTACTGTTAGCTACACAGTTTAAGGCTACGCCTCCCGATAAACACAAGTTGTCAGAACCAGTCAATCGCTTTACCTCTCTGGCCAATTTTAAAACTATTTCTTCGGTAACCAATTGAATAGCTAAAGCCAGGTTACAGTGCTGTTGCGTTATGTCATCCGAATCGGCCCTGCGCCCCATTCCAAAAACCTGTTCCCATTTCTTATTATTACACATGGTTAAGCCAACTGCATAATTAAAATAGTCCTGATTCAAAAAAATGGAACCGTCATCTTTAATATCAACCAAATGCGCTTTAATCAGCGCTATGAAATCCGTTAGCTCCTTTGAATATCTTTGTCCATAAGGGGCTAATCCCATTAACTTATACTCTCCTGAATTTACCTTAAAACCTAAAAAGTAAGTGAATGCAGAATACAGCAACCCAATCGAATGTGGAAAATGCATCTCCCTTAAAAACTCTATTTTATTTCCTGTCCCGAAACCAATGGATGTAGTACACCATTCCCCCACTCCATCCACTGTCAAAATAGCCGAATTCTCAAAGTTGCTTGCAAAAAAAGTGCTTGCCGCATGTGCTAAATGATGCTCAGTAAACAAAAGATTTAATTTCTCTTTATCAAAATTTTCCAGCTTCGCCAATTCCTGCTTAATACGGTACTTTAAGAACAATTTATCACTTAACCACACGGGCATCGCTTTCACAAACGACAAAAGTCCCTTAGGCGCGAAGGCCATGTAGGTCTCCAATAAACGCTCAAACTTCAATAACGGTTTATCGTAAAAAACAACCGCATCCAAATCCGAAATGGTCAATTTGGCCCTGCCCAGGCAAAATTTAATAGCGTTGACCGGGAATTCTCCGGTGTGCTTTACTCTTGTAAAGCGTTCTTCCTGAGCCGCTGCAATAATTTCGCCGTTAACTAATAAAGCTGCTGCCGAATCGTGATAATATGCCGAAATACCAAGAATTTTCAATTTAATACTTACAAATATAAGGTTTACCTATCCTGCATAGTTATGCATTCAGTCCAGAAATACCAAGTAAAATCGGAAACACCCTTTAAAACTGTTTAAAATTTAGTTTATGAAAAGAGAATTATAAATACTAAAATTGCAGGTCAATGCTGCATTCCATAAATAGCAATTCCACTAGCATAAAAAAATACTTAGAACAACTCATCAAGAAACGTCACTTATTGATTATACTCACAAAACGCGAATTTAAAACAAAGTACAACCAAACGTTCCTGGGTTTAAGCTGGATTGTCATTCAACCCATTCTGGTGGTTGCCATCTATACCGCTTTTTTCAAGTATATGATGAAATTAAATACCTACAACGTACCTTACCCCCAATACGTGCTATCTGGATTGGTTCTTTGGTATCTGAATTCAGGTGTAATTTCAAGATGCATGACTGGTTTACTGGAATCAAGAGAGTTAATAACTAAAGTTTCCTTTCCTAAAATTATTATTCTAATAGCCAAAATAATTCCGGTCATATTTGAATGCCTGCTCTTATTAATATTGGCAGTTATTTTTATGATTGCCACAAAAAAAACCATACAGTTAAATGTATTCACCTCCGCTTTTTATTTTTTAGAAGTGCTTCTATTTTCTTTTTCTATTGGACTACTACTTAGTTTAGTAGTCATTAAATTCCGCGATGTACTCCATTTCGTGCCTTTTGTTATCAATTTTGGTATTTGGTTAACGCCTGTCTTTTATTCGTTTGAAAGCGTACCGGATAGTTACAAAAATTACCTGCGGTTCGGGAACCCATTGGTTATTCCATTAGAAGGAATTAGAGATGCGTTCTTTGGCAACAAGGGCATAAGCATGGAGTCCGCAATTCTATTTTTTATATTTATTTCTTTACTAATTTCAGCATTAGCTGTTTTTATCAAATTTGAAAAACGGTTAAGCGAAAACATATAATATGTCCAATACCGTCTTTAAAGATAGCGCACTAGAAAGCGAATTCCAGGAAAAAGGATATGCTGTGATACCATTTTTAAGCGCCGAAGAAATAGATTTTCTGAAAGCGATGTTCTTTGAAACAATTAATCAAAGTGGTGGTCCAAAAATTGGCCCAAATGTTGATTTTCAAACACAAAGTGAAATCAGTTACGACTTTACGTTTATTGACAATAATATCGAATACAAACAAAAAGTATTTGATATAATAACCTCAACATTCAAAGACAAAGCCAACAACTATTTACTGAATTACAAGCCAATTATAGCCAATTACATCCGTAAAAAAGAAGGAGGAGGTGAAGTACCCATGCATCAAAATTGGGCTTTTGTAGATGAAGAAAAATATACTTCTGTCTCTATTTGGGTACCCTTAGTTGACAGCAATGAGGAAAACGGCACTTTACAGATGGTTGAAGGGAGCCATAAACGTTTTGGCCGTTACCGCGGGCCCATGGTCCCCTGGGAGTTAAGAGACTTAAAAACTCAAATTATTTTACATCACTTAACACCGATGAACGTAAAAGCCGGACAAGCTGTTATTTTAGATGACAGTATTGTTCATTACAGTGACATCAACAAAACACAGGGACTACGTTTGGCAATTCAGTTAATTATGATTCCCGAAGCAGCCAACTCCATTCATTATCATTTGGATAAAGAAGAAGATCCAAATACCATTATCCAATATGAAACAACTGTAGATTTTTACACTAACTTTCACCCTTGGTTAAAACCAAAAGAACTAAAGGCTCTCAAGCAAATTCCGTTTACTGATGGAAAATTTTCTTATGAAGAATTTCTGGAAGGTTTACAAAAAAAACGTTTTGACTCCCCTGAACGTAATACCCGAATAGCACCTTTATTCAAAGATAAAGACTTACAATCTCAATTTGAAAAGGATGGATTTATAAAAATTCCACTTTTAAATGAGGATGAAATAATAGATTTAAAAAAATTCTATCTGGAACTAAAACATGAACATGTTGGCAGCTATGGTTTTCATGTTACTTTAGACAGCAACGATCAAAGTTACATTACAACTGTTTTTTCAAAATTATTCTCTACTCTAAAACCCAAATTAAATGCTATACTACAGAACTACAAAACCTTTACCGCCAGTTACGTTATTAAAGAGGCAGGGTTGCAAAATATTGTACCACCACATCAGGATTGGAGTTTTGTAGATGAATCCAAATTCTGTTCTGCCACAGTTTGGATACCGTTAATGGATGTAAACAAAAATAACGGGGCATTAAGTGTTATTAAAGGAAGTCATCGTTTATTTAACACACCACGTAATTCACCTTCACCACAATCTAAATCTATATTATCTGATCATTTGTTCGAAGTGTTTCCTTATGTTGAAGTTATAGATATGGAAGCCGGCGAAGCATTGGTGTTTGATAATCGCCTGATTCATGCTTCTCCGCCCAATACTTCTAATCAAACCCGTATTGGCGTTGGCATTGGCATTACGCAAAGCGATGCCCAATTATTGCACTATTATGAAGTACCAAATAGTAATTTAATTAATGTATATGAAGTTGAAGAGTCATTTTTTGAGAAATATAATAATGCTAAGTTATCCGAGTTGTATAATAAAGGTGAAGTGCCAAAAGAGTTGCAACTAATTAAAACAATTGAAAAAAACCACCCAAAATACACAAGAGATGAGATCGTTTCATTAATTACCTCTAAAACCGATGCCAAACTAAATATGGATTTAATGCAAGATTTGGCTGGCTTATACCATTATAATTTAGATGGAACAAAAAAAGTAATTCAAACAGAAACAAATTCCGTGGAAGATAAAGAAGCCGCCCTCATAGAAACGGCAACTCATACAGAGTGGAAAGATGACCGAAGTTTCTTTAAAAAATACACATTAACAAACATAGTTAAAGAAATTCGGTTCAGAATAAAACGGTAGAAAATCACTTTGGATGAATGAAATACTTATAGACACTATTAAAAGTGAAGAATTAAAAAGCCATGGGTACACGCGCTTTCATCTGCTGGACAATGAATCCATTGCCTCATTGATTGATTTTTATTTACAGTTTAAAACAGAGATACCTGACAGATTTTATGCCACATCACATTCCGAAAACATTGATTTCAGAATAAAGTGCAGCGATGTGATTAAACAAGCTGTAGAAAAAAACAGTTCTACGATTTTAAAAGATTATAAAATATTAGGTGGGGCGTTTTTAATTAAACCCGCCAATACTGCCTCCGTATTAGAACCCCATCAGGATTGGAATCTAGTAGATGAAGAAAAAGAACGTTCATTTAACATCTGGATTCCCTTACAAGATGTGAATGAAGAAAATGGCACCATCTATCTTTTGCCAGGAAGCCATTCGCGGTTCAACACATTTCGTGGCCCTAAAATCCCGTCTCCGTTTCTAAAAATAGAAAAGCAAATCTGGCAATACCTGACACCCTTAACAATGAGAGCAGGAGAAGCCCTTATTTATGATCATGGGCTAATACATGGCTCAGGCGCAAATTTAACACAAAAAGAAAGGCTTGGAGTTGTACTAGGTGTCATTCATAAACATACGAAAATGCAAATCTTAGGTTTAAAATATGATAGCATTAAAAGTTTTGAATGCGATGAAAACTATTTTCTCAAACAAAATATTGAAAGTGATTTCATAAAACTAAAAGAGAAAAATGTTCTTACCTCATCTATTTTGCAATTTTCATTTCAGGAATTTATGGACCTATACATTAATCCAGTTCAAGTGGCGAGTGAAGAAAAATCATTTGTAGAACCTTATAAAAGAACTTTTTTTGAAACCTATACGCTTAGGAATATTATTGCAGAAATAAAGTACCGATTCTCAAAAAAAGAAACCGTTACCGCCACCCAAAAGAGAGAAAATAGCAGTAAGGCAAACTTAACAAGAAAAGACGTTGCAAAATTTTACAACGAACAAACCAGCAATTTTCTGAATGTATATGGTAGCGTTATACAAGCGTTTCGAACTAAAAACATTTCCACATTACTGGATTACCAAATTAATGCTATCGGCTTAAATTCCGGCACGAAAGCGTTAGATGCTGGTTGCGGGGTGTGTGGACCGGCCGTTTATTTTGCAAAAAAACTAAACTGCCAAATCGAAGCAATTACAATTTCATCTCAACAAGTGGAATTGGCTAAAACTAAAATAAAGGAAGAGGGTTTATCAAACCATATAAACGTTAAAGAAGGTGACTATCACACATTAGAAAAATATTATCCAGAGAACACTTTTGACGTGGTTTATTTCTTAGAATCGTTTGGCCATGCCTCAAATCACGAACAGGTATTGCACTCGGTTTGGCAGGTTTTAAAACCGGGAGGCAGTGTTTATATAAAAGATCTTTTTATTAAAAAAGCGCCTTACAAATCACTGGAAAACGACATTGAACGTGAAATAAAAAATATAAACAGCGCTTATCATTACAATGTGCCGGATTTAAACACTATTTTAGATAGTGCGCGAAAAAAAGGCTTTATACTGTCCTCATTAAAAACTATTGACATTCCATTGGAAGATTTTGAAAATCTGACTATCTCGAACGACTTTCAGAACCTGACGGGCATCAACAAAATAGATAATTTAAGAGAATATGTTTTCCCCGTTGACTTTTTTGAACTAAAACTAATGAAGCCCAACTACAATGATCAGTTAGGAAATAGTCGTTATTTTTTACAAAACATGTATTTAATGCAAATTGAAAACTGGAAAGAGAGGGACCTGTAAGTGATGATGTCTGATAAAATAGTCTTAAAAGTAAAAGACCTTACCAAGCGTTTTATTGTTGATGGCAAAGATTTTTTTTCATTAAACGCTATTAACTTCGACGTACAAAAGGGTGAATTCATTGGCATTATTGGCAGTAATGGTTCCGGGAAAAGTACACTTTTAAAGATTATTTCAGAAATTATTACACCGACAAGTGGAAGCGTTGACTTTACCGGCAAATTGCATTCTATTTTAGACATCGGCACAGGCTTTCACCCTGAATTGTCGGGATATGAAAACATTCGTTTTAACTCGGCATTATTCGGACTCAGCAAAAAAGAAGTAGATAAAGTCATTGAGCCGATCATTGAATTTAGCGGCATCAAAGCCTTTATAAACGAACCGGTAAAAAACTACTCAAATGGCATGTACCTTCGCCTGGCTTTGTCAATTGCGCTTTTTGTTGATTTTGACATTTTAATAGTAGATGAAGTTATAAACGTAGGGGATGCCGAGTTCAGAGAAAAAGCGCTAAATACTATCGTAAAGAAAGTTCAACAGGGAAAAACATGCATCTTAGTATCTCACGATATGAATATTATTTCTGAACTGTGTAATACCTGCATTGTATTAGAAAAAGGCGAAATCATTTATAAAGGCGGGACAAAAAAAGCCATTGAGTTGTACTATCAAAGTATAGAAGAAAAATTATACCCTAAAATTCATTTGCCCATACAAAATGAAACAGGAGCCTTAGTAAGTGTGACTACTACTAAAAACAGTTATGAACTGGATGAAGACATTTTGATTACTATTCAATTTGAAAAAAGAACTGAAGAGGCCATTTATCCGCTTTTTACTTTAAAAAATAATTTTGCCCGACTATTTTCCGACAGTGAAATTTTCCGTGAGGCGAGTAGTTTAAATCACTTGCCTCCCGGGCATTACACGATTACCTGTCAACTACCTAAAAATCTAATAAAATCAGGCAATTACGTACTTGATGTGTTTCTGACAACACATGAAAAAGCAATCCTTTCGGCAGAATCAATTTGCAGATTTTCAGTAAAAGAACCCGATAAAGGGGAAATAAAACCGATACACCAGTTATTCAATGTCGTTTCCTTACAACCTAAATGCGAATGGAACATATTATCCGAAAAACAAATTATTTAAACTTCTTTAAATGAACTTGTTTCTTAAAAATATACAGCGGCGGATACTTTACCATTAATCCCTTTCGCGTGTATTCTTTCTTGTCAAAATTGTAGTTGATGGGTCGCGGTATATTAAACAATAATGGGTAAATTAAATTCAATACCGGGATATCGAAAAAAAAGAATGGACTAAATATATACCCAAAAATCCTTAGCAAAACATAATAGAATCTGCTCAAAGTCAGTTTCATCTTTAATTCACGCTTCACAATTTGTTCGCACTCCTTTAAATATTCATTCCTAAATGCTACAGATCGTTGATTCTCGCTACTATTCCGAAATCCAGCGAATGTCACCAGAGTTGTATGCAACTGTTCGTATCTAAAAAACCGTGCCCATAATTCCATATCTCCCGCATATTTTTGTGATACATCCATTTTACTTCCCGCCTTCTCCCACAATTCCCTTTTCCAAAAAGTAGATTCTTGCTGTATGAACTGAAAATCGTAAGTGTAATATCTATACTTCGACCAACGCCCCCATGGCAAGGTAATTCTGCTTAGCATGGCTCCACTTTCCATATACTCTCTCGGAATCCCCATTAACCATTTCACATCTTTAAATCGCTCAAAAATTTTTGCTACTTCAAAAAAGCAATACGGTACATATAAATCATCTGAGTTTATCCAGGCCATGATAGTACCAGTACTCTTTTCAAAACCCTTTTGTACAGCGTCATACTGTCCATTATCCTTTTCACTTATCCAGTAGCTAAGCTTATCCGCATATTTTTTAATGATGTCAATACTCCCATCCGTACTTGCGCCGTCAATAATAATGTATTCTAAATTTGGATAATTCTGATTTAACACTGAAAGTATTGTCGCTTCGAGGTACTTAGCACCATTGAAATTAACAGTAACAATAGATATTTTCGGATAATTTAGCACCAGGAGAACATCATAAATATATAAATTTTATTTTTACCGATAATTGAATTCTGTTGCACATATCATCAATCCTTTCATTGCATCGCCTGACTCGGACTTGCATAAAGCACAACCCATAACTTTTGAAAGCATGCGCCGGGCAAAGGTAAAAGCGGAACGTGTTATAAGAATTGAACTGCTAAGTGCGCAATTTGAAGATGATTCCGATAGTATTCCCGATTTTTTTATCAAAACTCAAAATTTATCCCGATCTGTTTTAGATGCTGAAACTTTTAATAAGAAGATCAAATTGCCCTTTATTACAGATATATTAGAACGCCTCTATACTGAAAGTACTGCCGACTACTTAATTTATACCAACGTTGACATTGGTTTATACGAAGACTTTTATTTAAGCGTAAATGAATTCATTAACTTAGGTTTAGATGCCTTTATTATTAACCGAAGAAGGTTACCTGATAGTTACGAAAGTCCCGAACAACTAAACGAAATTTATTTAGACAAAGGGCTACCGCATCCAGGATTTGATTGTTTTGTGTTTCACCGAAGCTTATATCCTCAACTAAAATTGGAGGGTATTTGTATTGGTGTTCCCTTTATAGAGATTTCATTTTCTCAAAATCTTTTTGCATTAAGTAAACATTTCAAACTATTTGAAAAGGAGTATTTAACTTTTCATATTGGTGAAGAGATTTTTAAAAAGCGGGCGCCTATAGAGTATTTTAATTACAATCGAAAACAATTCTGGAAAATTGCCGGCCTGTTATTACCTCAAATGGATTTAAAAAAGATTCCCTATTCGAATCGAATAATGCCTCTTCGCTTAATTAAATGGGGGTTGCATCCCTGTTTTCCGATTCGCTTACTACTAAAACTGGAATTAAAACGATTAAAGCTTTTGTAAACTTTTCCGTAAGCTGTTTGTTAATGCTATAAAATCACTTTTTACACATTGGTAATAATCGTAATTTGAATTAATACGCTCCTTAAAAACGTAGCCTAGTTTTTCATTAAATACAATTGCTTTCTGATTTTGCCTTCTGATTTTTGCTAAAAGCGACTCCAGTTTTAATTCTTCAAAAGCATAATCCATAATCGCAATAGTAGCCGCAATAGGGATGTAAGTATTCAAATAGTCCCTATCACCAATAAAAATGCCTGCTTCAGCAGTTCTGCTATTTTGACTAACCGACTTCAAGTTGACTAATCCAACCTCCTTTTCCTTGCATAATATAATAAAGTAGTAATTTAAACGTTTATCTAACGAATGAAACCAATGCCACTGTTCCTGTTCTGTAATTTCGCTTTGATACTCCATATTCAGACGCACAAAATCCTGATTACGCCATAAACGTACGCGCTCAATATCAGACTCTGTCATTAATCTTAACGTTACACCAAACCTTATAAGTTGCATTATAACTTTATCTTAATTGCAAAATGTGGTTTTTTTACACGCGCATTATACATACGATTGATGTAGATCCCCATTACACTTATGGCAGCCAAGATCAAAGAAATGGCCACAACCACGAGAGATAAAAAACCTAAACCATGTCCTAAAGCAAAATGCTGATAGATGTAGTAGCCCGCTAATACCAATGAAGCTAACGAACTAATGATGCAAACCGCAATCATAAATTTTAAGGGAATAGTGGTATATAAAAACAGTAAACGGAATGTTATTTTCATCAAATCAATAAATGAATAGCCAGATTGCCCTTCCTTCCGCTTGTTCCTGTTTATTTCCACAAATTGTGTATCATAAGTGTACCATGATAGGACCTGATTCAAAAAAACATGATCCTGTAAATGATGCTTTACATTTTCAGCCATTGTAGAAGTGATTAATCTGACAGATGAACCGATATTCGCACCACCTTCTAAGTGTCTAAAAATCTTCTTTACCAATTGTGAACCCATGTTTCTTAGATGATGTTGGGCTTTTTCCCTATACGTACCATATATCAGATCTGAGCCTGTTTCTTCTTGCCTTGTGATTAACTTTTCAAGTTCAGCCGGGTCCACCTGTAAATCATCATCCAATGTTAAAATAAACTTCCCCTTTGCCTCGCTCATGCCGCAAAGTGTGGCGCCATTCTGACCAAAATTTTTTGTAAGCTTAATTAGCGTGATTTGAGATGAATGAGCTCTTTTTAGCTCCAATAGTTTCCTCCAGCTTGCCTCAGATCCATTATCTTCTACAAACAGTACTTCAAATGAGGCTTGTCGCTTATGCATTAGCGCTGCAATACCGTTATATGTTGGCTCAAGTGTTTCAACACTATTATAAACAGGTATTACAACCGAAAAATCCTTCATTTTACAATTCAATCAATTCAGAACACACTAAACTATCACAATTTACGATACAAGCCGCAATAGTTAACCCGACACCAAATCCACACATTAAAACAGTGCCTTTGGTGTGAGGTAAATGTAATGTGGCCGTTAACGGAATACTGGCGCCATTTGTATTACCAAAATCTTTTAAAGTAGATGGTACTCTCGCCTTATCCAATTTTAGCTTTGACGTTAATGTATCTAAAATTAACTGATTAGCCTGATGAAAAACAAAGGTACCTATATCCTCCTTTTTGATTCCGGACAAACTGAATAACTCATCAATAACAGGAATTACTTTACTTATGCTAAACTGAAACACCTCCATTCCTTTCATCTGCATGCTTATTGTTTTGCCAGATGCAAAATTTGCCTTTCCGGCTCCTTCCTTAACAAGGATTGATTCATATTCCTTTCCGTACGTTTTTGTATTAAAAAAACTCGGTGAAGCATTCTCTGAAAACTCCAACGCGCTTGCTGTTCCGGCATCCGAAAACAATGGAACTAAACTTTTATCCTCATGCGAAATTAACTTTGTTATCGTATCACCAATAAGCAGCAATCCTTTTTTAAATCCCGAAGAAGCCATTATATTGCTAATGAGCGATAACCCGTAAACGTAACCAGCACATCCTTGATTCAAATCATAACCGATACAGTTAGAAGATAAGCCTAATTTATCAATCAACCGTGAACTACTTCCTGGCAAAATGTAATCAGGCGTCTGGCTCACAAATACCAACACATCGATATCCTCTTTACACCAATTCAAATCTGAAATCAGTTTTTCAGCCGCAGCCAGACATAAATCGCTGGCACATCTATCTGAATGGGCAATTCGACGGGCTTCAATGCCAAGCGTAGAAATCAGTTTTTCCTTTTCCGAATCCGAAAAATCAGGTAAGTCGGCATTCATTGCTTTTTGCCGTGGAACACACGATGCAACTCCTTTTAGTTTTACATTATGCGTTACAAAAAAAGCCATCTAGTTCCTTTTCGATTGGATTTTCTCAAACAATTCTTCAAGATTAGATGATGAATTAAAATCCTCAATGGACACAATTACATCATACACTTTATCAATTTCACTCACCACAATCATATTTTGAAGTGAAGACCATTCCTTCAACCGTTTAACATCTGTTTTCTCACTTATTACACCATTTTCTTCTTCAGGAAAAAGAGTTCTCATCAAGTCAAGAAATGTATTTAGTTCTTTAGAATGCACAGGAGTGGATTACACTCAAATATACCAACTTTTTACATTATATCCTTAGCAGAGTATGATATTATTAATTGAATTTGTACATTAGTCATCTGCCTGAAATGCTCTTTTTGAAGAATAACAAACTGGAAATATTTGTGTTTGCTTTTGCATTTTTGATGTTTGTAAACACTCTAACACATGATTATGCATGGGATGACAGTATTGTTATTTTAGAAAACACACAGGTAAAAAGAGGATTTTCCGGTATCCCAAAGCTCTTTGTAAAATCGAACTCGGATTATAAGGCCGATAAATACGGATATAGGCCCATTACATTAACCGCATTCGCGATAGAGCAAGGTGTGTTTGGAAATAGGGCCAAAATTCACCACTTTTTTAATGTACTATACTTTGCTTTGTTGTGTACTATACTGTTTAAAGTACTAACTAAATTATTCAACTCATATTCCCATTTTTTGCCGCTTATTGCCACACTTATTTTTGCCGCGCATCCTATCCATTGCGAAGTAGTCGCTAACATAAAAAGCCGGGATGAAATTTTTGCCTTTCTATTCTCGCTTCTTTCTTTAAATGCCATGCTAGCCTTTACGGATACAAAGAAGGTAAAGTACATTGTTTTTTCTATTTTCCTGTTCTTGCTTGCCTTTTTATCAAAAGAAAGTGCCATCGTATTTGCAGTTCTTATTCCTGCTTCTTTGCTATACAAACAAAATTTCTCGGATATAAAAAAATTATTAAAACCAATGGCTGTTATGCTGGGCCTGTTTATCGTTTGCTTTATAATTGTTAAAATATATACGAGCAGCACCATAGGCATTAGTAAGAGCAAGGGAGCAGGCATCTATTACGAAAGCGGTATTTTAGGAAATTCGTTTTTTTACACGGATTTAATTACACAAAAATTAGCTAATGCATTTCTGCTTCTGTTACACTACCTTAAAAACTTCCTCTGGCCTATACACCTGGTTTATTTTTCGGGCTACAATCAACTACCTCTTGCAAAATGGACAGATTTAAGCGTTATAATGTCTGTAGCACTGCACATTGGCCTATTGCTATTTTCAATTAGTAATATTAAAAAAAAACCGGCACTGTTTTATTCTGTTATCTTTTATTTTTGTTCAATTGTCATTTACCTGCATGTTTTTAAAACATTGGCCGACACGATGGCCGATCGCTTTTACTTTGTTCCGTCAATAGGCATTATTCTGGTATTGTTATTTCTATCAGAACAATTTTGGCTAAAAGAGTTAAGTAAACTAACACTTAACGATGTTTCGGTAAATAAAAAGCCGGCTTTAAAATACACCTTAGGCATACTGCTATTGGCCTTAAGTGCCTTGACGTTTTCGCGTAATAACGCTTGGAAAAACACGGAAACTCTCATTACATGCGACATGCCGTACTTGCAGAATTGTGCCAGAGCGCATCAATATTATGCCGATGTGTTACAAGAAAAATTAATCTCAAATTTTGATTCCGGAAAAGAGCAGGAAATGATTCGTCATTACAAAAAAAGCATTGAGATCAGCAACGAATCGTACTATGCCTATTTAAAACTGGGCATGTATTACACAAAAGTGAACCGCCTGCCGGAAGCGGAAAACGTGTTAAATGAAATGATGGAGAAATTCCCAAAGCAAGCGGATGTGTACTTTGCCCTGGGAGAAGTTTGTTACAAAGCAAAAAATTATAAAAAGGCTATCGGATTCCTGAACGAATCCAAATTATTAGCACCGGAAGTATCTGTTACCTATTACTACCTGAGCTTGGCCCAATCAAAGGAAAAGCAATTGAATGAAGCATTGAATACCATTACTTTATGCGAACAAAAATTCGGAACAAACGCGAAGACTTTAGAGGTAAAGAGTGAGATCTATTATGACACAGGCGAAATCCAGAAATCAACAGATTATATACTGCAAGCCATCAACTATGGCGCCGATGCGCCTTCCGTCTATAAAACAATAATTGGCAGATACCAGTTATTAAAAATGGACAAAGAAGCCATGTTTTATTATAAAGATGCCCAAAGAAAGGGTGTGCTTTAACATTTCAAAAACGTTCTCAAATCTCTGTATCCGTTTTCTTCCTCCAAATCTTCGTTGCGCAATTTTAAATTTTGCATTAAAGACAGGCCCGTTGCTGCTTCCGAAGGTGTCATATACATATTGTAACCGAAATGTTCTATGGCATCTTCCCAATAGTTTTTTTCACTTCTGCCTTCGTAACGCATCTTTTTAAACCATTTCACTGCTTCCTCATTATCCGTCAATATCATGCCCCCTTTACCGATTGGCAAATGTTTTTTATAATGAAAAGATAAACACATGAAACTACC
The DNA here is from genome assembly GCA_030054095.1 of Sediminibacterium sp. Lineage (GTDB taxonomy): Bacteria > Bacteroidota > Bacteroidia > B-17B0 > Aurantibacillaceae > Aurantibacillus. The sequence continues at coordinate 238,882 of JASGCO010000002.1, forward strand.
TTTTATGTACATATCAGATGTTAAACGTAAAGCAGAATCATAAATAGCATAAGGTTTAAGCTGATATATTCCTTTCCATTCAGTATCTTCGAAGCTCACAGTTCCGCCCGCATGAACAATAGACTGGGGCACCGACAGATACGTTTTCGCCGGAATACAAACTTTTCCTACTTTTAAATAACGGCAACATAAAAACAAGGCATTTGTGCAGGAATCAACAGCCACGGCGTACTTAGACCCCGTATAGTTTGCCACTTCTGCTTCAAAAAGTGCCACTATCGCGTAAGGATTACATTTTAATTGATAATACATTTGCCAAAAGTTTTAAATTTACAAATAAACCTTAGAAATCATCTTAAAAACACCTACTATCTCCTATCTAGTCTTTTCTGTAGTTCTTACTTGGTTCGTTCTCGCCCCGACTGCTCGGGTATAAATTTTGAATAGCGCCTCGCCATACGGGAAATTTTCGCAAAGTGGGTACTATCCTTTTTGCAAGACTAAAATGAACTAACAGAGTCACGGAATAGACTTTTCGTTTGAAATTTATGCTTTCGGGAGCATACTTCAACTACCGGATAGACCAGAAAAGGACAGATTGTTTCAACCTCCATTTCACGAACACAGGCCCCTTCTGTTCACCTTTCATCTTCGGGTGATTTGCCTGTTAAAAAAATTCTGACTAAACTTGTAGCATGAAAATAAAAAACATGGTGTGTTATTATTACGGCTTCCTTGCAGGAGTCGCGTAATACCATTGTGCTTAAACACATTATTAAAAACCGGCTCAGTTAAGAGTCGGTTTTTTTATTTTCACTCTTATCTGGGTCATTACATTAAAAAATGAAACAGACATTTAATCTGCACTCCGCAACAGACAAAGACGTTTGGCAAATATTGTTTAATCGTCAAAAACAAAACCTTACCAACAAAGGATCCGGTATCTTTTTACAATGCCTCGAAAACATGCATCCGGTCTTAAATGCCAATCAATTACCGGATTTTACAAGGATCGGGAATTGGTTCCAATCCCGCACCGGCTGGTCAATTGTTGAAGTGCCCGGACTTATTCCCGTTACCGATTTTTTCCGCTTACTAGCTAATAAACAATTTTGTTCCTCTACCTGGGTAAGACGTCCTGAACAGCTGGATTACCTGAAAGAACCTGATATGTTTCACGATATTTTCGGACACGTTCCTCTACTATCCGATCCTGTCTTTTCCGCATTTATGCAAAAGTTCGGAGAACTCGGCCTTAACCACGCTTCAAATAAAGAGATAGAACTTCAGCTTCAACGCTTATACTGGTTTACCATCGAATTTGGTGTTATACAGGAAGATAAACTTCGATCGTACGGTGCCGGCATTCTTTCCTCGTTCGGAGAAACAAATCATGTTAACAACGGTGGCGTCGTCCTCTCGCCCTTCTCGCTCGAAACCATCGTTTCCTCCGATTTCAGAACAGATGCTATTCAACAGCACTACTTTGTACTGGAATCCTTTCAGCAGTTATTTGAATCGCTTCATGCGTTTGAAAGCATACTAAACACTACACGGAAACCAAATCCTAAAAACCTGGCATCTCAATACCAGTAATGTTATTATACAATTCCAGGGCATACAAATCCGTCATCCCGGCAATGTAATCAATAATACACATGGCTTTAACATACGCGCTATCCGCTTCGTTAAAGCCATGTTGTTTGGGCAATAGCTCTAATACTTTCTGATGCCGCTTTAAGCGTTCCTCTTTAGGTGTTAATGCCGCCTCTACAAACTTCTCTACCAGCGTGGACATAATCTGAAACCCCGCCAGTTCAATCTTTGCCACACTCTGGTAATTATAGATCTTTTGGTACGATTTGCCTTCAATTTCCTTTAGTATCACACTCAGCTCTCCCAGATTATCGCAGAGTGCGCCTTCATACGATCCGGCTGCCATACGATCCAGATTTTTTATAAATTCCTGAGAGGCGGCCATGATCAGGTAATGAATACATTTGGCTCTGAGAAAGGCAATGCATTCATTGGGGTCGTCCTTCAGATCCTTACTTATTTTAATGGCGCGTTCATAACTATCGGCCGGACCGGTGGCTATGATTTTCAGAAACATTTCGGCCACGTATTCTGTATCCAGAATTTTGAGGCGGTGCGCGTCTTCAAAATCAATGATGCTGTAACAGATATCATCCGCTGCTTCTACCAGATAAACAAAAGGATGACGGAAATAAGCGCCTTCATGAGCCGGATCGGGATGCATGCCTGTACTGCTTGCCACATCCTGAAACACATCCTTTTCTGTTTGAAAATAGCCATACTTTTTTAAATGCAACGGCCCCTTTTTACCCTTGCTCTGGATAGCCGCGCATGGGTATTTCAGAATACTGGCCAGTGTGGAATAGGTTAAACGGTAACCTCCCACCAAACGGCCGTTATACTGACGCGTAAGGATACGCAAAGCATTCGCGTTGCCCTCAAAGCTGACCAGATCAGCCCATTGTTCGGGTGTAAATTTGGCTTTAAAATCAGGATCTTTATGTTCCTTAAAATATTTCGATATGGCTTCCTCTCCCGAATGCCCAAAGGCCGGGTTTCCCAGATCGTGCGCCAATGCACCGGCTCCAATAACACTTTTAAGATCTTCTCTATAGAATATACTGGCATTCTCATCGGCTTTTACTTCCGGCAATGTGCAGATATGTTCGCCTACTATCTTCCCCAGCGAACGGCCCACACTGGCTACTTCGAGTGAGTGCGTAAGGCGGTTATGTACAAAAATGTGCTTGGGTAAAGGAAACACCTGAGTCTTATTCTGTAAACGGCGGAATGGCGACGAAAAAATAATACGGTCATAATCCCGCTCATATTCCGTTCGTGGTCCCTTGGGATTTATTTTTAATCCGTACCGTTTATCTGAAAAACAACTGGTCCAATATACTGCTGTGGCTAACGGTTCATGTGCTTGCGCTCCCATACTGAAATTTTAAGAATCTAAATTACGTTTTTATAATACCTCGCCCCTTTAAATCTGTTAAAAGAAAATAACAGGTGGCGCCGCTAAAACGTAAGTTTATATCCGGCTCCTCTCACATTTAAAATGGAAATAGATGGATCATGACTGAGATACTTCCTCAATTTGGTGATAAAAACATCCATGCTTCGGCCATTAAAAATACTATCATCGCCCCATAATTCCTGTAACACCGTTTTTTTGTCGGTCAGCTGATTCCGGTTTTCGCATAAACGCTTTAAGAGATCCGCCTCGCGGGATGTTAACTGTATCTTTTCCATTGGGTGAATTAGCTCCTGCCGAATAAAATCAAAACGGTATGCTCCGATTATAAAAATGGTGTCTTCTTTTTTGTGCAATCCCGAACGCTGCAAAAGAGCATTCATTCTTACAATCAGTTCTTCAAGGTTATAGGGCTTACGGATGTAATCGTTGCACCCTGATCCAAATCCCTTTATAACATCTTCCGTTTGCGATTTGGCGGTAAGAAATATAATGGGAACAAGAGCATCTGATCGTCTGATTTCCTTTGCCAGCTCAAACCCATCGCGCCCGGGAAGCATTACATCCAATAAAATCAGATCTGGTTGGTAAGATGCAAACGCACTAAGCACTTTATTGCCTTCGCCAACATACATCAGTTCAAATCCTCTGGAGGTGAGCGCGTCAGAAACAATTTGTCCGAGGATTACCTCATCTTCAACCAGAAGTATTTTAGGCAACGTGGCTTTCATAAACGGGTAAACAAATGGTTAATTCTGTAAACTGTTCATTACTGCTGATGCTTATTTGTCCATCATGTGCTGTAACAACGTGCTTTGAATAATTTAATCCGAGTCCATAGCCTTTTACATCGTGTACATTACTGGACGGCACCCTGAAGAAGCGCTCAAACACCTGCTCCTCGTAGGCCTTCGGGAATCCTTTTCCTGTATTACGTATTCGTATATAGACCATAGCTTTTTCCGTTTTAACATCAATAGTAATTTTCCCCTGTTGTTCCAGATTATATTTAATAGCATTATCTATAACGTTTGACAATACATTGGTGATATGCAGCACATCTGCCCTAATATAAACAGGTTGCCCAGGCAACTTCAAATCAACACTAATGTCTTTCTCCGCTATGCTCACTCCAAAAACATCTAACTGTCGGCGGATAGCGTCTGTAATATTTACCTGTTCGGGGTAATATACGGCCTTACCATCTCCTGACTGAGAAGTAGCTAAAACCTTATCGGTAAGTAAACGAATCCGCTCCATTCCGTATTTCATTATCCCAATATAACGCGTGGTCTTTTCCGTATCCTTCATCACATCAAAACGTTCCATGGACTCAAGTGCCGCGCTGCAAATGGCCAAAGGTGTCTTTAATTCGTGCGTCATATTACTTACAAAATCATTCTTCAGTTCATCTAAGCGTTTTTGCTTCGCGATGGTGCGGATAAAAAACACAAAAACAAAAGCCGATAAAACGATTAATCCAAATGAAAAAATCAGTTCCCATTTCATCCGGCCGATTAACAAGGCGAATGGGTTTGTGTATTCTACGCTAAACGCTCCGCCCTCCAGAAAAGGGGCAGCCTGCCATCCCGACCGGATAATGAAAGGCTGCTTACCCAAAGGATCAGAACCCGCTTCTGTAATATTAATGGTATCCCGGAACGAATTCGAATAAAGCACTTTATACGGTTCGTGAATACCCTCTGCTTTAAAAAGTGAATCAAGACTTTCCACCAGCTTCTTCTGCATTTGATCCGGAGATATAATCGCATTGTGTTTTACTTTATCGCGCAGTCCTTCCCCGGATGCAGTATCTAACACCTTAATCGTGACTTCTGCTTCGGATACCTTTGATAACTCTGCCACTTCATTCAAAATTCCTTTCAACAAATTAACTTCATCTGGTGTTCCCTTTAGTTCCTTCTTTCCAATAGAAATGTTATTGGCTTCAACTAAAGAATTACTCAATTGCTCAAGAAAATAAATCTTTACCACCTTGTTGAGTTCCTTCTTTAATTCAATCTGATGGGCTCGAAAAAGATGTAACAACCAGTAAACCTGCGAAACAACAATTACGATCATCATTCCTAAAGCCAACATATAGTATTTCCTTAACTGCATCTCCATTACTCAAATATAATGCATAAAACGGCGCTTTACCATATCGTTAACACTCGGTAACACTAATTAAAGATCCATAACCTTAATCCCTCTACAAAGCAGGTAGCTTTGTTTCAAAAAACGAGATATGAAACCTTTGAAAATTATCCTTACGTCCGCCTTACTGGCATTCTTCTCCGTTTCCGGTCAAAACAAACCAGAAGGAGTTATTTATTACGAAATGAAAGTGAACGTTCATGCCAACCTCAGTAAAGATCAACTCATTTACAAAGCCATGATCCCGGAGTTTGCAAAAAGCAAAATAGCCATCTATCTGAAAAATGATTTTTTCAGAGTAAAGAATCTGGGAGAGATCGCGGAAAAAGGAGACAGCAAAGTTTCTATCAACATGCAATCTTCGGGGAGTGATGATGTGCTTTGCGACAATAAGCAACAAGTTTACTATTCGTTTCTGTCTTCCGGGAAACAGATCTATTATACCGAAAACAAATACAACTCCACTAAAGCCGAATTTAGTAAAACCTCGAAAAAGATACTTGGTTACAACTGCTTTAAAGTTATCCAGAAAGGTGATAAAGGTGAAACAATGGAATTGTGGGTTACACAGGAGCTTAACACTTCGGCAAACCCTTCTGAACCCGGTAGTCTGAAAGGAGTGGTTCTTGAAATCACCTCTCCGAAAGTAAGTTGGAAAGCAACCAAAATTGAACTAAAACCTCAGGATCAGAAACTATTTGAAATGCCTGTCGGAGCAAAAAAAATTACGGAAGAACAAGCGGAAGACCTGAACGAAGAAGCAATAGATGAACTAAAGAAAAAAGCAGCAAAATAACCCTTTTACATTTTACCCGCTATGAAACTAAGTATTAAAAATTTATGCAAAACATACGCTAATGGTGTAAAAGCGCTTGATGATATTTCGCTTGACATCCACACCGGCATGTTCGGGCTCTTAGGCCCAAACGGTGCCGGCAAATCGAGTTTAATGCGAACCCTCGCCACTTTACAAAAGGCAGACAGTGGTTCTGTTTTTCTGGACGATCTGGATGTATTAAGTAATCCCATGAGCGTAAAAAAACTACTCGGCTACCTGCCTCAGGAATTCGGCGTGTACCCCAATCAATCGGCTTACCAACTACTAAATTATTACGCCTACCTTAAAGGAATTGTGAATAAAAAGGAACGGAAAGAAATCGTGCATGCTCTGCTACAACAGGTAAACCTATTTGAGGCGCGGAATAAAAATGTTGATACTTATTCGGGCGGTATGCGGCAGCGATTTGGCATTGCGCAAGCTTTGCTGGGCCGTCCAAAATTAATTATTGTAGATGAACCAACTGCTGGACTGGATCCCGCGGAACGGATCCGGTTCAACAATCTGCTTAGCGAAATCAGCAGCAACATTATTGTCATCCTCAGCACACATATTGTTGATGATGTAAGTGACCTTTGTAATGATATGGCCATTATACAGAACGGCAGGTTATTACTTACAGGTTCGCCACTTGCATTTATGGAACAATTTGAAGGCACTGTCTGGACGAAACGTATCGGCACCAACGAATTAGAGGACTATAAAAAAACGTACAATGTTATTTACTCACATTTACAAAGTGGCAATCCCCTGATTCATGTCATTTCTGAAAAAGATCCTGGTAATGGTTTTAAAGCCTCCTCTCCTAACTTACAGGATATTTACTTCTCTACCATAAAATAATTCCATCTGTAAACTGAGTTTAAAACCTAATACAGCACTTTGTAAAACAGTTAACTGATTATTAAAACAGAAACATGAAAACTACTCTATTTATAACGAAACACGATTTACGGCATTCGTTTTTCAGTGACAAGATATGGCTATACGGCATCATCGCCTTTACACTCTCCTTTTTAATTGTTAATATTTTTGGCGGTGCTTTCGACTTTATCAAAATCATGATTGCCGGAGAGAATGTGAAGTTAAATTCTGCCAACATGCTCGCCATACAATTTTCCTTTTTGAATCTTATTGGTGCCGCTATGCTGGCCATCTTTTCAGGCAAATCTGCTCTGAAAGACCTGGACTACAACACCATTCCTGTTCACTATAGCCTTCCGGTAACAAAATCAAACTATCTGGGTGGAAGGATAATGGCTCTCCTGATAAACGCTGCATTTTTGTTTCTTTGTTTTGTTTCAGGATTAATGGTCGGGAGTTTCATGCCTTATCTCGATGCTTCGCAATTTGGCCCTTTTAATATCTTTAACTACCTCTATCCGTTTCTTATCATTATTCTCCCGAATGTATTTTTTGTTTCTGCCATGCTGTTTTCACTTAGTTTCCGGCTCAGGAATTACTTTTCCGTTTGGATGGGCCTGATTCTTCTTTTTGGATTGTACTACGCTGCCATACAACTCAATAAAAAAATAGAATTAACCTGGCTGGCCGGATTATTAGACCCATTTGGCATTGTAGCCAGAGGTAATTCTAAAATAGGATTAACCGAATCGCAATTAAACACTCTCTATATCATCGATAAGGGTATTCTTCTCAACCGCATGCTATGGTGCGGCATTGGATGTGTAAGCCTCTTATTAACCTATACACGTTTTAATTTTTTGCAGGTTGGTTTTAAACGGTTGCGAACGAAAAAAGCGTTTACAACTCCAGATTCAGCAAACAAACCTCACAACATCTCACCTTCTCTAAGATCAGTTTATATTGGTTATACTTTTGCCGACAATTTGAAAAAACTTTTCTTCCTGATCCGAACCGAAATTCAACTGCTACTCACAAACCGCTACTTTAATATTATACTCTTAATCGGCATAGGTATTGTAATAGCAAGCGCTATGGGTATTGGTAAAATTTACGATACTAAAATCTATCCCATAACGTACCATGTGTGCGAGGTATTTATAGCTGCTACACGGTTATTCTTGTTTGCTCTGATTACCCTCTTTTCGGGCGAAATGGTATGGAGAGACCGCAACACAAAAACCTGGCAACTAAACGATACGCTGCCCGTTTCGTCAGGTTTAAAATTCAGCAGTAAACTGTTGGCTTTAGGATTTGTAGTTTTTGTTTTCCATCTTTTACTCATTGCCACAGGACTATTGGTTCAACACGCTACGGGTTACGAACGTTATGAATTTTCGCTTTACTTAAAACTATGTCTTGGTTTTGGTTTTGTAAATCAGTTGATTGCACTACTGCTGGCATTTACGATCCAAAACAGTGTTAAAAATAAGTTCATCGGTTATTTCATTATGATAATTTACTATTTACTGAATGTACTAGTACTTGATGCGTTGTTTGAAGATAAGACCTTCCGTTTCAACTCTTTCTCTGACATTTCGTACAGCGATCTCAGTCAATTTGGCTACGATATTCCTGTGTACATACTATTCCGTTTCTACTGGTTTTCGTTTGTAACAGCACTCGTTTTACTTTCCGTTAGTTTGTACCCTGCTAATGCCGATTTAAGCATGAAGGTGAGACTAGGTTATTTAAAAGAACGCTTCAAATCCCTGAAATTCCGTTTGCTGATTGGCACACTTACCGGCATTGTCATACTTTCCGGTGGTTATATTTTTTACAACATTCATTTTCTCAATGACTACAAAACCATTCAGGAAACAGAACAACAAATGATAAACTATGAAAAAAAATACGCGGCGTACAAACCACTAGCCCAACCGGTTCCTGTTTCTGTAAATGTGTATGCCGACCTTTACCCCGAAAACGGGTCCTTGCTGATAAACGGTTCCTGCTGGTTAAAAAACCGTTCGTCACAATCCATTTCACAGATATGCATAGACCCCGGCGCCACGGATTCCATCTGGCTGAACACCCCAAACAAAAGGTTATTAGCGGATGAGGATTTTCAGGTATTAGGACTAAACCACGCGTTGGCGCCCGGAGATTCCGTTCAACTGCATTTTAAGTTATTTAAAACCAGCAAAGGATTTGGCAACAATGGTATTGAATCGCTTATTTTACCAAACGGCACCTTTATTAACAGCGATCTTTTCCCGGGTATCGGCTATAACGAAAACCATGAACTTACTTCTAACAAGAGCCGTCGTAAGTATGGCTTACCGGAGAAGAAACGATTCGCTAAATCTATGAATGATAAAGAAGGTTTATCTGTAAACATGCTTAATCAGCAGTCACTGGTTCATCTTAACATTATTGCCGGCACCTGTAAAGGCCAACGTATTATGGCTCCAGGAAAACTCATCAGAAACTGGACCAGTCACAACCGCCAGTACTTCCAGTTCGAAAGTAAACGCCCCATAAATAATTTTTATGCCATACTAAGCGGAAATTACCAGGTGGTTGAAGAACAGTGGAATAGCCCCGATAGTTCAACTGTAAGCGCCGACATAGGAATATATTACCATCCGGAACACAAGTATAACCTTAGCAATATGCTTAACGGCATGAAAGAAGCGCTTAACTATTACCACTCTCATTTTTCATCTTTCCAATATCCTTCTTTACACATCACTGAATTCCCACGGTTCGCCACGTTTGCCCAGTCGTTTTCGGGTTGCATCCCCTTTAGCGAAGACATTGGATTTCTGGCCGACTTACGAAATGTAAACATTGACAGCACCTCTGTTATGGACGAAGAGGTTACTATTGATTATCCTTTTTATGTAACGGCTCATGAGGTAGCGCATCAGTGGTGGGCGCATCAGGTGTGTCCCGCCAATGTGGAAGGAGCATCTTTTATTGTAGAAACTCTTAGTCAGTATTCGGCTTTAATGGTAATGAAACAACATTATGGTCCTCAAAAAATGCGAAAATTCCTGAACTACGAAAGTTTTCAATACCTGATGGCAAGAAGTGGTGGCATTCACACAGAAAACACACTAATGAATGTAGCCCCCGACGAACAATCTGTATTTTACAGAAAAGGTTCTGTTGTTATGTATGCGCTTCAGGATTACATAGGCGAAGAAACCGTTAATACTGTACTCCGTCGTTTTACAGAGAAATACGCGTTTAAAAATGCCCCCTATCCTACTTCCGGAGAACTGATCAGAGAATTTGAAAACGTAACACCTGATTCTTTGAAGTACATTATTCACGATTGGTTTAAGGCGATTACTGTTTACAAAAATGAAGCACTCAAAGCCTCTTACAGGAAAACGGATGATCTGGAATACATTGTGAATTTTGATACAGACATTCATAAATACGAATACGATAGTGCCGGAAATGAAAAAGAAGTGGCAGTAAACGATTATGTGGAAATTGGCATTTACAATGCCAAAGGCAAAGAAATTTTCCTTGAAAAATTAAAAATGAAAAAAGGTACTAACCATTTTTCTTTAAAACTGGGAAGGAAACCCGAAATGCTGGTGGTTGACCCTTATAATAAATTAATTGATAAAAACTGGCTGGTAAAAAAGGCAACTGTAAAGTCATCTGATTCCTGATGATAAGATAGCAAGCGCTTTCTTCCTTTACATTTATAATTAAAAAGCCGTGAATTTAAAATTCACGGCTTTTTTGTCGGGATGACCTGACTCGAACAGGCGACCCCCAGCACCCCATACTGGTACACTACCAACTGTGCTACATCCCGAACGTGTTACATTCTTCCGAATTGTAACGGTACACTCTACCGGTTCAAAATAAATGATCTGATTACGATAAAGTACAATTTTATAAAAAAACCGATGTTTAGTAAACACCGGCTATTCTTTCCTAAAAGTGAGATTAAGCGTTAGCTTTTTCCATTACTACTTTTCCTTTGTAGTAGAGTTTGCCTTCAAACCAGTGTGCACGGTGCATTAAATGTGCTTCGCCGGTAGTTGAATCTTTAGAGATGGTCATATGAGGTGCTTTGTAGGTAGCACGACGTGAATCTCTTCTTGAACGCGATAGTTTTCGTTTGGGATTTGGCATGACTTCTGTTTTTTAATTTTTATTATCCTTTAATTTATTTAATTGTACCCACAATGGGTTTAGCTCCTCATCCGAACGTTCTTCAGAGGTGCTGATCTGGTTAAGCCGTTGCAGTGTTTCTGTATCACACTTAAATTGCTCTTCATCTATTTCACAAGGCACACGCCTTGCCGGAATAGACACCATAATATATTCGTAAAGATACTGAGATAACTGGATTTCGGATGCGCCCTCCGGTATTACCAGAATTTCATCGTTACTTTCATCGGGGTTACCATGTTTAACAACCAGCTTTTCGGTCATTTCCACCGGAAAGTCGAAATCTTTTAAACAACGGTCACAGGCTATACCCACCGTTCCTTCTATGTCAAACAATAACTGCATAAGGTAGTTTTGTTTAACCAGCGTGGCTTTTACGGCAATATCTGCCCGTTCTATCTCACTATCTTCAAACTGTTCAAAGAACGTACCGGTAATTTTGAACTCAAATTCGTGATTACCGATAGACAATCCGGAAAACTGAATGATATATTCCTTTTTGCCCATAATCCTTAAAAAGGGCTACAAAAGTAGCAAATCTTTTACAATCTGCAAGTTTTTTGGCAATAAATACGCCTTAAAACCAGTCATTTAACCCTTTCACGCATCCTTTCCGCCTCTGTTTACCTTCCTTCCTGCTTCCAACGGCGGTAACAGTCCATTATTTTACTATACAATTCCACCCCATCATGGGTTAAAATGTAATCATTACTGACCTCAAAACAATAACGGCGGAATATATCAAAATTGATTCTGTCATCCCCGGTTAATTTCCGTAAAATTTCAGGATTAAATTTCTTCAGTACCTGCTCTTCAATTAACAAATCCTCAAATATTTTAGCCAGTTTACGTATTTGCCGCCCTTCTTTACTGAATTGCATATATAAAGCGGTAATAGGGCTTTGAAACGCGTTAATCGGGCGTATTTTTGATTCATCTATAATCTTGTTCATGTACTCCCGCTCGTAAGGTTTTAGTTTAAAAGCGCTCACCACCACTGGTTGTAATTTTACCGGCAGGGTTCTCATAACAATCAGTAAGTGGCTTTTATCCGCTTTTAATTTCCGTACCGGAAGCTGTAAGCGACTGTGTCCTACAAACGAACAAATCAAGGTATCGTCCTCTTCTGCATATATGCCAAACTTACCGGCCTCATCACTCATTGCCCCATTCCCGGTTGATTTGTTAATAATGTACACATAAGGCATAATGGTAACACTATCGCTTTCTACTACCTTACCCGTCCAAAAGGGGGCCTGCGCTCTGAGAGAGGAAAAAACAGGCAGGATAAACAGAATATTGAATAAAAACCGTTTCAATGCCATAAAAGTAAGGTTTGCGGCTTAGTTTATTCACACACCGTTAATAATTTAACCTTTTTTTTGCGGGCCTTCACCTACGTTTACCGAATTAATAATTGTATTTTTAGAGTCCCTTATGCAAAATTTCATTGTATCGGCACGTAAGTACAGACCCCAGCACTTTAACACGGTGGTGGGCCAAAGTCACATTACCAATACACTGAAAAATGCCATCATGAACCGGCAATTGGCACAAGCCTACTTGTTTTGTGGGCCAAGAGGGGTTGGTAAAACAACTTGTGCGCGTATTTTTGCCAAAACCATCAATTGCTTTAACATTAGTGATAAAGGAGAAGCTTGCGATCAGTGCGAATCCTGCTTGTCGTTTAATTCAGGCGCGTCACTTAATGTTTACGAACTTGATGCCGCCAGTAACAACTCGGTAGAAGACATTCGTAACCTGGTAGATCAGGTTCGCTTTGCGCCGCAACTTGGTGAATATAAAGTGTATATCATTGATGAGGTACACATGCTGAGTACAGCCGCGTTTAACGCGTTTCTGAAAACACTCGAAGAACCACCCAGGCATGCCAAATTTATTCTGGCTACTACAGAAAAACACAAAATTATCCCTACTATTCTTTCCCGCTGTCAGGTATTTAATTTTAACCGGATTAAAACCGAAGATATCAGCGGACATTTAGCCTATATGGCCAATAACGAAGGCGTTAGTTTTGAACCGGAAGCTTTGCATGTTATAGCCCAAAAAGCAGACGGTGGCTTACGTGATGCCTGCTCTATTTTCGATCAAATGGTGGCCTTTACCGGCAACCACCTTACCTATAAACAGGTTGTAGAAAACCTGCATGTACTGGATTACGATTACTATTTCCGGATTACGGACGCGTTTCTTCGTCAGGCCTTACCGGAAATCATGCTTATTTTTGATGACATCCTTAAAAAAGGATTTGACGCGCATAATTTTATTATTGGCCTAGGAGAACATCTGCGTAATATTTTAGTCAGTAAAGATCCGCAAACTGTAGCGCTTTTAGAAATTAGTGACGCGTTAAAACAGAGGTACTCTCAGCAGGCGCAACAATGCACTTTACAATTCCTGTTAAAATCACTGGCCCTCATCAGTAAAACCGACGTCAACTTTAAAAGTGCCAAAAATCAGCGTTTGCTGGTCGAAATGGCCCTTATGCAAATGACATACCTTACCGCATCGGCTGATGCGGAAAAAAAAAAGATGAATCCGTAAATTCCGAATCCGGAACAGAGCCAACGGTTCAGAATACGGGTCGTGCTCAGGTGTTGCAGGATCCCGTGGTAAAAGTGGCTGAAAAGCCTGTCATTCCATTCGATCAGTTAAAAATCAAATCACAGTTCAGTTTGGCGGAAGCCCGGAATGGTGCTGGCAATGGTCAGGGAACACCGACTCCTCAACAACAGGAAAAAGCCGAAAATAGCTATCAGAATATTCCGTTTGGTATTAATGAATTAAAAAACGCCATTGCCAAATATGCCGCTGATCAACTTCAGTTGGGCAACCGCATGTTACACGTTACACTTACCACCTGTGGCATAGACCTGCAAAACGAATCAGAACTGATACTGACTATAATAAACGAAGCGCAGAACGAAAAACTGCAAACTGTTAAACAGGATTTTTTGGATGAGATCCGGAAAACCATTCAGAATAATACCTTAACTTTAACGGTTAAACTATCTGAAGCGGAAGCAACGGTAAAAGCCTTTAAGCCATCGGACAAGTTTAAACAACTGGCCGAAAAATACCCTGCGTTGCTGGAATTAAAAAAACGATTTGACCTCGAAATAGATTATTAAATAAAAAAACGAATGAAACATTTCTTTATCAGTGCCGCCTTACTGGCAACGTTAAGCCTGGGCGCCCAGAACAAAGCTCCAAAAGGGCAAGGGCAAAAAGCCCTTGATGGGCCAAAAAAAACTACTCTGAATTATGAGTACGCATTAAACGACCCAATGAAAACGCGGATTTACACCCTTAAAAACGGGATGAAAGTTTATCTGTCCGTTTACAAAAATGCACCACGTATTCAAACCTATATTGCTGTGAGAGCAGGTAGTAAAAATGATCCGGCGAATGCTACTGGTTTGGCCCATTATCTGGAACACATGGTATTTAAAGGAACAGATAAATACGGCACCAAAGATTTTGCGAAAGAAAATGCCGAAATCAAAAAAATCGAAAATCTTTACGAGGTTTACCGCGGCACCAAAGATGACGCTCAACGTAAAAAAATATACCACCAGATTGATAGTATCAGCGGAGTGGCTGCCAAATATGCCATTGCCAACGAATACGATAAAATGACAGGAATTATTGGAGCACAAGGTACTAATGCCTTTACCTCCTTTGATCAAACCGTTTATGTAAACGATATCCCTTCCAATCAGATTGATACCTGGTTAAAAATTGAAGCGGAACGTTTCCGTAAGCCCGTATTACGTTTGTTTCATACAGAACTGGAAGCAGTTTATGAAGAAAAAAACCGTGGATTAGATAACGATCAGAACAAAATGTTTGAAGCCGCGTTTTCCGGTCTGTTTAAAAAACACACCTACGGTACGCAAACCACTATTGGTACTATTGAACATCTGAAAAATCCGTCCATGAAGGAGATTAATAAGTATTATAATAAATACTACGTTCCCAACAACATGGCCATCATTATGAGTGGCGACTTTGATCCGGACAAAGTGATTGTTGATATTGAGAAAAACTTTGGAGGTTTTCAGGCTAAACCAGTTGAAGAATACAAATTTCAAAAAGAAGATCCAATCACTCAAAAAGTAGTAAAAGAAGTGATAGGACCGGATGCAGCTACTGTGGGTATGGCTTGGCGCTTCGGTGGGGCTGGCACACGTGAATCGGAACTGGCTACTTTAATGGCCGCCATTCTTTATAATGGTAAGGCCGGATTAATGGACATTAACCTTAATCAGGCTCAAAAAGTGCTTACTTCCAATGGTGGTGTTTATGTGTTAAAAGATTATACATTTTTCACTATGGGAGGCGACCCTAAAGAAGGGCAAAGTCTGGAAGAAGTAGAAAAACTGATTATTGGTGAAATTGATAAAATTAAAAAAGGGCAGTTTGATGAATGGTTATTACAAGCAGTTATTACCGACATGAAACTGAACAAAACAAAAGAACTGGAAGACAATCGTGCCCGTGGCGGTATTATGCTGGACGCGTTCATTAACCAGATTAAATGGCAGCAACAAACCGATGCTATTGAACGCATCTCTAAAATCACCAAGCAGGAATTAGTGGATTTTGCCAACAAGAATTTTAACGAGAACAACTATGTAGTAGTATATAAACGTGTAGGTGAAGATAAAAATGTTCAAAAAGTAGAAAAGCCCACCATAACACCCGTTGAGGTAGATCGCGACAATCAGTCGCCTTTCCTGAAAAGTGTTGCTGATGCACAAGCTCAACCACTTACTCCTAAATTTATTGACTACGACAAAGACATCATTAAATCTACTATAAAATCGAATGTTCCGGTTATCTACAATCAGAACACCGAGAACAAGATATTTGAGCTGTATTATAAATTCGATATGGGCACCAAACACGATAAAATTTTACCGGTTGCCATCGAGTACATTCCTTATCTGGGTACAAAAGACATGAGTGCAGCGGAAGTACAACAAGAGCTTTATAAATTAGGATGCAGTTTCAGCGTATTCAACGATCTGGACAATACCTGGGTCATGTTAACCGGCTTAAGCGACAACTTTGATAAAGCTGTTCGCCTCTTTGAAAAAGTATTGAATGAGCCCGTTGTAGATCAGGCTGTTTTAAAAAATCTGGTAAGCGACATTTTAAAACGCCGCGAAGATGACAAACTGAACAAGCGCCTTATCAACCGCGGTTTAAATTATTATGCCCGCTTTGGTCCGGTAAATCCGTTTACCTACAAAGCTTCTAACGAAGAGTTAAACAAAGTAAGCGTGGATGATATTACCTACAAAATAAAATTACTAAACAGCTTTGAGCACAAAATACTGTATTATGGCCCCTTAAGTCTGGACGACGTTAAGTTCAGTTTAAACTCTTACCATACGGTTCCTGCTAAATTAAACCCTCTCCCGGCGGCTTATAATTTTGCGGAAAAACCGCTTGAAAACGCGGTGTTTATGGCAGATTACGACATGAAACAGGTTGAAATCAACATGATGAGTACCGGCCATGTTTACGATAAGAATCTGGTGCCAATTATTACGCTTTACAATAACTATTTTGGTGGTGGCATGAGCAGCATCATGTTTCAGGATTTACGTGAATCAAAAGCGCTGGCCTATTCGACCGGAGGTGCTTATACCGCGCCAAGAGAACCTGGTAAAACCTATACCAACTCTAACTTTATCGGATCTCAGGCCGATAAACTGGAAGAAGCTATTAATGGTGTAAAAAATCTGGTTAACAATATGCCAAAAGCGGAAGGATCGTTTAATTCAGCTAAAGAAAGCCTTATTCAGGACATTCGCGCTGAACGCATCAACAAATCACAGATTTTATTTGATTACGAAAACGCTTTAAAATTTGGCTTAACCACGGACATCCGTAAAGATATTTTTGAAAAAGGACAAACATTCACATTTGAAGACCTTCAGAAATTTCACGAACAATATATTAAAGGAAAACCAGTTACCACAACGGTATTAGGTAAAAAGGATCTTTTGAATATGAAAGTTCTTGAAAAACTAGGCCCGGTTAAACAACTGAGCTTACAGGAAATTTTCGGGTATTAAATTACACAAGGTAACTTTACTAACAAAAAAGGCCCTGAATCAAAATTCAGGGCCTTTTTAAATGATCATTAGAAATGATTTAAACTTTATAAAATTTACCAGCAATCCTAAACATCTGCTCATCGTCCTTACTGTTACCATAAGCCACTATTTCCGTGTAATCTTTCAAATTAAATCTATTCTTAATCCGATTTACTTTTTCAAATCCAACGCAATTTTTGGAAGAAAATCTACCTGAAAAACGCCCCCCATTATACTCCAGTTCTGTACACAGGTAAACTATATTATACTTGTCAGCAAATGGTTTTATCCACATATCGGGCGATGCTGAAACCACAACAACATTCGTTTCTGTCTTACCTGCATCTTCTATTAAACGTATAAACTCTGGCTTAATAATTCCCTTATCGAAAAGAAAATCTACAAATGCATATCCCTTCTCTGATAACTCCCTTTCAGAACACCCCTTGTAAAGTGCACTTAATATTTTCTGCTTAATTTTACCCCCTTCATAGAAACCAAGTTTATACAAAACAATTAATGGAGAAAACCACAAGAATGTGGTGCAAAAAACAATATTTCCTTTATCAAATTTAACAAACAAAGGAAATGTATCCTTTGTTGTAATCGTACCGTCAAAGTCAAGCAGAATTAATTTGTTCAAGCTCATTTAACGGCTAAAATAAAATAATGAGGGTAAACAAAAACGGTCTTTTTATATTCCTCCACTATCTTAAACCCAACTTCTGTTAAAAGAGACTTTGCTGCCTTAAAGCTAATTTCTTTACCAATCTCTTTAGCGAAAACCAGGTCGTGTAACTTGTTACAAATCACTAATGGTGATCCGGCATCTATATCTTTAAACATGAGGCGGGCTCCTGGCTTCATCTTATCAAAAAGCTGCTTCATAAATGGCTTTTGAACCGATTGGGGGATGTGATGATATACATCTATCATGTAAATCAGATCATACTCAACAATATCGTCTGGAATGGTATTCCCATCGAATACAGCAAATTTTATGTTTTTTGTTCCCGAAAACCGTTGGTTAACCTGATTCGCATTATTAACCAATCGTTCATTTATTTCGATTCCCTTGATCGTATTTACTCCTGTAAAATTAGCTACTAAAGCACAAAATTGTCCCGACCCACACCCTACATCAAATACACTCTTGGTATCTTTAGCATAAGCCATTAAATCATCAAAAGGGCAAATAACCGGCCGGTATTTAATCTTTAGCTTGTCCACAAAACCTGCATTTACGGTAGTAGAAGTCAGAAATTTTATAATTTCAGAATTTGTCATCCTTTGTCTTTAAAATAAATTAATACCAGAAAGAAGAGCCCCCATAACACAATACAAACTTGCAAAAACCGATCCTTAAGTACAAGTTTACTCGGTGACCCACTGTTTTTTTCCACCATTGTAATTTGCAAATACCTGAATAATCCGAGTAATACAAAAACCATGGAAAGATAAACCGGTTTATTATTAAATCTCGCAATAACTTCGGCCGATGTAACATACATAATGTAACACACTATTAATACTGCATTAAGAATACTTGACACGGCGGTCATAAACTCCATATTGTACCCAGACACCGAATTACGTATTTTAACTCCCGTTTCTTCTTCTTTCAGCATATCGTCACGACGCTTTGCAAAAGCGATAAATAGCGCCAGAAGAAACGTAAGAATGATCAACCAATGCGATAACACAATACCCGATACCTCGCCACCTGCCACTACTCTTAAAACAAATCCTGTCGAAATTATAAAAACATCTATCAACGGAATACGCTTTCCATAAAAACAATAAAAAATATTCAGTACAAAATATCCAGATAATACATAAAACAGATGGGTATTAAACCAGTAAGACAAGCCACTACCAAGTAACACAAATACCATTGCTACAACTAAAGCCAAAACTTTGTTTACTCTTCCTGATGCAAGAGGGCGATTTTGTTTTACAGGATGTAATCTATCCGAATCTATATCCACATAATCATTAATAATGTAGATACTACTCGACACCAGACAAAAACAACCAAAAGCAAACGCTGCCTGTATAAGCTTTTCTGAATGCAAAAGCTGCCCTGCAAAAAACAGAGGAGCAAACACAAATAAATTCTTTG
This sequence comes from Sediminibacterium sp., assembly GCA_030054095.1. GTDB lineage: Bacteria > Bacteroidota > Bacteroidia > B-17B0 > Aurantibacillaceae > Aurantibacillus. Next base: position 258,210 of record JASGCO010000002.1, read on the forward strand.
TGTACTGATAGACCCTAATTAATTTTATAAAATCAGTCATTCTCCTTACTCAAACGTTCGCGCTCTTGCCTTTCCGCCTCATCAATTACAAATTCAGCATCAATCCTAAGCATTTCTTCCGGTGTTATGTTCCTGTCTCTGGCTTTCTTGATTATATCATCGTGCCAGGCTTTATTCTGTAATATTTTACTTGAAAAAATAGCTATTTGAGTTTCTCTCTTAATCTTCAGCAGTTCCTCTGGATAAATAATTCTTTTTAACTCTTCTTCTTTTAAGTATCCCCAATTGTAATTAAACTTACGTGCCTTTAATTCCTCTTTAGAAAAATTACCAAATTTTAAAAGCTCTTTCAAGTTCTTTTTATTGAACATAACCTTCTTTATAACATCGTTTATATCACAATACACTATCACCCCTGTATATTTCAATAAATCAAACTGATGTTCTGTTCTTACTGAAAAAATGGTAGGATCCGGATTATACCAATCCGGGTGATTTTCAAGCACCCATCTGGCTATATCATTATGACTTTCCTGTTGCCAGTCATACACATTTATCTTCTGAAAGTAATTACAAACTTTTACTTGTGTAAAAACAAAAGCAGCAGCTATAAATACACCATAAGCCACTCTCAGACGTTGCAAATACACAAAGACATAAATCAAAACCATCGCTCCAAGCCAGGTTGTATAACGATGTACTATGGCGGCTCCGCCGTTCCAATTTCCCATACTTATCACAATCAAGCCTATAATTAAACACACTAAAGGGATAAATAAGGCAAATGATCTTTCCTTTATGTCTCTTCGGAAATAAATCAGGTAAAAAATAAGATATACCATTAACAGCAACGGTAATGCCAGTATAAGGCCCTGATTAAGATCAAAATAATATCCAAACAATCTGTTTGCTGTTACATACCGTTTATGTAAAAACCCGAGATCCTTGATCAGATTAGTAGTATTGTAATGATACAAGTAAAAGAGCTGCGGCAAAAGGGCTATCGAGGCTATCAAGGCTATAACAGCACCACTTTTAAGATTAAAACGGTAACGCTGCCACCATATCCATAAACCCAAAAAAGCCAGAAGTATTATTAGCGGTTGATTTTGAGTAGCCGCTAAAGCCACGCATAAAACACTCAGAAAGTCACGCTTTTTTAACAAAAAAATTAAGCCTGCAGCTACTAAACTGGTGGTGAAAATCTCGGTATGTTCCCATCCCAGATACCAGTAATTTGAACCATATACATAACACAGCGCTGCTCCAACAGAAATGTAAAATTTATCACTGAAGTAAAACAAAAACAAAGCCGAAACCAATATAATGCAAATCGAATTAGTCAAGGGAAAAGCAAGCGTAGGCAAAATAGCAAATGCTCTACAGAACCATCCGGCAGGGATGTTGAAAATTGAATAGGTTACAAAATGGTAACAGTAATACTTATCATTTTTGGCTGTAAAAAAACCATATACTTCTGTTTTAAATGGAGCTCCTCTGTAATTTACACGCTCATAGTTTTCAATCATGCTCCGCTTTGGGAAAGTATCCCACATCAAATGTTTACTTACTTCGGCTTTAAACGTCTGTAAATCTTCCATTCTTAAATCCGGAGTACCATGATTTAACATCGCCTCCGTCATTAATACATACTCGAAGCCATCGCCTTCTATATACGCATCGTTAAAAGCTGTAAATGTTCTGTGAAACAACATGGTAGCTATAAAGACAAGCACCAGCCATTTTGCAGTCTTTAATACTTTAGGGTAAAAAGCTGATTTCCCGAAAGTTCGTATAGCTTCAGCTATTCTCACGTATATCTTAACGAGTTGTGCCAAAATGTCAAAGTGTTTATTTTTTCTCAATATTAGCCACTACCCACTTCAACCCCTTCTCCAAACGCGCTACCACTTTTTCCTTCCCCATCAGGGCAATTGTATCAAACAACTGAGGGCCTCCCGATGCGCCGGTAACCAATACACGCAACAACTGCATGTCTATTTTACCACCGTTAACGGCCTCCGCTTCGTGAAAACAAGCCGTAACCGAAGGGATATCCCATGTTGTTAATTCTTTAAATTTATTCAACACCAGCGTAAACGTAGCCGCACTGGTATCTTTCCATTTTTTGTTTAATACCGCCTCATCCAATTTTTCAGGCTCTTCAAATATAAAACGCCCCTGTGCCCAAAAATCGTTTACAAACTGAACTTTTTCTTTTACCAAACGGCAATACTCTTTTAAAAATGCATCATCCGGCTCGTAGCCTTTTTCTTTCAGCAATGGGCGGAAACTCTCTGCCAGCTCGCCATCCGTTTTCGACTTAAGGTATTGCTGATTAAACCATTTTGCTTTCTCCGGATCAAACTTGGCTCCGCTCTTGCTCACACGCTCAAACTCAAACAAGGCTGCCATTTCCTCCAAACTCATGATCTCCTTGTTATCACCGGGATTCCAGCCCAGCAAGGCCAGTATATTAACAAACGCCTCCGGATAATACCCCGCTTCGCGGTAGCCACCATAAGGCACATGATCCCGCGGATCCTCCCAGCTTAACGGAAATACAGGGAAACGCGCTTCCCGCTTCGATATTTTTCCATGCCCGTCCGGATTCAGAATCAATGGTAAATGCGCCAACTTTGGCATGTCGTTTTCCAATCCCAGATAACGGTATATCAATATATGCGCCGGTGCGCTGGGCAACCACTCTTCACCGCGTACCGCGTGACTAATCTGCATTTCAATATCATCTACAATATGCGCCAGATGGTAAGTCGGCATCCCGTCACTTTTCAACAATACTTTATCATCCACCTGCGAAGAGTTAACCGTTACCCACCCACGGATAATATCCTGAAAACGGATTTCTTCGTTTCTCGGCACCTTCAACCGCACCACATACGGCGCGCCACTTTCTATCAATCGTTTTACCTCATCTTCCGGCAAGGTCAGCGAGTTCCGCATGTTCTGGCGGGTTACCGCGTTGTATTGCGGTGCCACCACCTTCGCCGCCTCCAAACGTTTACGCATATCTTCCAGCTCCTCCGAGGTATCAAACGCGTAATAAGCGTGCCCTGAAGCTATCAGGCGGTCGGCATAATTTTTATAAATACCAGTGGCTTTACGCTCACTCTGGCGGTAAGGCGCATGTGGCCCGTCACCAAAACCTACACCCTCATTAGGGGCAATACCACACCAGGTTAACGCGTCAATAATATACTGCTCTGCTCCCGCCACAAAACGGGTCTGATCAGTATCTTCAATCCGTAATATAAAATCACCATTATGCTTTTTAGCAAATAAATAATTGAACAGGGCTGTTCTAACGCCCCCCATGTGCAATCCTCCTGTAGGACTTGGCGCAAAGCGCACTCTTACTCGTTTTTCCATCGCAACGCAAAGATACACGTTTTGGCGTATCTGCCAAGCTCACAATCACATTGCGGGCATCTTGTAATGTTAAATACACTCAACTCCTGCCACACCCTGAAACTAGCGGCGGGGATTAAAAGAACAATAAACAAGGGGGCAGTTTTTCCTGCCCGCATTCCCTGTCAAAAAAACACGCTTTCCGTTATAGCCCCTCCGGCCTTTGCAGCATCACTGCCGCTGCGGTGGCTTCTATGGTCGCCTCCTCGCCGGCGTGAATGCACGCAAACGCCTGTCGGGGGCTGCCACTTCAATCGTTCTGCCATTCGCATAAATTGTTATTCGCACATCATAATGCCTGATTAACTTATAAAGAATCATTCTAAAATTTACGCCTGTTCCATTTATGACAATCACATGACAAAGACCTTTAGGCTAATCACTAATTTTGTACCACTTTGCTTTACCTTAAAACCATAGCGTTTACGCATAAAAATCTAGCCCTCGAAACCATCGGGTGTCTTCATCTGAGCGAAGATCAGCAAACAGAAACACTAGGTGCCCTTAAAATTAATTTCGACATTCAGGAACTTTGTTTCTTAAGCACCTGTAACCGTGTTGAACTCATTTTAGTGTGCGAACAAGACCTATCACAGGATTTTTTAAAAGACCTTATTCTTTTTATTAATCCCAAACAGGACAGCAATACCATCAGCACTCTTTGCAAGGGAGCCGAGTTGTACGAAGGGGAAGAAGCCGTTAAACATATTTTCAGGGTAGCCGCCTCTCTCGATTCTTTAGTGGTTGGAGAACGTGAAATTATTACACAAGTACGTAAAGCATACGATTTTTGTAACATGATGGGACTCACCGGCGATACCATTCGCCTGCTGATTAAACAAACCATTGAAACAGCAAAAGCCGTTTATACCGACACCGATATTGCTAAAAATCCCGTATCCATTGTTTCGCTGGCCTACCGGCAGCTCAGAGGGCACGGCATTAAACCCGATGCCCGTATTTTAATGATTGGCAGTGGCGAAACCAATACAGCCATGGCCAATTACCTGCACAAACATCAGTTTACGAATCTCAGTATTTTTAACCGGACACTGGCCAATGCGCAAAAACTGGCAGGGTTTCTTAATGCCAAAGCCTATGCCTTAACTGATCTTGAAACATACACCAGCGGATTCGATGTCATTATCACCTGCACCGGCTCACACAATTCTGTTATTACCGAAAAAATATACCGTCAGCTTTTGGCAGGTGAAACCGGGAAAAAAGTAGTGGTGGATCTCGCCTTACCGTCTGATACAGCACCAGAAGTGATTGCAAATTACCCACTCCATTTTATTGACCTTAATGCGCTTAAACAATTAGCAGAAGCCAACTTGCAACGACGGCAAGGAGAAGTGCAGGCTTGTGAAACCATTATTGATTCTAAAACAGAAGAATTCAAATGGTTACATAAAGAACGGAAAATCGAACTCGCTTTCGGCGAAATTCCCCGTCAGGTAAAAGCCATACACGAGCTGGCCTGTAACGAAGTGTTTGCCAAAGATATTGGTGCGCTAGATGAAAACAGTAAAGCCGTACTAAATAAAGTTTTGGCGTATGTAGAAAAAAAATATAACGCTATTGCTATGAAAACAGCAAAAAATGTTTTGCTCAATCAGGATGAAAAATAACAGCTATCCGCATCCAATAGCTATTGTCAATTACCTCCCATTTTTCACCTTTTAATTTAACAAAAACAGAGTCTGCAATACAGCATTTTCCGTTACTGCATTTAGAAATTTTAGCAAAAAATAAATGAATAAAAAATAAGGAGGGCATCGCATCAGAGTACAAAATTCAGTACTTTTACTTATTGAAAATAAATGGCCTCACCACCACTTCATTTTCGAACCAAAAGTAAGAAACGGCCGTATGAAGCTATAACATACGGAACTTTTGGATTGTAATGTAGAACCCGCATTATAACTTAAATATTTTGAAAAAAACGATTACAATAGGAACCCGGGGCAGCGATCTGGCGCTTTGGCAGGCCAATTACACAAAAACCTTATTAGAAGAGGAAGGTTATACTGTTACCATTAAAATCATTGAAACCTCCGGCGATAAATCGCAACAATGGAATACCAGTTTCGAAAAACTGGAAGGAAAAGGTTTTTTCACCAAAGAACTGGAAGAAGCATTGCTAAAAAAAGAAATAGACCTCGCGGTGCATTCTCACAAAGATCTTCCAACCGAAATGCCGTTTGGGCTTATCATTGTCGGTGTATCGAAACGGGCAGATCCCAGCGACGTGCTGCTGATACGTAAAGATAGTCTGGATGACAAACAAAAATGGCAGCTAAAAGAAGGCGCTGTAGTAGGCACCTCATCGGCGCGCCGTAAATGTCAGTTAAAAACGTTCCGTCCCGATGTTACACTTAAAGACATGAGAGGCAACGTACCTACCCGCATCAAAAAATTAAGAGACGGGGAATTTGACGCTATTTTGCTGGCAGCGGCGGGCATTGTAAGACTAGAGTTAGACCTCGACGATCTGCACTGCCTTACCCTCGACCCTGAAGAATTTGTCCCCGCTCCCGCGCAAGGCGTACTGGCCTGGCAAACGCGCGACGATGACGATGATACCATGGCCGCCATTGATAAAATCAGTGATTTTGATGTACTGATTCGCATCAACATAGAACGTCGTATTCTGAGTTTGCTGGATGGTGGCTGCCATTCACCATTAGGCGCTTATGTTGATACTGAACATGACGACGATGATCGCCTGCGTTTTAAAGCATGGGTAAACTGGGCACCCGCCTGGGATAAAACACCCAAGCAACTGTATTTTCAAACCACTAATACCGAAGACTTTGCCGATAAAATTGTAGATCATCTGCAACAGATGAAAGCGCAAAAAGTATTTATCAGTCGCGAATACGATAAAAGCAATTACCTCTACCGCACCTTAACCGATCTGGGCTTTACCATTGAAGGAAAAAGCCTCATCGAATTCAAAGAAATTAAAATAAGAGAGTTACCCAAAACAGAATGGATTTTCTTCAGCAGTAAACACGCTGTAAGGTATTTCCTTAACCAAAAACCAAAACTTGAAAATGTAAAATTCGGTTGTATTGGTTCAGGTACCTCTCAGGAATTAAGAAGCTTCGGTTACCGTGCCGACTTTATAGGCGCCAGTACCGATACGAAACTCGTAGGGAAACAATTTGCCGCTAAAGTAGGCAGCGCAAAAGTACTGTTTCCCATAGCCAAAGATAGTCTGCAAAGCATACAATGGCAAATGCCCAAACGCGACAACGCCATTAACCTCAATGTGTATTATACGGTAAAACATAGTGTAGAAGTTAGTTCCGATTGTCAGGTATTGGTATTCACCAGCCCAAGCAATGCCGAAGCCTACTTTGAAAAAAACAAACTGCTCCCGCATCAAAAAGTAATTGCAATGGGCGATGCTACTGCAACCTCATTAAACCGTTTAAAAATAAAGAATTGCACTAAGCCCACCCGCTTCGACGATTTAGGATTGGTTCAGGCCATTCTTGGTGTAGCATTTACACCTATTAATCCCGTTCCGGTTAACGATTAAAAATTAAACATGATGTTACAACGCCCGCGAAGAAACAGAAAAAGTGCCGCCATCCGCAACATGGTTCAGGAAAATCAGGTTAGTGTTAACAATCTGATCTATCCCTTATTCCTCATTGAAGGCAAAAACAAACAAAACGAAGTGGCCTCTATGCCGGGCATTTATCGCCTGAGCGCTGATTTGTTACTGAAAGAAATAGAGACTTCTCTTAATTTAGGAATAAAAAGTTTTTGTCTTTTCCCCAGTTTAAACGACAAGTTAAAAGACAAAAAGGCAACCGAAAGTCTTAACAAAAAAGGGCTTTACCCATCCACCATCCGTTTAATAAAGAAAACCTTTCCCGAAGCGGTAATAATGACCGATGTGGCTATGGATCCTTACAGTAGCGACGGGCACGACGGCCTTGTTAAAAACGGAGAAATTGTAAATGACGAGACCCTCGATATTTTAGCAAAAATGGCCCTGGTACAAGCCGAAGCAGGCGCCGATATTATTGGCCCCAGTGATATGATGGACGGGCGGGTTGGCTTTATACGCGAAGCATTAGACAAAAACGGATTCACTAACGTTTCCATTATGAGCTATACCGCTAAATACGCCAGCGCGTTTTACGGACCGTTTCGCGACGCGTTGGACAGCGCTCCGAAATTCGGAGACAAAAAAACATATCAGATGAATCCCGCTAACAGCAGGGAAGCCCTTATTGAAGCGGAACTGGATACCTTGGAAGGCGCCGATTTTTTAATGGTAAAGCCGGCATTAAGTTACCTCGATGTTATTCGGTTATTAAACGATCACAGCACACTTCCCATTGCCGCGTATAACGTTAGTGGCGAATACGCTATGGTTAAAGCAGCGGCGGCAAAAGGCTGGATTGATGGTGACAAGGTGCGTGATGAAATCCTGATGAGTATCAAACGGGCAGGCGCCTCTGTTATCCTCACCTACTTTGCGAAAGAATTTGCAAAATCCAAAAAACATGAACTATAAAAATCAACACATCTTTTTATGCGGCTTCATGGGTTCAGGCAAAAGCACGCTTGGCAGGCAACTGGCTAAGCGTATGAACCGTCAGTTTATTGACCTGGATAAGTACATCGAAACCAAAGCGGAAAAAAGCATTACCGAGTTGTTTAAAGAACAAGGCGAAAAAGCATTCCGGCTTTTGGAAACGCGTTATCTGTTTGAAGTTGTAAAACTAAAACAGCCTTGTATCATCGCTTTAGGTGGAGGCACCGTTTGCTCCAATATCAATCTGGACATTGTAAAGCAAAGCGGTATTTTAGTGTACATTGTTTTAAGCGCTAACGATTTATTTAACCGTTTGCGCAAATCCAACACCAAACGCCCGCTTATTAAAGGACTGAGTCCCGAGGCTTTAAATTTGTACATTCACCGTATGCTTCAGGATCGGGAACCTTATTACAAACAAGCACATATCCCCATAAATGGCATGGGATTAACCGACACCCAATTATTTGAGACTATCCGGGCATATGCGCCATAATTTCCGGATAGGTATTTGTTTTCTATACCTGTTTAACGTTAACCTAAAAGCGCAACAAGACGCTATTTTTTCTTCCGGAAAATTTGGTTTACATATCGGGGCTCATTTTGCATTAGGCTCTCACTTTCAACGTCTGGGAATATCACTTATCCCGTTTTTCATAAGTGACTCATGGCAAATCAATACCGAAGCACGCGTATATATTAATGCCAAAAACCTTGGTCCTCATCTTATGTACACCGAGGCGGTTACTTCTATCGGCATTGTGTATGGCTTTGGGTCAAAAGACCCGTTTGCGAATCCCTTTCCCGGAATAACCGCCAATCACACCGGTAAAAAATACGCCATTGCTTATGCGTTTAATGCTTACTGGAACAAAATACGAACCACTCAACAAACCGGAATCATTGCCCTTCAACTAAATAAAATCAGTTTTATTACCGAAAATGATTTGCTCGCGAGACCAGCCTTCGACCGTTTCCGTACAGGCGCGTTCCTGTTACAATACCGCCACAAAGACATTGCAGAAATTGGCATAAACGCCACCTTATGGACCGGTAAAATGGGGTTTGCCGTCAGGAACGACTCACATTATCCCGCTGCTGGATACATGGATACCACGGGTAGCGTTTATCCCGATTACTCTCACGGCTTACTATCTGCACAAGCCAGATTAAACATGAACTATGGACAAAGTGTGCGCGTAAACGCAGGAATAGACTCCGAAAAGGTAAGACACCTCATTCAAAACCGTATTATTCATGATGCCTGCCTTTTACCCAAAACCTGGTTTACCCGCAAAAACTGCCATATTCCCATGTTGGATCATAAAAATCAGCAATTCCTTTTTAAAGATGGGCAAAACGTAAAACCCGCGTCTTTCTATTGGAACGTCTTTTCCAACCCATCACTATTCTATTAGCAAACCTACTTTTACGGAACTCTGATATTCCTAAATTCACTTTTAACAATTTCACGCTTCCAAGACTTAAATCATTTTAGTAGATTGCAATCAAGAATTCTACCTATGAAGAAATTTTTCATTTTCGCATTTCTTTTATCTGTTGTTTCCATTCAAGCGCAACAAGCCATTATATTAAAAATCAATCACAAACTGGGGAATCAGCCATTTGCCTTTAACCAGGCGGCCATCAACAATTTGTCGCACGACTTTAACCTGAGCCGGATGCAATACTACCTGTCTAAGTTTGCCATCATTCACGACGGAAATCAGGTATCTTACACAGATACTGTTTTTGCTCTGGTGGACGCTGCCAGTGGTGTAACCAGCATTCACCTTGGCAACTACACCTCCATAAATTCCATTGAAGGTATCCGCTTCGGGATTGGTGTCAAAAGTCCGGAAAACAATCAGGATCCATCTTTATGGCCAGCCAGCCATCCCTTATCGCCAAAAATTCCCTCTATGCACTGGGGATGGGCATCGGGTTACTTTTTTGTAGCGCTTAGCGGTAATTCAAGTCCTTCCCTGAATCAAACTCTGGAAGTTCACGCTTTGGGAAATACCAATTATTTTACAAAAACTATTATGACCAGTTACACCGTTGTAAACGGTCAAAAAGTAGTAACACTTAACGCTGATTATACCGAAAGCCTCAAAAACATCTCCATTTCAAGCGGATTGGTTGTGCATGGTACCAGCGGTGCAGCAGCCACACTTATGACAAATTTCAGAGATTATGTTTTTTCTCCTGTTCAAACCATTGGCCTGAACGAAAATGACATTAATGAATCCAACATTAGCATCTATCCTGTTCCCAGTAATGGAGATGTAATTTTTGACCTGACAGGCAGCAACCTTCCATCAAATGCTTCTATTAACATAACAGACATTACCGGCCGGGTTGTAAAACACACCACTGCCGGTTTTCCTGTATCTACTGTAAATATTACAGAAAAAGGCGTGTATTTTGCCTCTATTACAAGCGAAGGAAAAATTATTGCGACTCGCAAACTGGTAATTTATTAAAATGAAAAAAACAGGAAGATTCAAACGCAGTATCACCACCGCACTTCTTCCTTTACTTTTTTCAGCGTGTATTGGTCTTCAGTTTTACCGTTCAGATCAAATGACAAGAATGGAGTTACCGGCTGGGTTTCCGCCTGTTTCATTTCCTGAAGACAACGCGTTTACCAAACAAAGATGGGCGCTTGGTAAATTACTCTTCTATGACAAGTCCTTATCACGCGATAGTTCCGTTAGTTGCGCTTCCTGTCATTTACCCGGATTCGCCTTTAGCGACACAACAGCTCTTAGTAAAGGCGCATCGGACAGAGCCGGGACACAAAATGCCCCCACCCTCACTAATGTGGCCTACAATCCCTACTACACCAGACTTGGAGGTGTATCCACACTTGAAAAACAGATTCTGGTACCCATACAGGAACACAATGAATTTGATTTTAACATCCTGTCCATTGCCCAACGTTTAAAAGTAAATAAAACCTATCAAACACTCAGCCAACAAGCTTACGGGCGCCCGTTGGATTACTACGTGATTACCCGTTCCATTGCCAACTTTGAACGCACATTAATCAGTGGCAATAGTCCTTACGACCGGTTTAAAAACGGACATAAAGACGCGTTAAATGAATTGGCACAAAAAGGAATGACATTATTCTATAGCGAAAAAACGAACTGTTCACTCTGCCACGGTGGTTTTAACTTTACCAATTATGGCTTTGAAAACAACGGACTTTACGAAGTATATAAGGATATCGGCAGGATGCGCTTAACCGAAAAAGAAGAAGACCGTTCCAAATTTAAAGTACCTACATTGCGAAATATTGCCGTTACAGCCCCTTACATGCACGATGGTTCCTTAAAAACATTAGAAGATGTGATTGAACATTATAATTCCGGAGGAAAAAACAATAGCCTGAAAAATCCGGTTCTAAAACCTTTGTACCTTAATACTGAAGAGAAACAGGCATTAATTGCGTTTCTGAAATCTTTAACCGATTCAACTTTTCTTTCTAATGAAAAATTCAAAATTAAATCTTAAAAGACACATTACTCTTTCTCTTCGTGAAATTCCGGTAATAGCGTTACTAACAATAAGCCTTGTAAGCAGTTCGTGCAAAAAAACAAATACTGCTTCAATAGGCGAAACGGAAGCTGTTTACGATAAAACACCCTACGCCATGAGTTATGGTAGCTTCCCCCCTGCACCTATCGCTCAGGACAATCAGCTGACTTTTGAAACCGTAAAACTTGGTCGGATGCTTTTTTATGAAAAGGCGCTTTCCGGAAACAATACACTTGCCTGCGCCGGATGTCACAGGCAAGACGCCGCTTTTTCAGACACGGAACAATTTTCTACAGGCATCCTCGGACTTAAAGGGAAGCGTCAGGCTATGGCTATTTTTAATCTGGCATATCACACCAACGAATTTTTCTGGGATGGAAGGGCTCATCTGCTGAGACACCAGTCTTTGAAACCCATTCAGGATACGCTTGAGATGTTTGATAATTTACCTAATGTGGTTAGTAAACTCAGCGCCATGAAAAAATACAACGATCAGTTTCTGCGCGCTTTCGGATCACGGGAAATTACAGACACCCGAATTTCGCTGGCACTTGAACAATTTATGAATTCCATTCTGTCTAACCAATCAAAATACGACCTGTACCTTGCAGGAAAAGCAACGTTGACCCCCAGTGAAGAAAACGGTAGAAGATTATTCTTTCAGGAGTACAATCAGTTCTTCCCCTCCTTATCCGGAGCAGAATGCGCTCATTGCCACTCGGGTTTTAATTTTACCAATAACGATTACATGAATAACGGGCTGGATACTGATGCCTCCATTACCGATAAAGGAAGGGAAAATGTTACTCATAATACTGCAGACCGCGCCAAATTTAAAGTTCCCAGCCTACGGAACATTGAATTGACTCCACCCTATATGCACGATGGACGGTTTAACACCCTTGAAGAAGTGGTGGAGCATTATAACTCAGGGCTAAAAGCGTCATCTTATATAGACCCGGCCTTGGACAATACGCGGCATACGGGACTAAGATTAAGTACCAATCAAAAAAAGGATCTCGTCAACTTTTTGAAAACACTTACCGATTACTCCCTGACTAAAAACACGGCGTATTCTGAGCTAAAATAAAAAGTGTCCCATTTCCGGACTCGCTTTATTTCTTCGTGCCACCTGGTGCCTGCCAGAAAAACAAATAATCTGGTGGAAAAGTTAAGGATTTTACAGTGTTGAAAATTCCATATACCGCACTGCCACTGCCACTTAAAGAGGCGTACACCGCTCCGTTACTATACAGGTAATTTTTAAGATCAGCTATTACAGGATACTTCTTAAAAATGGTAGTTTCAAAATCATTGACAACCCCCTCCTGCCATCTTTCAGGAGGTAAGGTTTCGATCAACTCTTTCAGATTACGATCAGAAGTCCTTGGTACAATACCATCGAAAGCATCTTTCGTATTACTATGAATACCGGGATACACAATTACAATAGCGTAAGCATCAAGATTAACATTGCAGGACTCCATCACTTCGCCGCGGCCTTGCGCATACACAGGAACATTGCGTACAAAAAAGGGGCAATCACTTCCCAATACTTCCGCCCAGCGGAGTTGTAATTCTTCCGGTACTATAATTCCTGATTCTTGGATAAGAGCTTTCATAAAAAAAACAGCATCGGCACTTCCTCCGCCTAAACCTGCCCCCATAGGCAATTGCTTATGCAAAAACACTTCTACGGGCGGTATAGTATACTGGCGCTTAATCAGTTGATGTGTTTTAAAAAGAATATTATCCTCTACTGATCCGGATACTGTTAATCCACTGGTAAGGAGTTTAAAATCCTCCTTTCCGTTATGCAATTTAATCTCGGCGATATCGCACCAGTTTACCGGGTAAAATACAGTGGATAAATTATGAAATCCATCCGGTCGCTTTCCGGTAACCTGCAATCCGAGATTAATCTTGCAATTGGGAAAAACAATCATTTTTTCGTTAAATTTTGTTGTATGTTAGTTTTTTTGTTATCTTGCACTACTAATTTGTAAAGTTATGAAATTAAAACAGTTTGCTTACGGCATTTCATTTGTTGTATCAGCGCTTTTGTTAACGACTTCATGTAAGAAAGTGGATGCTCCAAAACCACCTGAGCCAGATAAAGAATTTTTAAGTGCGCAGGAAGCTGTATTTGCTGAAGAAATGGTAAGCGATTTAGTATTGCTTTGCGGGCAGGGAAATGAAAGCACTACCGGTGACATGGATTTTTATGGAAAATCTACACTTTCAGCTCCTGGAAGTGGCGTTGTTATTACCAACAGCCCTTCTGCCAAAACAACAACTGTTGCTTTTACAAATGCTACCTGTAAAGACGGACGTGTACGTAACGGAAGTGTAATTATTGATTACAGTTCATCCAGTCAGGTTACTAATGCCACCGAGTTTCGTCAATCGGGCTTTAAAGCTGAAGTTAACTTTGTAAACTATACCGTTGATGGTTGGATTGTAAGCCGTAATGGTGGTGATAAATTTACCATTTCGAATAATGCGCCTGCTGCTTATGTTCCTAGCCTTACGGTTATATCGTGGGATGTTAATGCGCACCTGAGTTTTACTAAATTTTCGAGTCCAACCGCATCTACTTCCATCACATGGAAAGAGTACCGTAAAATGACCCTTACCAATTCAACAAGTTCTGTGGTATTAGCGGGTAATGCGTCTCCAATTGATTGGGATTTTGCTAACATTAGCTGGTGTGGTAAAGAAACAGATGTGTTTGGCAAAATCAACACTATTACAGGGATGACAGGACAAGTTGAAAACTACACTGCTATTATTCCTGATTTAGATGGTTACCGTTTTAATAAAAGTGCCTTATGTACGCCTAACGGAACCGCAGTTCAGTTTACTACTACAGCTCAGCCTGTTTACTATTCTGAGCGCCACCCTTTCACCTCAGGCATTATGCGTTTGCAAGTGGGAACAGTTGGTGTTAAAGCAGAACGTTCTGTAGATTTAGGCTCTGGTTTATGTGACAATAAAGCCACCATTACCATTAAAGGTATTACCTATCCTTTAGATCTTAAAGATTAATAAAATTCTTTTTTTAGATATAAAAAGCTGTTCTGAAATCAGAACAGCTTTTTTTTTAGTAAAATTTATCTGATAAAATAACGCACCAATTAGCCGATTAAGGCGATTTTCAGTTTTGTTCTAAGCGTTCTTTCATATATCTGCGCCACTTTTCAAGAACCTGATTCATATCGTCGGGTAACTCGCTATCAAAAAATAATTTTTCACCGGTAATAGGATGCGTAATACCTAAGGTTTTAGCGTGCAGGGCTTGTCTGGGCAATATCTGAAAACAATTCTCCACAAACTGTTTGTATTTGGCGCTGTGCTCTCCCTTTAAAATGCGATCGCCCCCATATTCGTTATCGTTAAACAATGGGTGGCCAATATGTTTAAAATGAACGCGGATCTGATGAGTTCTTCCGGTTTCGAGTTTGCATTCTACCAGAGTAATGTACCCCAATCGCTCTATTACGCGATAATGTGTTATGGCGTGTTTACCATGCTCGCTACCTTCCGGAAATACCGCCATACGTTTCCGGTCTTTCAAATCGCGGCCTACATTTCCTATAATTGTGCCGCTATCCTCTTTTACATTACCCCAGGCAATGGCCAGATATTTACGATCCATCGTACGATCATAGAAATCTTTGGCCAGACGCGTCATCGCCATTTCTGTTTTTGCAATAATAATTATTCCCGAAGTATTTTTATCAATACGATGTACCAATCCGGGGCGTTCCATCACCACATCATCCAGTTTCTGTTTGGTAACCGGCAAATTTTTAAAATGCCAGGCCAGCGCATTAACCAAAGTTCCCCTGTAATTTCCATATCCGGGATGAACCACCATCCCTGGTTTTTTATTAATTAATGCTATATAGGGATCTTCAAAAACGATATCAATTGGTATATTTTCAGGAACAACTTCTACATCACGGGGTGGCACCGTTAAAACGATGGAAATTTCATCAAACGGTTTTATTTTATAGCTTGATTTTACGGGTTTTCCATTGACTAAAACACTTCCAGCGTCGCAGGCATTCTGTATTTTTGTTCGTGTAGTGTTACTGATGCGTATCATGATAAATTTATCAATACGCATGACAATCTGCCCTTTATCTACTTTAATATTATGGTGTTCATAGAGTCCGGCCCCTTCTTCATCGCCAGTCCCTTCTTCCGTCAATTCTTCCTCGTCGCCGTAATTAAGCATACTACTAATGCTGAATAATTAAGCGTTGTTGCTGAACAAGAACACCGGCGGAATTGCGCACCATGCAGAAATATAATCCAGAAGGGTATTTTGAAGTGCTGACAATGGTTCGTCCATTTTGCAGAGATACCTTATCTAATAACTGCCCGGCAACATTCAACACCTCCAACGTGGCTTCCTGCCCGGAGATATTATCTAGCGTTATATAATCATTGGCAGGATTAGGATACATTTTCACCACTCTCACGTCTTGTGGATTGTTTTCAGTAATACCTATTGGCAATTGCTCCTTTTTACCAAAGATATACCGCATCATTACTGCCCCCGGAATGGCGGATTGCTGCCAATTACCATCGGTATTAAAATATAAATACGTGTTTTTGATGCTGTTTGCATCCTGTCCAATAACTATATCGTTAGTGGTAAATTTTTGCAGCCCTATAAAATACGTACCGTTGCCCAAAACCTTTGGTGAGGTTAAGGTATATTCAGGAATGGCATTGTATGCTGTGTTTATAAATTTAGGAGTTTGTAAGCTATCTCTGTAGAGCAATGTTCCCGGAAAACCTCCACCATCGCTCCAGATACATAAACGGAAAAAACTGCTGGAAGCTTGTTGTGTGGATGACTTGTCGAAATAGATCCGCACAGCCCTTAATGTATCCGTTACATTTAAACTGATCTTATAGGCCAGTTGCGCCCCCGCTCCTCTTAATTCATAGGCTCTTTCCGCACTACCATCGTCAAATGCATAGTAGTTATGAAATTTAAACCGGGTTACAACTGTGTCATTGTTTAAGTTAATATCTGTTGCGCCTAAGGCGTCGCGGTAAACAAAGTGTTTTATGCTAAAAGTTGCAGAATCTGTAAGGGTTGGTAAAGTATAAGATAAGGGCGGTTGCGCGAGTGAGGTTTGTTTTACCCATCCGTTAAGCCGGAAAGGCGTTATATTATCACTGGGTGGGTTTACCATGGTATGAATAAGGCTTCCTGACGCATTATAGATAAGGTGTTTGTAAGTAGTATTTACACTCGGGCTACCTGCCGATCCGATTCCGTTATAACGTAAACGATTGGTTATCGTAAACGTTTGTTCTGCCTGATTAAATTGCTGCCATGGCATAGCCGTGTATTTGTGAAATGGTGGAGCAGGAACGTAACCATACGTTACATCATCATAAGCCGTGTCTTTTACAACGCTACGATTATTATCAAGCAATACATAATCCACATGCCAGTTATCCCAATCTCCGTTAAGCGCCGACTTATTCCGGATCCGAAAACGAAAACCATCTCTCAGATAAGCGGTATCTGTAATCATGATAAATGCTCTTTTAAAAATGGTATCATTGGTATTCGCATTACTAAATCCTGGAACTCCCCACACATTTTTAACCCACTTCTGCTGACGTGGTTTAAAAAAATCAACAAGCAGGCTGTCACCTGGTTCCGGCATATCACCATACCCTCTCCCCTGATAGTAAAAGGTTAAAGCCACACTGTCTGCGGGAGTGAGCGTTAAAGTACCCTTTGTCAACAAATTAATGGGCTTTGATGTAAGTGTATCTGCCGCAAATGAAGAATTACTTACCAGATTAGGATTGTAAGCTGCTCCTTTTTTATTTAACCCATCGAAAGTGGCCACCCCAATGCTCAAAGGTGCTATAGCCTTTCCGATATTGATATACACCGAAGAGTCGCTCCACAAATTCTGTTTAGCGTAATTGGTATATGTGGCATAATAAAAATCATCTTTAAAGGGCAAGGTTAATGATCCCGCGCGTTGATAGGGTGCCTGCCATTGCGCATTTTCACCACGCACCGCCAGATCGCCATACCAGTAATTGATATTAGAACTCAACGGAACCAAGCGTTCCTGCGCCGGCAGAATCATTCCACTGAAAATAGAAATAAGAAGGAGTAAAAACGGTTTATTGCGCATGTTCATCTTTATCAAAATCAGTTCCCGGATCGGTAGTTGTACTGTCAGCCACTCCCGGTGTATAAAATGTATTTTTTTCGCCTATTACCAAATCCACAACCGTTCCCTTTCTAACCTGAGCCCCACTTGCCGCTTCTTTGCCATCTATTATCTGAGAAAGTACACAACCGTTACAATCTGCTTCACGCGTACGCACCTTTCCTATCTTAAGCCCGTAACTCTGCAATATTAATCTGGCCTGACGTTCACTGCGATCTACTAATTTAGGCATCACAATACTTGGCGGCAACACACCGGTAACGTACAAATAGATCATTCTATTGTGTTTTACCTTGCTTTTAACTGCGGGATCCTGCCGGATAACAATTCCTGCTTCTTCTTTAGGATCGTAAATACTATCTATAATCTGATACTTAACACCCTTATCCTTTATAAACTCATCCAGTTTTGTTAACGTTTGCCCTTTAAAGTCTGGAACTTCTACATACTCACCGTGATTGGTGTAACCCGATAGCCAACGTGTTAACAAAAACAGCACCAAAAAGACGGACAATGCAGCAAGTCCGCCATGCAAAAAAAATGATTTCGTTTTTAAAAATGCAAAAAAATCCTTCATAAATACCGCCATCACAACGACTGATAAAGATAACTAAAAAAGCCATACCGGAATAGGTATGGCTTCTTAAATAAACGTATTCAACTGTGAAAACTTATTTTCCGGAGTTGTTAATTATTTTTTTCGTGATCTTTCCATCCGCAGTTTCCACACTTACAAACAAAAGACGTTCATTTGCAGGAACCTCTAAAACAAAGGTCTCCTTTTCTACACTCGTCTGTTTAATCAAGCCTACCTGTTGCCCAATCACATTGCTTACCTTTACTTTAACCGGTGTTACTTTACCGAAATTCAGGTTTACCACAAGCGCTTCACCATTATGGTACACATTTACATTCTGATTGAGCACATTTTCAGTTATTCCGATAGGACTCATCATTGCCACAATTGGCAAAGTATAAGAAGATGAATCGGCGCAGGCCCCGTTAGTTACAACCAGTTTCACATCGTACACCCCTGCTTGTGTATATGCATGACTAACCGTAGCTGTGGCGGCGGAGGTATTGTCACCGAAATCCCAGAAATACGTGCTCGCATTGGCAGAAGCATCCGATAAAAGCACAGTATTGGCGTTATTGATAATAACGGTGTTTGTACTAGCCGTAAAAAGGGCATTTGGCTTAAGCGTTGAAGCAATAACGGTATAGGCCGCTTCGCCACTTTGACAAGCTCCCGGTTTGGCAACCTCGGCATAATAACTGCCTTCTGCAACATTATATAATGTATCTGAAGTAGCTGTAGTATTTACAGTTCTAACGACATTGCCATTCTCATTTTTCCATGTATAGGTATAATTTCCGGAACCGGAAGTAGCAATAACCAGCTTACCTGTATTTTGCTTACTACATATCGGTTGAGTTAAAGTGCTAACCGGAGTGGTACGGTTAATGGTAATGCTTAGTACAAAACGATTCGTTCCATCATTATTCAGGTTAAAATTATAAGCCCCGCTTTTTAAATTATGCGTAGTGGCTGTTACATTATCATATAATGATATACAAGCTCCCACCGGCATCAGATTCATATCCAGAGGTAAGATGCTGTAAGCGCCATTAACAGGTGAATTCACCGAAACGGATAAGGTAACTGTATTTACTGTAGAAGGAATGGCATTGATGCGATACTTAACCCCACTTACCGAAGAATAAATTCTTGCCAGTGGATTAGCCATATATTCATCAAAAACGGCAACCGCATCCAGATTTTTATCAGTACCCATAGTAGCATTGGCATGCATGTGAATAACCGTTTCTGTGTTAAAATTTTGACCGTTTAATTGTAAGCGGAAGTATTGTTGATTAGAGACCACTACGTTACTGCTACGCAATAATGCATTCTGACTATTGCTGGCGGTTTTCCAACTTTCAGTTGGAGAAAGTACAAAAGGTGAACTGGCATGAACCATAAAAGCCTGACCTAAAGGAATATTATCGTTGATTCCACCTGAACCTACTGCCGGGCTTGATATACCGCTTCCTGTGGCAAATGTGGCATGGTCTCCCTGGCCGCCATTCAGATCCGGATTCCAAACATATAACACACCATCTGTATTCGCCAGATTAGCGCCTAATGCCGCTGTAAAGGAAATGGGTGATGGATAAGGATTTCCGAGCAAATTAAATCCTGTTTCAGGACCCGCTCCACCAGTAACTGTTACATTCATACTTCCCAGATTCTTTTTATTAACAGGGCCGGTTAAATCAATAACAATTGCACTTGTGCTGGTAGCACCATCGCCAATATATACCCAATAGCCTTTTAAAGGATCTATCGTGCTATTGTAATTCGTCAGTTCCACGTAGTGTGGCGCATCGCTGTATGAAAGAGTAGAAAGCGTTTCGTCGTATTCGTAAATAGATGTAAATGTAGTACCTCCTACAGTACTGCCATCCGGACAATTGGCACATGTAATCGCAAAATCATCATTCCATGCTGAAAAGCCCTGACCTGTTACGCCGTTTGATGTAATATTATTCCAACCGGTTGTTCCTCCAGGCGCAAAAGCCTCCACCATCATATTTCCGGTAATATCGCCGTTAGCGCTTATGATTCCTACGCGTCCTTTATTGCTGGCATCTGCTTTAATGCTTACATTACCGCCTGTTGCAATTGTCCCTACACTCGGAGTAATGCTACCCCAAACTTCCAGTGAATTTCCTATACTCAGTGTTTGTCCGGCTGTTCTGTTCAGGGTTAAATCGCCTAAAGCTTTTGTTGTACTGCTGGATTGATCCATAAAGAGTGAACCGCTGATACTGGTAGAAGTTCCTCCACCCAAAAGGATAGATGAGGTTCTTGATCCGCTAAAATCACCACTAGCGGCAGAAGAATGTAATGTTACTGAGGTACCGTTAAGTGTTAAAATATTGCCGTTTAAACGCAAGCGTCCGTTATTTATAGTGGCGTTTCCTGTAACTGTAAGATTGCTACCTAAGGTTAGGTCGCCTCCTGAAGGGCGATTATACGTAAATTGATTCACTGTTCGGTTAGTGGCCCCTACGCCAAACGTAATGGTTCCAAATGAGCCTGTCCCCCCTATTGTTAACCGCGAATTACCAGTTAGAACCTGTCCTGAACCCACTATCGTTCCATTTAATGTCATATTATTAAGTGTACTGTTAGCCATATTCAGATTGGCGCCATTCAAATTTAAAATACCATTTACAGTAAAATTACCCGATTGATTTTTTTGGGCACCGCTAATAATAAGATTTTGAAATGTAGTTGACCAAAGTGAAACTGCCGAACTTTGGGCAAAATCAACCGTACTGTTGGTTAAAATATTAACCTGAGATGCCGCAGGAAAAGTAGTATTCTGAAGGGTAAGTGTTGAGGAATTATTAATTGTGAGTTTAGCTCCACCACTTAAGGTCAAGGCATTGGAAGAAGGTATGGTAAAGTTTACACTTATAGTACCTGTTGGATGCCCTACCTGAACCGAAGTACCGGAACCACCTACAATCCAGGGAGCTGTTAACGAAGGTGCGGTACCATTAATCATAAAAAATGTTTGATTATTAGCGGTAAAACTAGACGGCTGAGTACCGGTACCATTTGTATTATTGCCCCATGAGGTAAGTAAATTCAAAGCCCCGCTTCCATTCCAATAGAAAACAGGTGATTGATTACCAATTATGTTAATGTCGTCAATTGCAAAAAAGAAACCATTTCCACTGGCAGTATAACTCCACCTCAGAAAAACAGTGGGTAAATTCTCCATGCTTGCTGGAAGGGTAAACTGCGTAACCGCGTGCCACGCGTCATCCGCTACCACATCTGTCCATCCGGGCACTGTAGTGTATGTAATATTATTGGAACTCACCTCCAGTAAAACAGTTGGAGCACCAACAGATCGGTAGCAGTTATAGTTTACTACCAGGTTGGTGGTTCCTAATGTCGAAAAACTTTGTGTTATGGCATGTTCACTTCCTGATCCGCCATCGGAACCAGCTAGCACACTATTTCCCGAACTAAGAGGCAAAGCACACTCCGGTACACCGCCACCATTGTTTACATTAGGGTCTATTACCCAATCACCGGTAGCGGAAGTCCATCCCGCAGGAAATGTAGTTGTTCCTGCCCCACCGAAATTTTCACCGTAAACCGTTACCGTCTGCGATTTAACACCAAAGCCTAAAAGGATAAGTAGTATACAGAATGAGTAAATCTTTTTCATTTATTGTTAATTATATCGTTTATAAAAATAACTTTTTTCCGACTCCGTTTAACAATTAATTAATAAAAGAAACACCTTTTAACAAATATAAAGAGTCTTTTAGTCAAATAAATTGCTACAATAGTGGTATTCACTTATCTTTACGCATCTAAATATGAAAAAGTTTCACTTCATTTTGTTTATTTTGTGCCTAAACTTTAGTTTAGTTTTTGCTCAGGGATCTGCCACCATACGAGGATTTGTTTATGAGAAATCAAGCGGTGAGCCAATTCCGTTTACCAGCGTTTATTTAAAGGGTACCACAATAGGGGCAAGTACGGACTTAAATGGTTTTTTTACTTTATCCAAAATTCAGCCAGGGAACTACACATTACTTGTAACCAGTCTGGAATACGATACAATCAGAGAAAGCATTTCACTAAAGGCAGGAGATCTTATTAACAAAAAGTTCTTCGCCGTAAAAGGCGGCATTAAGCTGGATGAAGTTGAAGTAAGCACTCAGGCAACCGATAAAATAGAAAATACCCAGGTTTCCGTTCAGAAAATTGATCCAATTGTTATTAATAAACTACCCAGTATAGGAGAACCGGATCTGGCACAATATCTTCAGGTTTTACCAGGCGTAACGTTTACCGGTGATCAGGGGGGGCAATTATACATCAGGGGCGGTTTACCTGTTCAAAACAAAGTATTGCTAGATGGGTTAACCATTTATAATCCGTTCCATTCCATCGGTTTATTTTCTGTATTCGATAATGACATTATGAAAAACGCAGATGTGTATTCTGCCGGCTTTGGAGCTGAATACGGCGGACGTACATCCTCTGTGATGGACATTACGACACGGGACGGGAACAAAAAGAGTCTTGCCGGAAAAATAGCAGCCTCTACGTTTGGCGCTAAAGCCACATTGGAAGGCCCGCTTAAAAAGTTAACAGATGATGGAAATACCAGTATGTCTTTCCTGTTTTCCGGGAAACACAGTTATTTACCGCAAAGTTCCAAGTTATTGTACACGTATGCCAATAAAGATGGATTACCCTTTAACTATACAGATTTATACGGCAAAGTTTCTTTGAACTCTACCTCGGGAAGTAAACTAAGTTTATTTGGTTTTAGCTTTAACGATAAGGTGAACTATTCTGAATTAGCTACCTTTAAATGGAAATCACTCGGTGGTGGTTCTAATTTCATTTTGGTGCCGCCTAATTCCAGTTTGCTAATAGAGGGGGTGATTGCTTATTCACAATACCGTATTGATTTTATCAATCCATTATTGGAAACGGACTCTAAATTCAGTTCTATCAATGGATTTAATGCCGGCTTTAATTTCATTAAATTTATTGGGCGTCAGGAAGTTAAATTTGGTTTTGAAGGCGTTATCACCTCTGCGCTTTATGAAATCAGCAATCCCTATTTTTCCAAAATTCGTTTAGAGCGTTCCACCAGCGATGTGGCAGCATTTGCCAAGTACAAATACATTGGTAAAAACAAGCGTTTGATTTTTGAACCCAGCTTCCGGTTACAATATTATGCTACACTAGGCGTTATGTCTCCCGAGCCCAGAGCGGCGCTTAAATGGAACATTACCAATAAAATACGGTTTAAAGGCGCAGGAGGGCTGTATAGTCAAACCCTTATGGCGGCTAATAGCGACAGGGATGTGGTTAACCTTTTTTATGGCTTTATCAATGCGCCTGAAAAGAGTGAAATTTCACAAAGCTATCTGGATTATAAAGGTAATTCACAAGCTGTAAATTCATCTGTTCAAAAAGCATGGCACAGTGTTGCCGGGTTTGAATTCGATTTTTTAAAACACTTTGAATTAAACGTAGAGGTATATCAGAAATTTTTCAATCAGGTGATAAATGTAAATCGCGACAAAGTGTTTAGTGACACCCCCGCGAATGAATCTAAACCTGAAGAAACGCGGAAAGATTTTATCATTGAACAAGGACGCTCAAGAGGATTTGACGTTGTTTTGAAATACGATCGGAAACGCTTTTATTTCTGGGCAGTGTATTCGTATGGCGTAAACGACCGCTGGGTGGGGAATAATACGCTTAACACTGTATATAACTACCCTCCTAATTTCGATCGCCGTCATAACGTTAACCTGGTTAGTTCTTATACGTTCGGTAAAAAGAAAAACTGGGAAGTAAACGTTCGCTGGAATCTGGGAACCGGTTTCCCTTTTACGAAAACGCAGGGCTATCTGCCTTCGTTTAATCCGGGCGGTAGTATTAACTATAATTTCAATACGGCAAATGGTCTGGTAAATTATATTCCAGCGGAACTCAATAAAGGACGCTTACCCGATTTTCACCGTTTAGACATTGGTGTTAAATACCGCTATAACTGGACAGAACGCAATACTTTAGAAATTAATGCCGGTGCCACCAATGTATATAACCGTGAAAATATATTCTATGTTAACCGCATCACATTCGACCGCATTAACCAGTTACCGGTATTACCAAACGTAAATATCAGTCTGACATTTTAAAACGGATGGCGTTTAAGATCTATACAAAAACGGGAGATAAAGGAGAAACTTCTCTTATAGGCGGCACACGTTTACCTAAGCAGCATATCCGGATAGAAGCTTATGGAACAGTTGATGAACTAAATTCGCATATCGGACTTCTGAGAGACGTTACCTCGGAAACCGATTTCAATTTTGAAGTGCTTCTTTCCGTGCAGGATCGCTTGTTTTCTATAGGCTCACATTTAGCAGCTGACCCTGAAAAAAATAAAATGGTATTACCTGAAATTTTTGAAGGGGATGTAACTGCCCTGGAAAATGCCATAGATAAAATGGAGGAACTATTACCTGAAATGAAGCATTTTGTTTTACCCGGAGGTCATCTCCACGTTAGTTATGCCCACATTGCCCGAACGGTGTGCAGAAGGGCAGAACGGGCGGTATTAAAACTGGCCGAAAACGAAAAGGTAGAACCTGTTATTCCCCGCTATCTGAACCGGCTTTCCGATTATGTATTTGTGCTATCGCGCTATATGAGCCAACAGCGCAATGCACGTGAAATTCCCTGGATACCCAAAAAATAGTGTTTACTAAAATTCCTGTAAATTCAGGTCCTTTTATCCATGTTACGATTCGTACAAGCGGTATTTGAACCAAATCCCTGTAACTTATCCTATCCTCTGTAAGTTTTGCCGTTTCTCTTTTGACGTTTTGGCTTTTTAACGTTATCTTTGGCACGCTTAAAAAAATAATATGAAAATTTTAGTCGCTATTAGCAATGTACCTGATACGACCACCAAAATTCAGTTTTCGGATGGTGATACAAAATTCAACAGTGCAGGTGTAACCTACGTGATCAATCCTTACGATGAATGGTACGCTCTGGTAAGGGCTCTGGAATTGAAAGAAGCAAATCTTGCTGAAAAGGTAACCATTATACATGTGGGTTTAGCGGATAGTGAAGCGACAATCCGTAAAGGACTGGCTTTGGGAGCTGATGACGCTGTAAGAATAGACGGTGAAGGACCTGACGCATTTTTTGTGGCGGCTCAAATTGCTTCTTACGCCAGCGCTAACGGATACGATATGGTTCTGGTAGGTAAGGAAACGATTAATTATAACGGCTCAAGTGTCGGAGGAATGATTGCCGGCCTGATGGATTTACCTTATGTTTCATTGGCAACTAAACTGGATGTTTCAGGAAATAAAGCAACAATAGAGCACGATATGGATGGAGGAACGCAGGTAGTAGAATGTGAATTACCAATGGTTGTTTCTTGCGCTAAAGGAATGGCTGAACAACGTATCCCCAACATGCGTGGCATTATGGCAGCACGTACCAAGCCTCTGGCTGTTGTAGCGGCAACACCAACAGAAGCGTTAACCGGGATTGTCTCTTACTCATTGAATGCCGGACGCACTACCTGCAAAATGATTGATGAAAGCAGTATTGATGAATTGGTAAATTTATTACATACTGAAGCCAAAGTGATTTAATAACCTTTTTAACTTATCGGAACATGTCAGTTTTAATATATACAGAGATTAATAAAGGACGCGTTAAAAAAGCGTCGCTGGAAAGTGTGAATTATGGGGCTAAGGTGGCCGAATTATTGGGAACAGAAGCCATTGCTATTGTAAACAATGCCGATGCCGCTCAATTAGAAGAAATAGGAAAAGCAGGCGCTAAAACAATACTATCCTTAAAAAACGAAAAGATAGGAAGTGATAGCATGTTAATCAGCGCGGCAGTAGAACAGGCAGCAAAAGCACACAACGCGCAAGTGATCATTTTCGCGTTTGACATTACTGGTAAAGCGGTGGCTCCCCGTTTATCGGCACGCTTAAAAGCAGGATTGGTTGCCGGAGCAGTAGATTACCCGACAGTTAATGGCAACGCTCTTGAAGTAAAGAAAAATGTATTTTCAGGCAAAGCCACTGCCATTTATAGCATAGGCAGCGCTACAAAGATAATTGCACTTTTACCAAACTCATTTCCGGTTAAATCAGGCGATAATCAGGCTAAAATCATTGATTGGTCAGCTGACCTGGACGCTATTAAACCACGTATTATTGTAAAAGAACAAAAAAGTAATGCCACTGGCGGAATGGTGCCGTTACCAGAAGCAGAACTGGTGGTAAGTGCCGGTCGCGGATTAAAAGGCCCAGAAAACTGGGGAATTGTGGAAGATCTGGCAACTGCGCTAAACGCCACAACAGCTTGTTCCCGTCCCGTAGCCGATATGCACTGGCGACCACATCACGAACACGTTGGTCAAACCGGTGTGGCCATTCGTCCTAATTTATATATTGCCATAGGCATCAGCGGTGCTATACAGCATTTGGCTGGCGTTAATGGCAGTAAAACCATAGTAGTTATTAATAACGATAAAGAAGCGCCCTTCTTTAAGAGCGCCGATTATGGTATAGTAGGCGATGCTTTTTCTATTGTTCCAAAATTAACCGAGGCTATAAAAAAGTTTAAGGCAAATCAAAACTAACCTGATTTTTTAGTAAATTAGATATACCTCTTTTATGAAGAAAGTCCGGTTAGAAATTGTAGGGTTATCATACAGTCAGACGCAAAGTGGAGCATACGCTTTGGTTTTGGGTGAAAGTGCGGGAACACGCAGATTACCTATTATTATTGGCGGATTCGAAGCGCAGGCCATTGCTATAGAACTTGAAAAAATGAGTCCAAGCCGGCCATTGACGCATGATCTGTTTAAATCCTTTGCCGAAACATTCGATATCAGCGTATCAGAGGTACTTATTTACAATTTAGTAGAAGGTATTTTTTATGCTAAACTGGTTTGCAATGACGGTACCCGCGATGTGGAAATTGACGCGCGGACCAGCGATGCTATTGCTTTGGCGGTAAGATTCAATTGCCCTATTTTTACGTACGAGTTTATTCTTAAAAGTGCTGGTATTGTTCTGGATGACGAAACCCCTTCATCAGAAGGACTCCCGGGAGATGAAGAAAATCAAAATGTACAGGAAGAAATGACTACGGTTGAAAAAGCCGGTTCATCACGAGACGAATATAAAACGAAAAGCACAGAAGAATTGAAAACCATGTTGCAAACTGCGCTAGATGAGGAACATTACGAAATGGCTTCGCGCATCCGTGACGAATTAAATAATCGCAAAAAATCCTGATTAAAGAATCGTTTATACACTATATAAGGGCTGCTCATAAAAGCAGCCTTTTATTTAACGCTATTTACCGCCCCATTCGAGGCTTTTGCCACTTGCATAACCCAGCAATGAACAGGAACAGTTTTTATAACTTACATAAACCCAACTCATCCACCGCTATTTTCCACAAATAAAAAACCGGCACGTAAGTACCGGCTTTACATTTATTTAAATACGTGTTTACACTATTATCAGTAAACTGAACCTAAAACATGCATTAGCTTATCTACCTGGTTGTTCCATAACAGTTTAGCAGATTCCTGATCCGCTTTAGACTCAGCAAAATCAGTAATAATAAGTGAAATATCGTTCGTCAGTTCATCTCTCTGAATTCGGAATTCAAAATAACTACCATCCACTTTATCTACCCATTGAAAACGCACCAATTGTTCATCAATTGTTTTAAGTAACCTTGCTTGCTGCATCTGCCCATCCCAAATAAACGTATAAATACCATTACGGATATTTACATCATCACAAAACCACTCACTTAATCCGCTTGGGGTGGCCAAGAATTCATATAACATCTCTGCAGAGGCTCGGGTAATATACTCCATTTCAAATTTACCATTCGGCTCCTTTTCCGCCTTTATGGCGTAGGCCTCTGTTCTTTTTATTGGATTGGTAATAGAACTGGTGATTGAGGCTATTTTTGAAGCAGGTAATTCTTCTCGCTCTACCTTTGGAATATTATTATTAATAGCAATAACATCCTGTCCACTGGTAATTTCTTTTTGAGCGGTTTTAGATACTGCTTCTTTCTTCGTGTTATTTTTTCCCTCTACTTTAGATGGTTTAGGTGCTTCTAGTTTCTTAACCACCTCGTTTTTAACTTGTTTAGGAGCTGGTACCGGCTTTTTAACTGCTGGTTTACTAATCGTTGTCTTAACTGCTACCGGTTTCTTTACGGGCTTAGCACTTTTCACGTTAGCAGCAGCTTTCCCTACAACCTTCTTTGCCGGTTTAGCGCTTGCCTTTTTAACAGGTGCAACTACTACCTTCTTAGCGGGTTTAACCTCCTTTTTAACAATAGTTGCTTTTGTTTGCTTTTTAGGAGCAGGTGTATTCTTTTTTACAGACTTTTTAGGGTCTACCTTTTTTGAATTGTTCGTTTTCTTAACAACAGCCTTTGAAACGGGTTTTACTGCCTTTTTAACAGGTTTAGAGGGTGCCGGTTTTTTTGCAACCGCCTTTTTAGCTGCTACTTTTTTAGCAGATGAACCCTTCGCTTTTTTCGACATATTCAAAAAATTTGAAGGCAATATATAGAATTTTTTGGATTATTCTAAGAAAAACAGAAAAAAAGTATATTTTGTAGGTAGTTAATATTTTATTTTTTATATTTGCAGCCCTAAAATGGCGGGGTAGCTCAGATGGTTAGAGCGCAGGATTCATAACCCTGAGGTCACGGGTTCAACTCCCGTCTCCGCTACCAAAACCAGACCGACAGGATTTAAGCCCTGTAAAAGGTCTGGTTTTTTAATTTGTAGAAGCTAACTAACTCTTCTGGCATTTTCTCATTGTAATAAACAAGAATTAACGGTTTACCCATTTTCCCCTTTTCGAAATCAGAAAAGGTAATTTTGTAAGCAAAAACCGCCAGATAACACAGCGTTATACCAGCTTGTATTTTTTCACAACGTGTGCACTTACAAACACACTGATCTCGTACAGAAGATACATGGGCACTCCAACCATCATCTGACTGGTTACATCAGGACTTGGAGTAATAACCGCTGCCGCAATCAGGATTACTACTACCGCGTGCTTCCTGTATTTGCGCATAAACTGAGGCGTTAATAACGTGAGGCGGGTCAAAAAATAAACCAAAATAGGCATCTCAAATATAATACCACTCACCAGTGTCATTGTGGATATAAGAGAAATATAATCATCAAGGGTATTGTTGGTTTGAATATCATTTCCTGAAGTAATCTGATACCCGATCAAGAAGTTATAACTCATCGGGAACAATAAAAAATAGCCGAAAGCTATCCCTGTTAAAAACAAAACAGATCCAACCACAACAAAATACCTGACCGGCGAAGTTTCCGTTTCTTTTAGCGCCGGTTTAATAAACTTCCATAATTCCCACAAAATAAAAGGAAAGCCCAAAATCAAGCCGCCCAGAAAGGCTATCCACATGTGTGTAAAAAATTGCTCTGAAGCCTGAAGTGTCTGTAATGGGCGCTCATCTACCTTCATACACATCACATCTCCTGCTCCCAAACTATGCCCTAACTTACAAAGTGCCCTGTAGGATATGAAATCCTGATGGCGTGGACCAAAAATAACGGTTCCAAAAACAAAATCACTGAATACAAAAATGGCAATAGCCATTACTACTACCACAGCCGCACTCCGAACCAAATGCCAGCGTAATTCCTCCAAATGCTGTAGAAAAGACATTTCCGCTCCCGGGTTTTCCTGTTTATAAGATTCAAACAGTGCCATACTTTAAAAACCTCAAATTTACTTAAAAAAACAGAAGAGGGCATTACGATTTAGGATGTTTTCCCTAATACCCCTCTAATAAGCCACCATCATTAAAACAAGCCGGGTCTATTTCTCATCCACCCGTATCACGTTCGTTACCCCCTTAACCTTCTTAAGCTTTTCAATTAGGTGACTTAAATGTTTTGTATCGTGCACGTAAACCATAATATTCCCTTCAAAAATACCATCATCTGTATCAAAACTAATGGATCGCATATTAATGTTATGCTCATTAGAAATTACCTTCGTTATATTATTAACAATCCCTAATTCATCGGTACCATATATTTTAATACCCGCCAGAAAGGAAATTAACTGATCGCTTGTCCATTTTGCCTTTACCACGCGGTAAGCATAGTTACTCAAAAGTTTAATCGCATTAGGACAGTTTACCCTATGAATTTTAATGCCTTCACTTACAGTAACAAAACCAAACACATCATCTCCCGGAATAGGATTACAACAGGGTGATAATTTATAATCCAGCTGTTGCATGTCATCTCCTATTACCAGCATGTCACCGCTTCCACGGGCACTGGTTACCAACTGTTCCAGTTTTGGTGCTTCCGTCTTTTTATTGCCTTTTACAAGCTGTGGTTTTTCTCTGAACTTAATAAATGCCCTGATCTCCTTTACATCCACATTACCCAAAGCCGCTCTGTAAAACAATTCCTGTGAAGATGGTAATTTAAGATAGTTACAAAAATCATTCACATTTTGCAGGGTAAAATCCAACTTATACTTGTAGAATTTACGTTCCAGTAATTCACGGCCTTCTTCTGCTACTTTTTTCCGTTGTTCTTTTAAAGAACTTTTAATCTTTGATTTAGCCCGCGCCGTAATAACATAACTCAACCAATCATCTTTAGGTGTCTGTTTGCCGGAGGTTAAGATTTCTACCTGATCGCCACTTTTCAGTTTGTGACTTAAAGGTACCAGCTTATGATTTACTTTAGCGCCGATGCATTGCTCACCAACTTTGGTATGAATATCGAAAGCAAAATCGAGTGCGGTCGCTCCTGTTGGAAGCGTTTTCATATCTCCCTTAGGGGTAAATACAAAAATTTCGTCACTGAAAAGATTCAGCTTAAAATCGTCAATAAATTCCAATGCGTTCTGATCCGGATTCTCCAGCATTTCTTTAATACGCTGCAACCAGGCTTCGAGCTTACTCTCTTTCTCTGCAGCTGCATCTTTGTACTTCCAGTGCGCGGCATAGCCGTTTTCTGCCAGATCGTCCATTCGTACTGTGCGGATCTGAACTTCTACCCACTTACCTTCAGGCCCCATTACTGTGGTATGTAAACTCTCGTAGCCATTACTTTTAGGCGTGCTGATCCAGTCCCGTAAACGTTCGGGGCTAGGGTGATAAAAATCCGTGATAATAGAATAAATTTTCCAGCAATCACTTTTCTCCTGATCCAGCGGGGTATCTATTACAATACGGATCGCGAACAAATCGTATATCTCCTCAAAAGGGACATACTTGGTTTTTATTTTGTTATAGATGCTATAAATAGACTTAGGCCGGCCGTAAATCTTAAACTTAAATCCCTGCTCCTGTAAAATTTCCTTTAATGGCTCTATAAATTTCTGAATAAACTTTTTACGTTCGGGTTCCGTCTCCTTTAGTTTAAGTGCAATATCATCATACGACTCACTATCTGTATATTTTAATCCCAGATCTTCCAACTCCGTTTTAATGGAGTTAAGTCCCAGACGATGGGCCAACGGAGCGTACAGAAAAAGGGTTTCACTCGCAATTTTCATTTGCTTATCGCGCTTCATGTGTTCCAGAGTGCGCATATTATGCAAACGATCGGCAATTTTAATAAGAATCACACGGATGTCTTCGCTCATTGTGAGCAATACTTTCCTGAAGTTTTCTGCCTGAATGGACGTATTGGTATTATCAATAACTCCCGATATTTTAGTAAGCCCGTCAATAATCTGAGCCACTTTGGCACCAAACAATCCCTTTACATCATCCAGCGTAAGATCTGTGTCTTCAACCGTATCATGCAATAACGCGCATACAATACCTATCGCCCCTAATCCAATTTCTTCGGCACATATCTGGGCTACGGCGATAGGATGATAGATATACGGCTCTCCGCTTTTACGGCGCATCTCCTTATGAGCCTCTACCGCCACTTCAAATGCTTTCCGGATCAGTTCTTTATCACCCTTTTCAAGGCGGCGTCGACAGGCTTTAATAAGAATCTTGTAACGGTTCAGTATCTCTTTTCGTTCTGCTTCTAAATCAATTATCATATCAGGGATTGGGCATTGTCCGTTTTGAAGGTAGATAATTTCCTTAAATTTGTCAACCTAAGCCATGCGCTATCTCTATTATTTTATACGATCGGTTTATTACCGTGGGCTTTGGCAAACCATCCGCCTGTTATACTACGAATGGAAAGGGGATCGCGTGTATGGCATTTCAACAGGGGCCGATATCCGTACCGAAGCGCATAACGACAACTTTCACTATCAGGGAGCCTCTTATACCTTACTGGAAGCCCTTTTTAAAAATCTTAAGGCTCAATACCCTGATTACACCGTATATGATATTGGTTGTGGAAAAGGACGTGCCATGTTCGTTGCCGAAAAAGCAGGGTTCAATAAAATTAACGGGATTGAGATAAATACTCATTTAATTGCGGTGGCTGAACAAAATCTACAAACTTACCGGTATAAACGTTCAGAAAGCGGCTTTGTTTTCATGGAACAGGATGCCCTTACATTTAATCCGCCGGTTACTCCATGTATCTTTTTCCTTTTCAATCCTTTTTCTGACAAAATACTTACACCTTTTTTAAATTCCATAAAAACCAAATCAAAAGCGCACTGCGTATTTGTTTATCTGAATCCTGTTTACGAACACTGCTTTTCAAATTCAGATTGGCAATTAAAAGAAACTATTTACACCGCCCGTTACAAAGAAGCCGTTATTTACGAAAATTTTAAGCATTTATAATACTACACCTTTGACAGAAATTGCCCTTTCTCGCGTAAAAACGATAAGTACATTTCAAATTCTGAGCATTTAAAAAGCCAGGCTCACTTGACTCTTAGGAGCCTAGGAGCCTGACTAAAGACAGATCCCTTTTTTTGTAATCCAAACTATACTATTATAATTAAGAGACCTGCCCCTTGATGGATTCCCCTCACCATCAAAGATCTAATGTTTGACAAACTTAACCGACTTCCCCGCTTCGTTCCGGATAAAATAAACACCGGATGCCAACTCTGAAATACTCATTGGATTGGTACCGGGACTTAGCACCAATTCGCGGATCAATGCTCCTGAAACATCATAAACTTTAATTCTTGAAGTAACAGGTGTATATATGTTTACAATCTTCTCCGATGGAACCGGGTATGCGTAAAATACCTCCCTCACTTTTTCAACAGCACTTATTCCCATGGTGGAGCGCAGCAACTGTATTTCTATGCTCTTGCCGTTTAACGTTGTAAATGTTATCTCTGTTGTATCGTTATTAGTCTGCAAGGTTACACTGCTGTTTGGACTACTTAACAACCATGATCCCGCGAACTTCGCTTTTACTATTCTTGGAACAGGAACTTTATTCACCAATGGCATAACCCCTACTGTACCGTAAGAATAAAACTCCCCCTGATTCAGAAGTCCAAGATTCGGATTGGTTAAACTTACCGTCATACTATTGATTGTTTCCTTGGTCATTACCACAACCGGGTTATCCACTTTATAAAAATTACTATTGGTAAACGTGGTCTGACTACGGTAAACAACATAAGCATAGGTACTATCCGTTAATGACTTCACCACATGCGCGTTTGAATCCAGCCTGAAAATTGTGAAGTAATTACTGAAATTCTGCGCTAACTGTGCTGTACCAATCCCTCCGTTTACTTTTATCGCGTAAACATAAGCCCCCTGAACGGGACTCTGACCGTGATCAATCCAGGAGGTTACAAAACTCCCGGTTGTGGTGGCCGTGTTTGAACTGTTACGTGACTTTTGCACCCGCCGGCTGATTTTTAACGGCGACTGATTATAAGAGAGTGCGGGATAAACAAATCCATTTCCTACTGCATCCGTCATCCAGACCGATTGAGCTTGATTCGCTTGTGAGAAATTATTAGGGAATGAAGCCGTACTGGTTCCATTAATAAGTGTAGGTACTACACTCGCGGTAAATCCCGTCTGAAAAAGTGTAGTGTAAACCGGATGCACGCCATCTGCGTTACGAATATTAGATCCGGCACACAAAATAATATCCCCAAAACAAAACACCGATTTATTCGCCCGGAATTTATTTGCCGATGAAGAATTCATGTCTCTGTACTGAAACGAAAAAACACCATTTTTACCAAAGGTCGCATTCGTTAAAAAATCTTCGTTAGACAATAAACGATTTGCTGAATTTAAAAGTAAATCTGTAGTATCGCGGTATTCAACAGTGCTCCCCGGCAAAAGAGACCAGTCCCACCCATTATCCTGTAAGCCACTCGCTAATCGCCCTACCGGGTTACCCGACGAGTACAATTCAACAATCCCGGAACTATTGTAACGACCAAATACATTTTCGTTTGCATTTCTTTCACTATGCCATATGTGTTTACTTGTTCCTTTTATTGCTACCATCCAATCGTTCCGGCGATGAACTGATGCGCCCGCATACGGATAACACCAATGCCCGGAAGGACTCAATGCCGGAGCGGCCTGCAGATTACGTATGGTAATAACTGGTTTCATCATCCCCAAAGTATTAGAAACTTCTATACTATTACCTCCATCGTTTAAAAAACTAATGACCTGAGGATTTGTATTCGACACCCATAATCTCGAAAACTGAGTTGCAAGGTGCGCGTACTTAACCGGATCACACGCGTATAGATAAGCAAGAGCAGGCATAAGTTCTGGCAACCTATCGTATACACTTCCGGGAAATCGCCCTGAAACTCCCCTTGGCAAATCGTACTTCGCCGACATTCTCACGTATGTTAAAACACTGTTATAAAGATTCCCTAATGATACTGTATCTAATTGATAAGAGGTATTATCTAAATGATAAGCCAAACTAGTGCCTACCAAAATGGCGTTATTACCATAAGCAGCCATATAAGGGCCTAAATGATGCCAGGTGATAAAATCCGGCTTAATACAATCCGACCAACCCGCGCCGAATTTTAAACTCTTATTAATCATCTGGCTTATCCGCTGCATATTGGAAATAAGGTCTGTATCAGTTGTATCCTGTGCTAAAACATACGCCAAACGCGCCGGATACAGGCTCCGTATACCATCAGAATTAAATCCATTAAACTGGAAAGTATAATTAGGATTTGTCGGACTACAAAAATCCGTTGCAATTTTGAGTGCCGCTATGTGATCATTAAAGAGATTATAACTCTTCAACACATCTCTCATCAAAAAAACAGACATCGCGTATGATGAAATCCTGAGTAAAACACTATTTCCTAAAGCTACAGACTCCTCTGACGGCACTACATAAGGAGGGATAGACAAACTCGAATTTATTCCCTTTAGCTTTAAATAAGTAAACGCTTTTAATATGGAATCCCGCAACTGAGGCGATTGGTAATAAGTATTAGGATTTGACACCGGCCCTTTAATATTATAAGCCATACACAACTTTAGCAGATTCCATTCCGTTATACTCCAAAAAGCACTCTTATCAGACACATTATTAAAATTATAAACCGGACCCGGATTGCTGAGATTCAGATTCGAAAAATTCATCAACGAACTTATGCCCGCCCGAATGGCATTGTACTTCTGTATCACTTGCGGATCAGCATAATTCACACTATCGTCACAAAGCCAAGCCTTGAATTTTTTCCTGATTTGTTTGATATCCGCGTTTTGTTGAGCATGAACTCCGAAAAAGAACATTACCATGAAAAGCATCCATACCACTCTTGAAAAGGGGTTTCTTCTAAAATTAAATCTCGTATTTCCTGAACGAAGTTGAGTGTTTAGCATACAATCATTCGTATTTGAATCAAATAGCATAATGGCAAGTTTAAAATTTCCTCAAAAATATGACACCGGTTATCTCAGGATATGGGTAGTAACACCCATATTGAATCTTAGGAATTCAATAAAACCAGAAATAATAACCTTTCCGTACTTATCTTCTATTAAAAACCGATCACTTAACCTTCCATTTGATTTTATTCCAAAAACACGCATCAGGGTAAAGCATTTCTAACCACAGAAACGTTTTCAAACATCATTTACTCCCCTTTCGAAATAAGAGGATTTAATCAATTCCGGCTATTCGTACTGTATTAGCACGCGTAGAATCAGAACAACAGTCAAATGACTAAAATATTACCGCCTTAAAGGATTTCCCACTTGTTATGTTAAAAAAATTTGTATTTTGGTTTCAAACAAATTATAACTTGAACCGCAGTAAAGTTTTAATAATCATCCCCTGTTATAACGAAGGACAAAATATTGTTCCGTTGCTGAATGAGCTTAAACCACTTTCCTTTGAGAATACCGATTTTACCATTTTGCCGGTTAACGATCAATCTACCGACAATACACTTGCTCTGCTAAAAAAAAACAGCACGAACTTCCTGAATTTACCCAACAATCTCGGAATAGGTGGGGCCGTACAAAGTGGCATTAAATATGCCGAGCGTTATGGGTTCGATTATGCCATACAAATGGACGGAGATGGTCAACACCCCCCATCGGAGGTGCCACTTCTTTTAAAAGAAGCCTTACACTCTGGTTGCGATATTTGTTTGGGTTCCCGCTACATGAAATGGGAGGGATTTCAATCTACCGCTATGCGAAGACTGGGAATTCGTGTACTGAATACCCTGATACGCCTTACCACTGGTCAAAAAATATACGACTGTACCTCTGGATACCGCTTGTTTAACCGACGTGCTATTAACCTGTTTGCCGAGTACTACCCTGATAAATACCCTGAACCGGAAGTAATTGTTTATGCCAAATTAAAAGGTTTAAAAATCAGTGAAGTTCCTGTTTTCATGAGAGATCGCGAAGGTGGCGAATCTTCCATATCCGGGTTATCCTCTCTTTATTACATGATAAAAGTAAGTTTAGCCATAGCGTTTATCAAATTAAGTTTCGTTTTTACTAAAAAATAAATCCATGTCATTTATACAATATATCAGCATTGGCACCACCCTTATCTTTCTGTTTATTGTATTCCGGTTAGTTGTAAAAAAACAATTACGCGAAGAGTTTAGTATTATCTGGATACTTAGCGCCATTTTGCTCAACATTATCGCCTTTTGGCGAGACAGTATTGAAGTAATGGCTGATTTTTTCGGAGTGTATTACCCCCCATCTATCCTTTATATCGCGTTATTCCTTTTAATTATTATCTACTGCCTTCACATGAGTATTCTGTTATCCCGACAACGTAACCAGATTAAAAATCTCTCGCAGGAAATAGCCATTCTGAATGAAAAAATAGACGCGCTTAACCTTAAAAACGGAGAGGCGGAATAAGAAACTTGCAGTATATGAACGTGTCAGACACCAACGATAAAGCCCCAACCTTAGTTTATAAAATAACACTAGCAGTATGTTTCATCTTGCTACTTACCCTATTTTATTCCAATCACTTTCATAATCCATTCGAATTCGATGATGAGCATACCATTGTCAACAATGCTTCTATACGGAACCTTAAGAACATTCCAAGCTTTTTTACGGACGCCACTACCACCAGTTCATTACCTAAAAACCAAGCCTACCGACCGGGCCTCACAACATTAAATGCCATTGACTACGCTATTGGCGGAAAGGAAGTCCCCGATCCTTTTTATTACCATATTTCCATTTTTTTATCTCTTTTAGTACTAGGTGTATGTCTTTTCAGGTTCAGCAGCATTTTACTGAAACCATATACCAACTCTGAACAAAACTTCCTATGGTCGCTTTTCTTATCACTCCTCTTTTGTATTCATACAGCCAATAGTCAAACCATTAATTACATTATTGCCAGGGCCGATTCATTTTCTACCTTAATGGTTTTGTTAGCTTTTCTAATGTACATTGGCTTTCCGCAGGCAAAAAAATATTTCCTGTATTTAATCCCAATCGTTATAGGATTCAGTGTAAAAGAACCGGCTATTATGTTTGTCCCCTTATTAATGGTGTATCAACTGCTATTTGAGAGTGTTCCAGCAAACGGCAAGCACCCGTTACATTATAGTACCATTTTAAATGCCCTTAAACGCAATATAATTCCGCTTCTGTTAATCGCATTTCTTTACTTCTTCTCTCAGCACCTCACTCCCAAAACATGGGACTCTGGCAATGCGGACCGCGGGGCTTATTTAATCAGCCAACCTTTCGCTATTGTTCATTACTTCAATAATTTTTTCCTGCCCTTCAATCTTGTTATTGATACAGACTGGGAACTTCTGGACAGTATAAGTGATGATCGCTTCATTGTTGGCGCTGCCTTTATACTGCTACTGATATTTATTATTTTTAAAACTGCCAAAAAGCATCCGGTAGCTGCTTTTGGGCTATCCTGGTTTTTACTGGCTCTTGCGCCCACTTCCAGTATTATTCCTCTGTCAGAAGTCCTTAACGATCACCGGCCTTTCTTTGCTTATATCGGGTTATGCCTCAGCAGTGTGTACGGCTTAATCTGGGTATATAAAAACTATAACGCCACACAACCGCTTAAATCCCTGTATCTGACGTTACTTCCGCTTATACTTATCCTTCATGGGATTGGAACTTACAGACAAAATGAAATCTGGCACAGTAGCGAAAGCGTTTGGAAAGAAGCTACCATTAAAGCTCCTAAAAATGGCAGGGCCTGGATGAATTATGGCATTTCTTTAATGGCTCGTGCCGCCTACCCAGAAGCGCAAGCCGCCCTTGAAAAAGCAAAACAACTATGGCCGTATTATCCTTATCTCTACATAAATACCGGGATCTTAAATTCCGCTATAAATAAAAATGCGGAAGCGGAAACTGACTTCTTAAAAGCCAAAGCATTAGACAATCAAAACCCTGAGGTGTACGTGTATTATTCCCGTTTCCTTATGAAGATGAAACGCTACCCTGAAGCCATCCGCATTCTTAATTCAGGATTGCAACTAAGTCCTGCTCATACAGAGCTAAACCGGTTAAAGGCGGAAGCTGAACTGATGGCCAATGCGCCTGAAGATATCTATCAACTTAAATTAAAAGAAGCGGCGGAAAAAGTAAAATTACAGCCCAATCATGAGACGTATCTTGAACTAAGTCTAGCTTACTACACAGCTGGTCAGTTCGAAGAATGTATCAAAGCCTGTGAAACAGCACTGACATATAAAACCGATTACGCCCTTGCCTACAACAATATTTGTTCAGCTTATAATCAGTTAAAGCAATGGGACAAAGCCATAGAAGCCGGACAAAAAGGATTACAAATTGATCCGCAAAACGAATTACTTAAAGGAAATCTGAATATAGCACTGAACAATAAAGGAAAATGATATGATTATTCTGGGAATTAACGCTTATGGACATGATTCATCCGCCGCCATTCTGGTAGATGATATGCTGGTGTACGCTGTAGAAGAAGAACGGTTGACCCGAAAAAAACACGATGGACAGTTTCCTGTAAAATCGATACAAGCCTGCCTCGATTATGCCAAAATAACCATTGCCGATGTAGATCACATTACATTCTTCTGGAAACCCGGGTTAACCATCCGGCACATTCCTCATTACCTGATTAAGTTTTTTGACAAAGTCCCCAACTTGTTGCGGGAACAAAGAAGTTTTGCGGTAGAAGAGAATCTGGGAATGCTGAATTACCTGAAAGACATGTACCGCGTTCCAAAAACGATCCGTTCTCTTTTTCAGGGTGGAGATAAAGCCCGGTTTAAATTTCATTTCCAAGAGCATCACTTATGCCATGCTGCCAGTACTTTTTATCCTTCCGGTTTTTATGAGGCTGCCATTCTTACTGTTGATGGCGCCGGAGAATGGTCCACCACTTTATTTGCTCACGGGAAAGGAAACCGTATTGCCAAGTTAGGCTCAGTAGATACCCCCTACTCTTTAGGCGCATTTTACCAGGCTATTTCCATGCATCTTGGTTTTAAACTAATTGAAGGCCCCGGAAAATTAATGGCACTGGCCTCATTTGGCAATGCTAATGGAACTGTATATAAGGATCTCCGAAGCCTTTTTCGTTTCGAAGAAAACGGAAAATACAGTTTCGATATGTCATACTTCAGTTACCATTACTCCCGCAAAAGCGGCGTAAGTAAAAAATTTAATACCTTGTTTGGTCCTTCCAAAACAGAAACCGGAAACTGGAATCAGCGGGAGTTAGATTTAGCTGCCAGCGCGCAACGAATAGTAGAAGAACTATTCCTTCATTTTGGAGCCTACCTTAAAAAAGCGACAGGAGCTGATGCAATTTGCCTGGCCGGAGGTGTAGCATTAAACAGCGTGGCTAATGGCAAGCTAATACAATCCGGGTTGTTTAAACATATTTTTATTCAGCCTGCCGCCGGCGATTCGGGAACATCACTGGGAAGTGCTTTTTTACTGGCGCATGAGCAATTGAACCGTCCAAGGCGCTACATTATGAAAACCGCCTTTTTAGGAAACACATATACCGATTCAGATTACGAGTCGGCACTTAAAGCTGCCGGAGTATCTTATAAAAATCTTGGCGATAAAATTTACGAGACTACCGCTGCCATCCTGCAAAAAGAACACATTATTGGTTGGTTTCAGGGAGCAATGGAATATGGACCAAGGGCACTTGGTAACCGTAGCATTCTCGCCAGCCCATTTCCGGCTGACATGAAAGACACCATTAACCGCCGCATCAAATTTAGAGAAGGGTTTCGACCTTTTGCCGCTATTGTTAATGAAGAAGAATGCGGCAAATATTTTTCATTTCATTTACCCAATCCCTACATGTTGCTGGTATATGGCGTTAAAGAAGAATATCAGAAACTTATGCCTGCCATTACCCATGTAGATGGCACCGTGCGTATTCAAACCGTAAACGAAGAAGAAAATCCACACATGCGCCGCTTACTAACCGCGTTTAAAGGATTAACCGGCCACCCGGTCATTTTGAATACGTCGTTTAACATCAAAAGCGAACCCATTGTTTGTTCGCCAACAGATGCTGTTCACTCTTTTATTCATTCAGATTTAGATTATCTTGTAATGGGTCCCTTTATCGCTACTAAAACGCTGCCTTTATAAAACGGCGTTTACTTTTCCAGAATTTTAAACTCTGTGCGGCGGTTATTCTGCCGGCCGGCATCCGTTTCATTCGTATCAATCGGTTTGGTTTCCCCGTACCCTTTGGCTACAAGCCGCTGCGCAGCTATGCCCTTCCCGATCAGGTAATCTACTACCGATTTGGAACGGTTATCGCTTAACTTCATATTGTAATCATCCGATCCTTTACTATCCGTATGTGATCCCAACTCGATTTTTAAAGTAGGATTATCGGTTAGTAATTTAATAAGACGATCCAATTCATTTGCCGATTCCGGACGAATGGTGGCCTTATCAAAATCAAAGAAAATATTACGTAATACAATGGTACTACCAATCTCGATCTTCTTTAAAGCGACATCTTTTGTATACTCTTGATAATCGGCACCCTCCGGAATGATGAAGTTCTCAGAATGAAAAAGATAATTCTCTTTTTTTACGGCAATACCGTAGTTTTTTCCACTGGGAAGTGACACCAGA
The DNA here is from genome assembly GCA_030054095.1 of Sediminibacterium sp. Classification (GTDB taxonomy): domain Bacteria; phylum Bacteroidota; class Bacteroidia; order B-17B0; family Aurantibacillaceae; genus Aurantibacillus. The sequence continues at coordinate 300,142 of JASGCO010000002.1, forward strand.
TATTTACCACTGGCGCTATTCGATTTGAACGTTGCCAACACCACATTCGCCGTGTTATCAATCAGGTCAATAGATGCCTCTAAAGGCTGATTGGTTTTCGCATCTGTAACAACACCTTTCAGTATTGTTAATTTGGCACTCTTGGTTTCTACGGCCGCTTCCATTTTAAGATCACTTACCGGGTTGGCAGCAAGGGCCATTAACTGGTCTTCCGTGCTGAGCATTGGTTTTTTCTCCGGTCCCAGAAAAGTAATCCGGTATAAATCCTTTTCACCAAAACCACCTTGTTTGGCACTGGCAAAGTAGGCACGCTTACCACTGCCACTTACCACAAAAAACACATCATCATCGGGTCCGTTAATCGGATATCCCAAATTTTGCGGGGTAGTCCATTTCCCATTTTCCCAGGTTGACTTAAAAATATCATACCCCCCCATTGTTTTATGTCCTTTACTACTAAAATAAATGGTCTTTCCATCCGGATGAATAAACACCCCTTCTTCGGCATAGCGGGTATTCAGGTCTGTCCCAACATTTTTAGCGGTACTCCATTCGCCCTTTACATCCATATCTGAAAAATAAATATCACGGTCGCCTATTCCATTATCCTTGTCACTTATAAAATAAATACGGCGTCCATCAAAACTCTGACTCACGGAACTCTCATGAAACTTAGAATTAATATTGCGATTCATGTGAACAGGCACCTCCCAATCGTTACCAAACAAGGTACTTTCATACAAGTCGCCACCATCTTTTTTCTGATATCGGTAAACGTATAACTTACTACCATCTGACGACAACCCTGCCGTTGCATCATGTTCACTACTATTAATGTTTTTACTCAGATGCCGTGATGGTGACCATTTACCGTTCTGACGGGTAGAGATATAAATATCTTCAAAATACGAATTCCGTTCATCCTTCATGCCTCCGGTTGAATTATCGCGACGGGCCGTAAAAATAATGGTAGATTCATCTGCAGTGATAACGGGACCATACTCTGCAAAAGAACTATTCACACTGGCGCCCAGATTATCTACAAAAACCCGTTCCGGATTCGCGCTGAGTTCTTTCCCTGTATTGCATTCTGAAATTTTCTTGGCAATGTCTTCTATATCCATTCCATACAACTTAGGTTTGGTCTGCAATTTCGTTAAATACAACTGGTAATACTTAATCGCTTCATCCCATTTACTCTGTAAATGGCTGGCCCAGCCCAGATAATAACACAAATCAAATTCTACTTCAGGATTAAGCTGATACGCTTTCTCAAAATGCTTTAGTGCGGCATCGCTAATGTGATCGATGTTAAAGAACACCACACCCAAAGCATAATTCAACCGCGCGTTATCCGGATTAAATTTTTGGGCAGTTCCCAATGGGGCAAGCGCCTGACGGAATAATTCTCCTCCGGCATCCATATAATCATAGCGACTAACCGGCAAGAACTTATGCTCCCCTATATAATACCGTTTGTAATCATCCATTTCCTTTTTGCCTTGAAGGAAAAATTCCATTCCCACATCCAATTGCCGGCGGGCATCTTTCAGTTCGTCCTTTTTTCCCGGGAAATTATCCTTTTCAAATTCTACATTCTGCCCCAGCAAAGACAAAGTGGAAAATAGAATTACAAATGCTATTAATTGTTTCATTGCTATTAGTTTAGGGGATTAATCTTCACAATCCGTATTTAAATAAGTAGCCGCAGCAGTCACGCCCAGTTCCTTGGCTTTCTTCCAGTCAGCACAGCAACCCTCTTCTTCTTTCAACATTTGTCTGGCAATAGCCCGGTTAAAATAAGCCGGTCCGTTTTTCTCATTCATTTGTATAGCCCGCGCGGCCATGTCTTTGGCCTTTTTATAGTCTTTCTTTAATATTGCCACCGATGCCAGATTGTTATAGGCCTGAGAGTTACTCGGATCTTTTTTTAAAACCTCTTCAAAATCTGTTTCAGCGCTTTTCAGATCGTTGTTCTCCAATTTGGCAGCTCCCCTGTTGTTCAGTGCCGGTAAATACCCTGCATTTTGAGAAAGTGCTTTGCTATATAGTTCTATTGCTTTTCCATAATTTTTCTGCTGCCGGTAAACGCTTCCCAGATTATTGTAAATAAACGCCTGAGATGGTTCCAATGCAAGGGCTTTTTCATAATCCATAATTGCGCCACTTAAATCGTCCTTTGCCCGTTTTGCACTGGCTCTGTCATTATACGCATAGGCATACGATGGGTTTGTGGCAATTGCTTTCGAGTAGCACTCAATGGCCTTATCGAGTTCCCCGCTTTCATAGTAATACAGTCCTTTATAGTAATTCGCTTCCGGATGTCCGGCCGCAAGTGCCAGGCAGTTATCTAAACTTACCTGTTGTGAATCCTTCTTGTTTTCACTGAGGTAAATAAGGCTTTTGGTAAAAAAATTATCCGGATTCTTAGGATTAAGAGTGGTCGCCTTGTCTATATCGGCCTTAGCCAATTGATAATTTTTAAGTTGAGTGTAAGCAATCGCCCGGTTGTATAGTGCCTTATCGAAAGTGGGTCTGGCTATAAGCGCTTTATTAAACAAATCAACAGCTCCCAAAAAATCAGTGCGTTTCATTGCCGCTAAACCATTATTATAATCCTGTTCGGCTAATTGTTCAGGGGTAAGCCCAGATGCTATCCTGACTGTGTCCTGCGTCCGACCTGACACTATACTTAACAGGAAAATTACAGTAAAAACAAATCTCATTTTGTGTTTATAAAGTCTCTAAAATAGTAAAATTTATACAGGAAGCAAGTTTATTCTATAAATAATCCACAGATGCGTTGATAAGTGTACCAACAGGGTTTTAAAAACAGCATGTTAACAACATTCTATTACCTACTCAAAGCCTAAGAACAAGACCCGTAATTTTATATGAATGTTGAAGCGCTATTCTCTCATAAGCATCTGGGCCCTTTTATGGATGGGCTTTACTAATTACCGGAACTCCAGTACCCAGTTTAACGATCCTGATTTTCTGAAAATACAGCAAAAATGGGTAGATTCTGTTTTCCAGCGGCTAAGTCCCGATGAACGCCTTGGACAGCTCTTTATGGTTGCTGCCTATAGCAATAAAGACAATAAACATGTGAAAGAGATCCGTGAACTCATTCAAATGTATCATATTGGTGGCCTGATATGGATGCAGGGAGGCCCATTGCGCGAAGCCCGCCTTGCTAATTACTATCAATCGCTCACCAAAGTTCCGCTACTATATAGTATTGATGGGGAATGGGGCCTTAACATGCGGTTGGATAGTACACCGCGTTACCCTAAACAAATGACACTCGGTGCTATCCAAAACAATCAGCTCATTTTCGAAATGGGGCAACAAATTGCGCGCGAATGCAAACGCTTAGGCATACACATCAATTTTGCCCCTGTAGCCGATGTGAATAATAACCCCAATAATCCGGTTATTGGTATGCGTAGCTTTGGTGAAGATAAATTAAAAGTAACAGCCAAAGCCCTGGCCTATATGAAGGGATTGCAATCGGAACAAGTTATGGCAAATGGTAAACACTTTCCTGGTCATGGCGATACCGACGTAGATTCTCATAAAGGCTTACCACTTATTCCTTTTACCAAAGAACGCCTGGATTCTCTGGAGTTGTATCCATTTAAAGAATTGTTTAAAGAGGGGCTTTCCAGTATTATGGTTGCACATCTTAATATTCCTGCACTCGACACTACAAAAAACAGAGCTTCTACATTGTCGCCTAATGTCGTGAATGGCTTACTTAAAACAGAATTGGGTTTTAAAGGTCTGGTATTTACAGATGCGTTGAATATGAAAGGAGCGGCAGCATTCAATGCCCCCGGCATCGTGGATGTAAAAGCTATTCTGGCAGGTAACGATGTATTACTATTTAGTGAAGATGTAGGAAAAGCGTTTGCCGAAATCAAAAAAGCAATAGCCAATGGCGAAATCACACAAGAAGAAATTGATACACGTTGCAAAAAGATACTAATGGCAAAATACTGGTGCGGACTCAACAAAAGTCAGTACGTCTCATCCAAAAACCTGTTCTCGGATCTGAATTCGAAAGAGAGTACCGCACTGAACGAAAAACTTGCGCGGGCCGCCATAACACTTATCAAAAACGATAGTAACCTGCTCCCATTACCATATAGCGATAGTACCCGCATTCTTGAAGTGTCTGTTGGCATAGAAGAAAAAAATTCGCTGCATCAGGCCATTAAGCAACATGGTTACGTACAACACGCTGGCATTACACACGATCCTTCTCAAACAGTAGTTGAAGACCTGATGAATAAAGTTCAGCAATCGGAAATAGTTATTATTCAGCTTAATAAAACGACCCTGAGGGTAGATAATAATTACGGTGTAGGCAACAAAAGCATAGCACTCATTGATTCTATTGCCCGCATTAAGCCCACTATGTTGGTAGTAGTAGGAAACCCATACTTGCTTAATAAATTAAAAACACCCGATGTTTTTAAAAGTATTATTCTGGCTTATGAATACATGCCATCCCTACTGAAAGCTGCCGGAGATTTAATTACGGGCGAGATTGGATGCGATGGCCAATTACCTGTAACGTGTTCTAAATTTAAGGCCGGGACAGGCATAGTAAAACAAGCTGTAATTCGGCCAGCAGGCACAAAGGAGAAAAATACTCCTCAAAAAAAAAACGAAACTATAATCGATAGCATTGCCGTTTCAGGCATAAAAGAAGGCGCTTACCCGGGCTGTCAGGTGGTTGCCCTTCACAAAGGAGAAGTAATTTACCAAAAAGCCTTTGGTCACTTTACCTACAATAAAGATTCTAAAGCTGTTGATAACGGCAGTGTGTACGACCTGGCCTCTGTTACCAAGATAGCCGCTTCTGCGCTTGCATTAATGAAACTAAAAAGCGAAGGTAAACTGGACTATAAAAAAACCTTAGGAGACTACCTTCCTGAACTAAAAGGTACCAACAAAGAAACCCTTGTGCTTGAAGATGTAATGGCCCATCAGGCAGGGCTTCAGGCATGGATTCCGTTCTACCTTAAAACACTGACCAAAAAAGACCAGTACCGGCCGGGGTACTACGCTAAGAAACCCAGCGATCAGTTTCCTACCCGTGTAGCGCGTAAATTGTACGTTGTCAAAGGCTTCGAAGATACCATATACAATCGCATCAACAACAGCAAGGTAGAGGAGCGCGGCAAATACCTTTATAGCGATCTGGGGTATTATTATCTGCAAAAAATTATTGAACGGATCAGTGGCAAAAAACTCAACGCGTACGTAGAAGAAGTATATGCGCAAATGGGCTTAGGGCTTTGTTACAATCCTCAAATTAAACATTCACTTAAAATCATTGTTCCAACTGAAAACGACACCAAATGGCGAAAACAAACCGTTCATGGTTTTGTGCATGACCCCGGAGCGGCACTATTAGGTGGCGTTGCTGGTCATGCCGGACTATTCGGGAACGCGTTGGATCTGGCTAGACTTATGCAGATGTACCTCCATAAAGGCACGTTTGGCAGCAGACGCTATCTGGATAGCTCAGTAGTGAATGATTTTAGTAGTTGTCATTTCTGCCCTAATAATCGCAGGGGCCTCTGCTTCGAGAAACCGGAACCTGATCCTAAAAAGGATTCGCCGGTAACTGAATTGGCCAGCCTGCGGAGTTTCGGACATAGCGGGTTTACTGGCACGTTTGCCTGGGCTGATCCTGAAAATGATTTAATCGTGGTTTTCCTCAGCAATCGCGTGTATCCAAACGCCGAAGACAATAAGCTGGCCAAACTCGGCATCAGGGGAAAAATACACCGTGTATTTTACGAATGGATTAAAAACAATTAGAGGGATGCAACGCGTCTTCGAAATCTGTGTAAATTCCTTACCTTTGGAAAAGATTGATAAGACATTCACATCAACAATGTCAGGCAATCCATAGTAACCCGCTTTAAAATTTAATGTATGAAAAACGGCATCATTTTACTTCTTTTCATGTTCACTCTGTTACTGACTGGATGCAAAAACGCAAAAGATGAGGTTACTTATCATCTGCCGGAATGGCTTTCCAGAAAAACATCCGCGGGTATTACCTATAGTTTAAAGCGTCATCATTCTTATCTGCCAGTTTACGCCCAGATTTATTCCATTACCGAAAATCACATTACCGACCTTGTCGCGACTATCAGTATCCGAAATACAGATATAAAAGACAGCATCTATCTTAACAAAATAGATTATTATAATACAGGCGGTCAATTAATCCGTCACTATATCTCCGCTCCGGTATTTATTAAACCTTCAGAAACAGTTGAAATCATTATAAAAAACTCCGATAACGCAGGAGGAAGTGGCGCCAATTTTATTTTTGAATGGGCTGCTAAAGCGGATACAGAAAAACCGCTTTTTGAATCCATTATGATTTCTACTGCCGGACAACAAGGTATTTCTTTTACCAGTCGTGGTGTAGATCTGAATAAATAGCGTTACTTCTTATCTGCTTTCCTACCCGAAGCAATCACCTGAATCCGTTTTTCATTACCCACAATCCAAACTACATCGTTCAGTTTAAAAACTGTACCCGATTCCGGATTCAGCAACCTTTCTCCTTCCCGCTCAATACCGATAACTAAACCATGCGTTTGCTCACGAATCGCCGATTCTTTTATACCCTTGTTCAACAATAAAGAATCGGAATGTACAACAAAACTAAGCAAACGAACCTGTGGTCTTAACTGATCAGTTACGGTAGGAAAAAACCTGAATTACGGCCCCACCACTATTCCTGCAATAATATGCCCAAGTACCAAAGGTTGTTTCAGCGTCCTAAACAAAAGCCCGATAACAGCAACTGAAGCCAGAATTAAAGTCAGATCAAGTATAAGATTCGGCAAATGCACGCAAAACAAACGATAACACAAATTAAATTTAAGTATCCTTGCGCTGAAAAAATAATATGGGTACCTTTGCTTTTTGGTTTTTTAAATAAGATTAACAGCCCTTTTTAAGCTATGTGGAGAAAATTCAGCGGGTTGCTGCTCAGAAATAAGTTGACATTTTCGTTAACCGTTGTGTTGTTAACTGTATTCATGGGGTACAAGGCCAGTAAAATGGAACTATCTTATGAGTTCGCCAAAATACTACCTGAAAACGACCCTACATTTATTGATTATCAGGCATTCAAAAAACAATTCGGCGAAGACGGTAACGTGATGGTAATTGGCTTCGAAGACAAAAACTTTTTCACCCTGAGCAAATTTAACGAATGGTATCACCTCAGCAAAACCATAAAAATAATTCCCGGCATTAAAGAAGTTATTTCGCTTCCTACTGCTTTTACACTACAACGTAATGATTCACTGTCCAAATTCGATTTTGTTCCCCTCATTACCCAAATACCCACCTCACAAAAAGATGTAGATAGTATCCGTTCAAAAATAAATAGTCTGGAGTTTTATAATGGTATTATTTATAATAAAGAATCAAATGCCACCCTAATGGCTATCACCTTTAACAATGCCTCGCTGAACTCGAAACGCCGTCTCGATATTGTAAAAGAAATACGAATGCTTACCGAAGAGTTTGCCACCAAACACCAGGTTGAAATGCACTATTCGGGCATGCCATACATCCGCTCTCAGATGATGGAAAAAATTTCGCACGAAATGACCTTATTCCTGATTCTGGCAGTGATTATAACCGGCCTCATCCTATGGCTCTTTTTCCGATCAGGGATTATTGTCTTTTTCAGCCTTGTCATTGTTATTATAGGCGTAATATGGTCTGTGGGCATTCTTGAACTTTTTGGCTATAAAATAACCGTGCTCTCCGGGCTCATTGCACCGCTTATTATGGTCATTGGCATTCCCAATTGTATTTTCCTCATTAACAAATACCAAAGCGAGTACATCACACATCGCAATAAAATGAAAGCCCTCTCGCGGATGATTGAAACGATAGGCGTTACACTGTTTCTTGCCAACATTACCACTTCCATTGGGTTTGGTGTACTTTACTTTACACAAAGCTCCATGCTCGTCGAGTTCGGTGTGGTGGCTGGCATCAGCGTCATTGTCACTTACCTGATTACACTTATTCTGGTACCAGTTATGCTGCAATTGCTGCCCGTACCTAAACCCAAACACACCAAACACCTTGAGGGCAAACGGATCAATAAAATACTCGCCAGCATCGATCTGCTGGTTCAGAAAAAACGTAAGGCCATTTACGTAACAACCTTAGCAGTCACTGTCATTGGCATACTGGGAATGCTCCGCATTAACCTGATCGGATACGTGGTAGATGACCTCCCCAAAAACGATCCGGTTTATACAGACCTTCACTTCTTCGAGTCGCGGTTCAAAGGTGTTCTTCCCTTCGAAATTTCCATTGATACTAAAAAAGAAAATGGTGTGTTTTCCGAAAACGCCAAAGTGCTTTATAAAATGAAGGCGCTGCAAGCCTTGTTTGGCGAGTACAAAGAATTTTCAAAACCGGTTTCCATTGTAGAAGCTATTAAATTTTCGTATCAGGCCTACAAAGACGGGAATCCAAAATACTACCGCCTACCTTCTATCACCGATCTTAAAACCCTTTCCGATTACTCCGGATCTTTAAACGGACAAGGCACTAAACTAAAAACATTTATAGACAGCACGAAACGCATCACCCGCATCAGCCTGCAAATGGCAGATGTCGGCTCCAAACGTATCAAAGAAATTGTGGCCGAAGTCCGCCCGCGGGTTGATTCCATTTTCGATCCTAAAGAATACACCGTCAGCATGACCGGTCACAGCCTGGTATTCCTTAAAAGCAACGATTACCTGTTGTATAATCTTATGGAAAGCCTCCTCATCGAAATTGTACTCATTGCCATCGTTGGCATGACGCTCTTCAGAAGTGTCAGCATCATCATCCTGTCCAAATTACCTTGCCTTATTCCCTTAGTAATTACCGCCGGAGTAATGGGGTTTATGGACATCCGTTTTAAACCCTCCACCATTCTCATCTTCAGCATTGCCTTTGGCATCTCATCCGATGGCACCATTTACCTCTTAACCAAATACCGGCAGGAACTCCGTAAAAACGGAGGCAATGCGTTTGCCGCCATATCCACTTCCATCCGCGAAACCGGGCTCAGCATGGTCTACACCTCCGTCATTCTTTTCTTTGGTTTCTCTATTTTCTCAGTATCCAGTTTTGGCGGAACCGCCGCGTTAGGTATTCTTATCTCTTTAACCCTCATCATGTCTTTAATCACTAACCTTATTCTCCTGCCTGCCATTCTGCTCACCATTGCCAACCGCCGGCAAAATAAGGAGATGATGAAAACCTCCATGATTGAACTGGAAGAGTAATACCAAATGCGAATATAAAATAGTCCAATAGTATGACACGAAAATTTTTCATTATTCGAGGCGAAAAACGGAGGCATAGCATAAACTACGCCGAGTATTTTTAACGAAGAAGAATGGAAAATTTTCGCTCAGGATTGGACTATTTTATAGTTGCTTTTGGTATAAGGTAGTCTAAAAATTTGCTTTAACCCAAATCATGCATTAGAAATTTGTTGTGAGAGCGAAAAGGCCGATAAAATCTGAACTTTTGCGATTGAGGCACGGTAATAACGCAGTGCGTTATTGAGCGGGGCAGTGGGCAAGCACCATTATGGTGAATGAGCGAAAGTTGCGAAGCTTCAGATTTTGAAGGACTTTTCGTTCGTAATAGAATTTCTAATGCGTGATCTGGGTTTAATGTACAGAACAGTTGGGGCCGTTTTTGCTAACGCGCGTGCCCGTCAAAAACCGTGCTTTCCGCTATAGCTTGCTGGCACTTTGCTGCATCGCATCGGTTTGCGGTGGCTCTGTTCCGCCGCCTCCTTAACCGTGCGCTGACTCGCAAAGCACCGCGCAAGGCTGCCGCTTCAATCACTCGGCCATTTACCAATAAAGGTATCCTAAAATAAAAGAAATACTACCAATGGTGTTTATTCCACCTCCACATTCACAATGCCACTTGCCGCCACATCCTTCCAGAAATCCGGATACGATTTATCCGTTACCGAACCGTCCTCTATAATCAAGGTACCATACCGCAAAGCCAAAGGAGCCATACACATAGCCATCCGATGATCATTGTAAGTCTTTATCCGGACTGGTTCATTTGCGCTATATCCTCCCGGTTCTATCAGCATGCTATCTGCGGTAACATCAACACGCGCGCCGAATTTCTCCAGCTCGTTTTTTAGCGCGGTAATCCGGTCCGTTTCTTTTAGTTTTAATGTTTGCAGCCCTTTTAACATGGCCGGAATACCCAATCCCAGGCAAGTAACCGCCACCGTTTGCGCAATATCGGGACAATCTGTAAAATCGTATTCAAAACGCTGCAGGGCAACTTTCGTTTTGTATAACGTTAACCCACCTGACGTATATTCACATTGCACCCCTAACGCACTATAAATATCCGGCAACACGGAATCAGCCTGCCAACTCGGCGTAAACAAATGCGTTAAGGTTACTTGCGCATCGGGTGCCAAAGCCACAAAACTAAACCAATACGAAGCCGAAGACCAATCAGATTCTACAACGAAAACATTATGGGCATAGTGCAACGCTGAATAACTAACACTAATCTCCATTCCCCGCTCTTCTACAAGCGCGCCCAATTGCTTCAGTAAATTTACCGTCATCTGAACATACGGCCAGGAAACTGGTTCCCCTTGCGCATAAAGCGTTAAGCCTTTCTTAAATAGCGGTGCCACCAACAACAAAGCAGAAATAAACTGACTACTGACCGTAGCGTTAATATTTATACGTCCGCCCTCCAAATGCTTTCCCTTAATTTTTAAGGGGGGAAACCCTTCCTGCTCCAGATAGTCAATATCTGCTCCCAGCGCCACTAAGGCTGCTACCAATTCTCCTATCGGGCGTTGCTTCATGCGGTCAGATCCCGTTAACACCCATTCACCAGGAGTACAGGCCAGATACGCTGTTAAAAACCGCATATCCGTACCCGCGTGGTGAATATCAATACAGGCATTTCCGCCTTGCTGTATCTGATCCAATGCCTGCTTCAATACTACCGTATCCTGTGCGGCAGAAAGGTTACGCAATAGCAGATGCATTCCTCCAACAGCATTCAGTAGCAATATCCGGTTACTAATGCTTTTGGAACCACTTAAAGCAATTGCCACGTCAACAGGCTGATATGCCGGTGTTAATTTATAATTCACGTCAAATTGTATAATTGTGTGTAATGCGCCGCCGCCTTATCTATCAGCGTCAAGTCGTTCACCGCCATCATCCCGAATTGACCGGGTGCGGCGGCTATGGCAAACCAACACGTACCATTTACATTCTTTTTATCATGCCGTATATGCGTTTTCATCCGCGTGATAATTGAATCCGGAAGCGGGATACCGGCATAATACTTTAGTGCCATCTTTTCTACAGCCTTTAACGTGACTTTACTGCAACGCTTCATACAAAATGCCACGTAGGTTTCCATCACCATCCCTGCCACTATGGCCTCTCCATGCAACACATCCCTTCCCTCCTCCAAACAGACACTTTCCAACGCGTGACCAATACTATGTCCAAAATTCAGGCACTTACGTAAGTGTTGCTCATACGGATCCTTTTTTACCACCTCCTGCTTTAACTGCACCGCTCGCACAATCGTTTCTTCATTGATAAAGGAACGGGAAGACCGGAATAACGACAGTTTTTTAAAAAACACCGCGTCACGGATCAACGCTACCTTTACTATTTCAGCCATACCATTCCGTATCTGCCGTTCATCCAGCGTTTGTAAAAAAACTGGATTAACTACTACTAGTTTTGGCAAGGTAATTGTGCCTATCTGATTCTTGATCGTATTCAGATCCACGCCGTTCTTTCCGCCTACACTGGCATCTACCATGGCCAGCAACGTAGTAGGAATATTTACAAAATCAAGTCCACGTTTATATACCGAAGCCACAAAGCCACCCAGATCTGTAATAACCCCGCCTCCCAAATTAACGATCAGGGTATTTTTGTCCACCTGCATATCCTGCAACGCGCTCCACACCTGAACACAGGTCTCCATATTTTTTTGCATTTCGCCGCTCTCCAGCTCAATCAGTTCAGCCGAGCGCAATGCTTCACAATGCACTACCAAAACCGGAAGACAATGCTGTACTGTATGCTCATCACACAAAATAACAAACGAGGTGTAATTACCTTTCTTTATAAAATTATTCAGGGCACGAAACGTATCCGTTCCTATAACCACTGCACTTCCTGCGTTAACAATTTTCTTCATCTCACCTTTTTACACTCACAATCATCAACACCCCCCTTCATTTCCAAATACTATATTCACAGTTGATGCCTAAGCCTGTCAAAATTACAAAACACTTTTCAAATGCCTGATCTTATTAATCAGCGCTGCCGATTCCTGAAAATTCAATGTTTGTTGCCCATCCGACAAAGCCTCCTCCGGCGAAGGATGAACTTCGTAGATAACCCCATCCGCTCCCGCGGCAACAGCAGCCAATGCAATACCAGCCACGTAATCCCGTATGCCCACACCATGCGATGGATCGGCAATAACCGGCAAATGCGTTTTATCTTTCAACACTTGTATCGCATTCACATCAAAAGTATTACGATAAGCCGTTTCAAACGTCCGGATGCCCCGTTCACACAACACAATAGCTTCGTTACCTGCGCTAAACACATACTCCGCCGAATACAACAACTCCTCAATTGTGCCACTAATTCCCCTTTTCAAAAGAACAGGTTTCGCGCATTTCCCCAAGGCATCCAGCAGGTTAAAGTTCTGTGTGTTTCTGGCGCCCACCTGAAACAGATCCACGTAAGGATATAATTCCTCGATCTGCGACGCCTGCATTACTTCCGTAACAATACGAATCCCACGCTTACGACAGGCTTCATAAAAAAACTTCATACCATCGAGTCCTAATCCCCTAAAGGCATACGGCGAACTACGGGGTTTAAATACACCTCCCCGCATAATTTTAATCTGGTGCTTTTGCAAATGATCGGCAATCCGTTCTACCTGCTCTTCACTTTCAATAGAACAGGGTCCCGCCATCAATGCTATTTCATCTCCCCCAATAGTTACTCCCTCTCCCAAAGAAACAGCACTATAGCCTAACTTCCACTTTCCGGAAACCAACTTAAACTGATCAGAAACCCGGTGCACATCGGCTACACCCGGCAAGCTACCAATCTGCCGTATGTCAATCTCTGCTTTACCAATACAAATTAGGTACTCTCCATGCTGTGTACGAACAGGCGTCGAATGGTAGCCCAATAGCTTTACCCGCCCCACTATGCGGCTCCTCTGCGTTTCCGGAAGCTGTGGTTTTATTTGAATAATCATACTTGTAAATTTTGAATAAATGAATACGTTTGCTCATTCGTGTCACCTTCTGAAATAGCCTTGATATAGGCCGTGCCCACTATTACACCAGCGGCGTAAGGTCTCACACCTAAACGGTCTTCTCTCGTCCGGATACCAAAACCTACCAGAACAGGTTTTTTAAGATCCATAGAGGCCAGTCGTTTTAAATATACTTCCCGTTCGCTGACCACCGAACCAGACGATCCGGTAACAGAAGCGGAGGATACCGCGTAAATGAATCCCCCCGATAACTGCGCTATTTTCCGTATCCGGTCTTCTGATGTTTGTGGTGTAATCAAAAAAATCATTCTCAAATTAAGTGTTTCAAATAAATGCCGGTAATTCGCCTCATATTCATCCAACGGCAAATCCGGGATAATGACCCCATCCACTCCCAACGCGCTGGCCCGTTCGGCAAACGCTTTTACACCATATTGCAACACCGGGTTATAGTATCCCATTAACACAACGGGAATAGTCACCAACTGCCTAAGCGCACTCAGTTGCTGAAATAATACCTCTATGCACATCCCATTCCGTATCGCGATTTCGCTGCTCTGTTGTATAACCGGTCCATCTGCCAACGGATCGCTAAATGGCATTCCTAGTTCCAGCATATCCACGCCACTTGTTTCCAGTGCCCGGGCTAGCGGCAGTGTATCGTCTCTTTTCGGGAAACCAGCTGTATAATACACCGAAAGAATATCCCTCTCCTTTCGTTTAAATAATTTATCTATTCTATTTTCCATGAGGCAGATTATTTATATAGGTTTCTAAATCTTTGTCACCCCTTCCTGATAAGTTAACGACAATCGTATCATCTGGATTTAACTCCAGTTTTTTCAAACACGCCAGCGCGTGGGCGCTCTCCAGAGCAGGAATAATCCCTTCCATACAGCACAGCTCGTATCCCGCTTCCAGTGCTTCCGTATCCGTTACCGGAATAACCATTGCCCGTCCAGTTTGCGCCAGGTGGGCGTGCAATGGTCCAATCCCCGGATAATCCAAACCGGCAGAAATACTATACGGTTCCGTAATCTGACCATCCTTATCCTGCATCAGTAAGGTTTTACTTCCATGAATAATGCCCGGCGCACCAATAGCCACAGTGGCCGCTGTATGGCCACTATCAATGCCTTTTCCCGCTGCTTCCGCCGCAATCAATTTCACCTGTGGCACATCCATAAAATGATAAAACGCTCCGGCAGCATTGCTGCCTCCACCTACACAAGCCACCACATAATCCGGGTGCACCTTACCGGCTTGTTCCTCCAGCTGACTTTTGATTTCTTCACTAATAACCGATTGAAACAAGGCAACCATATCCGGGTACGGGTGCGGCCCCACTACAGACCCTATTATGTAATGTGTATCTTCCGGATGACTGATCCAATCACGGATAGCCTCATTCGTGGCATCTTTCAGGGTTTTACTCCCGCTGTGCACTGCCCTTACTTCTGCCCCCAGCAATCGCATACGTTCCACATTAGGCGCCTGCCGCTCTATATCTACCGCGCCCATATATACTACGCAAGGCAAGCCCATCAACGCGCAGACCGTTGCCGTTGCCACACCATGCTGACCAGCACCTGTTTCCGCTATAATACGTGTTTTACCCAAACGTTGCGCCATTAAAATCTGCCCTATGGTATTATTAATTTTATGCGCGCCGGTATGATTTAAATCTTCCCGCTTTAAAAAAACACGGGCGTTATAGTGTTTAGACAAACGCTCTGCATAATAAAGCGGACTCGGGCGTCCGACATAATCTTTTAGCAGCTGCCGGAACACCTGTTGAAACTCATCACTATGAATAATACGCTTATAATTCAACCGTAGTATTTCTACATTCGCATATAATAGCTCGGGGATATAAGCTCCTCCAAAGGCCCCGTAAAATCCGTTTTCGTTAATGTGATACGTGCTTGTCATCTCTCAGTGCAACTAATTGTTTTAAAAGTGAAATATCCTTTGTGAGATCCGGTTTTTCGAATCTGCTGTTTGCATCAATACCTGCGCATTGAGTATGTGGCGGCTGCTTCCATATTGACCGTGCGGCAATCAAATCAATGCCGCCGCTTAGCATAAAAGGTTTATGACTCTGGTAATATTCTAAGATCGTATGGTCAAACGCCTTTCCGCTACCACCGAAAGCAGACGTAGCCGTATCAAACAGAAAATAATCCGCTACCAACTCATAAGAATGGCATTTCTTGAAATCGAAGCTGGGCGTAACACCAAATGCCTTTATTACGGATGCATTATCCCTTATCCGCCTGCAATATTCCGGCGACTCATCACCATGTAACTGAACAGTATTTAATCCAAAAAAAGAAATGGCTTCTAAAACTGTTTGAATTGGTTCATTTACAAACACGCCTACTTTCTGCACCGCATCCGGCACGTGTTTAAGTACTTCGCATAATACTGAGGCAGATACATACCGCTTCGAGGCCTTGTAAAAAATGAATCCCATCATATCGGGCTCAAGCATTGCCACTGCCCTTGCACTTAAAGGATCACTAATTCCGCAAACTTTAATTTTCATTTTGTACTCCCTTCTCTGCCAATCTTTTCCTGACCTCCATAATAAACTGAAGGCATGCCTTTTCCGGGCGGCTGTGCTTCATAAACCGTTCGCCCATTAAAAATCCGTTAAACCCTGCTTGTTTCAATACCACAAGATCTTCCGCATCCCGAATGCCGCTTTCCGATATTTTTACTACCTCTGAAGGCAATTGTTCTAACAACCGGAGCGATTGCTGAATATCTACATTAAATGTTTTTAAGTCTCTGTTGTTTACGCCAATCACATCTACGTCCGTACTACAATACGCTAATTCATCTTCTGAGTGTATTTCCAGTACTACCTCCAGCCCTAGCTGATGAGCCAGATCTGAAAACTGTTTAACCTGAGTTTTAGACAATACGTTTGCCAGCAACAGAATCGCGTCGGCGCCAATGGACTTAGCCTCGACAATCTGATATGCGTCAAGAACAAAATCCTTACGTAAAACAGGGCAATAATTAAACGTTCGCGCCACGGTAAGATCCGCATTCTTCCCTCCAAAAAAACGGGTATCGGTTAATACTGATAAGGCACTGGCCCCAGCCTGCATATAGCCGATGGATGTCCGTTCTACATCTACGTGCGGGTTAATTGTTCCCAAAGAAGGAGATTGCCGCTTAATTTCAGCGATAATGCCGATCTTATCCGTTCTGCACAAATAGTGCTTTAACGACACCGAAGGCGATTGAAAATAACTACTTTTCTCGAGTAGTTTAACAGGAAAAAGTTCTTTCCTTTCTTCTACTTCTCTTCGCTTATGCTGAATAATCTGATCAAGTATATTCATATTAGTTCGTTTTTAATATGTTTAAAAATGTTTGATATGCCTTCCCGCTTTTGATCGCTTCCTGTGCTGTTGCAATACAGTCCGAACGATCCCTGCCAGTTGCCAGCTCTATCGCAATGCCTGCATTTACCGCAAGCACATTGGTTTGTGCAATGGTGCCTTCTCCTTTTAGAATTTCAATAAAGAGGCGTGCTGCTTCATGTATAGTATTTCCCCCGAACACCTCTTCTGGACTGACCTTTGGGATTCCTAAACTTTCCATAGTGAGGTATTCTTCGCCCCGATTCCCAAATAGTTTCACATCGGCGGTTGTTGCTATTTCGTCATATCCGTCCACCGAATGAACAATAGCATAATTGACCGGCAGAGTCTGTAATAGATAATTGTATTTCCGGCCAATGTCGGAACTATACACACCTATCAGCCGACGCGAAGGTTGGGCAGGGTTTATTAATGGTCCCAGCATATTAAAAAAAGTTTTAATCCCCAGTTCCTTCCTTACTGGTGCCGCCCGTTTCAATGCGGGGTGAAACAATGGCGCATGCAGAAAACAAATACCGTTTTTCTCCAGTTGACGTTTCAGTTCACCGGGTTCATTCTGAAATGTATATCCCAAATATTCTAATACATTCGACGAGCCACTTACAGAGGAAACGCCATAATTTCCGTGCTTGGCAACCGGAATACCGCAGGCGGCTACAACCAAAGCAGTAAGTGTTGAAATATTAAACGTATTCTTTCCATCGCCACCGGTACCACATACATCCATTACACTTTGATCGAAGGAAACAGGAATACACAATTGCAGTAAGGCTTCTGAAAAGCCACTCAACTCTTCTGTTGTTAATCCCCGCATTAAAAAAACCGTAATAAATGAGGCGATCTGAGATGGATTCGTTTTATCGCTGGATAACTCATGCAGCGCAGCGATTGCTTCCACGCGACTAAGCGTATGATGCTGGTATAATTTTTCAAGGTAGGTCTTCATACTAAAAACTATTCGTTTGACAGAGAAACATCTCTGTATAAAAATGGATAAGAATCTGTTTCATTCATCAAGCGTTAAGCCAATTCCTCATAAGTGTTTCACCGCATTCAGAGAGGATGGATTCCGGATGAAACTGCACCCCGCGTACCCTGTGGGTCTTATGCCGCAACGCCATGATGCGACCCAATTCATCAGTTGCTGTGACCTCCAGTGACCGGGGAAACCCTTCATGGCTTACTACCCAGGAGTGATAGCGACCTGCCATAAACGTTGGTGGGCATTGTTCAAATACCACATCATTGGCACACACCTGAACAGACGTAGCAACGCCATGAAAGGGCTGCGTCATGTTTTCCAATTGACCTCCGTACACTTCGGCAATAGCTTGCAACCCAAGGCAAACGCCCAAAATGCACTTATGGCTACCATACACGTTTATGATCTCTTTCAGGAGTCCCGCTTCAGAAGGAATCCCGGGACCCGGTGAAAGGAGAATTTTATCGAAACGTGCCACTTCCTTTAAACTGATTGCATCATTACGATGTACCTCAAACGGAATGTCACTCACCTGCTCTACCAGATGGGCCAGATTGTAGGTAAAACTGTCGTAATTATCCAGCACTAATAATTTTTTCATCTATCGTTTGGTTTAAAAGTTTATGATCATCCGCGACAACCGCGTCCTGAATGGCTTTGCGCAAGGCGTTTATTTTGTTATCCACTTCCTGTAATTCACTTTCTTCAGATGAAGCCAGTACAATGCCTGCCCCTGCCTGATAGTGGAGCACGTTATTTTTACTTAAAAAAGAACGAATGATAATGGCATGAAACAACTGATTCCGGAAGTCCATCATGCCTATGGCACCGCCATAAAAACTTCGTCCGCTGGCCTCGTAGTCCTGAATAAGCTGCATAGCCCTGAATTTTGGTGCGCCACTAAGTGTTCCCGCAGGGAAAGTATCCAACAACACCTCATACGCATGATGCCCCTCCCGCAAAGTACCTTTTACTTCCGACACCATGTGTATAACGTGCGAATACTGGTGCAATTGTTTATAATACGACACATGAACACCTTTAGCATGTTTACTCACATCGTTACGGGCCAGATCTACCAACATAACATGCTCCGCATTCTCTTTAGGATTTCGGATCAACGATTCCGCG
Organism: Sediminibacterium sp.; assembly: GCA_030054095.1. GTDB lineage: Bacteria > Bacteroidota > Bacteroidia > B-17B0 > Aurantibacillaceae > Aurantibacillus. The sequence continues at coordinate 319,054 of JASGCO010000002.1, forward strand.
GCCAAACTGTCTGCTACGGCATTTCCTGTTCGCCTTACCGTACCCGCGATAGGATGTGTAATTACATCATTACCTGCGACAATTACCTGCGATTCGGGCGAAGAACCAAATAGTTTAAAATTACCATAATCAAAGTAAAACAAATACGGAGAAGGATTGATTCGCCGCAAGGCCCTGTACACATTGAATTCATCGCCCTTAAACGCTTGCCTGAATTTCCGGGACAACACTATTTGAAACACATCCCCTCTCTGGCAGTGCTGTTTAGCCCTATTTACCATACTCTTAAATTCCGTTCCGGTGATTTCTTCCTGCTCTTTATCTACGGTATAAAAACTATATTGACTCAGCGGTTTGTGTAGCAAGGTATCCTTTACCTGTTGCAAATGAACTGACGCGGCTGCTTCCGTGGTATGATGCGAAAAAATATATAACTCATCGCGATAATGATCGAACACAAGTACAAACTGGTAAAGTGCATAAAAAAGTTCCGGAATCCCCTCATCCGATTTAGCAAATGCTATGTGCTCGTAAAGCGGAATAGCTTTATATGCTGTATAGCCAAACAAGCCCTGATACACAAACGGAAAATTGTACTGAACAGTATCAAAGGATTGCTGATAGGTCTGTACCGTTTGTTTCAGATCACCTGAGGAATCTGTCCGGATTCCATCTACGTAGCAAATACTTTCTTCAAATGCAATAGTGGAAAGCGGATTAAAACAGATGTAAGAATAATCGTTCGACTTAGTCTGATATTCGGAGCTTTCGAGTAACAACGGTTTTACCGACTCGTCACGGATCCGCAAATACACCTGAACCGGAGTTAATGTATCTGCCGGGATTTTTTCATAAGACGTATATATTTTTTTCATTTTCATTCGGTTTTAAAATGGACAAAAAACAAAAAGCCCGCTGTTGATGAACAGCGGGCTTGATTTATATCCCTTACGTTTAAATAATAACTTAGCTGTTCACATCATGTATTGTGAACCACCACCAAGCATTATTTACATTAAATTTTCTCATTTTAATGAAGCAAAAGTAGAATCATTTTCTTAAGCTACCAAATTTTTTGAAATTATTTTTGCAGCATTTTACCTCATCACCTCCAGAACCATTGCCAATAAAGGGATCTGCTCTATATTTTTAACATTCCCCTGAACCCTCTGGCCGCATAATACGATTCGGCGCCGTTATGATACACAAAAACAGTATTGTATCTGCGGTCGCAAAAAACAGCGCCACCCAGTTGACGGATCGCATCCGGTGTTTTTATCCAGCTCGACGTTTTGGTGTCAAAATTACCCAGTGCTTGTAATTCGCGGTATTGTTCTTCTGTTAACAATTCAATCCCCATTTCACTGGCCATTGCTACAGCGCTGTGCTTTGGTTTATTTTCTTTCCGCGCATCCAGAGCTGCTTTATCGTAACAGATACTACGGCGGCCTGCCGGGCTTTCTGCTGCACAATCCACAAACAAATATTCCCCGGTCTTCTTATCGTATCCGATTACATCCGGTTCACCACCTGTTCTTTCCATCTCCGATAACGACCATAGCTTTGACGCGTTCTTCTCTATATGTGCTTTTACTTTAGACCACTCCATACCTTTATGGTGTTGCATATTTTTTTCGAAACGAGATTCCAACATCTCAAACAATGCCTTTTGTACCGCTGTTGTTAGTGCCTTTTTCATCCTTCTATTAAACTTAACTTCATAGTAAAGATGGTCATTTTTAATGAATTTTCACTCACCTTTTTATCCGGTTCTGAATAAGATTAATAAACTATTAAGTTCATTCACTTAAAAAATCACCAACAGTTTCATCTTAAACCTTATTCATCATAGATTTGGAACCCTCTGCAGCCAATCGAACATATAATCTTACTCCTTCAAATAAACCTTACTCTCGACTTTAACCGTATTTCCATACTGATCTACAAAGGTTTCGCTTTTACTAAATATACTTACACGTAGCACTATAACTACCAACACTAAGCTAAAGCCAATCAAGAGAATGGCAGCATACACTTTTTGTTCCTTTCGGGTTAAAACACTCATATCAAAACAAATCGTTCATTAGTTGCTTTCGCCTGATATTTGGCTCTTCGATACGCTTAATACTATTCGATTTTTTCAATTGTATAACCAATTGATTAATATCCAATAGATAAATTACCATCTTTCGGAACATAAAAACTGTTATAATAACCAGTACTGCCATATTATTATATTATTTAACTGATAAAATAAATTTTGCCAACTCGTTTAATTCCTCATCTGACAATTGATCTTTAAATCCTGGCATCTGAGGATAATCTGCCCGTTTTTTACCTGGCTGTCTAATCCAACTTTTCAGATCTTCCGTTTTACCAGTATATATACCAGCCATTTCTGTCATTGGCGGGCCAACCAACTTTTCATCCCTCTTATGACAAATGCCACACTTTTGTTTAAATAGTGCGCTTCCTTTCGCCAGTTCGCCTAAAGAAGGATCTAACTCGAGCTCTTCTTTTTCCTCAACCGGATGTTCTCTGGCCTCTTTACTTTGTTTTTGAAATGCCTTAGTATGTTCGGCAACCAACTCCTGATGCTTACGAAGCGCATTATGCCTGTAAATTTGCCTACTGCCGCCATACAACACCATGAATATAATTACCGCCATAACGATTCGTTTAAAACGAGCATCCAATAAGCGTTTATCGCCGGTAACAGACTTATAAGACCACCAAAGTGCGGCAACCAGAAAACTGCCTGCCGCTATCATTACAGCAATTACATCGTAGCCAATTCCTTTAGAAGGCAGTGTGAATAACACAATAACTCCGAAAAAAATCTGAACCCCAAGACCAATAATAGTTGCGCTATACCCTATTCGTTTAACATCATAACGCGTAAATACTGAATACTGTTCTTCAAACGGGTAATGACGACGGCCATTATACCATACCACAAATAAACCTGTAACAGATACACAGGCCCCCAGAAACTCAAAGTACCTTGGAAAAACATTGGGCAACATCAGCGCGCTTAAAAATCCTTTTACTGCTCCCCACTTTTCGGGGAACATCATCAGATTAACATTTGTCAGAAATATTAAGGGAATAAATAAAAAAATAGTGGTAGCCATTCCGATTATGGCAATGTGTAACCGTTTGCTCCCTTCAAACTTTTCCCAGGTATATTTATGCAAATAGGTCAGCAAAAATGCTATCGTAATTAAAGGAATAATCATAATCCAGGCAAAACCAGTTAAGGCATTAGCTGAATAAAAATAAATGGTATAAAGTGTATTTATGCTCAGTAATGGCGCTACACCTAAAACAACCGCCATGCTTTTGTTAACTGTGATTGTCTTGGCAATTTCGTGCGCCAATATATCGTACTCTTTTTCCTTTAACCCCTTTATCTGTGCCCAAATCGTTAAAATACTCCCGCCTAGCATCAGATTAATAAAAATAATATGAAGCAAGAACGACAGGATCAACAGTGTAACCAATAACCATTCAGGGAGGGGCAGTTCAAGAGGAATATCCTTTGGAACCGGTGTTTGAATTTGCAATAACATAGATCTATTTTTTTTGAACTAATTTGTTTTCCGTCTTACGTTTTTCCGCTTCAATATGGTTTGCTACAGATGTAGTACTATTATCAGGATTAATTACTACGCCTGATGATTGCGCACCCTCTAACACCTCGCCGGTTTGCTGAAGGTGCTTTATATAAGCTACCAAAGCCCTAAGTTCTTTTTTGTTTCCAGGAAAAGGAGGCATGTATTTTCTTCCTTCGTGCATATTAGGGATATAGGCTTCCATATCGTCTTCGTTCAATGGCTTCCCCGCTCCATACATACGCTCAAACACATAGGTAATAGAATTAACCCCGTTAGTAGTATGACAACGGCTACAGGTTAGCATAAATATATTTTTACCCGCTTCAACTTTCGTATTATCGGTAATTTCATGTACGCTTGTATAGGTAGCATGCTTCAATATCCCATCCTTTTTGTAGAGCGGGTAGTCTTCTATTCGTAACAGATTAGAGTACATATAATTTCCTATCACATAAGGTTTTCTTACAAACTCTCTCACTCTCTCGAAAATGGCAAGGAAAGCCATGATCGCAATAACGGCACTTAATGCCATATACGCTTTAAAACGTGTGGTTTTTATCACCGCCCACAAGGCAACTATTAACACTACACATATTGCCAGCGGAATAAGGTACTTTAATACCGTGTAGTACTGCTCAAACTCCATCGTACCTATGGCTGTACTCATATTAGCCTGCATAGCAGAGGGCATTACATGATAGTAATTAATAGCGGCTACCAATGCCAGAGGAGACCATATCAATATCCATTTACCTGCCGCTCGAACTGCTTTATTTCTGACATCACTTCCTTTTTTTGTGAATAGCATAATCATCATCAACCCAAATGTTCCACCAACTACCATAGCTGTTGGTGTTCTGAAAAATAATTGCGGCAAATAAATCGGGTTAAAAATGCCAGATAGCAAACTTCGCTCGGTTTGCCAATTACCAGGATCCATCATAAATCCAAGTATAGCTACAATGATGGCCATTGTAATCCATGAAAAAATTGCCAAAAACCATCCGAAACGAATATGTTTTAGTTTAGCATTTAAAGAACGATTGCTACTTTTCCATGTAAGAAAATAAATTAAAATCAATACGACTTCGGTGACAAAAACCACCCATTCCGTAAACCAAGCCCAATAGAACACACGGATAAGGCTCCCTATTGACGATGGACTAACTAGTGCGGCCGAAAACCATATTCCAACTCCCGTCATTGCTCCTATTGTTGTCGTAATAATAAAAGCTGTCCACATTAATTTGTAAGCCATTTTATCCCATTCAGAATCCGTTACTTGATCGGAAGAACTATTTTTTACCCCCTTTTGTTCAAGCCAGGTTACAAAAGGAATAAATCCTACAGCCAGACCATGATTAATAATAACGTGAAGAATAGCAATCATGGCGATAAGAAAGCGATCATTCAGCCAGTCGAGATGAAACATTGGAAAATCCATAACTCATAAAATTCGTTACGGCAAAGTTCGGCACTATTTAAAACGTAACACAAAACAAAACGGATGGCTTGTTTTAAAAAACAAACCAATCTGTTTAAATAAAAGCTACTTATATTTTGTTATATGTTAGCGCTTACTTTCACTTTTAGTTCCAGAATATAGATTTTCAATTCTTTAAAATATTAATTAATTCCATTTGAAATGCTCTAAACCCTTTAACACAATGGCTTGTAAACCTGCCATCATTCCTTCCTGACATTTTTTGTTTAGTCCTTAATAAATTTCATGGAAACAGAATTACCATCGATGGTTAATACAAGTGTATAAACGCCTTTTGGCAAAAGGTTTGTAGCAAACCCTTTCGATAAATCAGGCAACACCCATTCGTTGACTTTTCGGCACAACCCATCATACATCACTGCGTTTTCCGCTCTAACATACCCCTCACTGCCTTTTACATAAATTACATCTCCTGCTGGAACCGGGTACAGATTTAAAGAAGGGCCATCGCTTTTTAATTCATTCAAGCTAATGACAGTATTGTTTCCTGCTATCAACCATAAATCCGGATCGAATGCAACAGAAGTCACTTGAAAACTAACAGGAACCGTAAAGCTTTGTCCGGAATATGTGTGATTTAAAACAATCAGTGTGTCTTTTAACGCACCCGTAAGTTTAATAGGCACCGGCATTTTAAAGAATGAAACAGAAGGATGTGACTGAGTTTGATTAATTGTAAAATATACTGTACCAGCAGTTTGTGACCAGCCGATCTGGTAGGTAGGATAGCCCTGATTATAATACCACTGGTTAAAAAATGTCGTGAGGTTCTGTCCACTCGCTACTTCAAGATGCGCTTTTAAGGCAGGCGTTCTGGCAAATCCATTTTTCAATTGAGGGTCATTCAGGTAATTTTTTATTCCGGTAAAAAAGTTCACATCTCCCAATTGCCAACGCAACATGTGCAATAGATAAGCGCCTTTTCCATACGTCAGGCGCCCGTCAAAAATCCGGTTAACCGAAGACGTATCGTCACACAATACAGAACCTCCAGGTTGTGAAACAATGCTAGTTTTTGTGCTCCATTTCCAACTCATCCAGTTAGCAGGAAAATAGCGCTGTACCGTTAGCCCCTCAAAATAAGTTGCAAATCCTTCATTAAGCCAAATATCTTCCCAACTTCCGCAAGTTACATGGTCGCCAAACCATTGGTGCGCGCATTCATGTGCTAAGAGAGAGTAATTAAACCCTCCCATAAAGCTCATCGTTTGGTGTTCCATACCTCCTCCCCAGCCAAACTGAGCATGCCCATACTTTTCGGAAGCAAAAGGATAATCGATGGTTAAGCTATCGTACAGTTTAATAATATTAACAATGTCCTGAGTTTGTGCCTGAGCGGCTGAAAGATTTTCGGGATAAACATAATTCAATACCTCCAGTGACCCATTTTGAAGTGGTACATAATGAGAATAATATGCATAATTGGTCACCGCTATTGCTACCAGATAAGTTGCTATCGGATATCTGCTTTTCCAGAAATAATACTTATCCGACCCTACGACTGCTTCTGAAATAAGTTTACCATTACTGCCTGCACGGTAAGCTGAAGGCGTTTTAACAATGATATCTATGGAATCAATTTTATCTGATAAATTCTGTTTACAGGGCCACCAGTCCTTAGCGCCATATGGTTCTGAAAGAGTCCAAATAACAGGCGTACCGCCATGCGACGATTTAATAAAAGATCCGAACCCTGTGTTTGGCGGGGCTCCTTTATAAAAAACGGTCACTGAATCGAGTGTACTTATAGGTATGCTTTGTGGCAAACTCACACTGAGAATATTTCCGGCAGTATGCGTAAACGTTACAGATGTTGTGTGATACTTTACCGAATCTACCGTAAGCGCTACAGACACATCAAACTCTAACTGGTTAAGACTAGCTACAAGCGGTTTAAAATGTGTACGGATACTTCCTTTAATGTAATGTATAGCGGGATCAATCTCCCAGTAACACCGGTGGTAGATAACATCATAATTACTCACCGCCATAGGCGCTTTAGGCAATATTCTTCTGGCATGGCGTTCCGCTTCCATTTCATAAATTTCTTTACAACCAGACGTTGCTTTATAATTTTGCGCAAAACTCTTAATTGTAACTAAAGAAACAAAGCATAGTTTAATTAACCGTCTCATATAGTGATATACTAGTATTCGTTAGTTTCCATTTTCTTTTAAACAAGGAAGGGGCCGCTAACAAAAAGAAAAAATCAAACTATCAAAACCATAAAGCCCCTTCCTTATTCCATTCAATTATCTGGCGCGTTGTTATTCAACCAACACTTCAGTTTTTTCCGATCATCTAATGACAAGGCTCCCTTAGGCGGCATATTTCTTTTTTCCAGAACTCTTCTGTTCAACGAGCCATTATCTGCTTTCCCTTTTAATCCATTGTAAGTTGTAAAATCACCATTCAACGAGCCCGCTTCGTGGCATCCGGCAGATGTACAATTACCTTGAATAATTGGTTTAATATCATTTTTGTAAGACGCATTGATAGAACCGCAATCAAGATTCTTATATTCATCTTTTTTGCAAGCCAATCCCCCGATCAACACACACAATGGCGCTATTATAAATATACCAAAAAATTTCCGCATGTTATTCCGCTGCCGAAATATCTGCTTCTATTGTTTTTTTACGATCCTTCCATTTAATTTCTACTGCAGTTCCACCTTTAACCGTTTTGCCGGTTGACGTGTTTATACCCACCGCGTACAAATAGTATTCCCCCGGACGCAAATCTTCTACGTGTATATGATTATCACTAGAACTCCCCTGCAACTTAAGATCATAATCACTAGTTGGTGCCGAAGGCTCATGATGAGCGTCGAATTTCACATATAGCGTAGAATTGTAAATAGGTCCACCATTATTACTTACCTTAACATGTACTTCGGCTTTGCCGCCAGTGTCGTTTTTTTTACACGATGGTGTCAGGGTTAAGGCCGTTAAGGCTATTATTCCCTTCAGAATTGCTTGTTTTTTTGTTTTCATATTTATTTGATGTATTTATGATTATTTATTTTAAAAGGCTACACTTACCGAAAAATTAAACGACCGTTTTACTGGCATTTGCCAGCCAAACCGGCTTTCAAATACCGGCAAACCATATTCTGCACTCCATCGGAAACTCCGGAGTACCGATTTTTCGAATTGTACCAGAACTCCAGGATAAATCAAGTATCTGCTTCCTCCATAATTAGCCGGATTAGCCGCTACCTCTTTAGTGATCTCCAAGTCCCGATCGCTTCCCTTTATGCATTCTGCATAAGCTGCTTCGGTTCGTAAAGATGTACTCAAAAACGGCAACATTCTTCTTGCCAACCATGCATTTAGTTGTACTTCGTTCCCCCATCGGTAGCCTAGTTTTGTAAACCCCGATCGAATTGTTGCGTGTGCCTGAACGCCCGCATTCCAGAGTGCTGTTTGATAAAGATAAGTGAGTGCCGGCATTATATCCCAAGTGCCCGTTCCCATTTGCATCGCGTACGGAAACCGGGCTAAAGGATACATGACATGTGTTGCTTTACCTGAAATCCGTGTACTTCCTGTTGGAATACTCACTCCAAGCGTTGTTATTATCTTTTCTGATTGTTTGCTCCGGCATTTGTACATAGCATACAATTTTGTATCACCCATCCCCGATGTTTGCATCGCATGACCATGAATAACCGTTCCCATATTCATGCGCATCTTCATGTAATTACTATTATAATGCGCCATTCCCATTAATGTGAAACGTGGCGTTACGCCATACATTAGCATAAACATATGCATATCCATATCCATGTATACAGACGCTGCCTGATAGTGAGCGAATTGTTCCGTCTCAGTCAAACGTTCGTTTCCTGAAACTACCCCCTCCATGTGCATGCGCATTATCCGATAAGACACCATCCATTGATTTTTGCTATGTACATCGCCACACATTATTCCCGACGGTGTCATATCATCAGGACTATGGCAAGCAGAGGGGCAAAAAACAGTATCCTCTTGTCCCGAAGTTCTCGAAACAGAAAAAAAAATAAGAATCAAAGACAGTATGACATTTTTTAGCACGACACGATTCTATTTTATGTTCACTACCGTATTAGTTTTTTCACCTGTACCTCTCCATTATCTGTCATGCAACTCAAAAAGTACACTCCCTTCTGCCAATCGCTGGCTGTCTCTATCAAAAGAACTTGCTGACTCTTATCCGTAGCCTGCTTTAGTAGTAGTTTTCCCTGCTCATCATGAATTTCAACTGAAGTTATATCCAAATAGCTATTCTGTATCAAAATTTTATCTGTAAACGGATTGGGACTCACCTCTGTTAAATTAATTTTATGTGCTAAGGGCAAAAGAGACAAAGCGTTTCCAACGTTGTAAAGTACAACTGTTCCATTTGAATAACCAACAGCAATTCGTGTTGCATCGGTTTGCGACCAAGCAACGCAAAGAGGTGATCCGGCGTTTGTAACCCCAAACGACGCTTCCAACTGATAGGTATTCGAATTATATATTCTTACACCCTTATCGGCCGAAACTGCTACCAGATGGTTATTATCCGCCGAAATATCAATCCCCATTACATCTGCAACCGATGGAGAAATAGTTTGAAGAAGAGTACCTGTTGCTACATTCCACACCTTGATTTTATCATCGAGTGAAGCAGAAAACAAGCGCGCATTATCTTTAGAAAAGCGGACAGAAGTAACATCATCTGTATGAGAACTTAACGTGTGAAGCAAGGTTCCGGTTGTATCCCATAGTTTCACTTTGGCATCGCTACCACCAGACGCGATTTTTTTATTATCTGGTGAATAATTGACGGCCGTTACCCAAGAGGCATGAGCACTAACATTCAGGTTTTGAACTCCACCGGCAATTTGGTACGTTTGTAATTTTCCATTCGACCCTCCCAGAACCATTTTATAATTATTAGGCGCAAAGTCAATGGAAAAAGCATACGTTGTCCCCATTATAATTGTATCTACCAAAACAGGTGTTGCAGAAAGAGTATTAAACACCAAAACGTTACCCATTTCTTCTACTGCCGCACAATAATTCCCATTAGAACTAAAACCAACTCCCATCAGACAATAAAATGCTGTATCTACTGTATAATCCCATGTAATAGCGCCATTACTAACATTGTATTGCCTTATTTTAGAAGGATGACAATTAGTTCCGGAAATAACTCTTTGCCCGTTAGGAGAAAAAGCAACACCGTTAACCTGTAATCCTCCCGGATGAGCTGATTGCGTCCATAGTACACTTTGGGCATACCCTACACTTAGTGACAGGATATACGCAACTATTGTTATTATTTTTTTACTCATTGTTAAAAATATTTGGATGCGTTTTTCTTTAGATTCTCTTCCGTTTTTTTCACCACCCCATACGGATCATTTTCAGGAACAAGCTTCCCCTCTGACTGAAGTTTAAGTATGAATGAATAAAGGCTAATATAAGCCAGTTCCTTAATTAATTTGAACAGGAGCAGTATAAAAGCTCCGATTAGTAAAATTTCGATTTTTCCCATTTTGATTTTGATTAGTTTGATTAAAATTAAGACATTGACTAAACATCTATTATTTGCTCTTTATGCCTTATCATTCCATTTTTAGTTAGACTTATTACACTTTACACTCCTTTAATTACGCTTTTCAATCCAGTTTTCTGAATTGTTCTGGCGTTAGCTTCGTTTGTTTTTTAAAAAAGGTTATAAAATACGGAACGTTTTCAAACCCGAGTTTATCCGCTATTTCATTAACCGACAAACTGGTGTAATGTAATAGGCGTTGCGCCTCAATGGTTACCCGTTTACGTATAAGCTCCCCTGCTGTAAACCCGGTTTCCTCTTTACATAACTTATTAAGATAATTGGGGCTAAGGTGCAATCGTTTAGCATACTCAGAAGGCATCTTGTCCTTAACATACCGTTCTTCGACTAGTTTCTCGAATTGATTTACTTTGTCGGTTTTCACATTCACCTCACGTTTTATTCCAACAGGGTTCCAGATTCTTTCCAATTCGAACAACAGAATATTTAAAAAGGAGCGTAAAACAATATTACGCTCTCTGCGATTCTGTTCAAATTCTTCTGAAATTTGCTGCAACAAAATCCGCCATTTGTCTGTTTGACCAAAATTGAGCCTAACCATTGCTCCGGCGTTCCGTTTAAGGAAAGAAAACTGGTAAAGGATGTTATTGTTATAGCGCAGCGAAAAAAAATCTTCTGTGAAACTGATCAGTTTTCCTCTTGCGTTTCTGTTTATATATATACTGGCAATGCAACCTGGTTTGATAATGATAACTTTGGGATCATCCACTCTTATTTTTTGATCATCGACAATTACTTGTCCGTCGGCCTTTTCAACAAAAAGAATAGTATAAAAATCATGTTGATAAGGATGTTCCAAAAAAGGATACATTTCTAACACCCCTTTCAGGTCACTCACCAAAAAATGCCCAATGCTTTTACCAAATAATCCAATATTACAAGTTGCCAAGCCTGACACTCGCATAAATTGATTTTTTAGTTAAATTATTAATGAAATAGCAACAGAATTAAATCAACTGTGGCGGGTGAAAAACAGAATAGATATGATCGTTAGAATGAAAATGAATATTGCATTGTATGCTGTAACTCAGAAAATACGAAATCTGCTTTAAATCAGATCTGTGGTGTTCCTCAAAGAAAAAATTGATAATTTCTTTCTGCTTGAGATCCGGGTATTTTTGTTCTTGCTTTTCTGCTTTATGGAGCTCTGCTTTCAAATAACAACTTCCTTTACAAATAGGAATAGCATCAAAGCGGTTAATACATACATTTTTTGAAATGTAATCCTGATTGAGATAAAAAGCCAACATTGTCCATAACCTCCAGGTAGACTGTGCACCCAAAACCAAAACCAATACTATGACAAAGATTTTTTTCAATAGCTGACTAAAATCATGCAAATATACAGAAATTAAAATTGCCATGTCCTATTCAGCGGCAACTCCTCTTTCACCAATCACTGTTTAGGTTATACAAAAGTAACCTATAAGAAACATTCAACTATTCCTCTTTTTTAATGGCTCTATCATGCTCTCGTAGCAATACCCTAATATCTGCCATCAAACGTTCCGTTTCCGTATCGCTCGTTCCATCATACACTCCCCTGATGTGCCGTTCGCCATCTATCAGTAAAAAGCCGCCACTATGAACATACCCCCCCGGCGCTGCACTATCTTTATACGCTGTTGAGAAATATACCTTTTCAGCCAAATGATAAATACTATCTGCATTACCTGTTACAAAATGCCACTTATAAGATGTAACACCAATATTCTGAGCATATCGTCGTAAAAGTGGTATGCTATCGTGTGAAGGATCTATCGTGTGTGATAAAAACAAAACGGTATCATTGGTATTAAACGCGCTATACACCTTTAGCATATTCTGGTTCATTTTGGGGCAAATGGTTGGGCAAGACAAAAAAATAAAATCTGCGATATAAATTTTGCCGGAGAAAGTAGCGTTAGTTATTCTGACCGAATCCTGATTCAAAAAAGAAAAATCTGTAATCACTGGCAACACAGTATCTCCATGGCCATCAATGTATTGCCCAAGTACAGGAAGCTTTCCGGATGGCTCCCTACCGGACCTGCAGCCAAAAAAAATAAACAGTAACAATATTCCTAAAATAGGTTTCATTGTGTAAAATTATAAACAATACGTTATCTGTAAACGATTTTATATGTTTTTAAACGTCGGTCATAATAATAGATTAACACTGTAATCGCATTTAAGTTATGCTACACCAAGATTTCCGATTACCAGAAAAACTTACAGCCCCTACTCTTATCGCCTTGTTTCACATACCAACTATGGTTTTACTCCTTCCCAATTTTAACATAGAAAAAACGGTAATCATCTGACTGTATTTTCAACACATATAGCCCCGAAGCATATTCAGCAAGGCTCAATGGGTAGTTATCTGTTTCTGCTTTAAGGACTTCACCCATTGCATTGCATACAAAAATGTGCTTAATTTTGATTGAACTCTGAACAGTGATCTCATTCCGTGTTGGATTTGGGAAAACAGTGAAGTGCGATTTATTATCGTTCTCCCGAATCGAAATATTTAAACAGGCGCTACCTCCTGTTAAAGCATACAATGTATCGCATAGCTGATGGTAATTACTAATATCTGCTGATGTCATTTGTCCATTCAGCAGGTTAACTGTTTCAAAAGGATCGGTTGTTTGGTTATAAAACTCCTCTGATCCATCATCCAAGCGCATTAAATGGTAATTGGTGTTACGAATTGTCCGTCCATCATTTGTATCAGCGGGTGTAGTAAATTTTTGCGTAAAAATCCAACTACGGCTATAAGATCCTGTATTTTTAATCACCGACAATAAACTCCGTCCATCAATAGGCCGTTTGTTAAGCGGTACATAATTCAGCCAATTACTGACACTATTCATTTCGGGAATGGTCACGAACAAATCCGCAACAGATACCAGTTCACTACATTCCCTGCCAGGGTTGACAACCGATGGGCCAGAGATAATCATAGGCACACGAACACCGTAATCGTACAAGGTATTTTTAGACTTGTATTTATCAGGATTTTGAGACACCCGGATATCATTTCCATTATCGCCCATAAAAATAAAATCGGTGTTACTATATTTTCCTATCGTTTGTAAGTGTGTGATCAGCCGGCCTAATTCTGTATCCAACGCTTCCAGTGCCGCTTTAAAATAGGCTTTGGGATTATTATTTATATCTGCCGTTGTCCCGGTTAAACCCGAAATAGTCGTTAAACCTGCCGGCGGTAAATGAAGGGGTGTATGTGGCGCATTAAACGCCAACCACAAAAAAAATGGGCGGTTGTTACTTAACGTATCTAACCAATCAATGGCATCATTAACAGTTTTAGTAGTGGCGTAAGTTGTAACCGTGTGTGTAACCGAATTTGTTATAATCTGATAGTTATAATAATCTGTAATGGCTCCGTTAAAATTTCCGGAATACAAATCAAATCCACACTTATTTGGATAAACGTATTTATTTGGCGTACTTATATTCAAATGCCACTTACCAATACAGGCCGTATTGTACTTTTGTGGGGCATATTGCTTTAATAATTTGGCAACAGTCATTTCAGAAGTATCAATCTGGGCAGAAGCAGTCCCGGTAATAACAGCACCAAGTCCGGTCCGAAACGGGAACTTTCCTGTTAACACCTCTGCTCGGGTTACAGTGCACAAGGGGCTGCCCCAGGCGCGCGTAAACACAACGCCGTTTTTAGCCAGCTTCCGGATATTCGGTGTGTTAGCCGTATCTGCTGATTCGTTGTAAACACCCAGGTAATCCGGACTCAAATCATCCGCTATTATCAAAATAGTATTTCGCTGTGCCAATACTATACCTGCTATTATTAGTTGCAGGATGATTAAACTCATTTGCTTCATTTCAAATCCATTTAAAAACAGAGTACTTTCAAATATAAAGTATTCTATGGATTTATCGCTATGATAAAATTCTTCGCGGCTAAAGGGGATAAAACAGTCGCGTTACCTTATTTCAGGCGGCTACCGCTTTCTCCGTTTGAACACCAAACATCTTCAGCATACGTATGTGCGACTGAACTGCCGCTAAAAACGTTTTGTTCTCCAGATAAGGAATTCCGAACTCCTCCGCTGTTTGCTTAACAATAGGGGCAATTGCCGGATAATGCACATGACAGATATTCGGAAACAAGTGATGCTCTACCTGAAAATTTAATCCTCCCAGATACCAGGATAACGCTTTATTCCCGCGCGAAAAATTAACAGTAGTATTCAATTGGTGTATTGCCCAGTTGTTTTCAATAGTTCCCGATTCATCGGAAAGCGGATGCGTTGTGCGCTCAACCGTATGTGCCAGTTGAAAAATAACCGTTAAAACAATACCTGCCACAAAATGCATCAGCAAAAACCCTGACAAATACGTCCATGTATCCAGATGAAGTATTAATAACGGAGCAAACACAAACAGGAACAGGTAAAAAAGTTTGGCAAACACTATTTTGAGGAAATTGATTCTGTTTTTTGTTTTCCCTTCCTTATTTACACCCTGTTGTATGTACTTATGGAATTGGACAAAATCTTTTATAAAAGCCCAGTATAAGGTGAGAATTCCGTAAAAAAAGAAAGCGTAAATGAATTGGAACCGATGGTACCATTTCACTGGTGTGTGCGGCGAAAACCGCAGAATAAGTTTATCTTCAATATCATCATCCATGTGAATGATATTTGTGTAAGTATGATGCAATATATTATGTTGCATCTTCCAGTTAAAAACCGAACCTCCTAATAGATTCAGAGTGAGGCCTAACCAGTAATTAACCTTAGCGCTTTTCGAATAAGCGCCGTGATTAGCGTCATGCATTACGCTCATGCCTATTCCTGCAATAGCGAATCCCATCATCAGCCACAACATGTAGTTAACAAACTGAGGCAACTCGGAAAACAAAACCAGCATAAAAGGCAAAATATACGCGACTAACAACAAAACAGTTTTAAGTACCATTTTTGAATTGTAATGCTTTGAAACAGCCTTCTCTTTAAAATAGAGATCAACTCTGTTACGTAAAGTCGCAAAAAAAACAGATCTGTTTCTGTCTTTATCGATAAATCGGATCTGTTGCAATTTAATTTGGTTTAAAATAAATACATATTGAACTCATAAAAAAGTCAGAAGATGCCTGTTCCCCGGGTTATTTCTAAGTTTCCGAATGGCCTTTTCCTTAATTTGCCTTACCCGTTCTCTGGTAAGATCATTTTCCTTCCCTATTTCATCGAGCGACATTGCCTGATTTCCCGCAATACCATAGTACTGAATTAAAATGCGCTCTTCCTTTTCTGTCAGGGATCCCAGTGCCCTTTTAATATCCTGCTTCAAAGACTCAAGCATCAGCCCATCGTCTGGCTTTTCCTCATCGGCATTATGCAAAATATCCAGAACAGTAAAATCCTCCTGTCCCGGCAGAGTAGCATCCATGGCTACATGCCATAACGCTGAACGTTGTGTGGTACTTATCTCCTGCTCGCTTATGTCAGTTAACAATGCTACTTCTGAATCAGACGGAGGGCGTTCCAGTTCCTGTTCCAGAATTCCCCGGGCTTTTTTTATCTTATTAAGAATGCCTATTTTATTCAAGGGCAGACGTACCACCCGCGATTGTTCAGAAATTGCCTGTATTATGGACTGTCGGATCCACCATACCGCATAAGAGATAAATTTAAATCCTCTCGTTTCATCGAAACGTGACGCTGCTTTAATCAGTCCAACATTTCCCTCATTAATCAGATCGGACAAACTGATTCCCTGATTCTGATACTGTTTAGCGACAGACACCACAAACCGGAGATTTGCCGAAACCAATTTTTCAAGAGCCAATGTATTACCGGACCTGATTTGCGCGGCCAGCAATGTTTCTTCCTCTACGTTTATCATAGGCAGTTTCGAAATATCCTGAAGATACTTATCCAGTGATGCTGCATCACGATTAGTAATAGACTTTCCGATTTTTAACTGCCTCATGATGACGTATGCCGCGTATTAAGCCAACGCTACATTTACAGCGTTTAATCCGCGCTTTCCTTGTTCAATCTCGAATGTTACCATGTCATTTTCCTGGATTTGTGTTTTTAACGCCGATACATGTACAAAAATCTCTTCTCCGTTTTCTGCTTTAATAAATCCGAATCCTTTTGTTTCATTAAAAAATTTAACTGTTCCTTTTTTCATTTTTACTTTTTTATGTCTGTGAACACAGACGGGTTTATATTTGTTTTAATTGATTTTATGCGAATGGGTGCGATTCAACTACCGCTATCTGTTGCTTTATAAGTTTACTGATATCTTTCATGTAACTTAACTCCTCCTGAGTACAAAATGAAAGAGCTACGCCAGAAGCGCCTGCTCGTCCTGTTCGACCAATACGATGCACATAGGTTTCTGCCTGCTCCGGTATTTCATAGTTGATAACATGCGAGAGTTTTTCAATATCAATTCCCCGCGAAGCAATGTCGGTAGCAACCAGCACTTTTACTCTTCTGTCTTTGAATCCTTTTAACGCTCTTTCGCGTGCACCCTGTGTTTTACCACCATGTATTGCTTCTGAACTGATACCACTTTTGTTTAGTTCCTTTGCTACACGGTCTGCTCCACGTTTTGTTCTCGTAAACACAAGAGCATGTTCCACTACACCGGTATTTAATACGTGCTTTAATAAGGCGCGTTTATTTTCCTTAGAAACGTAATAGATGCTTTGTTCTACCAAATCAGTTGTAGAAGACACAGGCGACACCGAAATTTTTACCGGATTTTTCAGCAAAGTACCTGCCAGTTTCATAATATCGGGGGCTGCCGTAGCTGAAAAGAATAATGTCTGACGTTGTAGCGGCAACTTCTGAATAACCTTTTTAATATCATTCACAAATCCCATATCGAGCATACGATCGGCCTCATCTAAAACGAAGTATTCGACTTTATCCAATCGCACTATTCCCTGTTGCATCAGGTCGAGCAATCTTCCGGGAGTAGCCACAATGACATCTGCGCCATTACGTAAGGCTTTTTCCTGATTTACCTGCGATACCCCGCCGAATACAGTAACACAAGATACATTGAGGTACTTGTTATACGCACGTATATTATCACTGATCTGTAATGCCAGTTCTCTTGTAGGTGCCAGTATAAGCGCTTTTGTAGCGCGAACCGTTTTTTTGTTTTGCAGAAGTTGCAATAAGGGTAAAGAAAATGCACCGGTTTTACCTGTACCTGTTTGGGCACATCCGAAAATATCCCTTCCGTCAAGTATAGGAGGGATAGCCTGTTCCTGTATTGGCGTAGGCTGTTTATAGCCAATACTTTCCAAAGCCATTAATAATGGCTCTGCTAATTTTAAATCTTTAAATGTCATTTTATGTTATTAATCTAATCGGGCGCTGTTATTTTGAGTGTAACACTACCATTTATTATCCCAAAAAATTGTAAAGTGAAATGAGTGTCGCCGATTATGGCATTCAGATTAGAATACAATCCTCAAAAGAATTGCTCAAAGTTACACTAAATAATTAACATTACCAAAACATCCGGAAAGTCAGGCAGAAATTCTCTGCGTAACGCCCTACCTTACAGGTATTAACCCGCTTCATAAAAAGAATCATCTTTTCAAACCACTATCGGGCTTAATCCTTTAAAATCAAGGCGTTGAGCGGCAATTACGATTATAAAACCAAAAAATTCAGAGTCATAATCAGGTTTAACCGGTAATCCGATAAAGCATAATAAATGTCTGTATGGTTATTTTTGTGTAGCTTTGTACAAAATCTGAGTCGGTTTAACTGTATAAATCTGCTTAAAACAGATTTATCCGCTATGGCAAAACCAAAACAAACTTCATTAAAAGCAGACAGAGAAAAGAAAAAGAAACGCAAACAACAAGAGAAAGAAGAAAAACGGGAGCAACGCAAAGCCACCTCCAATAAAGGAAAAGGGTTTGATAGCATGATTGCTTACATAGATCACAACGGGCATATTTCAAGCACACCACCCGATCCTAAGTTAAAAGTTGAAATTAATCCAGAAGACATCCTGATTGGCGCCAGAAGTTTTATCAGAGAAAGAGAAACAGAAACAAAATCGGGACGCATTGCCATTTTCAATTCTGATAAAAATTATGGCTTTATCAAAGACGGGCTATCACAACAAAAAATTTTCTTTCATATTTCGGCCACCAATTTCGCGGTTAAAGAAGGCGATACGGTAAGCTACGAAGTAGCCAAAGGTGCAAAAGGCTTTCATGCTGTTAATGTTATAAAAAAATAATAGCAGCATAATCAGAAACTCATTAACGTTTCACGTTCATAATTGTCCATAATTTTTAAACGATTTATTACCTTCCGATAGATTAAGGCTTATTTGTTCTGCTAATAGTTATTCTCTTATTGATTAAACAGATAACGAACAAAGAAACTATACCAAAGTGACCTTGCCTTTACCCCATTATAAACTCAAAATCCCCTGAGCAATCACTACTCAGGGGATTTTTGCGGAGACGGAGAGATTCGAACTCTCGATACGCTTTTGACGTATACACACTTTCCAGGCGTGCTCCTTCAACCACTCGGACACGTCTCCTTTTCCTTTCTTTTAGAGAAGGAGTGCAAAGATATTACTTTTCAGGAATTATTCGCCTTTAAAAACAGGTTTCCGTTTTTCAAGAAAGGCATTTACGCCTTCTTTATAATCATAGGTAGCGGCCGCTTCTACCTGCACGTTTCCTTCGGCCACCAATTGCTGTTGCCAGGTATTTGTAAAACTCTGGTTAATCAGGCGTTTGGTTAAACCAATTCCCTTAGTTGGCATATCTGCTATTTGCGTAGCAAATGCCAATACTTCTTCTGCAAAGTGCGCATCACTTACCACTTTATATACCATTCCCATCTCTCGGGCGTGGATGGCACCTACCTTATCACCGGTAATCATAAGCGCAAGCGCCTGCTGCCGACCAATTAAACGTGGTAAAAAGAAGGTTCCACCACTATCCGGAATTAAACCGATCTTACTGAATGCCTGAATAAATGAGGCCGCCTCTGCTGCCAATACTATATCGCAAGCCAGGGCAATATTGGCTCCCGCTCCCGCTGCTACACCGTTTACTGCCGCAATTACCGGTTTTTCGAGCGTTACAATACGCTGTATAATGGGATTATAATGTTCTTCTACAATACGTTGTATGCCTGGGCCGTTCGGGTCAATGGCCTCTCCCAGATCCTGTCCGGCACAAAATGCCTTTCCGCTGCCTGTAATTACGACACAACGAACCGTTTTATCTGAAGCGGCTTCATCCAATGCAGCATGTAATGCCAATGCCATCTCGCGATTAAAACTATTAAACTTATCCGCACGGTTTAAGGTAATCCATGCTACCTGCCCTTTCTTTTCACTTAAAATAAAACTCATACTTGTAAAATTTATAGTATCAGGCACCAAATTGGCGCAAATGATGATCTACGTGTTTATATTGCAAAATATCCCAGTCTTGTGGGGTCATCTTGCCAAAAAACGGATGGGGTTTCTGACTAATAGCACCCGGCCCTCCTTGCTGAAATTCTTCAATCAAACTGATTAATTTCGCCTTCTCCGTTTCAAATTGCCGCGCATCTTTAATACGCGCCTCTTTAAAGGTAGGCATGTGTTTTTCAAACGGACGGTCATCGGCCACTAGTTTACGTTTTGCACTGCGACCAAACAAAAACGACATCAGCCTCATCGGCTTTATATTTATTCGGTCGCGGGCCAGTTCAAACGGCAATTGCAAGTGAGCCAATACCTGAGCAACACTCATTCCTCCCCATTGCGCTTCAGACATGGGTGTCAACGAATGAATCCGTTTGATCATCAAACGGCTTTGTTCCTCATTAAACAAACTACTCATCAGAAACTAGTGAATTAAAAATCGTGGCTTAACTGGTTCGTTGTTTTTTGCAAAATTTCAAACGCGTTTTCGGCCATCAGATTTTCTTTATCCAATGTAGGGTTAATTTCCACCATTTCAAAACAACAGATTTTTTTGCTGCGCATGATGTAATAAATGAGGTTCCCCGCTTCCTTTTCAGTGATTCCATTAGGGACAGGTGTTCCGGTTCCACTCGAAATACGTGAATCCATACTATCTACATCAAAGCTTACATAGATAAGATCGCAATGATCAAGGTAGTTTAAGCTCTCAATTGCAACCCGCTCAACTGCTTTCTTACGTATTTCAGGCAAATTAAATACCCTCACTTTATTTTTCTTAATCAGGTAATCTTCCTGAGGCTCAAAATCGCGAAGTGCGATATACACAAGGTCGTTGTATTGTATCTTCGGACATATTCCTCCCAGATTTTTCAGTTTATCCCAATACTCTACTGTTTCGTCGTCAGGTTTATTTTGCTGACGGTCTTTATTATCCTCTGCCAATACACAAGACAATGGCATGCCATGCATATTACCACTTGGTGTAGTATAAGGACTGTGCAAATCAGCATGCGCGTCAATCCAAATTACCCCCAGTCGCTTTTCGGGATGCGCCATCCGGATCCCACTGATTGTTCCTAAAGCAGAGCTGTGATCGCCGGCCAAAACGATGGGCACTTCATTTTTAGCGATCGTTTTCTGTATTTCCTTTGCCAAACGCTCATTCAGATTATAAATTCCCTTTATCCGTTTAGCGTAATCGTGCACCACGGGTTCTAACAGCAAATTGTTCTCGTTAGGCACCTCCACACTTTTATAACGCTTAAAAAACGGGCTACCAAAATCCAGAGCAGCTATCTTAATAGCATCCACTCCCATACTGGCACCTCTGGTTCCGGCTCCTATTTCACTCTTTACCTCAATAATCTTAATCGGTTTTATCATAAAATTTAACTTATTATTCATATTTACCACTATTTTTGCATAAAGTATTTCACTTACATTTGAATACTTTTACCCAAGTAAAACACTTAGATTAAATGGACAACACGTATTCTAACCTTATCAATCAAACCTTTAACTTCCCTCAGGAGGGATTTGAGGTGATAGATGAAGAGCTTTATTTTAACGGCATCCCCCTGATGAACATCATCAAACAATACGGAACACCATTAAGAATCAGCTACTTACCAAAAATAGGTTCACAAATTCAAAAGGCCAAGCGCCTGTTTAATGTTGCCATGGCTAAAGTGGACTACAAAGGAAAATACACGTATTGCTATTGTACAAAAAGTTCACACTTCAGCTTTGTACTCGACGAAGTGTTGAAAAACGATGTACATATAGAAACTTCTTCTACGTTCGATATCCAGATCATCAAAGAACAATACCAAAAAAAGGCTTTAAACAAAGATACATATATTATTTGTAATGGTTATAAACGTACCGCTTACAAACAGGCCATTACAGAGTTAATCAATGATGGGTTTAATGTTATTCCAGTATTAGACCACTTAGATGAAATTGACTACTATAAAAAACATGTAAAAGCAGAACAACTTAAACTTGGGATACGGATCAGTACCGAAGAAGAACCCTCTTTTACCTTTTACAGTTCACGTTTGGGAATCCGCAGCAGCGAAATAATGGATTTGTATAAAGACAAAATACAAAGTAATCCTCGTTTTAAGTTAAAGTTACTTCATTTTTTCATTAATACGGGTATTAAAGACACCATTTACTACTGGACAGAATTAAACAAATGCCTTAATATTTATAAAGAACTAAAATCTGTTTGCCCTGATTTGGATTCACTTAATATCGGAGGAGGGATGCCCATCCGAACCTCCCTTGGTTTTGAGTACGATTACGAATACATGATTGAGGAAATTGTTGAGCAGATCAAAAGTTTTTGCACGCAACACGACATACCCGAACCTAATATCTTTACCGAATTTGGGTCGTTTACCGTAGGCGAAAGCGGCGCCACCTTGTATTCGGTTATTGATCAGAAACAGCAAAACGACCGCGAAACCTGGTACATGATAGACAGTAGTTTTATAACTACCTTACCCGATACCTGGGGCATCAACCAGCGTTTTATTTTATTGGCCATTAATAACTGGAGTAAACCGTATCAACCTGTTAATTTAGGTGGTTTAACCTGTGATAGCATGGATTACTATAACAACGAAGCGCACACCAATCAAGTGTTTTTACCAGTGGTTAACAAACCCGATAAAGAACCTCTCTATATCGGTTTTTTCCATACCGGTGCCTATCAGGAAGCACTGAGTGGCTACGGGGGCACGCAGCATTGCCTTATTCCCGCGCCTAAACATGTTTTAATTGACCGTGATGCGGATGGAGAAATTACCACGCGTTTGTTTGCCAAGGAACAAAGCTATAAAAGCATGTTAAAAATATTGGGTTACTAAACCTGTCACGTTCCTAACCGTTTAGCGCATCATTCAAACCTCGGCTACACGTTTGAATGGTACGCTGTTTAGTTTTCAGAAACGATCCTGATATATCGGTTTTACCCATACGTTATTCCGGCTGAGCTATATACTTGTTAATGCTTACCTGCATTGGTTTCCCATGCCTTTAAGCCACCGTTAAACTTTGGATCTATGTTAAGGAGTACCTTGTTATAATATTCTGCCAGCACTCTATCTCCATTATTATAACAGGCTTCTCCCATGGTGTCTATATAACTGGGAACTCCCGGATAATACAGGTTTAACAAACGTGCCAGAGACACCGCCTTTTCGTACTGTTTATCTTTTATGCATGTATAAACCGCCTGGTTGAGTACCTGTGACGACATACGGCTTTGGGCCAAATCCCGCAACAAGCTATCTTGTTCTGCTCTCAATACGGTTACGGGCAGCTTTACAAATACTGCCGCTGCCTCGTTCATGGAACGTCCCGCTTTCATGTAATCCGTAAAATAGGCGTATGTAAATACCGGAGGTACAAAATAGCCCAACTCCTTTTCGGGCCGCCCCAATTTAATCAGTTCCTTTACTTCCAGTTTTCTGCACTCTATGGCTTGCTTTACATCCAATAACCGTCCTGAATAAATGAATCCTTTTTCCTTTTGCAAATCACTTTGTGTTAAGGCACACATACACGACGCATGCAGGCGTTTCTGTTTGGGGAAATAAAAAAATAGGTAATCTTTGGTTGGTTTGTTCGTATATGTACTATCCAGATACAACACCTGTAATGGGGATTCGCTTTTTTTAAACATGAGTGTATCTTTATTTACAAAGATTACGGATGACTCATACATCTTTTTATCTAACTGTGTAGTAAAGCCATGGCTTATAGCATACTTCCAGTTCTGAGAAGTTGTTACCAGTTTAGCGCCATTCTTTAAAAAAGGATCAATAGCAGATAAGCTGTGCAAATGCCAGTGTGAACTGAATACATAACGCACCGGTTTGGAAGGATATTCTCCCTTCAAAAAAGAAATAAGCGCGTTTGCTTTTACGGTATCCTGTTTCAAATCATCGGTTTTATTTCCTCCTGCATCTACAAAAGGCAATTCTATTAATGCCAGAAAATTCGGGTATTCCATTACTGTTGTTTGGCTGTTATGGACTGTATCCATAGCAACAAAAGCCATTTTCTGATCAAAGCGGGTTAATTTAAATGCTGGAGCCTGAGCCCTTGCTATCCCATAAAACAAGCCCATGCCTGTCATCACCAATAAAAATACTATACGCATCATTTTTCTTTTTAAAACAAAATTAGAATATGGAAATCGCCTTGTCTTGTAAAATATTGCAACCGTTCCGGTATTGCTGAGGCGCTAATCCTACATACTTTTTAAAATAGTTTGTAAAATGACTCTGATCGTAAAACCCCGCGTCGAATGCAATCTGACTAATGGATTCATTTTGCAGTAACTGTTGTTTAGCCTGTTCAATACGCAAGGCCGTTACATAGTCCTGAGGACTCAGGCCGGTTCCAGCTTTGAACCGGCGCAATACTTTAAACTTATCACAGGCAAACCGGCGGCTAAGATCTTCTAATGTAATCTTATCGCGGTAATGCTGATGTAACCACTCTACCATCTCTCTATATATACTGTCCTGCTTTAAGCCTGATGGCAGATGCGCCTCACTATCCTTTATCAAAACAGACAACAATGCTTTCAGTACTGTTTGAAAACGTACGGCATCCTGTAAAACATCCGTTAACTGCTTATATAAAGCAAGTGCTTCTGCCGAACCGGAAACATAGTAAGGCACCTGTAACGCTGTTTCATACAAAATACCGGTACCCTGAAAAACATAACGGCACAGATCCTCATTCAGATATACCGCTCTGTATGCCCAAGGCTGATTTCCTATTCCTTTATTAGCGTGTACCGAATACGGCGGGATCAGCATGATCATACCGGCATGTAAATGTTGCCATTTTCCATTCGCGGAGAAAGCCTCACTCCCCTGCTCTATCCATCCCAGACTCCATTCTTTATGGAAATGAAAAGGAAAATCGCGTTCACAAAAAACAGCGCGCTTTATATAAATACCATCACTGTGTGCTGCATAATTCACCATTATATCTGCAAATCCACTCATTGGGCAATGATCGGGACAATCACTTAAACCACCGTGTTAAAAGAACTCAAATAACATTTTTTAGTAGATCACATTACGTTACAGATTCCATATCTGTTTACATTTGATTCTATGTTTCGTCTCTTCCCGTTTTTAATACTGATCTGTTGGAGTTATAATTTATCCGGACAAGATGTTTTTTTCAAACGCCTGGCAGATTCGGCATATACCTTAACTTACCAGAAAGTTGTTTACGATCCCGCCTATTTTACTATTCCTTACCCTAAAGGCGATGTTCCGGCAGGCAAAGGGGTATGTACGGATGTTGTTATACGCGCTTACCGTAAAATGGGGATAGACCTTCAGCAAAAGGTACACGAGGATATGGCAAAACACTTTGAAAAGTATCCGAAAAACTGGAACATGAAACGCACGGACAAAAACATTGATCACCGTCGTGTTCCCAACCTGATGGTTTTCTTTTCGCGTTTCGGGGAAACTAAAAAAAACAGTAATAATCCTTCAGAGTACGCGCCCGGCGACATTGTTTGCTGGAATCTGAGTGGGGGCATTACCCATATTGGTATTGTCAGCTCTAAAAAAACGGGTGACGGACAGCGTTACTTTATTATACATAATATTGGGGCTGGTCAGGTAACGGAAGATTGCCTTTTCCAATTTAAAATTATCGGACACTATCGTTATAAAGGGTAACCCTTCTCATTTAAAGTGTTTATTACATGGCATCGTTTACAATATAACCGTATCGTATATAATAGCGTCAGTAACAGATAAACCGCTAAAAATAGTGCGTTTGTGGCGCAGCCCAAAACATTCAGAAGTATTGGCAACAATAGTATTAAATTACCCCATAGTAACACCGCCCATAAATTCCCCAAAAAATGCAGACATTGGTGTTTGCCCGAGGTTCTATACTTTAAACCAATTTGCATAATCAAGGAAAATGAAATCCATCCAAACAGAATTTTAGTGAATAACGCCTGGTGTTCGCCCTTCGTAAAAACCATCAGGTAAGTTGTTGTAATAAAACTACACGCTGCTATTGCCATAACAATAAATACCCAACGGTAAAACGCGTTAAAATCAGGGGTACAGGTGTTGCCGCTACATATTGCGTCTCCGGCTATAACCTTTCGGTTATATGAAATAAAAGCATACAACTGCTTTAGTAAAAAGTACAAAGGAAAGAAACGGGCAACTGGTTTCACAAACGGCAAGCGGCTATTTAGTAATTCTATAAGGCTATCCACTCCATAAAAGACTTGTCTTTCTCCAAGCTCTACAAGGGCAATTTCGTTACGGGCTCTATTAATATCTAACACCTGTGTTTTTTCTGACGCGATTTCAGAAAAAGCAAGGCGGCCATTAGCAGGTAGTATCCTCCATTTTACAAACAAGGCTGTGTAAGCCACACAAAGCGGGCAATTGCTATCGTAATACAAACGGTATGTTTTCGGTTTCATATTCAGTTATTTTTTATCGGTTACTATAACGCTCTATCTGCTTCCTGATCATCCATAGGATAAACGACTTCTGTCAGATAATAAGAAGACAACACGATACCAAGACTTACATACGCTGCCAGCCATTCCCAACTAGTCCTCCCGTTCAGTTCCGTAATCACGTACACCAGTCCAAACAGATATACACCTAATCCTGCGAAATAATAGTATAACGCTCTACGTTGGGGCTCAAGTCCTTTTATATGTCTGAATAAACGCACAAGTGCCCCTATCAAATGAAAAAAAAGCATAAGAAATAGTGACAATGCGATAAAGAAACAGACCGTTGAAAAACAAAGCCCTATAAACACCAGTAAATAAGGAATAACGTAATGTAACAGAATTGCTTTCATACTTTTTGTTTTAGTTTACACAAAACACATTCACGAACTGTTATAGAACAGACCTGCACCATCATTCACTCACTTTTGATCTAAACAACAGGACATACTACGCCCAGTCCGCTTTCACAGACCTCTTACTACCCAGAAAACCGTTTATTTAAATGCCTTTAACAGCGTGCCAAAAAACCAATGTTCATCAGCCTTCAACAGATAATCCATACTCTTATCCATCTTATCCACAAAATCGCCCAGCCCTTCTACTGTTTCTGTAAACTGCTTTACTCCGGCATCCTTTTTATCTCCTTTCACTTTTCGTAATTCCTTCAATACATCCTTTAAAGGTTCTATTTCACGGCGTTTACGCTCCTTCGCTATCCGGCGGGCAATTTCCCAGATATCTTTCTCTGCTCTGAAATATTCTTTGCGGTCGCCCGCTTTTATTACCCGTTCCGCCAAATTCCAATTAATCAGATCCCGGAGGTTCATATTGGCATTTCCGCGTGATACCCGCAACTGTTCCATAACATCATCGGTACTCAATGGCTCCGGCGCTATCAACAACAACGCGTGTACCTGTGCCATGGTACGGTTAATGCCCCATTCCGACCCCAGCGTTCCCCAGGTTTGAATAAACGTTTCTTTTGCCTTTTCAAATTCCATGGTTCAAAATTACAAATAATTATTGAACTTTCAGAAATTATTGAAAATTTAATAACTTTTATATATTTTCAAATCTAAAGCGTTCATCAAGATTTTTGAGATGTACATCATTTATTCTACCATCCTTCGTTTCTATTCTTCAATTTCGGACAATGATATCCTTTATTAACGCAAAAAATTTCACTTTATGAAAAAATTACACGTAACCGCCCGTTTCTTTTTAGCTAGTCTGGCAGTAGTTTTACTTACAGGCGCTAAAGCTCAATGGAGCAATAATCCAACCATTAATACCCCCATTAGTACAACCGTTCAGGATCAGCGTGTCCCCAACATGGTTTCAGATGGAAACGGCGGTGTTATTATTGCATGGATAGATAACCGGTCGGGTAACGACATGGATATTTATGCCCAACGGGTAGATGTGAATGGTGTTCCTCAATGGACACTGAATGGTATTCCGGTATGTACCGCTACCGACGACCAGACCTCGGTGAAAGTAGTTAGTGATGGTACCGGTGGCGCTATCTTAATATGGCAGGATAAACGAAATGGCGCAGATGCCGACATTTATGCACAGCGCATCAATGCTGCCGGGGTAGTGCAATGGACCACTAATGGCGTTGCCGTATGTAACGCTGCGGGAAACCAATACCTTACCAAATCATTTAACAAATCTGCGGTGAGCGATAACGCTAACGGCGCTATTGTTACCTGGCAGGACGATCGCAACGGAAACGACGATGATATTTACGCGCAACGTGTAAACGGCTCTGGTACTGTTTTATGGACCAGTAATGGTTTAGCGGTTTGTACCGCCACGAATAATCAGGAACGTCCCTTATTGGTTAGCGATAACGCCAACGGTGCCATTATCACCTGGCAGGACTACCGGAACGGAACCGATAACGACACGTATGTTCAACGCGTTCAGGCATCTGGCGCGGTTCAATGGAGTGCGAACGGTGTAGCTATAGGAGCGTTCAGCGGCGACCAGTATGAACCTGTAATTGCCGCAACCGGGTCCGGATCGGCCATTGTGTGTTGGGTAGATTCCCGTAACGGAACCGATGATGATATTTACGCGCAATTGGTGAGTCCGGCTGGCGCGCCACAATGGACGCTAAATGGCGTAGCCGTTTGCAGTGCGCCCAACTATCAGGCCATTCCTTACATTGAGAGTGATGGAAGCGGAGGCGCCATTATAACCTGGAGCGATTACCGGAATACTGTTGATAATGATGTTTACGCACAACGCATCAGTAGTTCGGCAACACCATTATGGGCGGCCAACGGCCTCAGCATTTGTGCCACAAGTGGCGACCAAAATATCTCTGTATTAGCCCCCGACGGAAATGGCGGGGCGGTGTTTACGTGGAACGATGGACGTAATGGTTTTACTAACCTTGACGTTTACGTACAGCGGGTTAATGGCGCGGGCGCCACGCAATGGGCAGCTAACGGCCTCGCCGCCGGTTCGGCTCCCGACCATCAGGACGCGCCTGTTATTATACCTGACGGGCAAGGCGGTGCCATCTTAGCATGGAGTGATTACCGCAGCGGGAACGACATTGATGTATATATACAAAACATTTGCGCTGCGGGAATATTAGGAGGTACTCCCTCAGCACCTGGCAATATTAATGGGCTCACCAGTATTTGTACAGGCTATTCTGTTACATATAGCATTGCCCCCGTTCAGGGCGCCACATCGTACACCTGGTCTTTACCTGCCGGATGGAGTGGCGCTTCTGCTTCTACCAGTATTACAACCCTGCCGGGAATCACAGGCGGAACAGTGAGTGTAAGCGCTGTTAACGGCTGTGGCAACTCTCCGGCAGCGGTTGTATCTGTTACCGTTAATCCGGGCCCTAACATTAACACTACCGTTAGCAACGGTGTAGTTATTACGGCAGCTCAGGCCGGTGCCAATTACCAATGGATTAATTGCTCCAGTAGTACTGCCATTCCTAATGCCACCAACCAAACGTATACTGCCACCACCAATGGCAGCTATGCGGTAGTAATTACACTTAATGGCTGTACCCTTACCTCTACCTGTGTTACCATTAACAGCGTGGGACTGGCAGAAAACACCTTACAGCATAAAGGGTTTGTTGCGCCCAATCCCGGAAATGGGGCGTTTACGCTTACCAACTTTACAGCAGGCACTTACTACGTCATTAATTCCACCGGTCAAATTATTCAGTCGTTTAGTAAACAGGATGCTACGCCTTACACCTTACATCTGGAGCAGTACAGCAAAGGCATTTACTTTTTAACCGGTAACAGCGCCAACAATACCCTGCCCCAGAAATTAATTATTGAATAACGGCATCCTCTGATTTTTAAAAAGCGGAATAGTGAAAACGATTCCGCTTTTTCATGCCCTACCCTTCTGCTATCTTATTTCCAGTTACAAAACGGATTTTTAGCCAATTCCGCATTGCTATAACGAACATCAGCTGTTACTTGTTCCGCTACCCAGGGCGGTAGGGCATACGGTTCTGTTTCGCTTTGCAGTTCTATCTCAGCCACCATCAGTCCTTCATTTTGCCCGTGAAACACATCCACTTCCCATTTTTTTCCTTCGTACACGCACTCGTAGCGCGTTTTTTCCACCACCTCAAAACAAAGGGTTTGTATCATTTCCTCTGCTTCGGGTAATGGAATTTCGTATTCAAATTCAGCGCGTGTGGCACCTGTTGTTTTCCCTTTTATGGTAAGGTAGCCCTTATGACCTTTTGTGCGCACCCGGATGGTTTTGGTCGCGTCACTATATAAATACGCTTGCCGGATAAGCGTTCCATTTGTAATGCCTTGTTTCTGCCACACCTCTGCGTGCAGTAAGTACTTATGTTCAATTTCTAATGCCATAGTTTATTTTTCAGCGATAAGGATAGTGTGTGTTTCTGTTGTAGTATTGGCACGGGAATAGGTTTTATAAAACACCTGCTTTACGGTTAATCCCGCCTGTTCCGCTATCCGTTTTATGGCTGATGTATCGTGATAATACACATACGTTTGATCGCCCGTACTTCCAGACTGAAAACCGGATTGAGCGTCGGTTCCTTCAATAAAACTCAGGTACAGGAGTCCACCGGATTCCAGTAAAGCCACGCTATCCCGAATGAGTTTTTCTGTATCGGCCGCAGAAAGGTAAGGCAAACAAAACCCCACCACAATGCCCGCGTAGGGTCCGGCAAGGGTATGTAAATGGCGCGCGTCGAGTAAACTGCCGCTGGCTTCGGGATTATTACGCAGGGCCAGTTTCAGCATTTCGGGGGTGCCATCGGTTAAATGGAACCGCAAGGTTTTATCGCGGCTTAACAGGTAGCGGGCAATATTTCCAGGGCCACAGCCCACTTCCAGTAATTTATTGCCACTTTGCGGGAGGTGTTCGTAAAACCAGTCGTAAGTATCGTTATACAAGTCTAGATGCATAAACTTATCCTGGTACACCTGTGCCAGTTTATTCCAGGTATTGAGCGTTATGTCGTAGGGATTCGTCATTCCATTTATAGTATGTGCAGATTCTTATCCTGTAAATTCTTCTCCGGTTGTAAAATCATTAAATCGCTTCTGTTGTCCAATTTCACTATCCTCATTTTCCGGATTATACATAGCCATAATTGGCTGAGGTCTTGAGGGATCATATCCGGGATACGCCAAGCCAAAACTCCTCCAACCTGAACTCCAAAAAAGGATCATTTCCTTCCAGAAAGGAAGGTCTTTGTGCATTGCAGCTTCATACTCCCTCTTAAAATAATCTTTTAACTCCTGACAAAGGTCTTCATCCCATTCCTGATACTCTTCATCGTAATAAGGCACCATCAAATCCAGAGCCCATTTGAATTCCATTAATAAAAAGGATTTTAAACTCCATCCGTAAACAATAATATCTGAACCCCATACAGAAAGTACTGGCCTATCAGCTAAACTAATGTCGCTTACCAGAAACCTATGCGCCGTTATTGGCAATAGCTTAGGGGCTCTATTATACCAATCTCTAAATATCTTCAATCGTTCTTCATTTGACTCCGGCCGCTTTCCCCAAGATTTCAGCCAAACCCTGTTCATTCCACTTACATCCTGAAATATTGTTCGCTCGGGCCAATCCAAATAGTCTCTGATCTCTTTTTCATCTCGCAACCAATTATAAAAATAAGGTTCTTCAACAACTTCCATCTGGCCCTCGGTTTCACCTTCATAATAATTCACCTCCTTTTTATCAATACTATGTAATAGTAACAAAAAGGCTCTATGCTCTGGTGTAAATTTTACGTTGTACTTTTTCTCTACCTCATCTATTTGCTGGTTGGTTAATGGCTGCCACTTTGCACCTTTAACCCAACAACTATCGTCGTTTTTGCTCTCCGGATCATTCTCTAGGTTCTGCCAATAGGCTTCTGTCTTTTTCCTGATCTGCACTAACAAATCAATATAACTCTCTGGTATTTTATCCATTTACTCCTTATTATCTAATAATCCTTTGTATCACTAAAAACTAATCTTACAACCCAAACTTTATTAAAGCACATCCTTTAACACAAACCATCGTTCTTCACTAGTCTTACTTAAGGAATTTATTATTCCAGGTATTGAGCGTTATGTCGTAGGGGTTCACGATTAATCGTTTAGAATTTATCACTAATTTAATAGCAAATTATGAGAATAAAGCTAGCGTGGGAAGCGTTTTGGTGGTTTTTATTGCCGCTTAGCATTTCACTGCTGCTGAGCATCCTTTTTTCATCGCTCACTCACTTTTACATAAGCGACATTTATATCAGCGTTCAGGACAAACCCTTCTCCCCGCTTTCTGCTCTAAGCAATAGCTTAACCTATATATTCTTAATGGCCTGGTTGCCCCACCTTTTGTTTGCCACTATCTGTTTTAGGGAATTGTTTTACCTGTACAAGCGGAAGGATAAAATTCATTACCTGCTCGCTTTATCCATTTTTGGAATAATACATACCATCTTGTATCTGAAGTTGGAATGGTACCAGTTATCCAATCGCCCCAATGGCATCACCCTTTACCCGCCCCTAAGTGGTCTGCCTGAAATTTCGTTTGGCACTATTCAAAGCATTGATCCGCGTTTGTTATGGTTTTTTCTAATAGCAGAATCGGGAGTGTTACTCACTATTTTGCTTTTCAAATTACTCGGCAGGTATAAAAACCGACAGGTCTCCTGAAGTAATTTGTTATCCGTATAACTATTAAGCGGGAGATACTTTTATCCCTCATATTATTCCAATGAACGCTATTTGTAGCTGAACCGGCCGAGCGGTTGGAGTGGCAGCCTTGCGCCGGACTTTGTGTGATTTTGCACGAGCGAGGAAGCGACCAGCGGAAGCTACCGGAGCCGCCGCAAAAGCCACAAAGTACCAGCAAGCTACAACGGAAAACGCGGTTTGAGCGCCGATAGCGGGCAGGAAAACGGCCCCTCATCTATTGACAGCGGGGTTTATAATTACTATCCAACGCTACTATTCTGACTTTACCTAAGCGCATTCCCCTTGTCAATAACCCCCTGCAATTATTAATATCTTATTTTTTAAAAATCGTTTTAAACCACCTATCTTTGCCAAGTTTGTTTTTTTGTGTCGTAATTTCTATTCCGCCACCCAAAAACAGGCTTAAAAACTTCTTTTGTATGCCTAAAGATACCTCCATAAAATCCGTTTTAATTATTGGTTCTGGCCCCATTATTATTGGTCAGGCCTGTGAATTTGACTATTCCGGCTCTCAGGCCGCCAAATCGCTGCGCGAAGAAGGGATTGAAGTGACCCTGATTAACAGCAATCCGGCCACGATTATGACCGACAAGGTAACCGCCGATCATATTTACCTTTTACCCCTGGAAGTAAAATCCATCGTTAAAATTCTGGAAGAGCGTAAAATTGACGCGGTGTTGCCTACCATGGGCGGACAAACTGCGCTTAACCTGGCCATGAAATGCGATGACATGGGGATTTGGAAAAAATACAATGTGCGCATGATTGGGGTGGATATTGACGCCATTAAAGTAACCGAAGACCGCGATTTGTTCCGTGCCCGCATGGAAGAAATTAACGTGAATATGGCACCTTCCCGCATTGCCAAATCGTTTCTGGAAGGAAAATCCATTGCCCAGGAATTTGGTTTCCCCTTGGTGATTCGCCCGTCGTTTACCTTAGGCGGCAGTGGCGGCAGCGTGGTGTATGAAAAAGATCAGTTTGACGCGCTGTTAAACAGGGGTTTACAAACCTCTCCCATTCACGAAGTACTGATTGATAAAGCCGTTTTAGGCTGGAAAGAATACGAGCTGGAGTTATTGCGCGACGCCAACGATAACGTGGCCATTATCTGTTCGATTGAGAATTTTGACCCCATGGGGGTGCATACCGGCGATAGTATTACCGTGGCGCCCGCTATGACACTGAGTGACAGTACCTACCAAACCATGCGTGCCATGGCCATTAAAATGATGCGCAGCATTGGTAATTTTGCCGGAGGCTGTAACGTTCAGTTTGCAGTGAGTAACGATGAACGGGAAGAAATCATCGCGATTGAAATTAACCCGCGTGTGTCCCGCTCTTCAGCTCTGGCCAGTAAAGCTACGGGTTACCCTATTGCCCGCATTGCCAGCAAACTGGCTATTGGCTACCATCTGGATGAACTGATTAACCAGATTACGAAATCCACCTCGGCGTATTTTGAACCGACGCTGGATTACGTGATTGTAAAAATACCACGCTGGAACTTTGATAAGTTTAAAGGCTGTAACCGCGAACTGGGTTTCCAGATGAAATCGGTGGGTGAGGTGATGGCCATTGGCCGGAGCTTTCAGGAAGCCTTACAAAAAGCCTGTCAGAGTCTTGAAATTAAACGAAATGGTTTAGGGGCCGATGGGAAAGAAATTACCAATCAGGCGGAGTTACTGCAGGCATTGGAGCGCCCAAGCTGGAACCGCTTGTTTATGATTTACGATGCCATGAAACTGGGCATCTCTATTAAAACCATTCAAAAATTAACCCGCATTGATATGTGGTTTCTCGAACAAATTGAGGAGCTGATTGGTCTGGAACACGAAATGTCGAAATACAATCTGGCCAGCATTCCAAAAGATTTACTGTTCGAAGCCAAGCAAAAAGGGTATGCCGACCGCCAGATCGCGCATTTATTGCGTTGTCTGGAAAGTGAAGTATACAGCAAACGTCAGGAACTTAACATTAAGCGCACCTATAAACTGGTAGATACCTGCGCGGCAGAGTTTGAAGCCAAAACACCGTATTACTACTCTACGTTTGAAACCGAAAACGAAAGCGTACGCAGTAACCGCAAAAAGGTAGTGATTTTGGGTAGCGGCCCTAACCGTATCGGGCAAGGAATTGAATTTGATTACAGTTGTGTACACGGGGTACTGGCCGCTAAGGAATGTGGTTACGAAACCATTATGATTAATTGTAACCCCGAAACGGTAAGTACAGATTTCAGTACTGCCGATAAACTGTATTTTGAGCCGGTGTTCTGGGAACACATTTACGATATTATTTTGCACGAACAGCCAGAGGGGGTTATTGTACAGTTAGGCGGACAAACCGCGTTAAAACTGGCCGAAAAACTGGAACGTTACGGCATTAAAATTATTGGCACCGATTTTAAATCGCTGGATTTAGCGGAAGACCGCGGTAGTTTCTCTTCCCTATTGCGCGACCACAACATTCCGTATCCTAAATTCGGTGTGATTAATGACGCGGAAGAAGCCATTAACTTATCGCGTGAACTGGGCTTCCCATTGCTGGTGCGACCTAGTTACGTATTAGGCGGACAAAGCATGAAGATTGTGATTAACGAAGACGAGCTGGAACAACACGTGGTAAAATTACTGAACGACTTACCAGATAATAAAGTGTTACTCGATCACTTTCTGGAAGGCGCTATTGAAGCCGAAGCCGATGCCATTTGCGACGGCGAGGATGTGTACATTGTAGGGATAATGGAGCACATTGAACCGGCTGGTATTCATAGTGGCGACAGCTACGCCGTTTTACCGCCCTTTGACCTCAGCGAAAATGTGATTAAACAAATTGAGCAGCATACAAAAACCATTGCGGTAGCCTTGCGCACTGTTGGTTTAATCAACATTCAGTTTGCTGTTAAAAACGAAGTGGTGTATATTATCGAAGCCAACCCGAGGGCCAGCCGTACGGTGCCATTTATTGCCAAGGCTTACGACGAGCCGTATGTGAACTACGCTACCAAGGTAATGTTGCGCGAGAAAAAAGTAAAAGATTTCACCTTTAATCCGCGGAAAAAAGGATACGCTATTAAAGTACCGGTGTTCAGTTATGAGAAGTTCCCTGAGATTCAGAAAGAACTGGGGCCCGAGATGAAGAGTACAGGTGAAGCCATTTACTTTATTGATGACCTTTACGATGAATATTTCCAGAACGTGTACAGCGAACGGAATTTATACCTGAGTAAATAAGTTTGAAACCCGCTTCGGTTAAAGAGATAAAACAATTACCCGTTGAAGATTATAAAACCATACGGGGCGCATTACAAACAGGCGATATTGTGTTCTGTGGCGGGAATTATCTGTTTAGCCGTATTATTCAGCGGTTTACCAAAAGTATGTGGAGCCATGTAGGTGTTATTTACCGCGATGAGCAACTCAACCGTGTTTTAATTCTGGAAAGTGAAAAGCTTTATGGTGTGCGGCTAACCCCACTTAGTAAATACATCAAAGACTATCATGGCAAAAATAAACCGTATAAAGGCCGCATGGTGGTTGGGGCTCTGAATGAACCCTTTAACGAACAGGATTTAAAAAACGGGATTTGTTTCGGGTTTGATGCGCTTACCAAACCTTACGATAACTGGGAAATTCTGCGGATTGCCACCCGCATTCTGTTTAAACGCGGAAAACGGGCCGATGACCGCAAATACATTTGCAGCGAATTGGTGTTTGAAGTGTTTCGCCGGGCTAATTACAAATTTCAGTATAACAATTCCTTGATTAGTCCGGACGATATCTGGCGGGACGCAAACATAAATATGAAAATGCGGATTTTATAGTTCGGTGCAGATGTTATATCCCTACCATCTTTAACATGATAGGATGACAAGAATATGCTCAAAGTCTGTTAAACCCTGATTAACTTTAATAAAAACCTTACCTTTGCAGCATGG
The DNA here is from genome assembly GCA_030054095.1 of Sediminibacterium sp. Classification (GTDB taxonomy): domain Bacteria; phylum Bacteroidota; class Bacteroidia; order B-17B0; family Aurantibacillaceae; genus Aurantibacillus. Next base: position 355,949 of record JASGCO010000002.1, read on the forward strand.
CAAAAGATACCACTATCCGGTGTTCGCTGTGTAACCGCGACAAAAAAGAAGTAAAAGTGCTGATTGCTGGCCTAAATGGTCATGTATGCGATAATTGCATTACCCAGGCTTACACCATCATTAACGAAGAAAACAGTCACCAGGCTCAGAAACAAGTGCAACAAGCCCTTACATTACTTAAGCCCAAAGCCATTAAAGAGAAACTGGATGAGTACGTGATAGGACAGGATGCCGCTAAAAAGATTCTGAGTGTGGCGGTTTATAACCATTACAAACGCATTACCTACTTTGGCAAACAAACCAAAGAAGATTTAGAGATAGATAAAAGCAATTTAATTCTGGTGGGCGAAACCGGTACCGGCAAAACCCTTTTGGCCCGTACCATTGCCAAAATGCTGAATGTGCCGTTTTGTATTGCCGATGCTACCGTTTTAACGGAAGCCGGTTACGTGGGCGAAGATGTGGAAAGCATTTTAACCCGTTTATTGCAAGCCGCGGATTACAATGTGGAAGCCGCTGAAAAAGGCATTGTGTTTATTGATGAAGTAGATAAGATTGCGCGGAAAAGCGATAACCCGAGCATTACCCGCGATGTAAGCGGCGAAGGCGTGCAACAGGCCCTGCTGAAATTACTGGAAGGCACGGTGGTAAACGTTCCCCCGCAAGGCGGACGTAAACACCCTGATGCCAAAATGATTCAGGTAAATACAAAGAATATTTTATTTATTTGCGGTGGCGCGTTTGACGGCATTGAGAAAAAAATCGCGTCGCGTTTAAATACCAAAGCGGTAGGCTACAGTGCCAGTGTAAATGAGCAGGAGATAGACAAAGCCAACCTTTTACAGTACATTAATCCACAGGATTTAAAAAGTTTTGGTCTTATTCCTGAATTAATAGGCCGCTTGCCCGTACTTACCTATCTGAAACCACTTGACCGCGCTACTTTACGCAGCATTTTAACCGAGCCTAAAAACGCCTTGATAAAACAATATATCCACCTCTTTAAAATGGATAATTGTAAACTGGATTTTGAAGAAGAAGTGTATGATTTAATTGTGGACAAAGCCATTGAATTTAAACTGGGCGCCCGTGGGTTACGCGGCATTTGCGAAGCCATTATGAACGACATTATGTTCGATATTCCAAGTGATGAAAAAGGGGTTAAACACTATACCGTTACCTACGACTACGCTTTAGAAAAGTTGAAGAACGCGCGACTGACGCAATTGCAGGTGGCGTAATTTTTTTAAATTATTGCGTTAGTATGAAACAACATATTTTATACAACAAGTACTTTTACCTTACGATTATTCTTTCCCTTTACTTCTCTACTTGCTTTTCGCAAATGAACTACCAATTTCCCGAAACGTTCGATTCGAGTTATTATTTTCATCCGGAAAATGCAAAAAAAGATTTATTGAACGGAGAAAAAGACGAGGATAAAATTCTGGAAAAACAAAGCTATTTGACCCGCTACGTTTATAATGAACAATTCGGATTCGATAACAATACGGTTTATATGAACTGGCCCGTCGCCGAACGCTACCTTATCCGTTTATTAGACACTATTATTGGAAAAACCCGTTCACAGCATCTGGATATTTTTTTAAAGCGATCGCACATTGAAAACGCCGCCGCATCGCGTTACGGCAACATCTACATGAACATGGGGTTTCTGGCAACAGCGGAAAACGAAGCCCTTTTAGCGAGCGTTATAGCCCATGAAACCGCTCACTACATTTTTCAACATAAAATAAAGGAACTGAAGGAGGAAGAGAAAACTTTTGCTTACGGTGCCATAAACTTTGATCGCCTAGGAGGGTATCTTAAACTGCCTCAGAAGTTTGAAACCCAAGCCGATTCTTTTGCCGCTTCAAAATTACAAAAACTGGGTTATAGTATGGAAAGTACTCTCGAATTTCATGAATCGGAAAATGCCAGAGAAGACTTTTTCAGAAATGACCGTTCATTCAAAACAATGCTCAGGGCCTCTAATTTATCGGATAAGGAAATAGCTGAGAGAAAGCGTAAACGACGTAATGATTATGCCAGCCACCCGTCTTATATTGCCCGTTATGATGCCTTTAAAAAACAAGCTGAAAAGTGTATATCATGCAACAAGGCGTTTGTGATTGATTCAGTTTTTTTCATGAAGTTAAAGAAAACAGCCAAAGAAGAAGTTAAAAAAATAGCTTTTGAAGCATGCCAGTTTGATGAGTGCATTCAATTTACCTTGTTGGATTACCTCTATGGAGTTAAACATCCAAAAAATTTCTATTACCTGATCGAGTCGTTACGACGCTTAATGTACATAAAGCCAGAACTAAAAAGGGAAGGATTTCTTACTGAGAAAATTGAGGATCCTGATCTTGGCCCAGGAAGGTGTGTATTATATAAACCTGAATATTTTTATAGAAACCTTAAAGACTACGAACATTTAAAAAATCATCCGTTTATTGTCAATACGGTCAAACCATTTAATACGTATAAGGAAGCATTTTTGTTTTTTTCCAAAGAGGCGTTAAAGGCAGGATTTAACGAAACTAATTTGTCATTAGCCTTATTTTACTCGACCGAAAAACAAAGGGATAGTGTAACAAAATATTTGACAAACTATGTTTCAAATAACGGGCTCCATTCTTCCTTCGCGAAAGAATTTCTCGTAAATGGAAAACCGAAAATCAGTAAAGGAAAAACGTTGGTTTTGTACAACAACATTCCCAATTATACAGGTTTCATTTTCAACTACTATCAGTGTATAAATCGACGGAAGAACAACACTATAATCCGAGAAGCGTTTTCTACATATAAGGACAGTGTAGATGTAACCATCCTTAATGAGGCTTTGGGAAAGTCGCCACAAAAGCTGTATCAATTAAACAAACTTATTTCGTGCGTATATGCTTTATATAACGACAAAGACATAGATGTATGTAAAGAAATCAGGTTACACTCCAGATTAGTAAAAGATGAAAGAGAAATTTCGGATGTTTTTAAAAAACACCTTCTGATCCTGGCGCCCGAATGGTACGATTGGTTAAAGGAAAATAACTATGAGAAATTATTTTGCGTTGATCTTATTTTCCAGCACGATTCCTTTATGAAAAATACGGAAGAATATTACAACAACTTTACTGGTTATTACCTCGACATGAATGCCCCCCGTCCCTTTTTTAAAGATGGAGTTAGAAATGGTTTTGTTCGGAAACAAAAGGAAAAGGAAATTTTAAATGACCTTGTTACTTTCTTATATAAATAAGTGTTCTGAAACAGATTAGACTACACCTTCTTACGCATACTTATTACCACAGGCACCCCCGAAAAATCGTACTGCTCACGAAGTTTATTTTCTAAAAAGCGCTTATACGATTCGGTGACGTATTGCGGGAGGTTACAGTAAAACATAAACAAAGCCTCTGTTTTTAACTGAGTAACGTACTTTACTTTTACATACTTGCCTTTTACAGCAGGTGGCGGATACGTTTCGATCAGCGGCAGGAAAAAATCATTCAGGGCACGGGTTGGGATATGACGTGTTTTATTGGCATATACCAGGGCCGCTGTTTCAATGGCCTTCATGATGCGCTGTTTTTCGAGTACGCTGATGAAAACAATGGGAATATCGCGGAAAGGTGCAATCCGTTCACGAATGGCATCTTCAAATTTTTTGGTCGTCATGGTATCTTTTTCGATAAGATCCCATTTGTTTACCAGAATAACCAGTCCCTTACGGTTCTTTTCTACGAGGCTTAAAATACTCAGATCCTGCGATTCGATACCCAACGTGGCATCGAGCATTAAACAGCACACATCGCAGTTTTCGATGGCCTGAATGGTGCGCATTACGCTGTAAAACTCCAGATCTTCGTGTACTTTAGAGCGCTTACGCATACCTGCGGTGTCTATTAACCAGAAATCGTGTCCGAATTTTGTGTAACGGGTATGAATGGTATCGCGGGTAGTACCGGCAATAGGGGTAACAATATTACGGTCTTCGCCTAACAGCGCGTTAGTAAACGACGATTTACCAACGTTAGGCCGGCCAACAATGGCTATACGCGGCACATTGGCAAAATCAATGCCTTTTTCTTCTTTAGGAAGGGCGTCTATCAGGGCATCTAACATATCACCGGTTCCACTGCCATTAATGGCGGAAATGGTATAAACTTCGCCCAATCCAAAGGCATAAAACTCGGCAGCATACGCGGCGCGCTCGTGGTTATCCACTTTATTGGCCACCAGAATTACTTTTTTCTTGCTCCGGCGTAACAAATTGGCGACTTCTTTATCAAATTCGGTGGCACCTTCGTTTACATCCACTAAAAATAAAAGCGCCGAACTTTCGTCAATAGCGATTTGCACTTGTTTGCGAATTTCGGCTTCAAAGATATCGTCGCTGCCATGTATATAGCCTCCGGTATCAATAAGACTGAACTCTACGCCCTGCCACTCGGCTTTGCCGTAATGCCGGTCGCGCGTTACCCCGGCGGTTTCGTCGGTAATGGCCTGACGGGTTTCGGTTAAACGGTTAAAGAGTGTTGATTTCCCTACATTAGGGCGTCCCACTATGGCTACAATATTCGGCATAAGGCTGCAAAGGTAGTAAAAAAACAGGGTTGTTAAAATTGTAAAAATCGGGACTTAATCTTATATTTGATTGTGAGGGCTTTTAAACTGAATTTTTTATTCCTGTTATTCCTGTTGGCTAAACTAAATGCTCAGGAAGGGACTAAAGATTTTACAAGCCCATTTGTGAGTCCTTCGTTACATTTTACTGAAAATAAAGGGCAATGGGAATCCCGCATATTGTATCGCGCCCAATTAGATGGAGGGGCGCTTTTTGTAGAAAAAGACCGGTTAACCTTTAATTTATACGACAAAGTAAAGGCCCGTCAATTTCATGGTATCAGAGCCGTTAAAAATAAACCAAAAGACGATCTTATTAACGGACACGCCTTTTCTATACGCTTCCTGAATGCCAACACCTCCCCATCTGTAACTTCTTATAATAAAACACAGTCCTATGAAAACTATTTTGTGGGAAAAGATCCTGCAAAATGGAAAAGTAATGTTCACAGTTATCACAAATTATACTTTGACAATCTGTTTAATGGCATTGATTATGAAGTTATCACCGCATCGGGAGGCATTAAGTACAATCTTTATGTAAAACCTCATGCCAATCCTTCTCAGATAAAATTCCAGTTTGACGGTATTACAGACATCCGTTTAAAAAACAATGTTTTAACCTTAAAGCCAAGTGTAAATGAAATTATAGAGCGGCGCCCTTACGTTTATCAGCGCATTAATGGTTCGATAAAGCAGATTACCTGTAATTTTGTTCTTTCCGGAAATATTTTATCGTTTGATTTTCCGGAAGGATATAACTCCTCTTATGAACTGGTTATTGATCCACAACTTGTTTTTGCCGCCCAAAGCGGAAGTTCGGCTGATAATTTTGGGATGACGGCCACTTACGACGCCGCTGGTAATCTTTATACCGGGGGGACAGCCTTCGCTATTGGCTATCCTACCACGGTTGGCGCATACAGTAGTAGTTTTTTTGGACCTGTGTACTATGGGAATACCGATGTGGTTATTACAAAATACAACGCTACCGGCACTGCCTTACTTTACTCAACATACTTTGGCGGAGATAAAACAGAGACTGTTAACAGTTTAGTAATTGATAAGAATAATAACCTTTGTTTTTTCGGTGCCACCAGTAGCACCAATATTCCTACACCTAACGGAGCTTATGACAATAGCTTTAACGGTGGCAATCAGGTTTTTTTCTTTTATAATGGCGCACGGTATTTAAACGGTACTGATATTTTTATAGCTAAACTGAACAGTAGCGGCTCTACGTTACTGGCCTCAACGTATTATGGCGGCAGTGAAAACGATGGGTTAAACTATACGAATCAATCTGTTTTTCTGGGGAATTTTAATGTAGCTGTTCCTCCTGCCACTGGCGCAGTTCCAGTTTACCAACCGGCTTACGACAGTTTATTAACCAATTACGGAGATCAGAGTCGTGGTGAGATTCAGGTAGATGTTTTCAATAACATTTACATTGTAAGTTCCACACGTTCTTCTGACATCCCAATGGTTAACGGATTCGATAATACATTAAACGGCACTCAGGACGGACTGATTGCCAAGTTTAATTCGGGCTTAACCACTTTAATTCATTCTTCTTATCTGGGCGGCAACAGTAATGATGCTGCTTACGGATTGATTGTAACTACCACCAACGAAGTATATGTCACCGGTGGCACTTCCAGTCAGAATTTTCCGGTTACAGCCGGGTGCCTGCAATCGAATTACGGAGGTGGCAACGCAGATGGATTTGTCCTTCGGGTTAATCCGAACGGAAATTCACTTCTAAATTCAACCTATTTTGGAACCGGACAATACGATCAATCGTTTTTTATTCAAACCGATAAGCATCAGAACGTTTATATCTATGGTCAATCACTGGGAAGTATTCCTATTCTACCGGCAGCTGGTTCTCCGTCTGTATTTAATGTGCCCAATACACACCAGTTTATTGTAAAATTAAACCCGACTTTAACGGGTAGTTTAATGAGTACAACATTTGGCAACTATACCAACAAGTTCGACATTTCTCCTGCTGCATTTTCTGTAGATAAATGCAGTAACATTTATATTTCGGGCTGGGGGGCCAACTTTCTGGATCCCAGCAACCCAACATTGAGTAATATGCCACTACTTGCCGCTACACAGAGTACTACAGACGGCAATGATTTTTACTTTATGGGATTAGACTCCAATGCCACCACTTTAAAATACGGTTCGTATTTTGGTGGCGGAGTCAGTGACGAGCATGTAGATGGCGGCACTTCGCGCTTTGATCCGAGGGGTGTTATTTACCAATCGGTTTGCGCGGGCTGCGGGGGCAATGATGATTTTCCGGTAACACCCGGTGCCTGGCCAAATACACCGCCTAACAACAATCACTCTTCGAACTGTAACAATGGTGTTATTAAACTGGATTTTCAGTTACAGTTGGCTGTGTCCACCATTAATACGAATACCGTAGCGGGTTGTGTGCCACTTACCGTTAGTTTTACCAATGCCACAGTTCCAACGGGTTCGCTAGCTACGTTTATCTGGTATTTTGGAAACGGACAAACCAATACTACGACTATTAATCCGGTTGTGACCTTCACAACACCCGGTGTTTATACAGTAGCGCTGGTCGTAAATGATCCCGCTACCTGTAATGTGAAAGATAGCTCGGTAACTTATATCACCGTGCATCCCAAACCCAATGTGTTGTTTAGTGTGAATTCGAATTCCTGTTCTACGGTTATTTCTACCAACAACACCTCAACAGGTAATTTTGGCAGTGCGCCATTTCTCTGGAATTTTGGGCCTGCCACCAGTACATTAACCGCGCCGGGTTATACCTACGCTACCGCGGGCACTTATACGGTTTCATTAACAGCCACGGATGTAAACGGCTGCGTGAATACAGGCACCAATATCATTTCTGTATTTAATTTTAATCCGGGTGTTGTAACAGCATCAGCGGTTTGCGAAGGTCTTACCACTACTATTACCGCCACAGGAGGCACCAGTTATAGCTGGACACCATCTGCGTCTTTAAATACTGCCACCGCGGCCAGTGTATTAGCTTCTCCCAGCATTACCACTATCTATTCGGTTCAGGTAAACAATAATTCGCAAGGTTATACCTGCTCCAGAACACTCACCACTCAGGTTACCATTTACCCTAAAACCATTGCTGACTTTACCTTTACACCTACACCCTGTACTGGAAACGTGAGTTTTACCAATACCAGTAGTTCGCTGGCACCGAGTGTTTCGGTCGTGTACAATTTCGGGGATGGGTCGAATACGGTTACGGCCAACAATCCTAACCACACTTATACAGCCAGCGGCACTTATACCATTACCTTAAACGCTGTAAATAATTTTGGGTGCAGCGATGCGATTAGTAAACCAGTGAACATTCTGATTTTTAATCCGGGTGTGGTGAGCGGGGCTACGGTTTGTCAGGGAATTCCGGCCGGGCTGAATGCCAGTGGCGGAACTTCGTATTCATGGTCTCCGTCTGCTTCGTTGAATAATCCATCAGTTGCTAACCCTAACGTAAACAGCAATGCACTGAATGTAGGGAACACTATTTTTAGTGTGCAGATTATTAATACAAGTAACGGGTTTAATTGCAGCCGTACTTTAACCACACAGGTAAATGTTTTGCCTACACCCACCGCCAATTTCGGATTCAGCATTAATCCCTGCGGTGGCGGCATTCAGTTTAACGACGCGTCGCAGGCTAATATTACCAACTGGTTGTGGAGTTATGGCAGCAGTACGGTAAGTACGCAGAATTTTTACTACTTCTTCAATGCAGGTTATACAGGAACTGTGGGGCTAGAAGTGACGAATAGCGATGGGTGCAAACACAGTATTGTAAAACCGGTTTCTGTGCCGGTGCCACCGCCGGTATCCATCAGTAGTTCAACAAACATCTGTCTGGGTAAGGGCACTTCGTTATCGGCCAGTGGCGGTACCGCTTATGCGTGGTCCCCTCCGGCAGGATTAGACGTCACCTACATTTCTAACCCATATGCTACACCCAGTATTACAACCGTTTATTCGGTGGTGATCAGCACTACCAACTCCATTGGACAGCCCTGCAATTTAGTATTAACGACTACCGTTAATGTGACCCAGTTGTCCATGTTCCCAATCAGCGCGGTAGCCAATCCGGTGGTAGTAAGCGGAGGCAGCCCTACTACACTGACCTATCTGGGATCGCCGGGCGCGTTTGTTACCTGGTTACCCCCTGGCAGCACCACTCCCGCTTCAGGTTACACGGTTACGGCCTATCCTACTCAACCCACAACCTATACAGCAGTAGCGAACAGTGGTCCGTGCAGCGAACAGGCCAAAGTGTATGTTGAAGCTTATACAGCGGGATGTATTGATGAGGATACATTTGTACCTAACACGTTTACACCCAATGGCGATGGCAATAATGATGTGTTGTATGTGCGTGGTGTAAAAGTAACGGAGCTCTATTTTGCGGTATATAATCGTTGGGGCGAACTGGTTTTTGAAACCAATGATAAAAACAGTGGCTGGAATGGTTTGTATAAAGGGCGTCCGGCAGATGTAGGGGTGTTTGGCTGGTATTTAAAAGTAAAGTGTATTAACGGCGAAGAAGCATTTAAGAAGGGAAATGTGACGTTGATACGGTAGATTGCAGCGACTGTAACGAATCCCCCAATATGAAAATAATTAAAGACAATACGAAGCTGCTACTATTCGGGCAAAGCACGGAACGATTATTATTCCGGAAACTTGAGCAAAGTGATTTTGAAGAGTGGTTGACATTTTGTGAAGATGAAGCCTCTTTAAAATATATCTGGTTAAGCGACACCAGCTCTGCCCATGAAAAATGTAAAATCTGGTTTGACAGGGTGTTTAACAGATACGCTTCACATTTAGGCGGTATGAACGCGCTTATTGGTTTAAAAGACGATTGCTTTATTGGGCAATGCGGATTACTGGTTCATACTGTTGATGGAATTGAAGAACTGGAAATAGGTTATTCGTTAATGCCTGCATACAGAGGACTCGGCTATGCGCTTGAGGCCGCGAAAAAATGTAAAGAGTATGCGTTTGAAAATAATCTGGCGGAATCGTTGATTTCCATTATTCATGTTGACAACACAGCGTCTGAAAAAGTGGCCGTAAGAAACGGCATGAAGCTTGAAAAAACAACGTTATACAACAATAGTAAGGTTAATATTTTCAGAATTCATAAATCTGGTTGATGTGAGAAATCGTTAGTTTTGTTTTATACAAGTGCTTTACTTTTCATCTTGCCTTTTAGTTTCTTACACTATTTATGGTATTTAAAAAAGAGACATTCACTACCCCTGATTGATACTTTTACGTAATGACTGGCTAAGTCCCTTGGCAATTTATGCATACCTTCACAGATCGTATGCAGCAGCGCGTTATTGGGTTCGATCTGGCAAGGGCGTATGCCTTATTGGGCATGTTTATTGTTAATTTCAACTTCAGCTTTGGTTCCATTATGGCGCCGGATAGCTGGATGGGGCGTTTTCTGAATGTGTTTACGGGCAATTCAACCGCTATTTTTATTATTTGCGCGGGGATGGGCGTTTCGTTAATGCGTAACGGCATTGCTATGGATTCACCTGCCGAGAAGGCACAATTAAAATCAAAGGTTCTGAAGCGTTCGTGGTTCCTGTTTTTTCTGGGACTCTTATTGTATAACTGGTGGTCGGGCGATATTCTGCATTTTTATGGCGGCTACATGCACATTGCCGCTTTTCTTTTATTTGTTCCCGGGTATTATTATGTTGTGGCTGCTGTGCTTGCCATTCTTGTTTTTCATGGCTTATTGTTTGTTATACCTATTGAAACAGGATGGGATTTTACGACGTTCTTATATACGGATTTTTGGAGCGTTGGCGGCTTTTTAAGGAACACCTTGTACAATGGCTGGAACGCTTTATTTCCCTGGCTGGCGTATTTTTTAACGGGAATGTGGCTGGGGCGTTTGAATTGGACGAACACTGCTAAGCGCCGGAATGTTTTTGTGACGGGTTTGACTATTTTTTCTGTTTTTCAGGCGTTGCGCTTTTTAGCTAAACAGGCGGTATTTAATTCCTTTTGGACGGATTACATTATGGCAGAATACTTTCCGCCGTATTTACCGTTTATGATGTTAACTCTGGGCTTCGCGTTAATGGTTATTCCGGCATGTATGTATTTTGGCGATCGTTTCGCGAAGAACGCGTTTGTGCTGGCTTTGCAACAAACAGGGCAAATGACCTTATCGCATTATGTTATTCATTTAACGTTGGGGATGCTGTTACTGGGTTTGTTAACCGGCAAACAGTATAGTGGTTTACTGGAGGATGAAGCGCCTACTCCGCCTCTTTACATTTTACTTTATGCAGTGGTGTTTTACGTGTTCAGTATTTTGTTTAGTGTGGCATGGCGTAAAAAATTCAGACTGGGGCCACTGGAAGCGCTGATGCGGAAATTTTCGGGTTAACCTTTGTTTACTTTACAAGGTGTTCACGCCCCCCTCCTTTTTACCATTATCCGATTCGGCTGAACGATTGAAGCGGCAGCCCCCGACTGGCTTTTGCGTGTTGCCACGCTAACGAGGAGGCGGAGGCACGGAGCCACCGGAGTAGCTGTGGCACAGCAAAAGACGGAGGGGCTACAGCGGAAAGCGTGACCTGCGCGGCAGATATGTGCGCAGGCAAAGGGCAGCCCATGTTATACCAGATATATGTATAAAACAGTCCCATTCTGATCGGAAATTTTTCATTCTTCTTCGTTAAAAATACTCGACGTAGCTTTTGCTATGCCTGCAAACGCTCGGCCTCGCTCAAAAGTTTACTAAACTTTTGCCGTGCCTCGAACAATGAAAAATTTCCCTGTCATACATTGGACTATTTTATACATATATTCTGGTATTATACCTTTACTTTCTTTTCGCCCAGTACTTTGTTATCTCCTATTAGTTTTAAGGTGTACTCGCCTTTTGCCAGTTGCTGCGCCGGCACATCAAAATCGTATTTTCCGGAGGAGGTTCCGTTGAGCCACTGCCCTATTTCGACGCCTACCTGCTGGTTGCCGGCATCGAATACTTTGAGGTAACAATACTGGTAAGCGGGATTCTGAAATGGCATACTACCGCGGAGCGCCAGGTTTACGGTGTACATACGCCCATTGGCCAACTGTACTACTTTCTGAACCAACTGGTAATCGGGCACGGGCTCTCCTTTTAGGCGGCTAACAAGTGTACGCAGTTTAAACAGGTTGGTATCAATACATCCACCGCCCCCGATTCCCGCGGTTTGATTGCTGTCACTGATTGCCCAGATACTTTGCTGCACTACCTGATCGTCGAATTTCGATTTGGAAAGGTAGGCGGCCAGTTTCTGCAGATTGTCGTCGGGTTTGCTTTTGAGGTTGTATTTAGCGCCATCTATGGGACTCCGGTTATGAGCCTGACAGCAAAAGCCATACACACTTTGTTTTTGTTCGCGTCCTTTGGCCATTACAAAAATGGCCTCGCGGGTAACGAGTATGTCCTGCAAATCGTCTTTTTCGGAATTGAGTTTAAGCCCTGGCTCTACCGTTACTTCGATTGAATCGGGACTAAGGTTACGCAGGGTTAAATCCATGCAAAAACCCTGATGTCCGCCCCGGCTCAAGGCTTTGGCACTTACCAGATTGCTTTCGACGGCTTTCTTAAATGTCACTTTTTTTATAACTGCCTCTGCCGGATGAACACATAATAACAGGGCCACGATGGCGAAATGAAGGGGATGATTTTTCATAAATATGCGTTTACACATAGAACGCTGGCCGCCATATTTGGTTACAAATAAGATCTATCCGCCGACCATTTTTTAAAAACATTTAACTATCTTTCTAACATAATCTTTCGAGAATAGTTAGTGTATGAAATTGAAGCGTTTGATTCCTTTGTTTGGCGTTTTAATGGTTTTGGCGTTAAGCTCGTGCCAAAAACGTGAAGACGTAGCCAGTGAATTACCCAAAAAATGGACAGCCTGGCAGGCTGTAACCGGAAGTTTAACTATTAGTGAAGGCGATACCCTTCAGCTAACCAAAACCCGTTTTGAACTGATAGCAAAGGGCGTTCGGTTAAATGGAGACTATACCATTAATAAAGCGGACAGTACCCTAAGTTTTACTTATGATCTGAAACCTTTGTTAACGCAGATTGACTCGGTGGCGTATGTGGTAAAGAATAACCATCCGGAAGTACTTTATTACAAGAACGGACACGAAATAACCCGTGTGGATGAAAAGGGCTTACACAGCGAACGTGTGGTGAAACAGTTTAAGGTAAAAAAATCAACTACAGAAAGTTTGGTATTTAGTGACGACAAGGCCACCTATTCGTTTGGGTATAAAGTTCAGATAAAAGAAGGTAACATGAGCCTTAAATCGTTATTACGCGGTTTAATTGGCATATTGGTACTGACAGGGATTTTGTTTTTAATGAGTTCGAACCGTAAAGCGATTAACTGGAAACTGGTAGTGGGTGGTATTTTGTTTCAACTGGTGTTTGCGGTATTGGTGTTAAAAGTACCGTTAGTGGCCTCTATTTTTGATTACATCAGTAACTTTTTTGTGGAGGTACTTGACTTTACCAAGCGTGGCGCGTTGTTTGTGTTTGGCGATAAGTTGATGGATACCAGTTCTATGGGTTTTATTTTCGCGTTCCAGATTTTGCCAACAATTTTGTTTTTTTCGGCGCTTACTTCTATTTTTTATTACCTGGGTATTTTGCAGAAAATTGTGTACGGCTTAAGCTGGTTAATGGGCAAAGTGATGAAGATGAGCGGTGCCGAAAATTTATCGACGAGTGCTAATATTTTTCTGGGGCAAACCGAAGCGCCATTAATGATTAAACACTTTTTGCCGAAAATGAACCGAAGCGAAATGCTGTGCATTATGGTGGGTGGCATGGCCAATACGGCTGGCGGCGTGTTAGCGGCTTATGTAGGGTTTTTAGGAGGCGATGACCCCTCGCAGCAATTGTTTTTTGCCAAACACCTGTTGGCGGCCAGTATTATGAGCGCTCCGGCCACCATTGTGATTAGTAAAATGCTGATTCCGCAAACAGAGCCGATTGATGAGAAACTGGAACTGAATGAAGAAAAACTGGGCACCAATCTTCTGGAAGCCATTAGTAATGGCACGCAGGATGGGTTAAAACTGGCTGTGAATGTGGCGGCGATGCTGATTGTGTTTATCGCGTTAACGTATATGGTTAACCGCATGCTTTACACTGTGGGTTCCTGGACGAGTTTAAATGCCTGGTTAGCGGGTATTTCGGGCGGTCAGTATAAAGAGTTAAGCTTACAGGCTTTGTTTGCTTATCCTTGCAGTATTATTGCCTATGCTATGGGGGTTTGTAAAGAGGACATGTTGTATGTAGGGCAATTACTAGGCGAAAAAACGGTGATTAATGAATTTAATGCTTACATCAGTATGGGGGGCATGAAAGCGCAGAATGTGTTTCATGAACAGAAATCGGTTATTATGAGTACTTATATTTTAAGCGGCTTTGCCAATTTTGCCAGTATTGGCATTCAGATTGGCGGTATTGGCGCTTTAGCGCCCAACAAACGTAGTATGCTGAGTGAACTGGGGATAAAAGCCCTTATTGGCGGCACCATTGCCAGTTTGTTTACCGCTACACTGGTTGGTATGCTGATTTAAGCGAATGTATGTTAAGAGGCGTTTACATTATTCTATAACGATTTTTATCACTTGGTGGAGTCGTTGGTGTGCATAAGGGAAAAGGATAATCTTTAATTTTGCCGGACATGAACAAGAACAAGTTTCTGATAGTAGTTATTCTATTTTGTATGGCGCTGATTACGTTGATTGCCGTTCAGGCCTATTGGCTGCATAACGATTTTTCGGCAGCTGAAAACGTATTCCGGCAGCACGTAAATCAGGCGTTAGCCGGTACCGCTCAAAAGCTGGAACGTTTGGATACGGCTTACACCGCTAAAAAGATTAAACGGCGTAAACAGATTATTAAGTTGCCTTCGGCGTTGCTGCCATCGCAGTCTAAAAATCCGAATGTGTTTAAGGTATTTTTATCGGAAGAATTGAGTAGTGACAGCAATGGGGTATCTACCAAACGGCTCACGACTAAAGAATACTCTACTGACTCGCTTCAGTTTGCTTTGAATTTTTTTCCGTTTGATCTTAAATCGAAAAGTGGCATTGAAACGATTGACAAGGTGCAACGTGATATTGTAAGTGTAGCGAATAGCGGAAACGATATTTTTGATGAAACGACTTCTATTAATATTTACAAGGATTACAAGCAAAAAGTAGATACGGTTTTACTGGATTCTATTTTAAAACGTGAATTAAGAAATGTGGGAATTACAGCCCGTTATAATTACAGGGTATTTAATGAGAAGATAAACCGGAGTAAATTTGATGAGTTGGAGCAGGAAATGGAAACCGATTCGCTGGGTATTTTGTACCGTGTTTGTCTTTCGCCTAGTAATGTGTTTATACAGCCCGAATACCTGGAGGTGAATTTCCCGAACCAATCGAGGGCCATTTTTAAAACCATGTGGGCCCTGTTGGTGGTATCGGTTTTAGTAATTGGCATGCTGATTTTTTCGTTTTATTACATGATTGCCAGCAACTTTAAACAGAAAAAACTTTCGGAGATTAAAAATGACTTTATCAGTAACATGACCCATGAGTTTAAAACGCCCATATCTACTATTTCGTTAGCAAGTGAAATGTTAAGTGACCAGTCTATTTCACAAACTCCGGAAAAGCAGCAACGTTTTTTGAGAATGATACGGGACGAAAATAAACGTTTGAGTGTATTGGTAGAAAGTATTCTTCAAACCAGTATTCTGGATCGGGGAGAATTTAAACTAAAACCCGTGGAGATCGACGTACATGACATTATTAATACCGCTATTAATAATACGGCTTTGCTTATTTCGCAACGGAACGGCAAGATAGAAACCTATCTGACTGCCCAGCAATACAAACTGCAGGCCGATAAGGTTCACTTAACCAATATTATTTTTAACCTGATTGATAATGCCATTAAATACACCCGCGATACGCCGCTTATTTCGATTTATACGCGCAACACACCCGAGGCTATTATTATTACGGTGAAAGATAATGGTATTGGTATCAGTAAAGAAAATCAGCGGAAAATTTTTGACAAGTTTTATCGTGTACCTACGGGTAACGTACATAATGTAAAAGGGTTTGGTTTAGGTTTATCGTACGTTCAGGCTGTGGTAGAGAAACACGGCGGTACAATTAGTGTAAGTAGTGAATTGGGCAAGGGAAGCGCATTTGAGGTACGATTGCCTTTTGTATCGGAAGAAGAAACCTAGGAATTAGTTGTCTCTGAAAGCTTCGCGTAAATTATTCTATGCCATTACAGGCAAAGCATTCAGGGATTTTCACCAACTATTTTCAGTATTATACTGTATCATGCCTTATTCGAAATTCGATGATGGTGATCCTATCACTGGAACAGTGGGGGAATTATTAGTAATCGTTGTAATCAATGAGATCCTGAACATCTTTCAGTTTTAAGTTACTGCGCTCGGTATTAGCTTTACGAATCTCTGAATTGGGAATAATAAGGCCGTTATCACCGGGATCTATACTATTATTGAGATCAATGGCTTCATAGAGATTAGTATTTTTTCCGATGGATTTACGTTTACCGAAACGAATAACACAGCCCAGATTTATAAACCCGGTAGGTGCGGTATTTAATTCATAAAACGTTTTACGAAGCGGCAGACGTTTATATTTAGTGTTAGCCTGTTCGCTGTAAAGGGTAATGTTATTACGGCCACTTATTCCTCCGGCTACATAAAACGCAAAATGTTCTGTAGCGGTTACATCGAGGCGGAGTCCGGCCAGTACTTCATAGCGTGTAAAATGAAATTTACGGTCGGTATTTTTAAAATAAAGGGTATCTACATTTGAAAACAAAAACATTCCCCCCTGCGGTTTAACATAGGCATTTAAACGCACTGATTGGGAGAGCGGTACCTGAAGATTAATGTTACGCGGAAACTGGAAACTAAGGTTAACGCCATCTAATTTACCAATACGTACACCAAAAAACGGCAGGTAATGCCGGTTCCCCCAAAGAAACGATTTGGTGATACCAATCCTTAGGTTAAACCGGTCGTTGAATAAGTGGCTGTACAAAATCGTACTGGCCATACGCCAGTAATTGGCTCCTTTCAAGGTATTATCGCTTGTTACAAAAGGTGAAAATTCAGCAAAGAAAAGTCCCTTTTTACCTGTATTATGAATTAAGCGGAATCCTAACCCCATTTTAGTGAGCAAGTGCTGTTGCAAACCACCAAACTGTGGCTGCAAGAGCATAAAATTACCGGTTAATAAATAATGGGTATTGTCATTAATTGTACTATCGTGGCTATAATTATTTATTGTCGCAATAGGCGTATAAAACGAAAGATTGTATTGTTTGACCGCGTAATCTTTAAGACGTTTACTGGTGGGATCCGTTTCTTTAATAGTTTGTTTGGGTTTACTGTAGGCATCTAACAATATGGCCGTTTGGAAAAAGTGCTTTGGCACCTTTATTTTTAAAGAATCATAAGCCGTTTGGGCCTTTAGTGCCGTATAAAAAAAAAGAAGGCCACTACTCACTAAAACAGGCCTGACAAATTGTATATGTTTGAGTAATTTAATCACTTTGTTGTTTAACTGTTTCAAGCACTTTACGTTTAAACTCAAATTCTGCCTGCTTTAATTTAGCCAGTTTTTTTACACCAATAATTGCCTTTAATTTATCATTATATGTTTTTTCCAGTTCCAGTTCTGCCTGACGGGTTTGTACCTCAAGGTTAACAACTTCCTTTGCTTTTTCATCTGTCAGTTCCTGAGGTAAATGATTCATGGTTTGCCTGTAATTTTTCCGAATGGCCTTTTGTTTATCAGCGCATTCGTTGTAAACCGGCCAGAAACTTTTGCTTTCCGCATCGGTTAAATTCAATTTCTGACTAATAAATTCAACCTTCAGCGCTTCCACCTTTGGATTCTGAGCCAAGGAAGGCATAACTGTTAAACAGAACAGTATCAGAATAATTATGTAAAATCGCTTTTTCATGTTTATAGCTCATCCATTGCGTCTTCAGCTGCTTCGATAAGGACAGAATCGTGCGATGATTTTCCGTTAACCGGCGTTTTTTCTTCTTTTAACTTTTCTTCAAGCGCTTTTACATTTACAATATCGTAAAGTTTATCTTCATCAGCGGTTTGTAAATCGTGGCTTTCCAATATTTCTTTTTTATCTACACAGGCCAGCGTTCCGCAATCCTTTTCTGTATCTATTTTGTCTGATAAAGCCTGAAATAACCAAATACCCAAACAAATAACCATTATAGCCGCAATACTGTATTGTATCCTTCTTGGAAACAACGAGACTACACGTCCCTTTGGTTTCAAACGCTCCTCATTCTTTTGAAAATAACCCGCAGGCACCTCAAAAGGATTTACCTTTTCAATACCATATAATACAGGGCTTACAGGCGGTAATTGTTCAAAGTACTGATCTGGTAAAACAAAATGGCCGTTTTTACCATGTACTTCATAAAGCTTCTGATAAGGTAACATTTCTGTTTTAACCGTCACACCTTCAAAATACCCATCTGGTACTACAAAACCGGTTTTTCCTTTAGAGGCACTTAAAATCGGATAGGCTTTGTGTTCTTCTAACCACAACAGTTTATTAAGGATGTTACCGGAGGTTGAGGTGAAATAATCGGAGGGGGTGGAAAATCCTTGCTTTCCATCTTGATTATTTACACTATTCCACTTCCTGTTTTCCATTTTTTAATTAGACCTGAACGGATTTAAAAGGTTTAATTTGAATTTGTTAAAAAATCTTCTATTTTTTTTGCGGCATGATGGTAACTCGCCTTTAGAGCTCCAACCGAAGTTTCGAGTATTTCGCTCATTTGCTCATAGGGCAATTCATCATAATAACGCATATTAAATACAATTCTTTGTTTCTCGGGCAAAGTTAAGATAGCCTGTTGAAGTTTTAATTGTATTTCGTCTCCTTTAAAATATTGATCAGACTCGAGACTTTTACTTAACTGGTACTCAATAGGATGAATGCTTTGTGTGTTTTCCTTTTGCTTTTTCCTTAAAAAACCGAGGGCTTCGTTGGTAGCAATTCGGTACAACCAGGTGAACAAGGCACTGTCACCTTTAAAATGTTCTAGTCCTTTCCAGATTTTAATGAACGTATTTTGCAATACATCGTCGGTATCGTCATGATCTATTACTATCTTACGGATGTGCCAGTAAAGACGTTGCTGGTATTTGGATATGAGCATTCCCAATGCCTCATTACGGGAACTTTCAATAGCGTACAAACGTATTATTTCTTCATCTTCTGGTAGCGCCACGCTGAACTATTTCTGTTAAGATGGCATCTAAGTTAAAAGGTTTAACGGGAAGTAAAAAAAATATAGTTTATTTCATTTTCCCTAATAAAGGACTAGACCAATTCCTCGATCTGATACACCCTCTATGTATTTAGTACATTATGGTTTATTCACCAGATATAAATACCTGAAAAAAGGGCAAATACCCCATTGGACAAAAGTAGAAATGCTTGTTTGACATTCAGTTATATATGCTCTTTACTATCCCTTACTGCAACACTAATTTTACCTTATCAAAAGCTTTTGATCGGTGGAGTAGATCCCACTTAAAAAAACATCCGGCTTGTGGTGGATTAACCATGAGGGCGATTAATCTGAAAAGCCTTACGAGTAAGAATACACAACAACCATGTCAAATTCAGTAAATCAGTTTGCTTATGTACCAAACACAAGCAACTACCAATGGGGGTATGGTGGATCCATTCCCAACATCCCAATTACCGGTGCGCCAGCCGACACCAATTTTAGCCGCTTTGCAATGTTAAATGATGGCTCTACCTACCGGATGTATTTTTTTAAAGGAAGCAGTAATAATACACTGTATCAGTTTGCCTTTAACGGTACTTCTTATGCGTATGGTTACAACTCTATTCCTGTTCTGACGCTCACCAACATTCCGGCAGACGCAGATATGTCCAGTTTTGCCATGCTGCACGACGGAGCTGCTTACCGCTTGTACGTGAGACGTCTTGGTAACCCAACGTTACTCTATCAGGCGGCTTATGTTCCAGGTAGCACAAATTACCAATTCGGATACAACTCTATTCCTCAAATTCCGGTTACCGGATTTCCTAATGACGCTGATTTTTCGCGGTGGAGCATGTTGTTCGATGGTTCGGCTTACCGGATTTACACTATGAAATTAGGCAGCAATACTGTATTGTATCAAGGCAGTTTTAACAGAGGTGCAAACGCCTATCAGTATGCGTTTAATTCTATTCCGGCACTTAATCTGGTAGGCACACCTGCCAACAGCAATCTGGCTCGTTTTGCAATGCTCTATGGCCAAAACAATTACCGGTTCTATTTCCAAACGTTATAATAGCAAAAACACGAATGGTCTGGCATGTTAAAGGCCAGACCATTCTATTTAAAACTTTTGTCTCCTGTCCTTTATTTGTACTTCCAGCATTATAAAAGGAAACCATTTTCTCCTCACTACCAATAAACGAGAAACGCGTATGCATGCTCCGAAAGAAAAAGAAGGTGATCACTACATTTTCAGTTATGGCTCATTAATGGATATAAATGTTCGCACTCGTTTATCACCGGAGGCCATTACGTTTATTCCTGCTTTACTGAAAGACTTCAGTAGAGGCTGGTTTGTAAATCAAACCGTAGGCGGAAATCTATTCACCTACCTTGGCGCCATTCGTGACCTTACCAATAAAAAACCTATAAACGGGATTATTTACAAACTACAACCCGAAACACTCCTATTAACCGATATTTTTGAGCAAGACGGCTATCATCGCATTCTTTTACAAAAAGGACAAATCACTTCATTAATCCCCGATATAACCATTCCTGAAGGAGCTATATGGCTTTACTGTTCCTCAAAATCATTACCTGTAAAAACAACAGATAGATCATCTCACCCAGTTTCACCTGAATATCTTCAAAATTGCCTGAATGGTTGCCTACAGGTACAAGAAGCGTTTCCGGAATTGAATGACTTTAAGGATTACTTTATATCAACTACTTCTTTATGGGATTATTACATAAGCATGAAGGAGAATAAAGCGATCAGAAATACTTTCGGAGAAGTTAACATATAGGTCATTCGTTTCCCTAACTCATATTATTCATAGTTGCTATTTTGGTTTTGTTTTTGCATTATATAATGCTATGCTATTTCATAGTATAGTATAGTATAGATTGATACAAAACGAAAAACCCCCCTTCATTGGATGAAGGGGGGTTTTAAAAAAAGGT
>JASGCO010000064.1 GCA_030054095.1 Sediminibacterium sp.
CGTGCCAGAACCTTCCCTCCCCCGCTATTATTCACTTTTTCGGGCTGGCACCCAACAATACCATACAAAAAAGCAATCCACCACAGATGTTTTATCATAAAACAAAGGTATTGTTTAATGCTTATTTCCACAACTTATGGTTTTAAACTCCTCATTTTAATCCAATTAACTTTTTTTATATATTTGATTAAAACGCCCATTATGCTGATAAAAGAAAATGGTACTGTTCTAATTCCTGTAGATTTTTCAAAGCAATCATTGATTGCTGCCCGGCAATCTTATAATCTGGCCCGATACACGCACTCGAAAATTGTATTAATGGCAGTGCTTAAACCCGGAGAATCGTCGCACACGAATGAGTTGAACGATCTCGTAACCTCTACCCAGAATGAAAGTGGATGTATTTGTGAGGGAATAAGTGTTACCGGAGATGTATATGAACAAACCGATAAAATGGCCGAACAGTTAAAAGCCAGCCTTATTTTCGCGGGATTAGACACGCACATCCGTTTCAGGAGTTTTATGGGCACCAGCAATGCCAGTAAATTTATTAAAAATGCCCCTTGCCCCGTAGTAACAGTCAGAGGTACTGAACACCGCGATGGCTGTAAAAACATTGTAATGCCATTCGATTTAAGTCCCGAGAGCCGCGAAAAAGTGTCTATTGTAGTTCAACTGGCACATTATTATAATGCTGATATACGCATTGTATCTGTTTTTGATCCGAACGATTCCAAATACGAAAATAAATTACTGCCTTACCTTCATCAGGTGAAAAAATACATTAAGGAAAAAAATGTGAACTGTACCAATAAATCTATCCCCAGCAAAGAAGTTGCCGAAACCATAGTTGAATACGCCAATAAAAATGACTGCGATTTAATTGTTCAGATGAACAAACAGGATCTGAGTTTTGGTGAAATGTTCAGTGGCACTATGTCGCAAAAAATGGTTGATATCAGTAACATCCCTGTTATGACAGTAAACCCTATGAAAAGAGAAAGCTACAGTCACTTTGGCAGCGGCATGTAATCCTGACTATAAGTTAAAACGAGCACAATCACACGCTTTCAACCTATAACAACAGCGGACTGGCAGATATTACCGTTGTGTTCTCTGGTTTAAAACTGCTTACTGGTATTCCAGGTGCTTTCCTGAAAATTTTTAGAAAAGGCGAATGTTACATACGCCGTAACCGCCATATTAAAAATCAGGAAATGGAAAAAAGCGGCTATTCGCCAGCCATTCCAATAAACAGCTTCTGGCTCAGAAGACAAAAGCCGGGTAGGTATACCAGCCGCTAAGATCATTGTGATTATCAAAACCGTTAAAAACAGGTTCTCAAAACTTCGAAGTGGCCAATGCAACCATTTCCTGTGCCACTTCAAAGGAGCACCCCATGTATGGATAAGGTAAAAATTTCCTCCGTCGGTAGGCACAAACAATGCTTTTTGGTCTTCCGACCGTCGGTTAGTAAACGATTGAAACGTGCCGAGAATTTTAAAATCGCTAAGATCTTTAGCGTGCGTACGGTTAAGGTCTGCAATTTTAAGTACCGCCTCGTAAGGAATTTCCCCTTTAAATAAAGGACTATCCAGAAAACGCAGTTTAAGATCTATAGCTACCTTTTTAATTTCTGACAATGTATATACATTGAGCGAATCGCACTCATCTTCATTTAATACCTTAAAAGAATGTGTATAGTGCTTAAGATTATCCAGTATTTTTTTATCCGATAACAGATCACGGTTCAGTATGCGATGTACCTCCTGTATAATAACATCGTCTGCTGTACGCGTTTTTGTACGGTACCGGGCCAATTCACTATCAATATCAACCGCTGCAAATACAGACATACATCAATAAGGTATTATAGCTATTCCCAGAGAATACATACGGATACCCGCCGGGCCTTTTGTTGTAAAAACATCACTAAAATAGTAACAAGCAGTTAAACATATTTGTTCATAACCAATGCGGAAATGCACCCCATATCGCAGAGGATTGATGTTTTTAATATAGTATAGACGCACCTTGCCTTCGTTATCACGAACAGATCTGAAGTCGTGCACCATGTACCCGATTTTACCGCCAATATGAATTTTAAACTGACGATCCGTCTTGGTTCTAAATCTCAATTCCAGCGGAATTTCAATAATTTTTTGAGCATAACGGTTTAACGAATACGGCCTCGTAAACGGCGCAAGAACCGTGTTTAATTGTCCGCTTACAGAATCCCGCTTATAGATAAAATCAGCGTTACTATGAAAATTATGACTGTATAAGCCCAAACCGTAACCAAAACTAAATGCTGATTTTCCTATAGGTTTATCAAACAAAAGCGAAAAATTAACCCCAATACTTTTATAGCTGAGATCTACATTAGAGGGCAAATTAGTCCAACCCGTATGATTCACTTCCAGAATACAACGATCGTGAGGGTCTGATTTATAATTTTTTAAGTCGAACTCACTATCACCCTTATGATTGGGTTTGCTCTGAGCCGGCAAAAGACATGGAAATACTAAAATAAGTAACAGCCACTTAGGAAACATAAACAAATGTAAATATTTCACGTTCATATAAAAAGAAATTTATACAAATCCACTCAAGGCTTCAGGTACAGGATAAAAAACAGGTTAAATCTGTTCACCCGAAAACGTGCCGTTTGAATCTAAGGTTCGTGCTTACTGTAAGGTGTAGGAAGTAGAAAGGTAGTCTTTCACCTTATCCAGATCGTTAAACATTAACACATCAACGATAGATAAAAAAGGGACAAATGTATTGGCATATTGCTGATACTGTATATTATCCGCTTTCAGGAATTGCAGAACAATTCCTTCTGAAAGAAACCGGTCTTTATTATATAAATCAACTCCTCCTATGGGGTTAATATACGTAGTGGCCGATCTGGCTTTGCAAAGGGCCAGTACCTTATCTTCAGATTTAAGCTGATGGTCAATCGGGATTTCTGATGAGATAATAAAACGGGTTTTAATTCCGAGATACGCCTTTATCTGCTCCAATGAATGATAGATAAACCCAAACAGGTTGCTGTCTTCATGCATCAGAATGGTTTCTATTAGCGGCATTACGGTTTTATAACACGGTGCTTTGCGATACGATTCCGTAATCCGGTTCAGCATTTTTTTCCGTTCGTTTTTCCAGTCGTCCGATAAGTGACGTTCCACCACATTCAAATAGTCGGAATCTTTTTTCAGCGGCAGGGAAATATAACTATCAGCACCATTTACCAGAATGCGGTTACGGTTAATCCATCCTTTTTTTGAGAATTGTATATTGTCGTAAACTACAAATTCATCTACAGCATTCATCAGTTGAAAATAACCGATGTACGGGAAAAAATACGGCTGCATGATGGCTACTTTCATACGGCAATAATGGTCTATATGGTATTGATCAGTTTACAAATGCGCTCAATATGCTCTGTTTCCAAATCGTAGTACATAGGCAGACAAAGTACACGGCTCGATATATCTTCCGATACAGGGCAAGGCTGGGTCGTATTCAGGAAAGGGAGTCTGTTAAGGGACGGGTAAAAGTAACGCCGTGTATTGACCTCATGCTTTAACAATGTCTCTCTCACTTTGAGCAATATGGCTTCACTTTCGAAAACTACCGGGTAATACGCGTAATTGTATTCTGTTTCTTCAGGAACAACCGGGCGCGTTACCTTTCCACCGGTTGACAGAAGACTATCGTACAATTCCGATCGCGTTTTACGCGCCTCTATCAGCATATCCAGTTTAGGTAGGTTACATAAACCCATAGCGGCGTGAAACTCCGAATTTTTACCATTTATTCCCTGCGAATAGTAATCATCTCCAATATGGCCAAACGAATGATACAAAGAAATTTGCTTCATTACATCACTGTTTTTGGTTGTTATAGAACCGCCTTCTACGGTGTGAAATAATTTAGTAGCATGAAAACTACAGGTACTCGCGTCGCCATAATTTAAAAGACTTTGTCCCTTGTAGTTAACCCCAAACGCGTGTGCCGCGTCGTAAATCACTTTTAATCCGTGCTTCTCCGCTATAGCGGCAATCCGTTCAGTATCGCAAGGCAATCCGTAAACATGCGTTGCCAAAATGGCGGTAGTTTTAGGCGTAATAAGTGCCTCCAGTTTTCCGGCATCCAAACAAAACGTATTGGGATCAATATCGCAAAAAACAGGAGTCATATTCTCCCACAACACCGAATTGGTGGTTGCCACATAAGAAAAAGGAGTCGTAAGAATTTCACCACTTAAATTAAACGCCTTTAATACTAACTGAATCGCAATGGTGCCATTCGACACAAACAATACATTGTTTAAGCCGAGTTTCTCCCGTATGTTTTTCTCTAACTGTTGTACCAAAGGACCACGGTTTGTAAGGTGATGGTTTTGCCAGGTTTGCTGTAAAATAGATGTATATTCCGATAAATCAGGCAAAAACGACTTGGTAACATTAATCATAAACGCGACTCTTTTTTGGTAAATATACTAAGAAAAATGAGTTACAGCGGGGCTATTTGGCATTTTCCGGCAGAACCGGTAAAAAATAAAAAAGCCGCTTTTCAAAGTCTGAAAAGCGGCCCGGCAGTTGGCAAAGCAGATTAATTGAGTTCGGAAGTTTCCTGGTTTTGTGCATCTGTCTGCCGTTTCTGTTTTTGTTGTTCTTTGTAGTTCTCCTTAATCCGGGCAGATCGGATACGTTTATCACGAATGCCCGAAAAATAACTTTTAGTGGTTACTATTACCACGCCTCCGGCCGTATCGCCATAAGCGGCTGGCACACCTCCCGTAAAAACGGTCAGGTTATCAATAGCTAATCCGGGTAATGTGCCAATATCTGTTACCCTTACCCCATCTACAAAATACGCACTGCTTCCGCTACGTCCACCTCTGAAATGCAAACCTCCTTCAGGCCCTTCGATAATTTCGGCGGTCATCGAAGGCAGAATACTGATAATATCTCCACGGTTTCCACTGGCCTGTTGCAGTATTTCCTCGGCACTGAGTGTTTTCATCTGAAACACATTCTGATCCACTCCGGTATTGGTATAATCTACTTCCTGAACAGCTACTGTAAAATCGACAATAGCAAGTGTGTTTGATGCAATTGTTACATTCACTCTGGCGACTTCTTCAGGTGACACTTTAATTTTATTCACCCGCTTGGTCTGATGCCCACTTTCCTGTATCAGCATTTCGTAAATCCCCGGTTCTAAGGGTTTATACACATAGACGCCCGACATATCACTTTTAGTACCGCCTATAAAGCGGGTTCCCTGCAAAATTTGTATAGTGGCAAAAGGCACCTCTTCGTTGTTTTCGTTTTTAATGGTTCCGCGTATTTCGCCGTATCCAGACTGGGCCCATGCCAGTTGCAAAGTGCCGGCCCATATACATAGTATTCTCAGGCCTTTTCTAACGATTTTTTCTTTTAGTGTTTTCATAGTTTTTGGTTTTAAAGGTTAATCGGGTTCCGGAACCGCTTTCTGACAATAAGACGACAGCTCTTCTCCTTTCCATAAAAAAAGATGAAAAAAAAAGTTTATGGAATATCTTTACATTAGCGTCAATATATTTATAAAGGCAGAATAAACACATGTGGCTTTTCAAAAAACATAAAGAAGGAAATGACGAAACGCTGGCGGCGGCTTACCGTGAAAACGGCGATCGCCAAGTGGCCGGAGAGTTATTTGAAAGGCATGTAAAAACTGTGTATGGTGTTTGCCTCTTCTACTTCAGAGACCGCGCTACCGCCCAGGATGCCGTGATGGGGATTTTTGAAAAGCTGCTCACCGAGCTACGCCGTCACCACATTAGTAATTTTAAAGCCTGGTTAAGTTTTGTGACCCGGAATTACTGCATCAGTGAACTCAGAAAAACAAAACAAAACCGGTTTTTACCTGAAACGTACCTTGATTTTGAAATCAAAGAAACTTCTCTCGAAGAAGAAACAATACTGAACGGCATAAACGACGAGCATCTTATCAACTACCTGAGCGAAATGCTGCCACAACTGAAAGACAAGCAACGAATCTGCATAGAACTGTTCTATCTTAAAAACCGTTCCTATCTGGAAATTGAAGAAGAAACAGGTTTTGGCCTTAATGAAGTTAAAAGTTATATACAAAACGGAAAACGAAACCTTAAACTATTGATCGAAGAAAAAATTAAACGCCATGTTGCCTGATACCTCACATACAAAAGACGATCTGGAATACTTATCCGGGATGGGATACGCGATGGATCCTGATGCCGCAAAGGATGTGGATATGCTACGCCATAAGGTAAGAACCAGAACCCGTTCTTCTTCTTTTTCCTGGAAGCTTATTACCGTGAGCGCACTCGCGGGGGCACTGGCAGGTATAGGTCTGTTTTATCTCTTGTCTGTAACTAACAAACCGGTTTTAAAACCTATGGTTGCAGCAATCACCAAGGAGGAAGCATCTGAAAAAAATGACAGCGCTCTTTTCGCGCAACTTGATCCGATAGATGTAAAAGTACCCGGCCGTCCGCAAAAACACTTTAAAAACGAGTCGTTTAGCAAACCGGCACATACTGAACCAGTAAGTCTTCAGCCAGATAGCATTTACGCGCTGAACAGTCGCTTACCCGATGTGGAATTGAGTCCGGAACCTTCGGCCCAGATTCCGAATTTAAAATACATTGCCAACGCGCCGGTATTGTTTATACACGATCTTAAGATTACCAACTACCATCACCTGTACTTTAAAAAAGAACAGGTTATTGATCTGGAAGATGGAATACACAAAAGTGTTGACGCATCGCAGGAAAGTAAAGACTCGAAAACTAATGATGCCTTTATGACGATGGGCCGCAGACACTACTATTTGCATCAGGCCTTAAGTGATGCCCTGTATTATTTCAGTACCGGAAAATATGCTGAAGCCAAAACGTTGTTTTACAGAATTAAAAGCTATACCAAACAAGATATTAACTGCGATTTCTATCTTGGAATGTGCTACTATTATGAACAAAATCCTGCGAAAGCATTAAAGTATTTTAATTTAGTACTGGATAATCCAAACAATACGTTTTTGCAGGAAGCTGAGTTTTACAAAGCGCTTTCCTTAGATAGTACAGGCGATAAGGACAACAGTATTAGTTTACTTAAAAAAATAAAAGCGGATGGTGGATTTTATAGTGCTAAAGCCAGCGCTTACCTTAAGCCTTAAGTCGCCATTCTCCACGTCATGAAAACAAGACAAAAATCAATGCTGGTTTAACTGATGTTAATTCTTAAACGCTTACTTTTACACTAAAATTAAACGCACAATGAAACCCTTTTTATTAGCATTACTTTTTAGTTTATGTACTTTTTACCTAAAAGCTCAGTTAACCTTAACAAAAGCCACCCATGCCCCTAATCCGGGGGATGTTTACACGACAAAAGATTACGACACCACTACGACACTTCCCCGTCAAACAGGACTCAATAAAATCTGGAATTTCAGTAGTCTTTTATCTGGTACTGCTGCCGTTACCTCCGAAAGCTTTATTGCTTCCTCATCTGTTCCCGGTGGGCCACCCGCGGGGTTTAGCGCTGCCAATCTGGCCAGTTACCAATTAGGTTCATCCTCCCCTACCTATTACACCTATTATAATTCCACTGCAACTAATCTACAAGGTCTTGGAGGTGCCAGTTCGCCAACTGCCATAACAACACTTACCAATAGTTTTATCCAGCAAACGTTTCCTTTCACCTATGGTTCTTCATTTTCAGACACCTTTTCGGGAACCACTATTAACGGCACAGTAAACACTACCGAAAGTGGAACGTTTACATCAACAGGAACTGGTACCGGAACCCTCATCCTCCCGAACTCCTATACCTTAAGCAATTGTTTGCAGGTAACATCTGAACTCGTTTTCCCGCCGGGCGCTCTCGGTAACCCTGCCAGCTTGACCTTAACCGTTTATAATTATTATCATGCTTCTCAACGTTTTCCGGTTCTAAGCCTTACTGATAACCGAATGGTTTACATGAGCTTTACCTATTCTAACTCTGCGGTAACCATAAACACGAATGTTGTTCCGGTAGGGTTAAACGAAGAATCACTTGTTTCACGTCCAATCAACGTCTATCCCAATCCTGCTCATAACCAATTATTCATTTCTCTGGAAACCGGCAATTCTGTTTCTACATTTCAAATTTTAACTACACAGGGAAAACTTATCCGCTCTTATCTTTCCCCCGAAATTCAATCAGGCATTGACATTTCCGGATTAGAAAGCGGGTTGTACTTTATTCAGGTAACAACCGACAAGGGACGCTTTAGTTCAAAGTTTATTAAAGACTAAAAAATGCTTTCGGGAAAATGAGTCTCATCAGGTGGCTCGCTTCCCCAGTTCTATTACTTCCAGCCCTTCAATGGCGTTGCCGTTAACATAAAAGCGCAACGCCGTTTTCATCACATGAAACCCATGTACACCACAAGCACCTGGATTCATACATAAAACGTTCCGCTCTTTATCAAACATGACTTTTAAAATATGAGAATGCCCGCAGATAAACAAG
>JASGCO010000010.1 GCA_030054095.1 Sediminibacterium sp.
GAGATTGATGCTAATCTCTGCAATTATTAACTATGAATTATGAAAGAGGTCTACTCTTTCTCCGAGTAATTTGATTTGGTCTTTGAAATCCATGTTGTTTAAATAGTAGTTGGTAAGTGTTAAATCAAATATAGTATTATTTAATTCATTTATCAAAATATTGATAGTAGGGTAGGATTTGGTTATCAGAACTGTACTTTTTTGAAATAGAGCTTGATTTAGGCTGCCGCTTCAATCACTCGTCCGAATTACACACGAAGAGTTGGATGAAATGAATATGTAATCTCACAGTAAGTAGTATCAGCTGAAATCTCACAGTTTACTCCAAACCTCTCGATTTTATTTCCTTGTCAATGGCCTTGTGGTCTTTCTGATTTTTGGCTAACAGATAAACAAAAATCAGCGGGAAAAATGTCGCGAATTTTAATCCGTTTTTTACCGCACTGTATGCGGCAACGCCTATCAGCAGCCCCATTAAAACCGCGGTAATTCGTAAAGATGATTTTGTCTTTTTTCTTAACTCTGATAGTTTCTCATTACTGAGCCCGCTTAGTTTTTTTTGATCCATTTGCGTAAAGTTTTAGTATTAAATGAAACCACTAACGTATAAGCCGCCTGGCAACACGATCTGATTCATTACAGGTAATTAAAGTAATCCGCTTAGTATTCTTAATAGGCAGGAAGCCGTTTTATTTTACCTCACTGTAAATCTTTTTCAGAATATCACGGGTTTCCTCAGCTTCTTTCAGTTTCTTGGCACCTTCTGCCGAAGTATCCTGTTTTAAGCTGTTGGCTTTGCTTTCCCATATACCTGCCAGATCCTTAATGCCTTTAACAGCTCCCATTTTGGTAAACACATTTTTCGACTTAGCCACATACTCCAGGTCACGGGCCGAGGCAATGGCCGTAATAGCGTTATTACTACGTTTGGCAAAACGGGCATAGTTCGATAAAAAACCGATCATTTCAAATCCGCCAAAGTTCTTCATGTTGTTTCCGAAAAATGCCTGTTGCTCGTCGCCACCATGCGTGGCATAAAGACCGGCAATGGTTGAAAGTAAACTTCTGCTGCTTTCGTTCTCGAACAATTTTGCTTTTTGAAGTGCCGCGTTCGGATCCTTGTCAATCAATGCCTGCAAGGCTTCCGCTTCCACAGCGTACGAAGGGTCATTTAATCCCTTATCAATTAAAGCGGTTAAACCCGCGTCGTTTTTGTAGAGTTTAGCGTAAAAACCAAGGGCTTCCGCACGAATCAGCGATTTCTTATCGTTTAACGCTAATTGCGACATGAGCGGTTTTATAGTCGTTTCCTTTGTGGCGGCTACTTCTTCCAGCGCGCCAATGGCCGCTTTGCGAAGGTGATACGATTTATCTTTTTCCGCGATGTCCATCATCAGGGCGACCACTTTTTCATCGTTCATTTTTTTACGTAATGCTCTTACCGCTTCGGCACGGTCTTCGTATAACCGCGCGTATTTGTATTGATAAATGTATTCATCCACACTTTTCTCGTACTGTAAAACACATAACAACTGACGTTCCGCGTCAAAGTTTACCAGGTCGGGTTTACTGTCAATGCCGGTAAACGTAAATGTTTGTTTGGTATTATCAATAACAACGGGCACATTACGCGTTTTTCCATTGTTGTAAATGGCAATGATAACCGGCAAACGGTAAAGTGGGGCAACGGTAAAATCCTGGGTTTGTTCAACAGTTACTTCCAGCGTTTTTTTATCGGCGTTGTAAACAGGGCTTACATTTAACACCGGATGGCCTTTGGCAAGAAACCATTGATTAAAAAACCAGTTTAAATCCTGCCCGGTCACTTCTTCAAACGCTAAACGTAAATGATGTATTTCTGCGGCTTTGTATTTGTTCTGCTCCAGATAAAGTTGTAACGACGCAAAAAACGCTTCATCGCCAACTACCTTGCGCAACATGTGCAAAATTTGCCCGCCTTTGGCATACGAATTCATGTCAAACATGTCTTCCTTGTCATCGTAATTGAAACGAATCATGTTTCGTGGGCGCGCGGCAGCTGTTCCCAGATACGACATCTTACCCTGATAGTGATGGTAATCCGCTTCCTCCCGGCCGTGTTTGTATTCTAACCAAAGGTATTCGCCATAAGTGGCAAAACTTTCGTTCAGGGGGAGGTTGCTCCAGCTTTCACAGGTTACCAGATCCCCGAACCACTGGTGAAATAATTCGTGTGCAATAGTGCTTTCTCCTTTATGGTAATCCAGTGTTTCGCGTGTGGTTTGATAAACAGTAGATTCCCCGTGTAAAGTAGCACTGGTGTTTTCCATGGCGCCGCTTACATAATCTCTAACCACAATCTGAGCGTATTTATCCCATGGAAACGGAACGCCTAAGGTTTTAGAGTAAAATTCAATCATTTCTTTTGTGTCGCCAAAAATAGCTTTGGCATGAGGCTCGTAATTTTTTTCTACATAGTAACTGATCTCTTTTCCGTTCCAGGGAGTATCGCTTACTTTTTTAAACTGACCCACCGCCATCATTGCCAGATAAGGGGAATGAGGTTGATTTTGCACCCAATGGTCAGTACGCATTAAGCCCGAAGCATCCTTTTTAGAACTTACCAGAGTTCCATTTGAAAGTGTCAGAAATTTATCGTGAACAGTCATAAAAATTTCCTGCGTCATTTTTTCATTCGGACTATCAATAGTCGGGAACCAGGCGGAACTAGCCTGTGTTTCGCCCTGCGTCCAGATCTGAGGCATTTTGTAAATGTCTTCACCTTTAGGATTAATAAAGTACAATCCTTTATCGCTCATAATAGCTGAACTCCCCCCTGCTTTAAGTTCGTTTGGTTTGGCAACGTAATCAATTACCACAAAGTAATTTTCACCCGTGCGAAACATACGGCCCAGGTTAATTTTGATACTGTCGTTTTCATACACATACGAAGCCGCTTCTATTTTTTTATCTGATGGACTCACACTTATTTTGGCTGCTTGGCCCTTAGTACTGCTCGTCGAAGATACCACCGCAGGAAAAACACTTAATTTGTTAATAGCCATGCCCCGTGCGTTAAGATATAGCATGTTGGTGGCATAAAAATGAGGCTGTATTTGTATGGTGGCTACACCATTTAAGTAACTGTTATCCCAATCAAAACTTACTTCCAGTTTTGTGTGAATGATATTATTACTGATAGGATTACTTGCCCGATAAATTTCACGTTCCGGTTTTTTGGCCGGGGTAATGGTGACAGTGTCTATATTAATGGTAATAGCATCATCGGTAGTATTTAAATGACTAACCGGTTCGCTGGTGGCTTTGGTAATATTCTTTTTTGAGGAATGACAAGCCATTAGTGTTAAAAGGCTGACTGTAACTGCCATACTCAGGGGAAGAAAACGTTTCATAGATTTAATTAGAAGGGCAAAAATGCGCAAAAACCACAAGCAAAGCAAACCGCTAGCACAAATTAACAAGCCGCAATAAAAGAAGGTGAAGAAGCCCCGTTTAACCGGATAAAAATTACTCTACGGTTACACTTTTCGCCAGATTACGTGGTTGATCTACGTTACATCCGCGCATAACCGCAATGTGGTAAGAAAGCAGTTGTAAAGGTACAACCGCAATAAGAGGCACCAGCGTTTCATCGGTTTCCGGTATTTCCACAACGTGTTCAGCCATTTTTTTAACCTCTTTGTCGCCGGCGGTTACTACCGCAATAATGTTTCCTCTGCGGGCTTTTACTTCCTGAATATTGCTTACTACTTTTTCGTAATTGGCTCCTTTGGTGGCAATCACAAACACCGGCATTTCTTCATCAATAAGGGCAATGGGGCCGTGTTTCATTTCTGCGGCCGGGTATCCTTCGGCGTGTATATAGCTGATCTCTTTTAGTTTCAGCGCGCCTTCCAGCGCCACAGGGAACGAAACGCCTCTGCCAAGGTAAAGGGCATTGCTGCGGTCTTTGTATTCTTCCGCAATACGTTTAATCTGATCGTTGAGTTGTAAAACCTGTTCTATTTTATTAGGAATGCTTTCCATTTCGTAAAGCATCTGACGGTAACGGCTTTCGGTAATAGATCCTCTTACTTTGGCAATGTGCAGCGCCATAAGGGTTAACACGGTTACCTGCGCGGTAAAAGCTTTGGTAGATGCTACCCCTATTTCGGGACCCGCGTGCGTGTACGTGCCTCCGTGCGACGCGCGCGGAATGGAAGATCCTACTACGTTACAAACCCCAATAATAGTAGCGCCTTTGGCCTTAGCCAGTTCAATGGCCGCTAATGTATCCGCCGTTTCGCCACTTTGCGAAATAGCAATCACAATGTCATCCTGATAAATAATAGGGTTGCGGTACCTGAACTCGCTGGCGTACTCCACTTCTACGGGGATGCGCGCAAATTCTTCGAACAGGTATTCGCCCACCAAACCAGCATGCCAGCTGGTACCACAGGCCACAAAGATGATGCGTTTGGCATTTTTAAATTTTCCTTCGTGATCCACAATGCCTCCCAGCTTTACTTCACCTTCATTGGCGTGTAAACGGCCACGCATACTATCCATCACACTTTTAGGCTGCTCATAAATTTCTTTGAGCATAAAGTGATCGTAACCGCCTTTTTCAATGGCTTCCAGTTCAAGCGTCAATTCCTGTACGTAAGGTGTTATTTCTTTGTCTTTAAGGTTGCGGATTTTTAATTCCTGACCACGACGAATAATAGCTACCTGTTCGTCTTCGAGGTACACAACGTTTTTAGTGTATTCTACAATAGGTGACGCATCGCTGGCAATAAAGAAATCGTCATTACCGATTCCAATTACCATAGGACTTCCTTTTTTGGCGGCAATAAGAGTATCCGGATCATTCTTATCCATAATCACAATGGCATAAGCGCCAATTACCTGATTAAGGGCGGCAAGAACAGCGTGTCCCAACTTCATACCCTCATGTTGTTTGATGTCTTCAATCAGGTGAATAAGTACTTCGGTGTCTGTTTGCGATAAAAACGTGTGCCCGCGTTTAATCAGGCGCTCTTTAATGGCATTGTAATTTTCAATAATACCATTATGAATCATCACCAGATTTTTACTTTGCGAATAGTGAGGGTGCGAATTAACATCATTCGGTTCGCCATGGGTAGCCCAGCGGGTATGTCCAATGCCTATATTTCCGGTGATGTCTTTGTCTTTGGCATAAGAGGTAAGATCACTTACTTTCCCTTTTTTCTTAAATACATTCAGTTCTCCGGAAGGGTTTAACAAAGCCACGCCGGCACTGTCATACCCTCTGTATTCCAAACGTTGTAAACCTTTTATCAAAATAGGGTAAGCTTCCCGGTTACCAATATAGCCAACTATTCCACACATATAATAACGTAAAAATTAACAGATAAATTTACTATAAAATCTCTTTGTCAGAACGTTTGTGCAGATAAATTTACAGACCCTATACTCCCAGTTTTTGTTTCACCAGATCGGTGATTTTAAGAACAGCCGGACATACGAGCGTATTTTTAAAAGTAAGATCCATAATCTGAGACATTTTTTTCCGGTCGGTATGCGGGTATTCGCGGCAGGCGTTCGGCCGGTCCTCGTATATACTACACGTATTATCTGCATTCAGGAATGTACAGGGCGATTTTTTGAGAACATAATCCTGATCTTCATCAATGCGGAGATATGTTTCTATAAACGCGCCGGGTTTCATGCGCTGGGCTTTGGCAGCCCGTTCAATGTCCCGTTGGTACCAGATAGGCGATGTGGTTTTGCAACAATTGGCACAGGTGAGGCAGTCCGTTTGCTCAAATACGGTTTCATGGGCATCATGAAAGACTTCATCCAGATGTCTGGGGGGCTTTTGCTTTAATCTTTTATAAAAAGACTGATTGGCTTTTTTCTGATTTTGAGCCGCTGTGTTAAAGGCTTTCAGGTCCATTGATTAACGGGCTACAAATACAAAGACGTCTTCATTGTCTTTTTTCATCAGGTATTTTTCGCGGGCAAATTTTTCCAGACTTTTCTTGTTGGTCTGTAATTCGTTTAATTCCCGTTTATTATTCTCAATTTCAGAAGCGTAATATTCCTTTTCCTTCTGCAGTTTCCGCAATTTCTGAACCATATCGCGCTGGGTAAACAGATCGTTTTTATCAAAAAACAATACCCAAACCAAAATGGCAATCGTCGTTAAAAAATACTTATTTTTTATAATCCTGAGCAGAAGCATCTATCTTTAAGATGTAAAATTAAAAGGGATCGCCGATGAAATGGATAAAAACCAAAAAGGTTATTAAACTGTTGCTGTTAATTTGTCTGTTTCATCCCGTATGGGCACAGAAAAAAGGGTTTAAAGCCGGGCAGTTAAAATACAGCCGGGTAAAACAAGCGTATAAAAGCAAATGGCCTGCTCTGCAAAAGGAACTGACGAAAATGAAGATAAGCACGGAAACGTTTGATATTTACCTGAGAGGGTTTAAATACGAGAAGCAGTTGGAAGTGTGGGTGAAAAACAAAACCGATCAGGCGTTTAAGTTGCTTAAAACTTATGCCATTTGTGCCTCAAGCGGAAATCTGGGGCCTAAACGCAAGGAAGGTGACGGGCAGGTTCCCGAAGGATTTTACAGGATTGAAGCTTTTAACCCGGTGAGCAATTACCATTTGTCTTTAAAGGTAAATTACCCTAATGCCAGTGATGTAAAATTGGGAAAAAAGCCGTTGGGAGGCGACATTATGATTCATGGAAATTGTGTAACGATAGGATGTATTCCGATTGAAGACGACCCTATTGAGGAGTTGTATGTGTTGTGTGTGCAAGCTAAATCAGGTAAAAGCCATTTACCGGTAGATATTTTTCCGTGTCGGTTTACGCCTGGAAATGAGAAAATGCTCAGAACGCAGTACGATGCGGACAAGCTTAAATTCTGGGAAGGATTAAAAGAAGTTTATGAGTCTTTTGAACGTAATAAAAAGCGCTAGTTGATGTCTGAAAGTACATTTAGCTGCTGGTAGTAGTCATTCACCTCTCGTAACAATACCTGTAGCATAATCTTAGTTTAAGAAATGGAGATGTGTATCACCTACCCGGAAAATAGCGTACTTTTGAGCAAATTATATGGAAGAACATTTAATATTCGGAATTCGCGCGGTGATAGAGGCGTTGAATGCCGGTAAGGACATAGATAAAATTTTACTGCAAAAGGGGCTCAATAACGAGCTGTTTCAGCAATTACGAAAAGCGCTGAGAGGGAAAGATCATATCCCCTTTCAGTTTGTGCCGGTAGAAAAATTAAACCGCTTAACAGATAAGAACCATCAGGGCGCAGTGGCCTATCTCACGGAAATAACCTATTCAGACACTGAGGATTTACTCACCCGCGCTTTTGAATCCGGACGAATCCCCTTGGTTTTGATTCTCGATAGAATAACGGATGTGCGTAATTTTGGCGCTATTGCCCGCAGCGCGGAATGTGCCGGTGTCGATTTTATAATTATCCCTACGCGCGGATCGGCTCAGATTAACGGAGATGCCATTAAAACCAGTGCGGGGGCTTTACACCGTTTGCCGGTTTGCCGCGAGGACAACCTGAAAAATGCGATTACCTACCTGAAAGAATCGGGTCTTCAGATTATTGCCTGCCATGAAAAAACCGAGCAGTTGATTTATGATTGTGATTTTACACAGCCCACCGCTATTATTATGGGGAGCGAAGAGAATGGCATCAGTGGCGAGTACCTGAAACGGAGCGATATTCAGGTAAAAATACCGATGCCAGGGACTATTGCCTCATTAAATGTATCGGTAGCATCGGGAATTGTGTTGTTTGAGGCGGTAAAGCAACGCTTATAATTATCAATGAAGCGGGTGCTGGCGGAATATGGCTTCGGTTTTCTGGATGCGCTGACGTATAGCAACCTTTGGGTGAGTCTTGGTAGTTTTTGTTTTACATTGCAAGCCGCTTTTTTTTCGGATAGCTTACCAGATAACGTGTTAAAGTTAGCCTGCCTCAATGGGTTGACCACTTTTTGTTTGTATAATTTGCAACGCCTGTATAACGCAGCTTTGTCGCAGGATGATGCCAGGAGCCGTTGGGTGCAGCGCCACCGCAGGGGCTTATTTACAAGCATGCTTCTGGCGGTGTTTGTATCAATCCCACTTATCCGGGATATATATAGCCATAAACCGTTTGTAATATGGACTTATGTAGTTCTTGGTATTCTCAGTGTTCTGTATTTTTTACCACCTTTCCGGCTCAGAAAATACGGGCAATTAAAGCCATTCCTCATTGGCTTTGTTTTTGCAGTAACAGGAGGGTATTTTGTCCTTTCCAGACCAGATGGCACCATCACTCTGACACAGGGCTTTTATTTACTGGTGCAATGGCTATGGATCAGTGTTATTTGTCTGCCCTTTGATATTCGCGACAGTAAGAAGGATAAGGGATTAGGTATTCCTACGATTCCTGTACAACACGGGATTAAATTTACAAAATTATTAGGGTACGGGTTGTTGTTGCTGGCGTTGTTACTACTTGTAAACGGATATACCGTACAGAAAAGCCTGCCGTTTTTTATAATCGTGTTAATAAGCGCTGTTCTGCTAGGATGCACCAATCTGAAACGCCACCGCTATTATTATTCCATACTCATAGATGGGCTGTTAATACTGCAATTAGTAATAACAGGCGCATGGATATAAACTGGTATAAATGGAGCCGGAATCCTTTATTTTAACATGGCACTGCGTTTCACAAGGTAAGTGTACAACACTGTATCAAATCCTTTGTTAATATCAGCTTCTACAAAGTCAATGTGGTATTGCGCGCATTTTAATTTTAGTGCTTCTTCAAATTCTGAAATGGTGTTTACGTACTGCTCTTTAATTAATGAGGGATTCAGTTTGAGTTCTTCTCCCGTTTCCAGATCAATAAAATGATGCGGCTTATTTTCAAAATCAAAATCCAGTTCTTTTGTTTTATCGGTTACATGAAACAGCACCACTTCGTGTTTTTTGTAGCGGAGATGTTGAAGCGCAGCAAATAACTCATCGCTGTTGGCGGTACTCTCGAACATATCACTGAAAATAAATACCAGCGAACGTTGGTGAACGATTTCAGCTACCTGATGCATGGTCTTAGCTGCTTCCGACGGCTTTTTCTCAATGTCGGCATGTAATAAATCGCTTAATGTATTCAGTATTAATTTTTGCTGGGCAGGACTTCCTTTGGCGGCAAAATGATGAATTAAATGATCCTGAAAAACGGTTAAGCCCGGCGCGTCACGTTGCTGTTTCAGCAATTCCTGGAGCGCGGCGGCGGCGTATATGCTAAAACGCAATTTGTTGTTTTCGCTGTCTTTCGGAAATAACATGGACGAAGAAGCATCCAGTACAATCTGGCACCGCAAGTTGGTTTCTTCTTCGTAACGTTTAATAAACAATTTATCTGTTTTCGCGTAAAGTTTCCAGTCTATATGCCTTGTACTCTCACCGGTATTATAGAGCCGGTGTTCTGCAAACTCGACTGAAAATCCATGAAACGGACTTTTATGAAGTCCGGTGATGAAACCTTCCACTACTTTTTTGGCCAATAATTCAAGGCTTTTAAAAGGTTCAATAACCGATCTGTCTATACCCATATTCCTAACAAAAGAAAGTTAACACTTTAACCGCGCAATAAATGAGAAAATAAGTTAAAATAAAAAAAAAATAATATATTCGTAAGCTTTTAAACTCGATTCATCTAAATTTATGAATAAATTCTGGTTTTTTCTTTATGCTTTACTTGGCATCCTTAAACTTCCCGCTCAACTTGATACCAGTTTTTGGTTTGTAGCGCCTTCAGTACCAGTCTCTTATGGAAATTCGCCAATCGGGTTTAATTTTTTAACCTATAATCAGGCGG
Organism: Sediminibacterium sp.; assembly: GCA_030054095.1. Classification (GTDB taxonomy): domain Bacteria; phylum Bacteroidota; class Bacteroidia; order B-17B0; family Aurantibacillaceae; genus Aurantibacillus. The sequence continues at coordinate 9,882 of JASGCO010000010.1, forward strand.
TAACCATGACGTTGAGCATGCCGGCCAATACGCTGGCCTTTACTACTACCGTTATCTCCATTCCTGCCAGTACAAATTATTCTTTTGATCTGGTTCCCTACCTTTCCGCTGTACAGTCATCAACGGCAGATATAGTAGAGCCAAGAGGGTTTCATATCCGGAGTTCATCAAAAATTTCGGCGTATTACTACATTAATCATCCCCTGAACCGGGAAACAATCAGTTTAAAGGGGACGCGGGCATTGGGAAGTGATTTTTACGTGAGTTTACCCACAACCATTGCTACCGCAACAAACGGAACAGGCGCCGGCGCCCGGATTGATATTGTGGCATCGGAAGATAACACAACGATTTTACTAACCCCGCGCGATAATATTGTGGGGCATTCAAAAAATACAACGTTTGCCCGTTCTCTTCAAAAAGGAGAAACATTTACGATGCTAGACACTTTTGCTATTAAAACAGGAGCCCTTTCCCCCAAAATAAGCACATTGGCCGGGTCTATTGTTTCGGCGGATAAGCCGGTAGGTGTAACGATTAGTTCTTCTGCCTTATCTTCAGGTTCCTGCACCAGTATGATGGCCGATCAGATTACGACCAGCAGTAATCTGGGAAAATACTATGTTATTCCTAAAACAACTGCAGGAACAGAAGTGGCTTACATTCTTTCGCCGGTAAACGGAACAGGTTTAAGTATCACCAATGCCTCATCTACCATTAACTGGCTGATTAATACCGGTGAAACCTATACGGTAAATCTTACAGATCCTTTAACATATATACAAACAACCAATCCTGTTTACGTAACGCATATAGGTGGCTTTGGTTGTAAACTGAGTGGTGCCCAGGTAACCCCGGCCTACTGTGCCGGATCCTATTCTACTGCATTTACACGAACAACAGCGGATACATTAAGTTTACTCCTTTATACACGGAATGGATTTCAAAATACGTTTACGCTTACTTCAGGAGGAACAAATGTACCTGTTTCACCTGCCTCTTTTTCGGTGGTGCCAGGTACATCCGGTAATCTGGTAGCGGCCCGTTTAAGTTTTAGTACGTCGTCTATTCCTGTGGGATCGTATAATTATATTGCCAATTCAAAAGATGTTTTTGGTTTAGGAATCATTAATGGATCAGGATCAGCCGGAAGCGGGTATGCTTATGCTACCGAGTTTGGTACTAGTCCTTTTGTGTATGCTAACCCTGTGCCTACCGCAACTATTTGCTCGAACACCACATTTAGTTTAAATGGATTTATTGGCGGAGGCCCCATTACAGGATTCTGGTCAACCAATGCATTTGGGGTACTCACTAATTCCACTTCGCTGAATACAGCTGTCTTTACGCCTTCTCCGCTCGATACCACGCCCTCATTAAATCCGGTTAAAATCTGGTTAACCTCAACCGGTATTTGCCCAAGCGCGAGTGATACATTGCGGCTTACCGTACGCCGCGCACCACGGGTAAACGCGGGGGTAGATATTTCCAAATGTGGCAATAACGCGGTGTTTACACTCAATGGCAGCGTAGATGGCGCCACTACCAATCAGGGTATCTGGACAACGACAGGAACAGGAACGTTTAATCCCAATGCTTCCGCATTAACGGTTACTTATGCACCATCGAGTGCCGATACATCAGGTGCGGGAGTCATCTATATGATCCTGACAAGTACCAATAACGGAATATGCCTCGCAGAGAAAGATAGTTTAAAGGTAACTTTCAATAAACCGCCACTGGTGGATGCCGGGCCAGTATCAACTACCGTTTGCGCCAACAATGCGGCGGTGAATCTGGTTGGAACGGTAAGTGGAACTACTACCTCAACAGGCAAATGGAGTACAAGCGGAAGCGGTTTTTTTAACCCTAACAATTTATCGCTCATTGCAACCTATGTGCCCAGTAACGCAGATATTTCGGCAGGATCGGTTTATGTTAAATTGAGTTCCACCAATAATCAGCTGTATAACTGTAACGTAGTGGAAGACAGTATTAAAATTGTTTTTACACAACCTGCTACCATTAACGCGGGGGTAGATCTGAATAGTTGCAAAAATAAAGCGGCGGTTTCCCTTCAGGCATCCATTGGCGGAACAACAGCGGCAGGACCGCTCTGGTCGGGTAGTGGAGCTTTTACGCCTACAAATACGGCTTTAACGGTCACTTATGTGCCAACTGCGGCGGAGATTAGCGCGGGCTTTGCATTAGTAAACGTTACAACTATTAATAACGGCAATTGTGTTGCAGTGAGCGATCAGGTACGCATAGATTTCAGGGATAAGCCGAATGCAAATTTTCTGAATACCGCGGTGTGCCTTAATGGTGTAACGTCTTTTACAGACATTTCTACCAATTTTGCGCCTAACTCCTCCATTAATGGCTGGCAATGGAATTTCGGAGATGCTTCACCTACTTCTACCGTACAGAATGCGACACATAGTTATACAGCGTATGGAACCTATACAGCGCAACTGGTGGTTAAGAACAGTTATAACTGTTACGATACGGCACGTAAAAATGTAACCGTTTTCCCATTACCTGATGCAAAATTCGGCATTACCAGAGTTTGTACAGGAAACACGCTACGGATTAATTTCTGGGATAGTTCAACAGTAGCGGCGCCAGCAACTTTAACGTCATTTTTCTGGGATTTTGGCGGTCAGGGCTTGTCAACGCATAAAGACACAGCGTATGTTTTCCCTTCACCCGGGCTTTATACCATTAAACACATCGTGTATAGTAACTCAGGTTGTTCAGACACTATTTTGAAAGTGGTGAACATTACACCACGACCTAAAGCTGGTTTTTATTTTTCGAATATTAATCAGGGTTATACTATTAATGCTAATATTTCGTTTGTAGATTCTTCTAAATACGCCAATTCGTGGAGTTGGGATTTTGGTAACGGGCTTATCAGTAATATACAAAACCCATCAACTATTTATAACGCTAATGGAACCTATACGGTGACGCAAATTGTAAAAGATGCGTTGGGCTGTGCCGATACCTTACGTAAACTGGTGCGTATAGCCAATATAGCTGGTGAGATTAAGAAGTTGATTCCGAATATTGTAACACCAAATGGCGATGGTAAAAATGATATATGGCGCCTTGATTTTATAGATGTGTTTTTCCCAAATGCTCATATTGAAATTTTTAACCGGTGGGGAGAAAAAATATTTGAAAGTGATGGGTATAAAAATGCCTGGGATGGCAGCTACAAAGGAAACCCTTTGCCGGTGGGAGCGTATTTGTTTACGATTGATTTAAAAAATCCCTCGGAACCGGATATTATAAAAGGAACCATTACACTTGTTAAATAGCAGAGCAGATATGTCAGGTTTAAAGAAATATATTTATTGTATAGTGTTGGCTTTGTGCGGTAGTTTGTATGCCCAGCAGCAAACACTCTATACCAATTTTAATGTTCACCCTTTTTTGTACAATCCAGCTTATGCGGGTACCAGTCACGTATTTCAGGTTAATGGTGGATACCGTAATCAATGGAGTGGATTTGACGGAGCGCCCAAAACGTATATGTTATCCGCTTATGGGGCGTTCAAAAAACGGCCTAATATGGCAGCGGGCGGTTTGGTAATCAGTGACCGTATAGGCCTTATTAACCGTAACGCTATTTACGGGTCCTATGCTTACCATGTTAAAATAAATAAGCAAACCCGACTGGGAATGGGATTGTCAGCCGGTGCTACTCAATACAACGTTAAAGTGTACGATGCCAATGCTTACGATGGCGATGATAATTTACTGGCAACCAATATCCTTAATGCTAATACGTATGATGGTAATGCTGGTTTTTATCTGTACCATCCCAAATACTATATCAGTTTAAGCTTTCAACAGTTTTTGAATAGTAAAATTTACTGGAAGCCTTCGGTAGGCCGTTTATCGCCGCACTACTACGCTGCTGTTGGTTATAACATAAAATTGAATAAAGATTTTGTACTTCAGCCAAATATCTTAGCGCGTATGGGCCCCCCGGTACCATATCAGTTAGAGTATAATCTCAGATTGACCTACAAAGAAATGGTCTGGATAGGGGGGGGTTACCGGACGAACGATTGCGCAAGCGGGATGTTAGGACTTACTATTGACAAACAGTTTTCGGTGGCTTATGCTTACGATTATACGTTAAGCGCCTTACGTCAGTACTCAAATGGCACACATGAAGTTACCCTGAGTTATACATTGGCTTATAAAAAGAAAAAGACCAAAGCACAAACTATTCAGGAAGGCGATGAGGAAGAATTTAATAATACGGATAATAGCCTTAAAACAAACCTGAAGAATAAAAAGAAAAATGCGGAAAAGACACCTGAAAAGCCTCAGGAGCCGAAGAAGGAAACCACTACTAACGAACAAAAAAATGAAGAACAGAAATAATTTTTTAATCCTGCTGATCATTTTTCTGTGCAAATTGAATGTTTCGGTAGCACAGATTGATACCGCTTTTTGGTTTGCTGCACCATGGACCACTCCCGATCACTGGTACAGAGATCCCATCAAACTTCACATATCAACGTTTTCGGCACCTACTACTACAGTAAGAATAACACAGCCTGCGGCTATTGCTCCCAATAAGTACGATACCGTTGTGGTTATTCCGGCCAATTCCAATTTTGATTATACGTTTTGGCGCGATGCGGCCGTATCGGCAACCAATTACGCCTACGATTCGTTAGAGGTTAAACCGGCCGATGCCGTACTGCCTTATGGACTTTATATCTCTGCTTCTTCTAATATAACTGTAGTGTACGATATCGTTTCACGTGCGCCTAACTTCTACAATCCGGAAACGTTTTCGCTTAAAGGCCAGAACGGGTTAGGAACCGAGTTTGTTTGCCCTTTTCAAACCAAATGGTATAACCAATTCAGGGGTGATCAGCCCGGAAGCCCTCCGGGAGTAGTACAGCCCAAACAACAGATTAATATTGTAGCCAGTAAACCCAATACAGTAGTATGGATTAATCCTAAGACCAATGTGGTTGGCCATCCTGCTAATGTTACCTATAGTATCTTATTGGTTAACGCAGGCGATGCTTATACCATTGAGAACATGGTTCAAAATACAGATGTTCCTGGGAACAACCTTTCCGGAACGGTTGTTTTTTCTGATAAACCTATTGCCGTTACGGTTTGCGACGATTCAGTAAGAACACCGGGAGGTGGCTGTAACGATGTTATAGGTGATCAGATTGTTCCGGTGGATATTGTTGGGAATAAATACATTGTTAACAAGGGGGCTATGTACCCGGCCTCACTGGAAGGGATATATGTAGTAGCGACACGGAATTTTACAAAGGTGGATATAACCGATGTATTTTCTACATCGGTGTATCTGAATAAGGGAGATACATATTTTTATAATATTACCCAACCTTTAACGTATGTGGAATCAGATTCCAGTGTTTACCTGTGGCAGGCCTCAGGTACAGGTTGCGAAGCAGGAGCCGCTATTCTCCCGCCTTTAAGTTGTGCGGGATCGAGTCTGGTAGCTTTTAGCCGTAATACCAATCAAAACTTTAATCTTAATATTGTTTGCACGGCATCTGCTATTTCTACGTTTACGTTAAACGGATCTACTACCCTTATTACACCGGCCGCTTTTTCACCGGTGCCCGGAACAGGAGGCTTGTATATGGGAGCCCAAATACCGTTCAGCAGTACCGTATTGCCAATAGGTTCTTATACTGTAGGCAACAGTAGTGATGTATTTTCGTTGGGGGTATTTGATGGAGGGCTTTCAACGGGCGGCTTATTTCACTATATGTCTTCTTTTTTAAGACGGACATCCATTGAAACAAATTCTGTCAATCCCATTTGTGCCAATACCCCTTCTGTGGCTTTAAGCGGCACAATCAGTGGTGGGGCCATTACCGGTATATGGACCACTGCTAACGGAACAGGAAGTTTTGCGCCTTATACCTCCACATTAAACACGATATCCACAGTGTACAATTTATCATCGGCAGATACAGCCTTAGGAACTATAAAATTTTATCTGACCTCTACTGGTAATTGTAAACCGGTCAGGGATTCTTTATTGGTAAAGGTTAATCAGCGCCCCAAGTTGACATTATCAAGTTCAAATCCTATTCAATGTAAAAACAACGTTCAGCCGTTTAATCTTTCCGGAACCGTTATTAACGCTACAGGTGGAGCCTGGTCGGGGGGTAATGGTGGCAGTTTCGGATCACTTGGAATCAATACAACGTACACACCCTCTCCGGCAGATATTGCCGCTGGTGTTATTACCTTTACCTTAACCAGTCAGGGCCCCTTACCGGGATGCAGTAATATAACTAAAACCTATACGGTAGGTCTGGTAAATCCACCAACGGTTAACGCGGGACCGGATATAACGGTTTGTACCAATACACAATCTTTTGTATTGAACGGATCTGTTTCCGGAACAACAGTTACGCCTTCGTGGAACTTATCAAGCACGGGTAATTTTAATCCCGGAAGTTCTTCTCCAACCGGAACGTTTTTTGTATCTCAGGCTTTTCTTTCCCAAAGCAGTGTGGTATTTACCTTAACCGCGCCTCCTGATGGTTTTTGTAATGCGGTTCAGGATGTATTTACAGTTAGTATTGTGCCCCAGCCAACCGTTAATGCGGGCAGTGATTTTACAGTATGTGCGGCTAATGTTATTGTGCCTCTTTCCGGAACAGTTAGCGGAAATACTAACACGGGGTTATGGAGTACATCTAACGGATCAGGAAGCTTTTCGCAGTTTGGCTTATCATCGGCAACATATACAATTAGCCAGAATGATACCTTAAACCTGTCTCATATCAATTTTATATTAGGGTCAACAGGCGGGTTGTGTCCTTCTGTAAATGATACGTTAAGAGTAACATTGGTTAAATCGCCCGTTGTAACGGTAGGAACGGCAACAGCGGCATGTGAAAGTAACCCTATACAGTTAAACGGTCAGGTAAATGGCTTTAGCACAACTAATGTATGGTCTTCTTCCAGCGGAACGGGTTCTTTTGTGCCTAATAACACAACGCTTAATGCGTTGTATTTTCCAAGTAATGGCGATCTGGTTAACGGATTTGTAACGTTTACACTAACGGCTACCAGTAGCGCCTGCCCCCCTGTCAGTAAGAGCTATATCGCTAATTTTGTAAAGGCGCCTAATGCTAATTTTAATCTGGCATCTTCTGCCTGTGTTAATTCACCTTTGATTTTTAACAATACAACACAGAACAATGGCACCAGTAATGTGAGCTATACCTGGCAGTTTGGGAACGGAATTAGTTCTACGGTGCAGAATCCAACTCACACTTATACATCTACCGGCGTTTATATTACCACGCTTACAGTAGTTGGGACTAATTCATTAAACATATCGTGTACTGATACGGTAATGAAGACCATTATTGTTAATCCGTTACCTTTCGCCAATTTCACTTTTACCAATGCCTGCGAAGCCTTGCCTATTCAGTTTCAGGATTCCTCGTATGCCGCACCTGGATTTATTGCCGGATACAGCTGGTTTTTTGGCCCCGGAACGCCGACCACCTCGGTAAAAAATCCGGTATTTACATTTCCGGTAGCCGGAACGTTTGGCGTAGATTTAACGGTTACCAGTAATTTCGGTTGCCAGCGCAAGGTTACCAAAACAGTTACGGTTCGTACTAAACCTAAAGCAGATTTTGGCATGACAAACAATCCAACGGTAGCTCAGGAACCTGTTTATTTCAGTGATTTTAGCACACCTGTGGGCTTAATTAAAAACTGGATCTGGAACTTTGGAGACGAAAATTACGCTAATGTTCAATCGCCTACCCATACTTACAACAATAGTGGAGGATATAATATCACGTTGACTGTATTGGACGATCAGGGCTGCAAAGACACTATTACAAAGCGTATAGAGGTAAGTTTACTGCCTCAGGTGCCTACTGCTTTTACACCCAATGGTGATGGAAATAACGATCAGTTATTTGTGAAAGGCGGACCATTTGCCAAGATGCGATTCAGAGTATATAATAATTGGGGAGAATTGATTTTTGAAACCGTAGATCAGAAAACAGGATGGGATGGGAAAAAGAACGGAGAAGATCAACCGGTGGGTGTTTATGTCTGGACGCTGGAAGTAGATATGTATAATAACCGCTCGGTAAAGAAAAACGGAGACGTGACCATAATACGATAATAAAGAACCATGAAAAAACTGATAATCATTTTTATAATCCTGATTCAAAGTGTTTTTTTGCCCGGATGGAAAGCGCAGGATTTTCATTTGAGTTTGTATGATGCTGCTCCTCTTTTCCTTAATCCGAGCCTTACCGGTGTAATGGATGCAAAATTCAGGGTGCACGCGCAATACCGGAATCAATGGCGCGCGGTGGCTTTTAAACCATTTAATACAGCCCTTGTTAGTTTTGATATGCCTAAGGGTAAATGGGGCTTTGGCGGCCAGTTAACCGAAATGCGGGCTGGCGTGGGGAACTATAACCTGTTTCAGGCCTTGGGATCCGTAGGATATAATTTGCCTTTAGATAAATCTAAATACCACTCTTTGGCTTTGGGACTCCAGGCAGGCGTAACGCAAAAGGCGATTGAGTATAAATTGTATTCATTTGATGCGCAATGGAGTACGGCCGATGGAGGATCGTTCGATAAGAATCTGGCATCTAATGAGAATTTTCAACGAGGCGCTATGTTTCAGGAGCAGGTAAATTTTGGTGCCATGTACTATTATGGTAAGCAACAGTCACGCGTAAATCCATTTGCGGGCATAAGCGGATTTAATCTTACACAACCTAAAGAAACGTTTTTTGGAACTAATAATCGTTTACCAATGCGATTGTATGGCCATGTTGGTGCCCGGTTAAATGTGAGTGAGTTGCTGTATTTTCTTCCCAAGGCGTTGATTATGAAACAGGAAAACGCTATTGAGCAAACGTATTCGGTAGATGCCGGGTATTTTTTCAAGGGCGAAAAATTCTACCTGCTGGCTGGCTATTCATATCGCTTTCAGGATGCCAGTGTAGTATGGGGTGGCTTCCGTAAAGACAATCTCATTTTTAAGTTGGGATATGATGTTAACACATCATCACTACGAACTACCTCTAAAACCCGTGGAGCGTTTGAGATTTCACTTACTTACATGGGGTTAAAAAATAAATCGCAAGAAATTAAGAATTGTCCGAGACTTTAATATTATGTATAACTACCGTTTTATATTTTTCCTTTTTTCTCTTTTCCCGCTTGTCTTTCAGGGGCAATCCAAACGTATATGGATAGAATCGGCAGATAATGCGTATGCCAAGCATGATTATGCTACAGCCGCTTATTATTACGCGAAGGTGTTGGATGATACTACAATTTTGAGAACCTATGTGTTGCCTTATGAAGCACAATTGGTAAACCTCAAAATGAAATCGCTTTTTAAGGTTCCGGAACTTAAAATAACACGGCGCAAAGACAGCATCACTACTGCTAAAGAGGAAGTAACCAATAGTAGTAAATACGATTTTGTACTATACCGTTTAGCACAGTGTTACCGTTTAAATTACGATTATACGCATGCGGTTCCGGCATATAAGGTGTGTGTGGACCGGAAGGTGTACCCCGACGCGCGGTATTATTACGCTTTATCATTAATGCACCTTAAGCAATACCAGCAAGCATTATTGGCATTCGAGGACTATGTAAATTCCAGACCTCAGAATGACTCATTGATGAAATTGGCACAGAAGAAGGAATCAAGTTGTTATTTTGCTCTGGATAGCATTAATGCCAAGCGGCCAGTCAAAGTTCGTATGATGGATACTCTGGTGTTTAACCGCGGCACCAGTAACTTTGCGCCCATGTATTACCTGAGCCCTAATAAACTCATTTTTACAAGTTCACGGCGCGGAGGTGTAGTTACTGATCCGGAGAAGCAGGATTCAAGATACTTATGTGATTTATACTGGACGCAACAAGTGGATACGGTATGGCAGCGTCCGGTTAATTTCGGGCGACCTGTAAACACAACACTTCATGAGGGAAGCGGGGTATTTACCCCAGATGAAGTAATGTTGTTTACCCGCTGGAGTGATGTTAGCCGAAATGAGGCGTTTATTTATATGGCACGTACAACGGACGGTAAGTTTTACGAGGCCATGAAACTAGGGCCACAAATAAATACACCGGGCTATAAGTCGGTTAATCCTTTTGTGAGTTTTGATGGGACAAAGCTTTTTTTCGCGTCTAATAAACCAGGAGGAAAGGGAGGATTTGACTTGTATGTAAGTAATATTGATGAAAATGGATTTGTAGGAGAAGCCAAAAATCTTGGCGATGCGGTTAACACATCCGGAGATGAGGTTACGCCATTTTTTCACGCGGTAAGTAATACACTTTATTTCAGTTCTACCGGATGGTCTGGTTTGGGAGGCTTAGATATTTTTAAATCGTCTTTAAATGTAGATGACAGCGTATATAGCATTCCGAAAAATCTGGCCGCGCCGATTAACTCATCAAAAGATGATGCGTACTTTATAATGGAGCGGACGCAAAAAAAAGGATTCTTTTCGAGTGACAGGGAAGATTGTCCGGGAGGTCATTGCTATGATATTTATGAGTTCATCAATGAAGACATAAAATTTGATTTATCGGGATACGTATTTGACCAGCAAACCAATGAACCTATACCTAATGCTTTAGTAACTATCAAGGATGTGCACGATAATGACGAGCCATTTTTTGTGGTTACAGATGAGAAGGGGTATTATTTTACAGAACTGAAACCCGATATGGAGTATTTTTTAAAAGCGCAGAAGACCAAGTATTTTGGTGATGCAGGAAATATCGCCACGAAAGGATTGACAGAAACAACTCACCTGGAGAAAGATTTTTTCCTGAATAAGATTCCGGCAGGTGATATTGAAATTGAAGGGGTGGAATATGATTTCAACAAGGCTACGTTGCGTCCCAAGTCTATGGAGATTCTGGATAAGATTGTTGACTTGCTGAAGCTGAACGATAACATTAGTATAGAATTGAGTTCACATACAGATGCACGTGGAAATGACGCGTATAATATGCGATTATCACAGGCCCGTGCACAGAGTTGTGTGGATTACATTCTTTCGAAAGGTATTGCCAAGGCGCGGATTATAGCCAACGGATATGGTGAAACGCGGCCTATTATACCAGAAGATGAGATTAATAAACTGGTTCCAAAGAGTCCTGAGTTTGAGGCCGCACATCAAAAGAATCGCCGTACGGCCTTTAAGGTAATAGGAGAAGCGTCAATCAATATTATTAATAAGACGCAGTAATAACTGATACATTCAGGGATCAGGGTTACAATTAGTGTGAAATGATTGTCCTGTTATTAATTGATTGACGTAACGATTATATCAATTGTTTACGTGTTAAAATCAATTTCAATCACGTCTTAGTGGTTAATAGACGATGATGGTATCTAGTGATTTACAATTATTAGTGATCCATGCAGTATCAAAATCTTTCGTTTCTGCACGTTTACCTTTATATATGTAATACAGGTCGGAGCTTTTTACGACATCTGTTCCGGGCATTTTGTTAATGATGACCTGATCGGGGCAGTCTTGTATTTTCTTCACTTCCTTTTTATAATTAAAACAGGATGAAAGAATCATGATAGTCATTGTCGCAAGGACTGAGGAAGATGGTGTTATAAGTTTCCTTCTCATATAATTACTGGGTATAATGGTTAGATAGCAAAGGTAATCAACCCATAATCGTTAATCTGGATGAAAATATGACACTAGGGCAAGGGAAGGAGATAATTACAGACGATAGAAACACCAAATCAGACAAAACGTGACTTGTTCTCTTTTTTTAGTATCCTAATGCAATTTAAAACTACTTTTGATATATGTCACGCAGTTTTTTATTTCTCTTTCTCCTTGCATTGAATGGCTTTGGACAGAGCATTTCAGATTGTGACAGCCTCCTTAAAATGGCCATTCATGATTCTCAGGTTGGAAAATACGCTACTGCTTTACAATTTTTAAACCTTGCAGAAAATCAAGCTATTAAAAATGGCTGGGAAAACCGACATTTTCAGGCGGTGCTGAACCGGGGAAATGTTTATCTAAACATGGAAGATTATTCCAAAGCCATTCAGTACTATATGGATGCTTATACGGTAGCCATTAAGAATGAAAATCTGGAGGAAGAGATGTCAGTGCTTTGCAATCTCGGAGTAACTTATTCTCTGGATGAAAATTATCAGAAGTCACTAAAATACCTCCGAAAGGCGCTATTACTAGCCGATAGATTAGGACTCAAACACAAAGTATGTATCTATTCTATTAACCTTAGTATGTTGCACTTTAAGCAAAAAGACATTAAACAAGCTCTTTTCTACTATAACACAGCCATGGACAATTATGTACCCGATAAAAACACCCGGCGTGATATCATAACCCTGAAGCTTGTATATGCGAACATTAGGATGCATGAAGGGAAAACAAGCGAAGTGATAAAGGTATTGGATTCACTTCGGGTTTCATTAAGAAGTGTTCAGAGCGAGTATAAAATGGAAACCGCAAAAATTGCCACGCTATTATCGGACTGTTACCTCCGCCAAAAACAGTATAGTTTAGGAATGTATTTTGCTGATCTTGCTTTAAAAGATTCGCTTTTGCCGGAAGAGATAAAAATTAAGGCACTTACTAATCTCAAAGAAGCTTATCTGGCTACGGCGCAATTCGAGCAAGCCATTCTTTGCCTCGACACCATCAATCAGATACTGAATCGGCAGGCAAGAGGGAAAAGTACAGAACTGTATAATAAACTTAAGATTAAGTTTGAACTGGAAGAGATTGAACATGATTACTACCGCTCTAATAAGCAAAACGTATTGGAAAAAAGAATACTTATGGGAGTGGTTATTGGTATTTTAATAGTCGTTTTTTTTATAGGGATCTCGATCAGCCGCAAAATAAAATTAAAAAACAAGGAAGAGGAATTACTAAAAAGTCATAACAAAATTATAGGACTTGAACTGGAGAAAACACTTAGTGATAAAATGATACAGGAAACCATTCTTCGGGAAAAGGAAAATCTGGTAAAGATGAAAGACCTGGAAATTGAACGCAATCGTTCAGAATCAGAACTTAGAAATAAAGAACTGGCAGAAAAGGAAAAGACAATTACGATATCGAAGCTGGAATTAAGCTTAAAAGAGCAAGAAGCCCATATTCTTCAACATAAAAACGCAGAGAAAGAGCATCTCCTGAGAATAGCGGAGCTAAGTTATGAAAATGAGCAGAAAGAACGCCTTATCATACAGAAGCAGCTAACGGAACAGGAAAGCAAGTTGAAAATATATGCGCTCGAAACCGAGCGTGAAAAAAATGAACGGCTCATTCTTGAACAACAATTTAAGGAAGCAGAAATAAGGAAACAATTAGAGTTAAAGGAACAAAAGGAAAGAGAGATTTTGGCCTTACTTGAAATTGAGAAGTTAAAAAAGGAACTTGAGGGAATGACTTCAAAACTATCAGAAAAGGTAGCTATTCAAACCGGAAGAAATGAAGCCATAGAAGAAGTACTTTCCGCATTAATGGCAGATGCAAACGTAAAGGAAGACGCAACGCTAACTGCTAAGATCAACGCATTAAAATTTCAAATTAATGAAGATCTGAGGTGGGACGATTATATACGACGACAGTCCGATACTTCAGCGTTTATAGATAAAATTAAGGATATACACAACGATTTAACCCCTAATGATTTACGATACCTTTCGTATGTTTTGCTAAAACTCGATGCAAAAGAAATGGCGGGACTGCTTAACATTACACCAGAAGGCGTAAGAAAACGGAAAGAGCGGATTCTGAAAAAGATGAATCTGCCAGGCGGATCGGATTTGTACACCTACCTCAAATCAACCTGATTTACTCACCCGTCCGGAGCGTTGTATTTATACAGTCCTTGTCACCAAAAGAATTCTGAACGATTTCATCCGTTTACCGGCAAATAAGACCTCCAGAAAATGAATCTTTGACGATGAGTGATGCATCGTAATCGGGATCTCTTGTGAAATAATGGGTTTGGAAAGAATGAGCCGCGATTCTTCGTTAAATACGTTTACTTGTAAAATACAATGCTGCACCTCCCTTGTGAAAATGAGTGTGGTTTCGTTGTAAAACAAATTTGGAAAGATTCCAGTACTTACAGAAAACGGGTTGTCTTTGTCTTCAAAAATGGTCTCGGCATGGTATAAATTTTTCTTTTTCATGGCAACTGGTTTTATAATAGTATACGGATCTATAAGAATAAGTAACAAAACCGTCTCGTACTTTTCGTGACGGGTTATAGAACAGTTGATAGTATTGAACATGAATAGTGTTAAAAGCAAGTAAATGGCTAAGGTTTCTGCCCTCTTAAAGCAGTGAAAGAAAAGGTAATTACGTTAGCGGGGAAAAGTACTATCAAAAAGTAGTATTAGAAATAAGTTCACTCATCCTAGGTATACTCCTAATCAGGAAAAAGCGACTTTTAACGGCGCTTCTTTTGTCACAACTTGTCTGCCTTGTGTACGGTATTAGTGGTATGTAGAAAATAACAAGGCCAAGGCTCACTGCTTAATTTTACAAGAATTAAAAATAAGAAAGAAGACTATGAAAAATTTAAGCAAAGTATTAAGAACATGGGCGCTGTGCCTTATATTTATTCACCTTGGTGGGTTCGTAAAAGGCCAGTGTTCATTTACACCAACTGTTTTAGGAAATGTAATGTTGTGTCCTAATGATACTAATGTATTATATACACAAACATACTCCAGCTACCAATGGTACAAGCGGGTATACTTATTCGGTACCTGGGCACCCATTGCCGGTGCGGTTTCACAGAGTATTACGGTAGATCAGTTTAATGATTCTGGTTTTGAGTTTATGGTAGAGGTTTCACAAGGAACCTGTACGGCAGTTTCCGATTCTGTTCTTGTAGATGGCTTTGTATTTTCACCCCCAACAGTTTTAAGTATGGGGAATTTTACTTTCAATCCAGTAACCTCGCAAAATGAGGTGTGTATTGGTGATACCATTCAACTAATTGGGACTATGCCATACGATACCCTTTATGCGTGGACACTGAATGGAAACGCGATACCAGGAGCAACAACTCCAACGTTGAATGTAACTACTAGTGGCATATATACGGCTATTCAGATGTCACCAAAAATCTGCCCTAATTTTTCTTTACCCTTGGGTGTAAATCTGGAGTTTGTATTTATATCTTGTTTACCCACAGGGCTTCCAGAAATAGCAGATAAAAACGGTATTCAGATTAGCCCAAATCCCACTCAGGAAGGAACGTTCAGATTGAAAGGTGCAAGTACCGATGTTATCTCAGAACTAAGTATAGTTGATCTTGTTGGGAACACCGTTTTTAAAATTATAAGACCAGATCTAAATGCAGATATCCACGTCAGGCATTTAAACGCTGGTATTTATCTGGTAATGATCAGATATAATAATCAAACAATGATAAAGCGCCTCGTAATAGGTAAATAATAGATGCCCCAGAGTGTAATAATGTTAAGAAGAAACATAGTAATAGTGTTGTGCGTTTTCGCATTGTGTGGCACTTTATTCGGTCAGACATTCGTAAACGGATCACTAAATAGTGGGGCCTGTCCTATTCCGGGAAGCGGGAATTTACCGACTTCATGGCTAAACTATTCAGGTAATGTTGATACATACCAAAACGGAAATTCGTCCTGTAACAATTGCGCGTTAACACACCCGGCCTCTCCTAACGGAGGGGCCTATACGGGGGCAGAAGCCACTTACCTGACGGCTGCCTGGGGAGGTCCGCTATTTTCAGGAGAAGGGATGACTCAGTTAGTGTCTGGCTTAACCATTGGGCAAACCTATTGCATTTCTTTTTATCAGGCATATTATAACATTTGGGATTGTTTTGGTATGAGTAAAAACGGAGGCTTATGGCGTGTGCTTGTTGATCTGCCTTCTGCTGGAACATACAGTTTAATAGGGTCTTCCCCTGCTATGAATGTTGGTGCTGCCTGGACCCAAGTTGCCCTGGTCTTTAAAGCAACAAGAACCTCACACAACATCGCTTTTCAGGCCGGATATACAGGAGCACCAGCAAACATAGCAACGTATCAGTTCCCAAACAAAGTATATGTATTAATAGACGGCATAACCCTTAGTACGATAGCAAGTGGCGTATGCAGTGTTTTGCCCGTTGAACTCTTAACTTACAATCTTATCTGTGATAATGGTAAGCCCTTTTTGTACTGGAAGGCGGATAAAGAGGATAATCTGGATTTTTACACTATTGAACGCTCTTCTAATGGCGAGCAATGGCAAATAATGACGAAAATAATGCCTCCGGTAAAGAGTGGTATAAAACAGTATTTTTGGATAGATACAACTATTGTGAAGGATTCTATAACTTATTACCGGTTGAATCTAGCCGATCACCAAGGCGTTATAAAGCAAATGGAAACAAAAGCACTTTTAAACTGTAATGACCCGGAAAACTTTAGCGCTATCACCATTTATCCAAACCCAACCAAAGAAGAAATAGAAGTGAAGTCGAATTACGAAATAAGTTCAGTAGAGTTATTTAGAACGGAAAGTTCAAGTTACTTTAAAGAAGTATATCCCAACTCACCACGTAGTGTAAAACTTAAAATTCCCGAAGTTGGAATATTTTATCTCAAGGTAACTTTCTTGTCAGGCAATATGCAAGTAAGTAAAATAGCGATCATCCGATGAAGTTAGCACTGTCGGGACTACAATAGTTCTGATTTAGGCTTCAGATTCTGGATAGACCTACAGCGCTTAAGCGAGGATACATTTAAGGAAAACGAATCACATATGTCATGTGAAAAATTGACATGTACATTTAAGTGTTATGCTATTATAAGCAATCTCCTGATTTTAGTTGGGTTTTTTACGGAATGGATTTAATGGTGTAAAGGCGGACAGGCCACTTGCCAGAAGAAAGGGTATTAAAAGACAGCGATAGCGGACTATGGCGCCAGTATTGGGTGAGGTATAACCAATTATTATAAAAAGGAGTAAGCTTAACGTAATAAGACTAATGAGAAAAGGCCGGAGTGAAGGTTGTTTTATAAAACAAAGGATGAGACCAAGCACAGCTAAAAGAAGTAATGTGTTTTCGATAGAGATGACATAATCGAGAAGGCCACGGGCATTTGTGTAGAATGGAAACAGGCATACGTAATACATAACGGAAGGAGTGTTTTTTAAAAGCGTGAGAAAGTGCCCATTTAATGGTGGCAAAAGGATATTGGAGCGGCTGGGCTGTATCCGGAAGGCTTCGTGGAACAGATTAAGGGTATCAGTATGATACGAGCAATACAGAGTATCGGTGTTGTTATCGTGTAACCAGTAAGTATAACCAGCCCCTTTTTTTATACGCAGGTTGTTTTCGTGCGAGGTACTCACTTTTGTAATCAGGCTCGAATCGTAAGGCAGGCGCAGGAACATGGAATCGTTGGCTAAAAAAATGCCCCCCTGAGCCACGGCGTTAAATTGTAGATGCCGCGATGCCAGAACGCCTAGCAGGCTTTTATTTTTTTTATGTTGCAGCCATTGGTTAATGCTTATGCTGCCGAGAAAGAGCAGGAGGAAAAATGCCAAAGAAAATTTCAGCGTGGATAGACGTTGACCAAGCGCAAAGTAAATGCCAAATACACCATATATGGGTAAAAGAATGTAGGGTTTTAGTATAATCGAAAAAAGGAGCATAATGATATTCAGAAGTACGTAGGTAATTTTACGTTTGTTTGTTTTAAAGAGGGAGTGCCAGGTAAAGAGAATGAGGCCGATACAAAGCACTGTGATGGGCTCTTTAAGTAATGCCCCGGTAAAGAGCCATAAGGAAGGGAAAAGCACAAAGCTGCCAAAGAGGAAGTGTTCTTTTTGTTTAAACAGGTGTTTAAGCGATTTGTAGATTAGTTGCAAACCGATATAGCTGTAAAATGTAGCAAACAGTGCGTGTACAAAGTACGAACGAAACGCCAGAAAGTGAAGAACGCCATGCAGGCGAATCAAAACGCGGTTATCATTAAAAAGAAAGCTACGTATAAGGCCGTTATCCCATTGCTGGGTCTTTAACAGTAAGTGTGTGTGTATATAAGACCCCGGATTTTCGTTTTGAAGTCCTGTAAGGGCTTTTAAAAATTCGGGAAGATTGTCGCTGGCCAGTTGATTAAAACTGCACACATCACTATAAAATTTACCAGCATCCAGATGTTCAATGCCTCCATAAACTATCTGGTACAGAAAGTAAAATGCGGGAACGGCAATGAGTTTAATGGCAAAGTAAAGTGTATAATGCAGCGGACGTATTTGCTCATCTTTAAATAAACCAAAGCAGCCGTTATAATAGATAAGTACCAGAAACAGAAACCCATATAGGATAAAGGGAATCATTTTTTGTATTGGTCAAAGAATTTTATTTCCATGATGCGTTCAGGTTGTTTCAGAGCGGTAAATCCGTATTGGGTGTAAAGGCTGTGCGCATCTTTGGTTGCCAGCATAAAGCGTCTTAATCCTTGCAAGTAAGGCGCGTCCATAATAAAGCGCATCAGGTGTTTGGATAATCCTTTGTTCCTGTATTCTGTCAGAATAAACACATCGGCCAGATAAGCAAACGTGGCCTTGTCGGTGATAACCCTTGCAAACCCGATTTGTTGTTCTTGACTATATACCCCAAAACAAATGCTTCCTTCAATGGCTGCCAGTACGGTGGTAAGCGGAATATGCTGTGCCCAGTAACTTTCTTTACTCAGGTAGTTATAAATTACGTCTGTCTGTAACTTTTCTTTTTCGTCACTGAAAAGGAAATGGTCAATAAGTGTATTATAAGCCATTTATAAATTATCTACAATGGTAAGGTAGTTATTTTTGGGATCGAAGCAAAAGCGGGTAATGCGTTTAATACCAAATGGTTTAAGATCGAAAAGGGTTTTCCAGGTTTTTTGAAGAGCATCCCATTGTAAAATGCAGGCGCTCTCCGATTTGAGCAACCCCCATTGTTTGTGCCAGAAAATATCTTCATTGAGGGAAGGGTAGTCACAGATACGATGGGCTTTTTTAATATGCGGGTTATAGCGGTAGAATACAACCATTCCGGAATCTTTAATGCCATAAATGAATGTTTGATCGTTTGTTTGTTTAAAGCCTCTGACAGGATGATTACAAAGCCAGTTGTCTTCATGCGTTTTTATATGGTGCGCTCTTAATGAGTGCGGTGAAGTCAGCTTATAATACAGTATGGTGTCAGTATTAAGCGGGAAAAAATACCCAATTGAATCTTCGTTGAACAAAACTGTTTGTTGAATGCCGGATGTTTTGTCGTAAGTCCATATACGCTGGGTACTATCTTTTTCAACTACAACGCAAGCCAACTGATGTTTATCAATTGGCGTAGGTGAATACTCACTTTCTGGTGTTTTAGTTAATTGCTGGATTTTCTTTTTACCAGTGTCGTAATAATAAACATCACTTTGCCGGTCTTCTTTAATGCTTACAAAAAAGAGTTGTTTCCCGTTCGGATCCCATTGCGGTTGGTTATCGTATCCCTCACGTTGGGTAATATTGATTCCCTTTTTCAAAGCAGGTATTTTTTTCTCATAGTAAACAGGAAAGAGCCAGATATCCGTATTCGGGAGTTGTGCTTTAAGGCTGCATTGAAGTAAAAAGAGGAATACAATAAGTAAACGTTGAATCATTTGTCGGATGATAAGATAGGAGATTTGAAAAAGAATCTTCTGAAGACAATAAAGGCAAGATAACCAAAGAGTAAACCATCAAGACTCCCAACAACAACATCAGAGGGGTAATGAGCACCAAGGTACACACGGCTATAAATAATGAGCGCAGGAATACTAAAGAAAAGCAACCTGTAACGGCGTTTAATCCAGCTACAGGCAAAGAATAACAAAGCCGTAACGGCTACCGTATTAGCGGCATGGCTGCTGAAAAAACCATATTTGCCACCCCTGTAATCGTTAACAACATGTATTTTTTCTTTAAGTTCCAGATTATGTGTGGGGCGATAACGTTTTACAGCATGTTTTACGGCATTGCTACTTAAATCGGTGGCGGCTATGGAAAGTCCGCAGCATAATAACAACGCCGCGGTATTTTTTAAATGATACCGTTGATAGTAGCGGTAAACCAAATAAAGCGCAAGGGGAAGGAAGATAAAGATCTGACTGAACTGCCACATGCAAATGTCTAACCAGGGAGTATTCAGGCTATTTATCTTCAACAGAAGCGCTTTATCAAATACCTCCAGGCCAGATTCTTGCATAATGTAAAAATAGAGATAACTGTGTTAGGAACAAAGCTTTTTAGGGTGCATATAAGAATTGCCGGAAATTAAACAGTGAAACGATCAGACACGGATTCTTTGCCCCGCTTTTAATTTCTTAGAGGTCTTAAACCCATTTTTGCGGCAAATGGCCTTAACCGTTGTTTTGTTGCGTCGGGCTATTTTAGCCAATGTATCGCCTTTACGCACTTTTACAAAACGACCTTTACCATTTTTTCCGTACTTTTTGTATTCGGCACGGGCTAATCCAATATCTCTTTTATGACGGGTATGGGTAGCACGCAAGTCATACTTATTCTCTACATCACTTTTATGTAATACAAAATCATTCTTTTTAAGTACGCCGTTCTCAAAATCAATAAAATCCTGAGCATCAAGAGCCTGGCCCAAATAACGTATTTCAAAATGAAGGTGGCTGCCATAACTGCGTCCTGTATTACCTCCTAACCCGATGAGTGTTCCGGCTTTCACCGTTTGCCCCGGTTCAACCAGAATTTCGCTTAAATGACCATAAACAGTCTCGAGTCCGTTGTTATGACGAAGAATAACACAATTACCATAGCCATTGCATGATTTTGCGATTCTTACCATCCCATCAAACGCTGCTACTACCTGATCTCCGGTTTCAAGATCAATATCAGTTCCAAAATGTGGGCGGTACCGCCTCCAGCCAAATTCGCTGGTAACCGGCCCTTTAAATGGCATAGAAAACCCACCATCACCTTCCTGAGTAAGGGTTAAGACCACTGAATCCTGTTTGAAACTTTCGTAAAAATTATAAGGATGAACCACATTTGTATCCCATGTACTATATAAGTCATGGCTTGGAAACAAAACCAAAGTACTATCAGGCGTTTCATTTAACAATTGCTCTTCACAAATAACCAATTTGGTAGTATCATCCTTTTTTGCCTTGGATTTTTTATCATCGCCAGGCTTGGTCTTATCATCGGGATAAGCATAAGACTTGGCACCAACCGACAAAAAGGCGATTGCTAAAACACAGCAATATGTAAAACGACGAAGCAAGGGTTTTTTAAGAATTTTGCAAAGATTGTTTTTTTAGCGAGATTGTCAAGACTAAAAATTCACAAAACCCTATAAAGTTATTAACAATTTTTGTTTATTGTGAATAATGGGTATATTTACAACTTAGTAAAGTACCATTTTTAAATAGTGAATAATGCAGCGTGGTTATCCACGATTATGTAATTTAGGCACATAGAAGTTACGATTATGAATAAGAAAAGAATTTTGTATTCTTTGACATCCCTGATTTTACTATGTTTAATAAGCGTTCGTGCGCAAACACCTACATTTACCATTCCGGTCACGGGTTGCGTGGGGGCTAATGTGGTGTTGAGTACATCAGTAGCGGCTACAAATTATACATGGTCAATTGCTCCCGTTGGGCCTATTATTGCATCCCCAAATGTACAAAATACCAATGTGGTATTTCCAGGAGCAGGTACGTTTACCATCACTTGTACTGCTGGTTCTCCCGCTCCGGTAAGCACATACACTCAGGCCATAACAATTAATCCTGCACCCTCTATCACTATCAGTCCTGTGAGCCCAGTTAACGTTTGTTCGGGCTTCCCAACTACATTTACAGCAACTGGAGCCACATCTTATACCTGGCTGGCACCACCATTATTGCCAATTCCAACAATTATATCAACCAATAGCCTCGCTACAGTTAGCCCAACCGCTAATACAACTTATACGGTATTAGGCTCTGCTTCCAGTTGTACGGCTTTAGGACTTGTAACAGCAAACATCAATCCGGCACTTACCATTGGTGTTACGCCGGCTTCTCCGTCTGTTTGCCTCGGTGGAACTATTCAGTTAACAGCGAATAATGCAAATACATATACCTGGGTTGCGCCGGGTAATACTACCATCAGTGCAGGGCCAGCTACAGTAGTGGTAACGCAAACGGCGGCTACTACCTATACTGTTTATGGTTCCGTTCCGGCTGGATGTTCCGGATCAACAGCCGTTCAGGTAAATATGAGTACACCGTTTCCTATTATTGTGGCTGCTTCGTCAGCAACAGTTTGTCCGGGCGGTTCAGTTACATTGACAGCGGCTGGTGCCACAACGTATACATGGGCGGCTAACAGTTCATTATCTTCTACAAGTGGCCCAACGGTAATAGCTTCACCTACCACCAGTACAACGTATAGTGTTTCGGGTACTTTAAATGGGTGTGTAGGTACTGGGAGTATTACCATTAATACTGTAGTTTTACCACCGGTAACAATAGCCGCCACAGCTTCTGCCGTTTGTCAGAATTATCAGGCCACCCTTACCGCTAACGGGGCAGCTAATTATACCTGGACAGGAACACCACTTACTGGAACGTTTACGCCTGTATTTATAAATGCCATATCAGTATTTGCGGGAACCTATACAGTTGTAGGGTCTAATGGTGGTATTTGTACCAGTACCGCAACTATTAAAATTGACACTCTGCCACCTTTAAATATTCAGGTAGCTCAGAGTAGCGCTACTACCTGCGTTGTAACTAACAACAATCCTTGTTTATCGCAACCGGTAACACTTATTGCCAGTGGCGCAACAAACTATCAGTGGTCGCCACCCTGTCCGTCTTTTCTTAATTTGTGTGTGGGTGGTACAGTGGCAGCAAGGCCATGTACAACAAGTACGGTTCAGGTAATCGGGACAACAGCCTCTTGTAGCGGAACGGCTGTGGTAACAGTAAGTGTTATTCCGCAGTTTACAATAGCGGTGGTTCCTATTCAGCCTATAACCTGTTTAGGAAGTTGTATAAATATGTCAATTACCGGAACCGGAAGTAATGTGCCAGCCCCACTTACTTACAGCTGGACAGAACCAAGTAATGCTCTTGCAACCTTAGATAATCCGTTAAGCCGAACGGTTGTGGCTTGTCCAACCGTTAATACAACATATACTGCGGTGGCCTACGACAGCAGAGGCTGTATTTCAGCGCCACGGCTTGTGTCAACTACTATTTTACCGGTACCTGCGGGAACCATTACTGCACCAACCAATACAATGTGCTTTGTGAACGACTTGGTAGGAAACACCAGTAATACCATAAATGTAGGCGTTACTGTTGGTAATCCTGGTCTTCCAAACGGAGTAGTTTATACGTATACCTGGTCGTCCTCTAATGGATTAATTCTTACGAATCTGAATTCTCCCACGGCAATTATTTCCGCTTCTTCTATTGCAACACCTTTAATATATACTTTATCATTGGGGTATAATGGAATTTCGGGGTGCCTTGGAACAGATACAATACTTATAAATGTGATTGATTGTCGTAAGGTAACAGCTGTTTCTTTCACAACAGTCACGCAAAGGGACACCTTGTGCGCGGGCCAGTGTATAACATTTACGAATACCACAGATGCAGCGCAGACGCAAACGGTGGTTTGGAATTTCCCGGGAGGAACCCCAAGCACATCTACCCTTCAGGCGCCTAACGTATGTTATAACCTGCCAGGGAAATTTAACGTCACCCTAACCGCTAAAAATAACTATAATCTCCCTACTGAACTGCCGGGGATAGGATACCAGAACTATATTACCGTGGTGGACGTACCGAATCCTCAGATTCGACCGGTCACATTTAATCAAAAGGATACAACGGTTCAATTTGGCACGCCCGTGGTGCTTACGGCAACCAATGCAACCTGGTATAACTGGTCTACGACAGGTTCCGTTGCAAATTGTACAACCTGTATATCCCCTACTATAATTGCACTTCAGAATACTCAGGTTATTCTGACGGGGTATAATAGCCGGAAATGTTCTTATACAGACACATTAGATATCATCGTTATTCCGGATTGTGGCGAGATGTTTGTGCCCACAGCGTTTTCACCTAACAATGACGGGGTAAATGATGTATTATATGCCAGAGGAAAGTGTCTTGAAACCCTTAAATTCCAGGTGTTTAACCGTTGGGGGGAAATGGTTTTTGAAACGACGGATCCAAAAAAGGGATGGGATGGAACCTTTAACGGAGACCTTATGAACACTGGTGTTTTTGTTTATCGCCTTGAAGGAAAAGGATATGATGGCAAAGGCTATAGTTATAAAGGAAATGTAACACTGATTAGGTAATACGCGTATGTTAAGAAACTTAAGTAAATCCCTGTTGGTAATGAGTTGTTTGGCCGCAAGCGTTTCGCGGGGTCAGGATATACACTTTTCGCAGTATGCGGAGACACCTGTAAATGTTAACCCGGCGCTGATCGGCGTTATGTACGATACTCGTGCTATCGCCAACTTCCGTTCGCAATGGGGCAGTGTTGGGAAAAGTTATGACACCTATGGTCTTACATTTGAGCAGGCTATTGGAAATAAGAAAGTCACAAAACGGAGCTATTGGGCCGTTGGAGTTAATTTGTTCCGCGACCAGGCTGGAGATGCAAAAATGTCGAACCTTAGTCCGAATCTGGGTTTGAGTTATATTACATATCTTTCAGACCGGCAGTTTAAAATTTCAGGAGGTATTCAGGGGGGATTGAATTACCGCACGGTTAATGTGGATAATCTTACTTGGGATTCTCAGTTTAATGGATATAAATATGATGCCAATCGTCCAAGTGGCGAAAAAACACCGAGAAGCGCGATTACAGCTATGGATCTTGGTGGCGGTATTAATTTAAATTACGCTGAAAGTAAACGCTTCCTCAATAGTAAAGATGGTCATAAGTTTGATATAGGAGTAGCAGCGTATCATTTTCAGTTACCACGCAACTCATTTTTTAACAGCACAGAACGTTTATATGGAAGATATGTGGGCTATATGAATGGAGAAATTGCCATTAAAGCACTTCGCTTATTTTTAGTGCCAAGTATCATTCACGTGCGTCAGGGCCCTTCTAAAGAGACAACTGTTGGTTTTTTATTCAAGTATAGCCTGGTGGATCCTACTACATTTACAAATGAACGTAAGGCAACTACCCTTTCTGTAGGATCGTATTACCGTTTTAAGGATGCAATTGTCCCAACGGTTGCTGCCAGTTATGACAAGTGGTCTTTAGGAATTGCGTACGATTTAAATGTTTCCCAGTTAACCCCAGCTTCTAATTTAAGGGGTGGATTAGAGATTATGTTACGTTATAATGTAACACCGGGTTATGGCCGGGCAGTTGACCGG
The DNA here is from genome assembly GCA_030054095.1 of Sediminibacterium sp. Taxonomy (GTDB): domain Bacteria; phylum Bacteroidota; class Bacteroidia; order B-17B0; family Aurantibacillaceae; genus Aurantibacillus. The sequence goes on from JASGCO010000010.1 coordinate 35,401, forward strand.
ACAGATACCAAAGCATCTTACTAACAGATTATACCTTTTTAATATTACACGGGGCTTTTCTTCTGGAGAAGCCCCGTTTGTTTTATTAATAAAGATACGTTATCTTTAATTGACGGGTTAAATAGATGTATGCCAAATGGTTTTTTCGCTTTTAAACAGTTTGTTATAAAACAGGAGCAATCTGCCATGAAGGTAGGCACTGATGCTGTATTGCTGGGGTCTTGGATAAAACCAAATGGTGCAGAAACTATTTTAGACATAGGTACGGGTACAGGCGTTATTGCCCTTATGCTGGCTCAAAAGAGTAAAGCAGCGCATATAACCGCCATAGATATAGATAAGAACAGTGCTGAAGAAGCCGCCTTTAATGTGCAACAAAGTATCTTTAAAGACCGGATAGAGGTAAGGCACATTTCCTTTCAGGAATTTGTCAGGCAGTATAAATCCCAGTTCCATTTAATTGTTACTAATCCACCTTATTTCGTTGGTTCTTTGCCAAGCAGTCAGATAAACCGAAGCAATGCGCGCCATACAAGTGTTTTATCATTTGAGGATCTTATTGGCGGTGTAAAGCAATTACTTTCACCTAAAGGGAAATTTTGCCTGATTTTACCTAAAATGGAGGCGACGCAGTTCAGAGAACTGGCAGAAGCCGAAGGATTTCATTTGTCGAAATTGATGAGGGTGCGCACACGGGCGGATAAAGATTCTGAAAAACGGCAATTAATGCAATTCGAAATAACACCCAGCGAATTTGAGGAAGAAACATTAATTATTGAAAAAGGCGGACGCCACGATTTTACAGAAGAGTACAAAACACTTACCAGAGATTTTTATGTGAATTTCTAAGTATCTTTCAGATAAGATCAGGATACAATTGCTTAAAAAAAACCTTGCTAATCCCGTTTTACTCTCTTAGTTTTAGGGCTTTAAAACGAAGTATGAAAAATATAACGGTGATAGGGAGCGGAACCATGGGAAATGGCATCGCGCATACATTTGCACAGTATGGATTCAGTGTAAGTTTAGTTGATATTAATGAACAGGCGCTTCAAAAGGCAATAGCTACTATAACTAAAAATCTTGACCGTCAGGTAACAAAGGGAAGTATTACAGAAGATGTTAAACAGGCTACACTCAAAAACATCACACCATTTACAGATTTGGTTAAAGGCGCTGCTACAGCTGATTTGGTGGTGGAAGCGGCCAGCGAAAATGTGGATGTGAAGCTTAAAATATTTAAACAATTGGATGAGGTGTGTCAGCCTTCTGCAATTTTGGCATCAAACACATCCTCTATTTCTATTACACAAATTGCCGCAGTAACCAAAAGAGCAGATAAAGTAATTGGTATGCATTTTATGAACCCGGTTCCGGTGATGAAACTAGTGGAGGTAATCAGAGGATACAGTACCAGCAACGAAGTGTTAGCGAAAATTATGGAAACATCCAGACAGTTAGGGAAAGTGCCGGTAGAAGTAAACGATTACCCTGGATTTGTGGCAAACAAAATATTGATGCCAATGATTAATGAGGCCATTATTACCTTGTATGAAGGCGTGGCCGGGGTTGAAGAGATTGATACTGTCATGAAATTAGGAATGGCCCATCCGATGGGACCTCTGCAGTTAGCTGATTTTATAGGGTTGGATGTGTGCCTTAACATTTTAAAAGTGTTACAGGATGGTTTTGGGAACCCAAAATACGCCCCCTGTCCTTTATTAGTGAATATGGTAACCGCCGGACATCTTGGCGTTAAATCTGGTAAAGGATTTTACGATTACAGTAGTGGAGGTAAAGACCTCATTTTGGCAGAACGATTTAAAAAATAACAAATATTAGCTACCAAATATTAAAAGTGTCCGTATAATATTATAAGATGCGGACACTTTTTTACGTATGCCGGGTGATTACCAAAATATTCTTACAATAGAGTACCCAAATATTCCCAGCGCAGGGGTTTATTACTTTAATACTAACAGTGGGTTAAGGTATGAAGTGCGATTTGGGCGCTTGCAGGACAACATTCTTCATGCCAATATCGTATTTGGGGTGATAAATGAAGAGTTTGAAGGCGAAGAGTATATAACTACTAACCGGGGAGAAGTATATCAGGTAATGAATACAATTGTAGCAATTGTAAAGGATTACATGAAAGAACACCCTAAGGTAAATGTTTACGAATTTAACGCGGTAGGCAGGGAAGGAGAGCCTGAAACTAAAACCGAAAATGTAAGGATGCAATTATATAAGCGGTATCTTCCCAAAATTTTTGAAACCGGCTGGGTATTCCACATTGACGGGAATTTTGCACTGGTAAAGAAAAGTATCTGATTAACGATCAATTCTTCTTTTTAGAATACTTCCCTTTGCGCCAGGCATCTATAAAATTAGCCCACGCAATAGGATCAAGCAGTTTAATGCTTGGGGATTGCCCGGAGGTATAAACCTTGGTGTAATAATTCTGCATTGCCACTTTATAATTAGCGGCGGCATCATTTCCTTGCGTACGTTCCAGATAAGTAAGGGTTTCTTTATTCATATTGCGTTCGGCCCTCTCAAAATCAGTATCTTTTAAATCCAGTGCCAGAAAGGCCCGCCGGAAATCTTCGCGACTTGGCCAGGGGTAAACATCAACTGCTTTCAGTTCAATGGTATCTTTAGTAAGTACCTGTAGGGCATAGTAGTACTTCTGTTTAAGGGTGTCTGCAATTTTATATACCCTGTTTTTATGATTGATGCTAAAAAACTGCAGTTCATCGCCCGGGTTAACCACCAGACTGAAAAAACCATAATAATTAGTTACCGTACCGCGGTTAGTGCCTTTAATAAGAATAGAAACAAATGGGATGGGAGTGAGGCTGTCCTGATCCAGCACAACTCCCGAAAACTGTACCAGATTGGTGCCAGATGTAACGGTAGTGTTCTGGGCATGAACCAAAGAGCCCATTACACTTATCCAGAGGGAGAAAATAAAAGCAATTTTTTTCATTATTTAAAAGTACCCTTTTTACCTTAATCAGGCGGTATATACTTACCGACTTAACATTTTTTTCAAGTGGTTGTAAAGACTTGATAACTGGTACGGGATTTCAATTAAAGTTTAATATTTTTGTTATAGAGATGAGAAATTTGTTTTACATAGTTTTGTTATTAAGTTTCGCTTTTAAGGTGAATGCTCAGCCAAACATTATCAAGAAAAGGAAGATAAGAGAGGTTGAACCCGCCCGATTTGGCGTGGGCTTTGGTGTTACACGAAGCGTTTTGTATTTAAGCAGAAATATTAAAGAGCAGAACGATGCTAATGGATTTACAGGGATTATAACATATCATTCGCGGAAAAACTGGCGGTTTACTGCTGAGGTAACACGGTTTAACACGCTAAACATAGAACCGACCTGGTTAAATATTCAGGCCTATACGTATGAGTTAAATGCACAACTCTGCGCTAAGTTTGCAAGTTCCCGAACTTTGTTTTATCCGCTGTTTGGGCTAAGTTATAATACATTTAGAGCTTATTTTACAGGCGTAAATGATTTTATGAATCTGAAGGCCTTTTACCCGGTACAAAGCCAGGTAAATACCAATTGGCTGGGGGCGAATGTTGGGGCAGGCATGGAGCACTCATTCAAAGGATTTAGTATTTTTGCCACTTACAGGATGAGGGTTGGAAAAATGGAACGAAAGAACCAGTTTAATATTATGGATGTATGTTATGGCGCCGGTTTGCGTTACGATATTAAGTTGCCTAAGAGTGTAAATATTTTCAAAGGGACCAGAGGCCGCTACAATCTGGACTGATACTCTAAATTATGACAGATCTCCCCAACTATTGGATGCAGTTGCAGAATTTTTTTAATGCATATCTGCCGGTTAAAAATCCTGTCCTTATTCTTGCGCTTACGCTCCTCATTATTTTATTTGCTCCTTTAATTTTCAGGCGCATCCGTATCCCCGGAATTATCGGTCTTATACTGGCAGGGGTTATTATAGGGCCTAATTCTTTCCATATTATAGAAAGTACAAACAGTTTTGAATTGCTTAGTAAAACAGGGCTCCTGTATATCATGTTTCTGGCTGGTCTGGAAATTGATATGCAGGAATTTAAAAACAATAAGAGTCACAGTATATTGTTTGGCGCACTGACTTTTTTTATACCCATTATCGTTGGTTATCTGGTCTGCGTGTACATTTTTCACTTTAACTTTTGGTCATCCCTTTTGCTGGCAAGTATGTTCAGTACTCATACTCTGCTAAGTTATCCAATTGTGAGCAATATGGGTATTGTTAAGAATCGTGCCGTGCAGGTAGCGTTTGGAGGAACCATTATTACGGATGCCGCGGTGCTTATTTTACTGGGTGTTATAACAAATCTGGTAACCGGAGATATGAGCGGATCATTTTGGTTAAGAATGTTGGTGTCTTTAGTGTTACTGGTGTTTTCTACTTTATATGTATTGCCCAAACTGAGCCGTTGGTTCTTTCGTAATATCGAGGCTCAGGCCAGTTCGCAGTACATATATGTGCTGGCTGTGGTTTTTATTGCGGGCTTTCTGAGTGAACTGGCAGGTGTGGAGCCTATTATCGGGGCGTTTCTTGCCGGATTGGGATTGAACAAAGTAATTCCGCATAATAGTATTTTAATGAACCGTATTGTGTTTATCGGCAATACGCTTTTTATCCCCTTCTTCTTAATTAGCGCGGGGATGTTGGTAGATCTGGGACTGTTTCTGAAGGGGACTGATGCGCTTATATTTGCGGGCATTCTTAGTTTTGTGGCGGTAATAACAAAATACCTGGCAGCGCTTTTCAGTGGCATGCTGTTTAAGTATAACCGTGATGAAACAAACATATTGTTTGGATTAAGCGTCTCTCATGCGGCGGCTACACTGGCTATTATTAAAGTGGGATTCGATATTCATCTTTTTGATCAGAATGTTATTAACGGAACCATTATACTTATCCTTATTTCCTGTATGGTAAGTTCGTTTGTCAGTGAACGCGCGGCACGTAAGATAGCTATTGTAGAAAAGGATGTTGTTAAACGCAGTAATGACCGTGTTGAACGGATTATGATTCCGGTAAGCAACCCTGAAAATATTCATCGCCTTATTGATTTTGCCTTGTTAATTAAAGATAATCATTCGCAGGAGCCCATTTATCCGTTATCAATAGTGGAGGATGATGAAGATGCTGATGAAAAAATAAATGTAGTGCGTAAGGTAATTGAGGGGGTAGCAGAACAAATAGCCAGTGGTGACCGGAAAGTGGAGGTGTTAAAAAAAGTAGACCTTAGTATTGTGGATGGTATTGCACGGACAGCCAAGGCATACAACATTACGGATATTATTATCAGTTACAAAGCACAACAGGGAACAGGGAATTTTATATTTGGAACCATAGCGGATAATCTGCTGTCGAAATCCAAGCAGAGTATAATTATTACCAAAATAATACAACCCTTAAACACGTATCAGCAGGTTAAAATCATCTTGTCTCCTAACGCTGAACTGGAAACAGGGTTTTACAGGGCTATTCAAAACATTAATAAAATTGCCAGACAGGTTGGCGATGAGGTTAAAGTTTTTGGAACAACTGAAACATTAACGGCTTTTTCCACATTGTTAAACGATCGTAAAAAAAGTTTTTTCAGGTATATAGAAATTGAAGATTTTAAGGAAACTAAGATTATTCAGGATGTTAAAGAAGACGATTTGTTTATCTTTTTAAGTGCCCGTAAACAAACGTTAAGTTACGATTTTTATGTGGATGATATGCCTAAACTGATTAACCGTAATAACGAGTTTACTAGTTTCGCGGTTATCTATCCTGAGTTATCAAAAGCCCTTACTGATGGTAGATTAAGTGATATTACGGCTCCTGCTATTGAGCAAAATTTTGAAAAAGTAAAACGGTTAACAGACTGGGTTAAATCGTTGTTCGGAAAGTGACGATTCTAAAATACGCAGGTAATAGTGTCAAACAGGGCTACTTGCTTTTATTTGACCGAGACTTAAGTATACCACTATTGGATGTTTCGTTGCGAACAGTTTTCAGTGTACTAATTTTTTCATAATATCTGGTTTAAACAAAACCCGCAATCGTTAGGATTAGCGGGCTTTTTAGCGACTAAAAGACCAGAAGAATTGGTTTTGAGACAGCCTTTATAAATGTGTTGTTAAGCCCGGGTTATGCATAGTCACGTTTACCACTACGAGACGAAATTTCTTCAGAACAATAAACTTCGCCGGGTGGGCGCCTTCACCATGGCGGTAGCCATGCCTCACTCACCAACCGCCTGTTTTATTGGGCTTTCACCGATCGCTACGATGCCTATTGCATAATGTGGGTTAAAACAAAACTATTCTTTAATAAATTGTTTTACGATTTTTGTATTCTCGTTCAGGATTTGTATAGTATAATATCCAGGCAGAACCCCTTTTAAATTTATAGCATCAGAGATGTTATCCTGACGCAATACAACCTCTCCAAGAATATTATAAACAGTAACAGTAGTAGATTTATCCGCGTCATGAATTTCAATATGCAACACATCTTTTGCAGGATTTGGGAACACCTTTACATAGCCATTCTTTCCCTCCCAATAACCCTGATGGTGTACGGTATAATTTATTCTGGAGTTAACAGATTCGTACATAAAGCAAAATTGATTACCGGACGGAGCAGAAGAAGGAAATGTATAGATTAGTTGCGCAGGAATGGGAACAAGTCCGTTCCCAAGATCACGGGGAACAACGGTATATTCACCGGCATAAACCGGCATAGTAAACGATCCGGTTCTGTTTGTATGCCCCAAAAAAGATCCTCCTTCGTTGTTATAGATATCAAATGCTACCAGAGCAAATGGTTCATCCAGTTCATTACAAACCCCATCATTTGTATTTAATTTGGCAAACACTTCCAGATTGTAAAGCGGTTCATTTAAAGAAAGTTTTGCCATTTGAGATGTTACTTTTTTTCCGCAGCCATCGGTTATCTCCACACTATAGTCTCCTACATCGTTAATGGAAGCGGACGGAATGGTAATGGTACTGCCCTGACTGCTTGTTACGGATAGCCCCCCATACGGTTGCCCGTTTTTAAACCATTTAAATGTTAGGGATGTGCCGGTTGCCTGAACACTAAAGGAAGCGGGGTTGTACCGGAATACTTTTCGGGAATAGGGCTGTTGGGTGATGAGCAACGACGAACATGTATTTAAAGCCCAAAGTTCAATGCCATGTTGATTATCATCTGCCGCATAGTAAATGATACCGTTGGCATTGCAGAGTAAATTAGGGTTTCTGCCACCACCTAAAGGAACCGTGCCAGACGTGGTACCATCGGTTTTGTATAGTACATGATCTCCTCCGGCAACGGCAGCCGAAAAATAAAGGTGGCCGTTAGCAACTACAGATGTGTGTTCAAAGGGTTGGATTGAAATATAAAGGCCTTCTTTAAGTACAGTGGTACCATTTGCAGTACCATCGCTTTTCCATAATTTGTAGGTACTGTTGCCCTCATGAGCCCAAAAGTAAACATTGCCATTATAGGCAACAAGTTCTTTGTATGATGAAATTCTGTTGATATCGAAGGCATGGCTGGACGCCGTTCCGTTGTTAATATCCTTTACCATAATAGTTCCCTGCGCTGTTCCGTCACTTTTCCATAATTCGTAGCCGTGAATCTGGTCATTTGCTGCAAAGAACAAGGTGCCATTTACATTCACTAAGGAATGAATGGGGTTACTTTCATTTATTTGGGGGCCACCGGGAAGAATATCTTTTACCATATAGGTTCCGGAACTTGTTCCATCGCTTCGCCATAAAGCATAACCATTCGGGTTTGTATATGCTGAGAAGTACAAAATTCCGTTAACAGCGGTTAATTCTGTAATATGAGAACTTTCTCGACTTCCCGGAGGAGCGCCTATGGCAGAGCAAATGTCTTTTACCATATAGGTTCCGCTATACGTGCCATCGGTGCGCCATAATTCCTCTCCATAAAACCTTTCTACATTATTGGGCTGGGTAAGTTCAGCAAATTCAGCCAGAAAATAGGTTATCCCATTCATGTTAATGAAAGAACGCGGATAACTATTATGAGCGTCATTTGGGTAGCGATTAATATCCCGTATAATGCCAGGAGGCATATTTTTGCCAAGTCCCCATAATTCAGTTCCGTTAGCGCTGGTTATCCCTGCAAAGAACAGTTTGTTAGCATTGCTAATTAATTCTGCTGATTGTGTAGATAAGCTGAAATTGGTTTGACTGATATTGAAAGTGCCTGCGAATGTGCCATCGCTTTGCCATAATTGATTCTGCAGAGCCTTGAAATAAACTTTGTCATTAAGTGCGGTAATATTCAGAGGGCCTTGTAATAGTGTGTTATATGCGGAAGTTAGTTCTTTAACGAGGTATGTTCCTATGGCGGTGCCGTTACTATAACATAGTTCGTAGCCTGATGTGGCGTTAACCTCGGCTGAGAAAAAGACAGAATTACCCACTGCCGTTAATGTATTGGGGAAACCACCCATGCTTGAGTTAATTCCCGGAAAAAGATCTTTCACCAAGTAGGGACTTTGGGCTTTAAGGATACTTAAAAAAAGGAGTAAAGCGGATACGCTTGGCCAAAGGAGATGGCTTTTTTGATTCGATGTTTTTTTCATGGTTTTAGTTTTTTAGTTAATGTATGTGGGAGTAGTTAATGCTATTATTCGCTGTGATCATCAAAAAATCACAGGTTTAACAAAATAATGGTTCAACCCAGATTATGCCATAGCGCATCTACTATGAGGCTTGTTGCATAATCGGGGTTCAATTGAAAAACAGGAGAAATCGGATGCCATTTTCTGGCGATCGAAATGGGGGTAAAAAGGACAAAAGTTAAAACCCACTCAGTAATTTAATTTCGTTTCGGTATAAAACCAGTTTGTGGTCATTTTCCAGTTGTTTCAGCAGTCTGGAAATAACAACCCGGCTGGTACCCATTTCTTCCGCAATTTGATTATGAGAGAGTTGTATGGATGATTTACCAGATACTTTGGCTTTATTCCGGAGGTATTTTACCAGGCGTTCATCCAGTTTGTGAAACGCGACGCTTTCGAGGGATTTTAGCAGTTCATTAAAGCGGTGCGCAAAACTATTAAAGATATAACTTTTCCAGCTGGGGAATTTACCCAGCCACTCATCGAGTTTTTCGTGTGGAATTTTTATCAGTTCCACATTGTCTTCGGCTACTGCTTTTACCTCACTTTTGCGCGCTTCCATACAACAGGCATAGGCCATAGCACAACTTTCATTATCGCTGAGGTAATACAACAAAATTTCCCTGCCTTCTTCGTCTTTACGCATGACCCTGATGGTCCCCGATATAATAACCGGTAAAAAACTGACTTTTTTACCATAGTCCATTAGTGTTTCGCCTTCTGTAAGATAAGTTATCTCCGCAAAGGTGAACAAATCATCAATAAGGTCTTTTTCAAAAATTTTAGACAGTTTTGTTCTTAGTTCTGTTTTTTTATCAGTATCTATCACAGTATTCAAAGATATAAAAGAATTGAATGGTAATATAAAGAAGGTAAATGCCGCTCCTTTCTTAAATAAGGGCTGTTATAGTAGCAAAAACATATTACTTCCAGAGTTTACGCCTCTTTGGCACTACGGTCCACATTTTGCCAACTGCCCCCATTTACAATATTAGTAAAGCCTTCTCTGTTCAGGTATTGCATGGCAGAACCGCTGCGTCCGCCACTCCGGCAGCATACTATAATTTTGGCAAAGGTTTTTAGCTGAGCTACCTGATCAGGAATTTCATCTAAAGGGATATTTACAGAGCCTTTAACGTGCCCGGTAACAAATTCCTCTGGGGTTCTCACATCTACTACTACGGCTCCTTCCTTAAGCCAGGTAGTTAAATCGTTGCTGAGCGGTGCATGGTATTTAAAATCTGAAAACATAGCATGTAGTATTTTGTGATGTAAAGGTACCAAGAGGAAGGTTATAATATAGGTTACAAATGTTACATAATTTGTAACAGAACGGCCGTGTGCTGTAATGTGTGATAAGGTTTTATAACTTTGATACACCAAACTATTTTGTAAAACGGAAGGATATGATATTAAACGGACATTATGCAGCATCTAATATTTTCCTGAAACAGGGCATAAAACTAGATACGGAAAAAAACTGCTTTAAAACGTATCGCCGTTTGTTTTCGGTGTTCACCTTTTCAGATGGGTGTAAGCCAATTCCAAAAGCGGATTATATACTCCTTTTTAAAACGCTTTATGCTAAGTGTGAAGCTTGCAGTGAAGAAGATTTTGACGGATCAGCTACGGTTCAATTGTCGTTGGTGTATAATAAGAACCGGAAGCTGATTCTTCATGAAGGGAGTGACTTGAATGCGATGAAGAAGATGGCAATGGAACTTGCTGCGGAACTCGGCTCCCGTATCCGCGATAGCGCCACTAACCGCCGTCAGCCACAGTGGATAGATGTACCGAAAGTGGTATCGGCATTATAGCGCTGATAACGCTTGTGATAATTTACTGTAACGTTAAGCCCGTTGCTAGAGCATGGTAGTAGGACAAACGTAATCGCTGACTCTGAATTTCCCGGAGGCTTTTAGTTCAGAAAAGCCACCTTTAACATCTAACAGATTTTGATAGCCTTTAGCGCGAAGCATGGATACAAAAATCATAGACCGGTAACCCGCGGCGCAATGCACGGCATAGGATTTATTCCTGTCAATTTTCAGCATACTTTCTGTGAGGTAATCAAGTGGTGCATTAATGGCGCCGATCACATGTTCGCTATTGTACTCGCTGGCCTTCCGAACATCGAGCAATAACAGGTGCTCTTGTTCCATTTTGTGCAGCAGCTCGTTGGGGCTTATTGAAACAATTTGATCTGTTTCTTTACCACTTTCTTTCCAGGCGGCATAACCACCGGAAAGATAACCAAGGGTATTGTCGTATCCCACACGAGCCAAACGGGTAATCACTTCTTCTTCTTTGCCTGGGTCTGCCACAATCAGTAATTGCTGGCTAATGTCGGGAATTAATGTTCCTGCCCACACGGCAAAACTCCCATCAACGCCAATGTTGACAGAGCCGGGAATAAAACCCTTAGCGAAGGTTTGCGCGTGCCGGGTATCAATGATGAGCGCGTTGGTTTCTTTAGCCGCGGCATCAAAGGCATTTGCGTCCAGGGCTCGTAATCCGTTTTTCAGTACAGTGTCAATACTGGTATAACCTTTAATGTTCATTAAAACGTTTTGCGGGAAATAACCGGGAGGCGGCATTAATCCGTTAAGTACTTCGCTGATAAAATCGTCTTTGCTTAAACCGGGACGTAAGGCATAATTGGTCCGTTTTTGATTGCCTAAAGTATCGAACCGCTCTTTACTGAGGTTTTTGCCACAGGCACTGCCCGCGCCATGTGCGGGATAAATAATAAGTTCGTCGTTTAGTGGCATAATTTTATGGCGAAGCGAATCGTATAAATGACCGGCCAGTTTTTCCTGTGTTAATTCAGCTATTACCTTCTGCGCCAGATCAGGACGTCCTACATCACCTATAAACAAGGTATCGCCGGTAAACAAGGCTTTTTCATTTCCGTTTTCGTCTGTTAACAGAAAACAGGAACTTTCCATGGTGTGTCCGGGTGTATGTATAAGTTTGATGTTAATCTTGCCCAGTGTAAATAATTCGCCGTCGGTGGCAATGTGCGCTTCGAATCCGGTTGACATGGTTGTTGGCCCATATACAATTTTTGCTCCGGTTTTCGCGCTCAGGTCTATATGGCCCGACACAAAGTCGGCGTGAAAGTGGGTTTCGAACACGTACTTTATTTTAGCGTTGTCTTTTGCGGCTCTGTCAATATAAGGCTGCACTTCTCTGAGCGGATCAATAATGGCCGCTTCGCCTTCGCTTTCAATATAGTAAGCCGCTTCGGCCAGGCAACCGGTATAGAGTTGTTCAATTTGCATAGACTAATTTTTATACAAAAGTGAGGTAAGTAAAGCGTTTACGGAATGAGGAAAGTCAGTTTTAGTTCGATGCTTTTACGTTTACGGAATCTGATTAGTATCAATGCGGCACATCAGGCAACAGGATGAGGCGGAACATTATTTTTAGTTAAACCCTGCGCCAGGGATGCGAACGGTTTAGCTCTTTTTTAACCTGCTTGTTCTTTGCAGGTTAAAAAAAGCCGTAGCGATAGCGGAGCCGGTAGCAGCCCGCCCGGGCGCCCAAACAGATTGTAAAGAAATGGTGATGGCGGATCTGGTATAACTGAATACTTTTAGTTTCCGCTTCGTATGCGGCTTAACGTTTCCTGAGTAATGCCAAGGTACGAAGCAATTTGTCCAAGACTGGCACGTTGTAATAGGCTGGCGCGGTGTTCGGTAAGATACTGATAACGTTCTTTAGCGGGTTTAAACTGAAGACTTAAAATACGTTCCTCGAGTTTAATGTAATAATTTTCAGTAATGCGACGGCCAATCCGTTCTGTTTCGGGAAATTGTAAATAAAGGTTTTGAAGCGATGCGTAGGGAATGATGGTGACAGAAGTGTCTTCAAGCGCCTCAATGCTTTCGAAGGAAGGCGTTTGTGAAATAAAGGCGTAAAAGCAGGTGGCAAATTCCTGTTCCTGTGCAAACCAGTTGGTAATTTCTTTGCCATCCAGATAATAGAAACCTCTGACAATACCTTTGGTAATGAATAGTAAATCAGTAGTTCGTTGCTGCGCGGAAAGAAGCGTATGGCCTCTGGGGAACGCTGCCTCTTTGCAAACCGAAACAAGTGCCTGTTCTAATTCAGGTGAAACGGTAATAAGGGTTTTAAGGTATTGAAGCAAAGACATCCTTAAGAAAGTAGTTGCTTCAAATATACAGTAAATGAACTTAGGTTGTTTTTTTACGTTCGCCAATTTGTTGACGCCACATAGCGTAGTAGAGGCCTTTGCTTTCCAGCAGTTGTTCGTGTTGGCCTTGCTCTACAATAGTGCCATGTTCGAGTACAAAAATTTTATTAGCGTGCATAATGGTACTTAAGCGGTGCGCGATTAATACGGTGATTTGATTTTTCTGACTGGAAATAGAACGAATGGTTTCACTGATTTCTTCTTCGGTAAGCGAGTCGAGCGCTGAAGTGGCTTCGTCAAAAATGAGTAGCTGAGGATTGCGCAGCAACGAGCGTGCAATAGACAAACGTTGTTTTTCGCCACCACTTACTTTAATGCCTCCTTCTCCGATAGTGCTGTAAATACCTTTATCGGCCCGCTTCAATAAATTATGACATGCCGCTTTTTTTAGCACTTCAAGTATTTCATCATCGCTGGCATCGGGTTTTACAAATAAAAGGTTATCGCGAATGGTGCCGCTGAACAACTGAGGATCCTGAGTTACAAACCCCAGTTGATGGCGGAGTTCATTAATATCAATATTTTGCGCGTTAAGATTATTGTAAAATATTTCGCCTTCTATGGGCTTGTATAAACCCACCAGTAATTTTACGAGTGTGGTTTTGCCACTGCCGCTTGGGCCCACAAAGGCAATGGTTTCGCCGCTTTTGATGGAGAAAGAGATGTCTTTTACGGCGTAACCAGGTGCGGTATTGTGGCGGAAACCAACGGTGTTAAACCGTAATGTTTCAATATTGCCAAGCGGACTTGGATGAGCAGGAATAGTATCGGATGAACTATTCATTAATTTTGAAAAATTATCCATGCTGGCTTTGGTTTCGTTATAAACGGCAATAACATTCCCCAGTTCCTGCAGGGGATTAAAGATGAAAAAGGAAAAGAACATAAGGGTAATGAGGTCACCTATTTTTATAACGCCATCAAACACAAAACAGTATAGCGCAAATACCAGACAGGTACGCACTAGGTGAACCGTTGTTCCCTGAATAAAACTTAAACTACGGATAAAGCGGACTTTCTTTAATTCCAGTCCAAGAATTTTGAGGGTGGTTTGGTTCAGGCGTTTTTCTTCCTGTTCTACCAGCCCCAGACTTTTTACCAGTTCTATGTTTCGTAACGATTCGGTGGTAGCGCCTGCTAAGGCAGTGGTTTCGCCCAAAATTTGTTTACTGATGGCTTTTATTTTTTTACCCAGAAACGAACTTACCGATGCAATTACAGGAACAGTAGCCAGATAAAGCGGCCCCAGCCAGGGATTAATATTAATAGCATAAACCATCACAAAAATTAAACCGATAATGGATTGAAAGATGAGTGTAATAAAAAGTGTTACAAATCTTTCGGTGTCGGTTTTTACTTTTTGAAGTTTACCTAATGTTTCACCACTGCGCTGGTCTTCAAAATCTTTATAGGGTAAGGATAACGCTTTTTTAATACCATCGGTGTACATTTGGGCGCCGGTGCGCTGAATGACAATATTGGTAAAATAATCCTGAAAATTTTTCGCGATCCGCGATACCATGGCCGCGCCAATGGAAAGTCCGAGCCATAATCCCAGACTTTTAGAAAAGGAATTGAAGTCGTTACCGAACAGGGTGTGAGGTTCACCAAAGCGGTTGATGAGTTTACCGGTAATGATAGAGTCCGTAAGCGAAAAGCACTGATTAACAGCGGCCAGCACCAGGGCCAGAAACAAAATTGATTTATGTTGTTTGAGATAGGTATAGAGGATTTTCATAAAATAAATGGCAAAGGTAATGACTTTAACATCTTTATGATACGCTAACAGGCGGAATATCGTTAAAAACCGTTTAAGGAAACAGGAAAACAAAACCCCGGAGTTTGTCCGGGGTTTTACGTTTTTGTATGAGAAGTGGATTAATTTTCTTTATAAACCATGATGTTAAATACATAAGGGTTCACTTTTTTGATCTGATCAACCCGTTTCAGGTTTTTTAAACTTTTCTTTGAGGTATTGAGTACTAAACCTTCTGTTTTGCTGCTATTGATGGAGTTTAGGATATCACTGATTTTAACGGCATAGCTGGTACCCTCGGCGCTACTCAGTTTTCCGCGGATCATACCAATAATATTACCTTGCTCGTCCATTACCGGGCCGCCGCTGTTACCAGGGTTAACCGGAATAGACACCTGATACATGGTGGTGTCGTTAAGGTGGCCACTAAGTGCGCTGAGCGACCCTTCTCCGTAAACCACCTCTTTGCGCGGGAAGCCCAATGTAAATACTTTTTCCCCTAAATCGGATGGTTTGCCTGAATAGGAAAACGGAACATTCCAGCCTTTATAAACGGTATCGGTTTCTATTTTAAGAACGGCAATATCCAGTTTAGGATCACTGATCATGACTTTGGCAAGTGTGCGTTCAGTAAATTTGTTTTCGATAAAAATACTGTCGGCTCCGTTAATGGTATGCCAACTGGTGATTACAAATCCGTTATTGTTAAGTGCAAAACCACTACCCTCTAAGTTGGCAGGCGCGTAACGCTGTTTGGTTGGTTGATTAATAAATGCCGTTACAATGCCGTTTTGAGAATATTTTAACTCTACCACTTCGCGTTTAAGGTCAGTAATTTCGTTACTTTGTTTTTTAAGAAGATAGCCACCGGTACTTAGCAATGCAATGGTGGTTACCACGGCTACAAGACCTGTACTGGCTGCAATAAACGCGGTTTTGCCGAAACGCTCCATAAAACTGGATTGCTTAATGGAAATAATTTTAGCGTCTTTGCCAAATGATTCGGCATGAAATTGCTTTAACTGGCTTTTTAAATCGTTTCGTTTGGAATACGTGGTTAACGTATCGAGCAGGGTTTTATGCTGTTCAAAGGCTTTTGAAAATACATCTTCGTTTTTTAGCCGCCATTCAAAATGGGCTTTTTCCTCCGCGTTCAGTTGCCCGTTTAAATAGGCGTCAAATAAATCTACACTTCTCATGCTTCTACACTATTGGTGTCAAAAAACTGTTTTTTTAAGCGTTGCAAACACTTGTATTTTTGATTTTTCGCGTTATCCGCATTGGTGTAACCAAATTTGTCCGAAATGGCTTCCATGGAAAGTTTATACACGTAAAAATCTTTTAATAGCGCGGCGCAGGGCTCGCCCAAAGTGGCAAGGCTTTTATTCATTTTTTCGATGTCGGCCTCTTTTTGCAAATGTTCCTGCATTTCGGTCTGTACATCGGCTAACTGCTCTTCCTGATCTTCCCGTATTAAACCGGTATGACCGTGTTTACGCAATTGTTTTAACCACAACCGTTTGGCAATGGAGTAAATAAACGTTTGCAACTGGCAGTTGAGGCTAAATTCAGGCTTTTGAACCGCTTCGTATAAAACGATAATGGTTTCCTGATAAACATCCTCGGCCGCTTCCTGTGTGCCGCTATTATTAACAACAAGTTTAAGAACGATATTATAGTACTTTTTATACAAGGCTCTTAATACAAGACTATCTCCGCTTTTCAGGCCGGTAATAAATCCTTCATCTGTAATAGGTGCTTTTGTATGAGACATACTTTATGCCTGTATGGATTAATTCGTTAAGGCTGCAAAGGTAACCCAAAAGCGGGGAAGAAAACCGGAAATATTTTGTAACCCATTTTATTTTTAAAATTATATTGCTGATTATCAATAGTTTAAATAAATATTGAATTTTTTTTGGAAAAAATGGGGTTACCTTTTTGAAGGTTGAGGAATAAATAGAAAATTAAAATAAAAAACTCTAAAAAATGAAAAAAGTATTCTCAATTATCGCTGTAGCTGCTTTGTCAGTTGCTTTCGTTGCATGTGGTCCTTCTGCTGAAGAAAAAGCTAAAATGGAAGAAAACGCTAAACGTATTCAGGATTCAATCGCTGCTGCTATCAACGCTAGCATGAATGCTGCTACTGAAGCTGCTTCTACTGCTGTTGACAGCGCTGCTGCTGCTGCCGCTAACGCTGCTGCTACTGCTACTGATGCTGCTGCTAAAGCTGTTGAAGAAGTAAAAAAATAATTTGTGTTTAGTTAGTTAGCTGATTAGCTCCGGTGCAAAACGCCGGGGCTTTTCTGTTTTTTGGTAGGTTCGCTACCTTTGGATCCTTTTCAGATAGTAGATTTATAGTAGCCGCTTAACTGGTATTACAACAAAACAAGTCGTAACTTTACACAGCAATTATGGAAATAACTACGCAGCAGGTTCTGGATGCACTTCGGTATGTAGATGATCCGGACTTAAAAAAAGATCTGGTAACTCTTAACATGGTTAAGGATGTAAAGGTAGATGGATTAAACATTTCATTTACTGTAGTACTTACAACTCCCGCCTGTCCTATGAAGGACATGATACATAACGCGTGTATGAATGCTATTCTGCATTACGTTAGTAAAGAGGCTAAAGTAAGTATTAACATGACGGCGACGGTTACCTCTAAAAAAGAAAAGGATGACACAACCCTCCGGGATGTTAAAAATATAGTGGCGGTAGCCAGTGGCAAAGGAGGCGTAGGTAAGAGTACTATTGCGGCCAATCTGGCTTTGGGATTAGCCCGACAGGGTGCAAAAGTGGGATTGGTGGATGCTGATATTTACGGGCCCTCGCAAACTATTATGTTTGGCGTTGAGAAAGAGATGCCAGGTCCGGCTGAATTTAACGGGCAGCGTAAAATGAAACCGGTAGAAGCGTATGGTGTAAAATTAAACAGCGTTGGCTTTTTAGCTGGTCCTAATCAGGTTATTGCGCTCCGTGGCCCAATGGCCAGTAAGGCGTTGAGCCAGTTATTTTATGATACCGTTTGGGGTGAACTGGATTATCTGATTGTTGACCTTCCGCCGGGTACCGGCGATATACAAATTACCTTGTGTAGTCAGGTACCATTAACAGGAGCGGTAGTGGTTTGTACTCCTCAGGAAGTTGCTCTGGCCGATGCGCGTAAAGGCATAGCCTTGTTTAATCTTCCGCAAATTAATGTTCCTGTTCTGGGTCTTGTAGAAAATATGGCATGGTTTACACCTGCCGAATTGCCTCAAAATAAATATTACCTGTTTGGTAAAGAAGGGGTAAAACATCTGGCAGAAGAGTTAACATTGCCTTTGCTGGCACAAGTGCCTTTGGTGCAAAGTGTGCGTGAGGCCGCTGATGCCGGACGTCCCGCTGTTTTGCAGGAGGCCACAGAGCAAGCACTTACGTTTATGGAACTGGCGCAAAATGTGGCGCAACAGGTAGCCATCCGTAATGCCAGCCTTCAAACAATTGAAACAGAGGCCTAAAGAGTAGAAAAACGAAATTCAATTTGTATCTTTGATGATATATGCAAACATTACACGAAAAGGTTGAGGCGGCCTTAAATACCATTCGTCCTTACCTTGAAGCCGACGGCGGCAATGTGGAAGTAGTGGAAATTACTGAAGCAAAAGTGGTTAAACTGGAGCTGAAGGGCGCTTGCAAAACCTGCAATATGAGCCACATGACCATGAAAGCCGGGATAGAAGAAACCATTAAACGTTCGGTACCCGAAGTAACGGGTATAGAAGCCGTTAACCAATCCATTCAATTGTAACGTATCCTGTTGTAGTTATGAAACTGACCGAAAAACTGAACCAGTCAAAAAGTACATTATTTTCTATTGAAATTCTGCCACCTTTAAAAGGCAAAAGCATACAAAGTATTTACGACGGCATTGACCCCCTGATGGAGTTTAAGCCCGCATTTGTGGATGTAACCTATCACCGCGAAGAGTATATTTATAAAAAGCGCGAAGGTGGCTACCTCGAAAAGGTGAGTATGCGCAAGCGTCCCGGAACGGTAGGTATTTGTGCCGCTATTATGAATAAGTACGATGTAGAAGCGGTACCACATATTATATGCGGAGGGTTTACCCGCGAGGAAACCGAAAACGCGTTAATTGACCTCCAGTTTTTAGGTATTGATAACGTACTGGCCTTAAGAGGCGACTCTATAAAAACTGAGCCTGCATTTGTTCCGGAGCCAGGCGGACACGCTTACGCGCTTGATTTGGTAAAGCAAATCAAAGACATGAACGAGTCGCGTTATCTGGATAACGACATGAAGGATGCCGCGCCTACTAATTTTTGTATTGGAATAGCGGGTTATCCTGAAAAGCATTTCGAAGCGCCGAACATGATCAGTGATTTAAAATACCTGAAACAAAAAGTGGATGCCGGTGCTGAGTACATTGTTACCCAAATGTTTTTCGATAACAACAAGTATTTTCAGTTTGTAGAAGAGTGCCGCAAGCAGGGTATTAACGTACCCATTATTCCCGGATTAAAAATCCTGAGCAGCAAAAAGCAAATTGTAACCCTTCCTAAAATATTCCATATTGATATTCCACAACCGTTTTACGAAGCGCTGGAATCTTGTAAAGACGAAAAGCAAATTAAGGAAGTGGGTATTAAATGGTGTATCGAACAATGCAAGGAACTCATCAAAGCCAATGTGCCTTGTCTGCATTTTTACACCATGGGCGCGTCTGAAATGACCAAAGCCGTTGCAAAGGAAATTTTTTAAGAAGAATGACAGGCAAACGCGTGTCCTTGTAATTCCTTACATTTAACACATGAAAGAGGTCAATCAGATATTACTGGATTTAAAGCGGAAAATCTTTAAACCGGTGTATTTCCTGTGTGGCGAAGAAGCCTATTACATTGATCTGATAAGCGATTACATTGAACATAACGCCTTGGATGAAGCCGACCGCTCGTTTAATCAAACCGTGGTGTATGGAAAAGACACGGATTTAACCAGTATTCTGGGGCTGGCCAAACAATTCCCTATGATGAGTGAATATCAGGTGGTAATTGTGAAGGAGGCTCAAAACCTGAAGGAACTGAACAAAAGCGCCGGGGGAGATGAGGATGGACCTAAAAGCAGCAGTGGCGGCGCGGCGCAATTACTGCATTACGTTAATGCCCCGCAAAGCAGCACTATACTTGTGTTTTGCTATAAGTACAAAAGTATTGATAAACGCAGTGCCCTGGCAAAAGCCATCCAAAAGCATGCGGTATTTCTGGAAACTGCCCGGCTTTACGATAACCAGTTACCCGATTGGATTACCAGTTTTGTTACGGAGAAAGGCTATAAAATAGGCCCAAAAGCATCGTTTTTAATGGCCGAATTTTTAGGGAATGACCTCAGTAAAATCGTTAACGAGATTGATAAACTGGTGATTAATATTCCTGCAGGCAGCGAAATAAGCGCCGAACTGGTGCAGGACAATATTGGGATCAGTAAAGACTATAACGTATTTGAGTTACAGGACGCTTTGGCCAAAAAAGATATTGTAAAGGCCAACCGCATTATAAATTACTTTGCCGCCAACGAAAAGGAACACCCGCTGGTAATGACGCTGAGTTCGTTGTATGGCTATTTCAGTAAAATTCTCAAATTTCATTTTTTACCCGATAAATCAAAGTTTGCGGCAGCACAGGCATTGGGCGTTAATCCGTTTTTTGTGGATGGCTATGCCAAAGCAGCGGCCAATTACAGCACCGGCAAACTCAAAAACATTTTTAGTTATCTGAAAGAGTACGACCTTAAATCAAAAGGAGTTGATAACAGTAATGTTGGCCATGGCGAATTAATGAAGGAACTCATTTTTAAAATTCTGCATTAAAAACGGGGCTGTAACCTAACAGGTCTGTCGTATTATATCTGTAATGATTAAACATTTACGTTTTAGGTGGTTTTATTTGTTAGCGGCATGTATAGGGCTTAATCCTGCATTTGCACAGCAGATAACAGACACCAGCAGCGCCAGAGCCGATTGCGCCGAGGCGAAAAAAATTGTGGTAACCGGACCCCGGCGCATCGAGTATAAAAAAGCGCCTTCCGGAGGAGGAAAAAACGAAATACGGGTAAACGCATCCAATGGGGGGTACGCGTTTGAAAAAGAGCATAATAGCAGTTGGCATCAGCTTGCGTTTAAAGTAGATGGAAATTTATGTTTTACGATACGCCCTTTAAAAAAGGACGACGATTACGATTTTATGCTGTTTACGCAGCAGGACAGCAACGCCTGCGACTACATCCGAAACAGTAAGCCCATACGGGCCAATATCTCACGCGATAAGGAAGAACTCGAAGGGATTACCGGATTGAAAGCCACGGCTACTTCAGAACTGATTAAACAAGGTGTACGCGATGCTTATAGTAAAAGTTTACAGGTTAAAAAAGGCGACACTTACCTTTTAGCCATAGACAATGTATATGAACAGGGAGAAGGCTTTATACTTGATATTTTTTTCGAGAAGGCCGTAGTTTTAAAGGGACAGTTAGTGGATGAAAACAATAAAGGCTTGAAAGGAGAAGTACGGATTACCAATGCGGCTGGAGCCGAAGTGGCCAAAGCAGAAACCGATAGCCTGGGCCTGTACAAACTCAATGTCCTCTTACGCGAAAAGAATAAATACACCGTGCATTATTACAGCCCCGATCATTTCTTTTTTACGCGGCAGTTTACCGTTGATGATACGCTGGTTACCCGACCACAGATTCAGTCATTAGCAACCCTTAAAAAGGGGAGTAAGCAAAGTGTGGGAGCCATTAATTTTTTCCCGGATCAGGATCTGTATGTAAAGGCGTCGGAACCCGCCCTTAAAAATCTGGTACGGATGTTAAAGACGAATGAACGGCTTAAAATAAAAATCATAGGGCATACCAACGGATGCGGTCCGTCTAATTACAAAGGTGGAAGTAAGGGACTGTCAAAAGGCAGGGCGGAGGCTATAAAGCGGTTTTTGGAGGAGAATGGCATAGCGGTAAAAGAACGGGTAATCACCGACGGAAGAGATTGTCAGGATATGCTTTACCCGGAAAATGGCCCGCCCTGGCAACAGGAAGCCAACCGCAGGGTGGAGGTAGAGATTTTAGAAAATTAAACACTTTTAATTCTGTTGAAGCCAACAGTTTTTGCTATCTTTAAGCAACAAAAATAAAACCTATGGAAACGAATTACAGAAGTACAAACGTAAACAATATTGAATCTGCCACAGTAGTGAGTGATAACGCGGTACTGAAAGGCTCTTTTGCCTGGATGGCACTGGCCATGTTGTTAACCACACTTACAGCGCTTGGTTTTGCGAACAGTGAGTTTTTATTGTCCATGTTACTTTCTAACCGCATTGTATTTTATATTGTATTATTTGCCCCCCTCATTTTTGTATGGGTAATGGGTGCCCGTTTCGAAAAATTGTCTTTCGGCGCTTTAATAGGCCTTTTTGCGGCATATTCCATTATCAATGGCGTAACGTTTAGCGTTATATTTCTGGTGTACAGTATTGGTTCTATCGTAAAAGTATTCCTAAGTACCAGTGCCTTGTTTGCTATAATGGCCATTGCCGGTTACACAACTAAAACTGACTTAACCAAGCTTGGTAATATCTTAATGATTGGCGTTATCGGTATTGTAATTGCATCTTTAATTAATTTTTTTACAAAAAGCGAAACAGCGGATTACATCATTTCTATTTTAGGAGTTATCATCTTTACCGGATTAACTGCTTACGATGTACAAAAAATTAAAAACATGGGGCAACAGGTTGGTTTCGACGGCACCTTAACCCGCAAGTTAAGTGTTATGGGCGCATTAACTCTTTACCTCGATTTCATTAACCTGTTCTTATTTTTATTACGCCTGTTCGGCGATCGTAAATAATAATACACGAATCATTTTAAAAACAAAAACCCCTGAACCATTTAGCTCAGGGGTTTTTAATTTACGTGAAATTCAGTTTAAGATGGTTCATTTTTGAAAATACATTCTTTGGGACATAGTTTTTTTAGACTTTTACTTTTAATGCAGTCTTTTATATAAGCTGCTATGTCTTTATACGCTTCTTTTGAAAGATTATCTATTCCATCTCCACCGGTCTTAGGATAAATTCTGCCAAGGTATATCGAATCCAAATCAACCATAACCACGCTGATGCAACGATAAGAACCGCTTTTTCCTTTATTCATGCTACTGTTCATTATCCGGAATTTATTTAAGCTATATTTTCCGGCAATGTTTTGTATAATATCCCGAGTCAAGTGCAATTCCTGTACGTTTTTGTCATTAAAGTAACTGCACACATCTTTTAAGATGTTTGAGTATGAGTTGTTTTTTTGAAGTTCCTTTATATTATCCTCAAATTGAGGCGTACAATAAACGGTCATTTTTTAGCCGCCAAAATTGTTTCCGAGATAATTTGCTGCATTTCTTCATCCCCTTCCAAATCAAGACTAACATTACGGTCGTGCAAAAGTTCTTTAAGGTAATTATTTTCAGTCTTTATAGTATTGTAAGTGGTTTTTACTCCCGGATATAAATTTGATTTCCGAACAGAAATTAAAATTTTAGAGATGATGGTAGTTAGAGCTTTAATCCCCGCAGGTGCTTTTTCTGACTTTTTAAAACCTTCGGCATCTCTCTCCAACTCAAAGCTAATAGTTAAAAGTAGAGCATGCAGGTCGCATAAAAGTTTATTCAACTGATTCATCCGATCTAATAAATCATCAACTTCTTCCTGCCAGGAATACTCTGATTTATACATTTTTTCCGATTTTTTCTTAGCGGAATCAATTTTTAATTCAATTGTTTCGGCACTCATGGTATTAGAGGTATTTGGTGTTGAAAATTCACAAGTGAATCTAGTATTAAAGATACAACCGTATTGTTGATTTGGCAAAAAATTGTATTTATTTTAACAAAAACGGATTTAGTATTCTTTTATGAATCATCCTACCTACCGTAAATGCCGCCCCATTTGTGTTACCTGTTCCAGCCAGCGTTTACGCTTTGTTTCATCTGCGCCTTTTACCGAACCAATGTAACTTACCCGCACCGGTTTAACACCACAAAACTGAAGTGTAGATCTTTTCAGTTGATTCACGCTGGGCTTACCGAACGCCAAACTATAAAACCAGCCGGGTTGATCGAGCGTAGTAATAATATGAGCGCTTTTGCCACTCAGTAATTTTTTCCAGAAAACTTTACCCTGCTCAAACTTAAACGCGAGCCCCGGTAAAAACACACGGTCAATAAATCCTTTGGCAATAGCCGGTAACCCTCCCCACCATACCGGGTGCACCCACACCAAATGATGGGCCCATTGTATATTGTCCCAGGCGGTCTTTAAATCCGGTTCCCATTCCATGCGCTGAGCGTAACCATACTGAAGGTTCGGATCAAAAGCCAGTTCAGCAATTACAATTTCTTTAACCTGCGCGCCGGCTAGTAAAGCCCCCGCTTTATAAGCTTTAGCCAGTTCGGTATTAAACGAATCGGTATTCGGGTGAGCATTAATAATCAGGATGTTCTGTTTCATTTTTTTAAACAAAATTGCAGCATTGCGCTTCAGGTGTATAGGACAAATGTCTAAAAAGCAATCAGGCCGTGTCCCCAACACAACATAAAAAATTTACAATTGATAAATTGTCAATTGACAATTAAAAAACACGGATACCTGTTGGTTGGGGTCGGGCCATACGCTATAGCTTGCTGGCGCGTTGCGGCATCGCATCCGTGTGCGTGGGCTTCCTGCGGGCGCCGCCGCCACGGTGCGCTGACTCGCAACGCCCTGCGCAAGGCTGCCGCTGCTGTCCCTCACGGATGGGGTTCCTGCAAAGAATAAGATTAATCTAAAAATAAAATGAGGCGCTAAGGTGATGGATATTTCGTAGTACGGTAGTGGTCCAGTCCTTATCGTTTTCATCAATTACCAAAACATTAAAATGGTAACGTTCAGCTTCTGTTCTTACACCTTCCGAATCGTCAATGTGCAAATCAATATTAAACATGGGCGGGTATTTTGAACACGACAAGCGATAGTTTTTAAGTTTCTGATCATGTATCGGTTTATTATATATGCCATCCAAACGCAAACCATGCATAAGAAAATTCAACCGTATTTTAGCGGGACTACGAAACGAAGAGGTATAAATGTAAATCTGGTGCCCCTCTGAACGTAGTGCTCTAAAAAGGGAAACGGTTCCTGCCCGTAAAGGTTCTGTGCCCAGTAATCTATGAAATAACCCTTGCGGTTCAACGTCAAACCGTTTTGTTCCAGGAATAAGTAAATCATCAAGATCAAAGGATAGTTTCATGTTACTGTTTTGTGACACGTAAGTATTTAACGTTTCACTTACATACAAAGGTACCGAAAGCAGTAATAATCGGGTAAGCCAGACAGCATGGTATAATTGAAAATAGGATTATTTAACGGTTTAAAGTCGTGTTTCTAATTATTCAGGAACCGTTATTTTAGTTCTACTTTCCAACTTTTGGTAACCACCTCATTTCCTTCAGTATCAAAGTAGGAACTCATTTTTATAAACCAGAACAAAGTCAACCGTTTGTCTCTTGCTTGCCAGACAAAAGTATTTGGGGAGTAAAAAGCTTTAAGCGCGCTTTCTTTGGAATGTTTTTTTTCAAAATGGTACTTCTCTTTTTTTTGATCATAGTAAACTGTATCATTTTCAAATAAGCGAATATCTTTAATGGTATATGTTTCAAAATAGCCCCAATTGGTTTTCTGTTTTTTACCAGAGGGAATGTTTTCAATGCGATGTAAGCACTTTTCAGATACATTTATTCCTGATAAATATGGGAATCTTTTAATCGAGTCGGTAATTTGAGGCAGTTGTGCTATTGGAAATGCTCTGTTTGGTGCCTGAAAGAGTGTTCTGTCAGCACCTAAGTGTATTTTTAGTAAATCATAAGTTTTATTATCTCTGCTCCCAAAACCACTGCTAATAACTATTACGGTGTCACTCATTTTATGAAAGTAAACACAAATGATGCTATCAGTATGCTCTTGCCCTCTGACCTCAAGCACAATGGCTAACAATAGTAGAAGATTGATTGCTGCCTTATGAAAATATGAAAAATTTAAAGAGTGCAAATTGACGACCTTAAAGTTAGAAAATGTATGATTCCTAACTCCAAAATGGATACACTCTTCTCCAAAACATTTAACCAACTTTTCCTTTTCAAAAAAATACATATCTTTACAGCCTTATGTTTACAACAGATCAATTAAAAGATGTTTTGGATCGCCATGCGGCGTTAAGGGGGTTTCTTTGACTACGATCGTAAGAAAGGCGAGTTAGAGCAACTCGAAGAAAAAACGATAGACCCTAATTTTTGGAATGATCCTAAAAAAGCGGAACAGGTTTTAAACGAAGTAAAATCGAAAAAAGTCTGGATTACCGCTTACGATGATTTAACCCGTTCGGTGGACGACCTGAGCACGCTATACGATTTTTTTAAATCGGGCGATGCAACAGAGAAAGAAACTCAGGAACAGTTTGACGCAACATATAAACTACTCGAAAATATTGAGTTTAAAAACATGCTGCGCAGCGATGAAGATAAGCTGAACTGTGTGTTGCAGATTAACGCGGGCGCAGGCGGAACCGAAAGTTGCGACTGGGCCAGTATTTTAATGCGCATGTACCTGATGTGGGCCGAGAAACAAGGATTTAAGGTTAGTGAACTCGATTACAATCAGGGCGACGTAGCGGGTATTAAATCGGTATCCCTGCAAATTGAAGGCGAGTTCGCCTATGGTTACCTCAAAGGTGAAAATGGCGTGCACCGTTTGGTGCGTATCAGTCCGTTTGATGCCAATGCCAAGCGCCATACAAGTTTTGCTTCGGTGTATGTGTACCCGATTGTGGACGATACCATTGAAATTGATATAAAACCAGCCGATCTGGAAGTAACCACCTCGCGAAGCGGGGGTGCGGGCGGACAGAACGTAAACAAGGTGGAAACCAAAGTGCAGATGCTGCATAAACCTACCGGAATTGTAGTGGTCTGCCAGATTGAACGTTCGCAGCATGGTAACCGTGAACGCGCGTTACAAATGTTACGCTCGCAGTTATACGAACTGGAAATGCGCAAGCGTAATGAAACGAAACAAGCGGTGGAAGACGGAAAGATGAAGATAGAGTGGGGGTCGCAAATCCGTAGTTACGTGTTGCATCCTTATAAAATGGTGAACGATCATCGTACCGAATTAAAAATTACGGACGCGGAAGGGGTGCTGGATGGTGACCTGGACGAACTGATTAAAAACTACCTGATGAGTTCATCGGGAAAAGCCTGATACATTTTTTTATTGCTTAGTGGTATTCTTTTTTGTAAAGGGCGCACCATCACTATACGTGTAAAAGTCACGCATCATTTTATTTAAAACAATAGAGGTTCCGGAACCCATCGCATAGGGATTGAAGCGGCAGCCCTGCACGGGCGTTTGCGTGATTTTGCGCTGGCGAGGCGGCGACCTCAGAAGCCTCCGCAGCCGCTGCAAAAGCCGCAAAGGACGGGCAGGCTATAGCGAAAAGCCCGGCCACGGAGCGCGGGATTACCTTTTCCAAAGTAGCGAACTTTGGAAAAGGTAATTTGGGTTGAAACGTGGATGCGCCTGAAAAACAAAAGCGCATGTTTTCTGAGATACTAAGAGCCTGTTTAAATTTTATCTGATTTCTTTGTTATGCATCTTTTTGGCTCATTCTTCGTTGGATTTTTCGACATAGTTAGCCCCAACTATGACTACAAAATCCGCCTCAACTGAGCCCAAAATCTGCTATAACAAATTCATGATATAAATTTTAAACAGGCTCTAAAGCGCTATATCAAATGTGTCGGCATCAAGGCCAGCTGGAAACGCTTTCCGGAAATCGTCTAAATGGGTTTTTTGGAGCGTAGCTGTAAAAACGCCGCTTTGGTATTCGGGTGCTTCGAGTAGTATTTCGCCGCGTGGATCAACAATAAGGCTGTCACCACTGTGATTTACACCATTCCCGTCTTTGCCGCAACGGTTTACGCCAATAACATAACACTGGTTTTCGATGGCGCGGGCAATGAGGAGTTGTCGCCAGGGATAACGCCTCACTTCGGGCCAGTTGGCTACATATAATAATACATCGTATTCGGCTTGCACCTGCTGGCTTTCTGTTTTCTGAAAACGGTTACGGCTCCAAACCGGGAAACGTAAATCGTAGCAAATTTGCGGGCAAAATTGAAAATGTTTCCATGTGGTAATGAGCCGTTGAGCACCCGCCGTATAATGCAAGTGTTCTTGCCCCATTCGAAACAAGTGGCGTTTATTGTACGCGTGATAGGTTCCATCAGGTAGCACCCAAAACAGGCGATTGTAATAATTGCCATTTTCATTAACCGCCACACTTCCGGTAATCACAGCCTGTTTAGCGGCTGCAGTCACACGCAGCCATTTCAATGTGAGTTCCTGCTCCACGGCTTCCGCCAGGCGCTCGGGCTGCATGGTAAATCCGGTGGTAAACATTTCGGGTAATACAATCACATCGGTTTGTCCGGCTTGCAAGGGTACGAGCAGTCTTTCCATCTGCCGGTAATTTTCGGCAGGCGATTCCCAGATAAGATCGGTTTGAACCAGGCTAATATTCATGTGTGTTTAAAAGCGCAGATAAGGGTGTAACCCATGTAAACCGCCTTCGCGCCCAAAGCCGCTTTCTTTATAGCCACCAAAGGGCGAAGTAGGGTCAAATTTATTATAGGTGTTGGCCCACACCACACCGGCGCGCAGTTTGGTAGTTAGGTTAAATATTTTGGAGCCTTTATCCGTCCATACACCGGCACTTAAACCGTACGGAATGTTGTTGGCTTTTTCAATTACTTCTTCGATGGTGCGGAAAGTTTGGATGGTAAGCACCGGGCCAAAAATTTCTTCCTGCGCCACACGACTACTTTGCGCGGCACCAATAAACAAGCTGGGTTTACAGAAAAAGCCTTTTTTGGGCAGGTGGCAATGGCTGCTTTGATAGAGTTCCAGTCCTTCTTCTACGCCTATTTTAAGGTAAGATGTAATTTTTTCGAGTTGTTCTTTACTGTTAATAGCGCCTATATCGGTGTTTTTATCGAGTGGATCGCCTACAATAAGTGTATCCATTCGTTCTTTCAGTTTACGGATGACCACATCGGCCACGCCTTCCTGAACAAACAGACGCGATCCGGCACAGCACACGTGTCCCTGATTAAAGAAAATGCCATTGACGATACCTTCTACGGCCTGATCAATTGGTGCATCTTCAAACACAATGTTAGCGGCTTTTCCTCCCAGTTCGAGGGTGAGTTTTTTGTTTGTACCTGCAACGGCTTTTTGTATGAGTTTGCCCACATCGGTACTGCCGGTAAAGGCAATTTTGTTTACATCGGGGTGATTCACCATAGCGGCACCGGTTTTCCCGAATCCGGTAATAATATTTACAACGCCTGGTGGCAAATCGGCTTCTTCAATAATTTCGGCCAGTTTAAGCGCGGTGAGCGGTGTACTTTCGGCAGGTTTAAGCACTACGGTATTACCGGTAGCCAAAGCCGGGGCAATTTTCCAGGCAGCCATCAGTAAAGGAAAATTCCAGGGAATAATTTGCGCGGCTACTCCAAGGGCTTGCGGATTGCGGTTAGGGAAGGCATAATTGAGTTTATCAGCCCATCCGGCGTAATAAAAAAAGTGATTGGACGCTGTTGGAATATCAAAATCGCGGCTTTCGCGAATGGGTTTGCCCCCATCCATGGTTTCGATAACGGCCAGTTCGCGGGAGCGCTCTTGCATAACGCGGGCAATGCGGAAAATGTACTTGGCGCGTTCGGCACCGGATAATTTTTTCCAGTATTTGTCGTAAGCTGTCCGGGCAGCAGTTACCGCTGTATTTACATCTTTTTCGTTAGCTTCGGCTACTTCACTTAATTTTTCTTCGGTAGAAGGTGAAAAGCTTGCGAAGTACTTTTTAGAAGCTGGTTTTTGCCATTGGCCATTAATAAACAAATCGTATTGTTTTTTAATACGTGCGTGGTCTTTGGCCTCGGGCGCAGGGGCATACTCCCATTTGAATGCAGCGTTTACGTTATCCATGATTCAGGTAAGCGAAAAATTAAAATTTCTTTTTAGGGTTAAAAGGTTTGTTCGGTTTTTCAACGGTAGTAAGTAAGGTTTTTATTTTAGCGCCATCCGATAACAGGTTAATGGCTTCTTTTACTTCCAGATCTTGTGTGAGGCTGTATTCGAGGCGCCCGTTCTGAAAATAGTAGCGTGATACAATTTCTTCTTCGAGGGCCTGAACAATTTGTGTTTTGTGGTTATGTAAATCGTCTTTTTTACGGGCGTTTATTTTTTGTGCCAGCAGGTCGTATTCGTTTTTAATATCGCTGAAATATTTTTCATCGCTGGCTGCCTTTTGCAATTCAATCATTTTTTGTTCACTTTCCGTTTTGTACGAATAGTCTTTGTCTTTAAGGTAGGTCAGAAAATCCTGATATTCGGCATCGCTAAGGTGGAATGTTTTTCCGCCGTTAATATTGCTGTGTTTGGCGGCATATTGGGTAGCGTAGTTAAAAATATGGTATTTGGTAAGTAAAGCCGCCAAAATATCGCTGGGCTGTTGCTCTTCCAATTTAATATCGGGCATTACACCAGCTCCATCGTAAACAACACGACCGCCTTTTGTTTTAAAAGCGGTAATTAAACTATCGGGTACTTTTTCCACACGTCCTTCTTCATCTTTATTGGAATAATCGAGGGCCTGTACGCAGCGCCCGCTGGGAATGTAGTACTTGGCAACGGTTATTTTTACCTTGGCATTATATACCAGATCTTTTGTTTGCTGTACCAGTCCTTTGCCATACGTACGCTGCCCGACAATAACGGCACGGTCTAAATCCTGAAGTGCGCCACTGACAATTTCGGAAGCCGAGGCGGAGTTCTGATCTACCAGCACTACCAATGGTGTTTGGGTATCAATTGGGTTATTAACCGACAGATAGGTTTTATCCCATTCCTGTAGTTTCCCTTTTGTATACACCACGGGTTGTCCTTTTTCAACAAAAAAGTTGACGATGTTTACAGCTTCATTCAGCAAGCCACCAAGATTCCCCCTGATGTCGAGTATAAACTGTTTGGCACCTTTGCCTTTTAAATTCAGGAAGGCTTCTTTTACTTCGCCGCTGCAATTATCGGTAAACGATACCAGTTTAATATACCCGGTATTGTTGGCAAGCATTCCGCTGTAAGGAACAGCCTTATTCTTGATTTCTTCGCGGGTCAGGTTCATTTCTACAGGGGTGGTTTGGCCCGGGTGCAAGATTTTAAGTTTTACAGGAGTTCCAGCCTGTCCTTTCAGTAGTCCGGTTATTTCGTCATATCGGCGGCCAATGGCGTTAATGCCGTTAACTTCTGTAATCTGGTCGCCCGCTCTTATGCCTGCCTTGTGCGCGGCAAATCCTTCGTAGGGATCCACGATAATGAGTTTGTTGTCTATTTCACCAATAATGGCGCCAATGCCTCCGTATTCGCCGGTGGTCATATAACGGTAATCTTCTATTTCGTTTTCAGTAAAATACGTGTTGTAAGGATCCAGAGAGTTCAGCATGGCATCAATACCGGTTTTCATTAATTGCCCTGGTTTGGTATCATCCACATAAGCAATGTTCAATTCACGGTAAATGGAATTGAAAATATCGAGGTTTTTGCTGATCTCAAAATAATCGGGAATAAAGGCCAGTCCACTAATGGTCAGAATTAATATACTGGCATACACTATAAGTTTTTTCTTCATAAAGCAGAATAATTGCGCACGGTTCGTTTTTAGTGTTGCCGTTTGCATATCAAAAGTAGTAAAAAAGCTGTTGTTTTCCATATAGTAAAGGAAGCCTCTTTACTCACAGATTTATTCGAGAATTTGGATGTTAGTCTGTTATTCCGGAAGTATTATTTTGTTTTGCAATAGGGGTTTCGGTTTGTGAAGCGGTAGGGCTAACAGCAAGAAGCAATTTCCGGACTCCTTTAAAAACAGCATGATAATCAACTGTTTCGCGGGCAATATAAAGAATAGAAAGATTAATTTGTTTGCCATTAAGACGGGTGTAAAATTCGTTTTTTTGAAGGCGGTAGGCTTCCCGGATACGGCGTTTAAGCAGATTCCGGTCCACAGCCCGTTTAAAAAGACGTTTGGGCACCACAATCATAACTCTTACGGGAGGAGCATTTTCAAGACTTGTTTCGAGATAAATGCCTTTGAGGGGATAGGCTTTTACAGATGTTCCTTTGGCAAATAAAAGATCAATTTGCGTTTGACTGCAAAGGCGTTCCTGTTTATGAAAAGTGTTTTTCAACCTGACGTAAAGGTAAAAACATATTTTTGAGAAGCTGTTCTATTAGAGTTGGCGAGAAAAGTATAAATATGTATTTTTGAGCAATTAAATTTTATTATGGGAAAAGGTGATAAAAAAACCAAGCGTGGTAAAATTCATATCGGAACTCACGGTGTAAGCCGTCCGAAAAAGAACGCCGCGAAAAAAAGTGCAGCTAAAGCCGCACCGAAAAAAGCCGCTAAAAAAGCGAAGTAAAACAAAGGCTATCCCAACGGATGGCCTTTTCCTTTTAAAACCCAATAGACCTTTTGAGAAAACATTTTCCCCAATATCAGGGCAGGTTTGGTATATTAAGAAGGGTATAGGTTTATGATATTTCGCATTCATTTTCCGATTTTCCGATTTTCAAGAGGAGGAAATGACAACTTAAATGATTGATTAGCAGGGGTTAGTCTGTTAAACGGTGCCTGTGAATAGTCGTTAAACTTTATTTATCTAAAAAAGTATGATGTTGGGTAATATGTGCTTACTTTTGTGCCCTTAAAATAAAACCTATAATGAAAAAAATTATTGTTTTCGGATTGTTGGTATTGGGATTTTTAACCAGAACGGTAAAAGCCGATGAAGGGATGTGGTTACCTCATTTACTTGGCGAACAAGTATATGCCGATATGGTGAAAAAGGGGCTTAAACTAACCAAGGAACAACTATACAGT
This sequence comes from Sediminibacterium sp., assembly GCA_030054095.1. Taxonomy (GTDB): domain Bacteria; phylum Bacteroidota; class Bacteroidia; order B-17B0; family Aurantibacillaceae; genus Aurantibacillus. The sequence continues at coordinate 68,170 of JASGCO010000010.1, forward strand.
ATTAATAAAAGCAGTATTAAAGACGCCATTATTATTTTTGGTGGTGGATGTACCGGAGAGATTGTAAGTAAAGAAGGATTGATTTTTACAAACCATCATTGTGGTTACGATGCCATTGCGGCGGCCAGCAGTGTAGAGCATAACTACCTTAAAGAAGGGTTCTGGGCCAAAACCAAGCAGGAAGAAATTTATGCGAAAGGTGTACACGCGCAGTTTTTAGTAAAAATAGAGGACGTAACAGCTCAGGTAAACGAAGCCATTAAAACCATTAAGCCCGAAGAGTTAAATGCCAAACTAACAGGGATTCTGGCTGAACTGGCTAACAAAATGGTATTGAATACTGGTTATGAGGGCCGTATCGGTTCTTTTTTTAAAGGCAACCAGTTTTTGCTGTTTACCTATCTGCGGTATAAAGATGTACGTTTGGTTGGTACACCACCGGAGAGCATTGGTAAATTTGGCGGAGATACAGACAACTGGGAGTGGCCTCGCCACACAGGTGATTTTTCCATTTTCAGGGTATATATGTCAAAGGAAGGAAAACCGGCAGAGTATGCGGCGGATAATATTCCTTATAATGCCAAATCGTTTTTACCTGTTTCGGTAAAAGGACTAAAAGACGGAGATTATACCATGATTTTTGGTTACCCGGGCGGAACAAACCGTTACGAAACCAGCTATGGTGTAAAACTTAAAACAGATATTGAGAATCCGAATCTGGTGGCGTTGCGTGATGTACGTTTAAAGCACATGTTTAACGAAATGAAAAACGATCCGGCGGTTAAAATTCAACTGGCAGGTAACTATGCTTATGTTGCCAATTACTGGAAATTTTTTGATGGTGAGAGTAAGCAGTTGCTTAAATATAAAGTGTATGAACAAAAACAACAGCAGGAAGCCGCGTTTTTAACCTGGGCAAAAGGGAAATCAGAGTATGAGACTATTTTTTCAGAATTAGAAAAAGTATATGCCAGCTGGCAGCCTTACGCTAAACACAGGGTTTATATTAACGAAGGTATTTTGGGTTCGCCTGTATTAGCCATGGCCGCCGGGTTAAAAGGATTGGACAATGCGCTGAGTAACGCTACCGCTAAACCAACTGACGTTACAACTGCTATTGATGGGGCTAAAGCACAGTATGAAAAATTCTTTAAATCGGAAAATATTGCCTCAGATCGTAATATTGTGGCCTCTGTTCTTCAGATGTTCTATAAGAACGTGGATGCGACCCAGCAACCTAAAAACTTCTTTAATGATCTTAAAGCGGGTTATGGCGACTTAAATAGTGATGTAACTTATACCAACTTTAGTAAAGCGCTTTTCGAAAATAGCATCTTGTTGAATGAGGCTAAATGGAAAGCCTTTATTGAAAAACCAGATACCGCTGTTTTACATAAGGACATTGCTTATAAAACCGCTACTGCTTTTACAACTAATTATAGTAACTACGGTAAGTTGTACCAGGAATTTACAGCTAAAAACTTTGCGTTAAACAGTAAATACCTGAAAGGGATTCTGGAAATGAATAATAAAACCAAGCTGTATCCTGATGCAAATTTCACTATGCGCGTAAGTTATGGCAATGTGAAGTCATACGAACCCCGCGACGCGGTAAAGTACAGCCACATTTGTACTTTAAATGGTATTTTAGAAAAATACAAACCGGGAGATTATGAGTTTGATGTGCCGTCAAAGTTACTGGAGTTAGCCAAGAATAAGGATTATGGGCAATACGTGGATAAGAGTGCTGGCGATATAGTGGTGTCGTTTATTACAACAAACGATATTACAGGTGGTAATTCAGGTTCTCCTGTTCTTAACAATAAAGGAGAATTGGTAGGTTTGGCTTACGATGGTAACTACGAAGCACTAAGTCACAAAATCGCTTTTGATAAAAACCTAAACCGTACAATTTGCTTAGATGTACGCTACCTGTTGTTTGTGGTTGAAAAATTGGGTGGGGCTACAAATATTATTCAGGAATTGGATATCCGTAAGATTTAATTTTTTGCAGGATTGTTGCAAACGGTCGCTTCAGAAATTGAGGCGACCGTTTTTGTTTTAGGCTGTTCTATTTTGTGAGTGGCGCGCCTTAAATTAAAATTATGCAATAGTAGGCGATCCGTGGTTATAACGTTCATTTTTGAAAGAATTGTACCTTTTCCAAAACTTCGGAAACGGGACAATTCTTTACATACTAACCCGTTAAAATGGATTTATAGTACAAAAAGACTAATAATTCAGTTTAATGTAAATGGCCAGATGATCGCTGTACCCATTATAATATTTGTTGTCTGAGCCATAGGTGCGGTTAGGTTTTTCTTCTCCGGTTCGTTTGTTTTTGAACAACACAAAATCTTTTTTAAGAATAAATGCCTGATTGTTTTTGTATTGAAGTCCTTTGGTGGCGCCAAACAATCCCTTATTGACAATAATCTGATCAAACACATACCATCCTTCTCTTCCGGCATGAGTCCCTTGTCCTTTTTTATGGAGTTGATAAAATGGGTTAAAAAGGATGGCGTTATTCATATTATCTTTAGCACTCAAAGTACTGTAAACAGAATTATTAGTAGGGTAGTCGTTAAGATCGCCCATGACGAGGATCTTGGCCTGCGGATTGGTTTTAAGAATTTCGTCCACTTTTGCTTTTACAATTTTGGCGGCGTACAGGCGTTTGGGTTCGGTTTCTTTTTCTCCGTCTCTACGGCTGGGCCAATGATTCACAAAGAGGTAAAGAGGATCCATCGTGATTTTGTGTTTCAACGTAACAAATAATATATTTCGTGTTTTATATTCGCCCAAAGCAGGGTTAGTAGCATTTAATTCTTTTACATCCTGAAAATCGAACAGTGTTTTGTCGAATAATAACCCAACATTTATGCCTCGCTCATCAAGGCCCGTTGTACAAAGTGCCGTATAGTTTCTGGCTTTTAATTGCGTTTTCAGAACCAGATCGTTTAATACCTGTTTATTTTCTATTTCGCAAAATCCAATAATATCGGGCAGTGCCTTGCCGGCCACTGAACTGTCAATAACCTGCGATATGCGGCTCATTTTATTTTTATACTTCTGCTCATCCCATTTTAACGGACTTCCCGGCAAATACTCCTCGTCGCTGGTTTTGGGGTTATCCATAGTGTCGAAAAAATTCTCCACATTATAAAACATAACGGTTATTTCTTTCTGAGAAAACATATAAAAACTATTAAGACACAACAGGCTGGTATATAAAAAAATTCTCTTTATCATGATCTTAAAATTTAAAACTTAACTGGCCGATGTGTTGGGTAGGCGGTCTTACATCGCCAGGTCGTGTCTGGTATTCTTCGTTAGTGAAATTATTAACGATATAACTTAATTTAATGTGTTTCCAGAGGCTAACAGATACTCTTAAATCCTGAATAAACACATCTTTTTGAAAGCGGCTGAAATTGGTGCGCAATCCCGGTAAAATGGTCCAGGGGGCGAAATCCACATCGAAACTGGGATCTAACTCCGCAAATAACCCCATTACAAAACGACGGTCAATATTTTCTATTTTGCTTTGATAGCGGCAACTGTAGCCAATCGCAAACCATTTATATTCGAGTTGAACATCTGTTTTGGCTAAATGACGGTTGCGGTATTTTAATGTTTTTATTCCCGGTAATCCTAACGTGTCAACTAAAGGGTTAAAATCGGGTTTAAATGGGTTTGTGTATGTATAGCCGCCAAAAAGCGTAATGTTAACTGGTCCGATTTTTCCCATGGCGTTAATGCTGGTTTCAAAACCATTGATAACTGCTTTGCCCAGATTTTGTGAACGGAAACCGAAGGAGTCGAGCCTGAGAAAACCCATGTTACGGTTACCGTAATAATCAAAGGCAAACTCTACCATGTTATCGTAGTTTGTCCAGAAATACGCTACGTCGGCAAATCCTTTAAAATCGCCAATTTTAAATCCCTGTTTAAGACCTATTTCGGTGCTTTGCCCTGTTTCGGCCTGTAAGCCAGGATTAGGATAAATTTTTAATACGCTTACGCTTGTACTAACAAATTTTTCGGCAGCAGATGGAAAACGGTACCCTTGCCCGAACGAGGCTCTGATATTTGTGTATTGTAAAACCTGAAAGTTTAAGCCAAAGCGGGCTACCGGTACAAATGGCAACTGGTTTTGCCCTAAGGGGCTTTTTAGCACATAACGACTGCGGGCCGTATCAATCTGATAATCTTCGCCGCGTAAGCCGGCAGAAAGGGTTAAACGGTTAAACCATTTTTTATCTACCTGTATATAACCCGCTTTATTATACCCTGTGCGTCGGCCATACAGACTGTCTCCAAATACTTGTTGTTCCATATACACTAATCCGGCAGTCAGGTTCAGATTATTAGTAAAACGTTTCTGGTATTGGAATTCGCTATAGTATAATTCAGCCGTACTATTTTGGTTTTTATTATTACTGTTTTTAGTAAGAAAATACCGGGTTCTTAAACTTAATTTGTTATTACCTGCAAAAAAGTAAGTAACATAAGGATCAATGTTAAAACGTTGGTTCTGATAATTCTGAATGTCGAAATTTTGCGGAACATATGCGCTATCGTAATTGTGCCACAAGAAAAAGAGCCCGCCATTGGTTTGCATCATATTGGTGTTAACACCAACGGAAAGTCCTTTGAGGCGCTTTTGAAAGTTATACCGTAGATTGGCATTAAACCGCTGGCGTTCTTCGGTTTCTTTATAACGGTATCCTTCATCGTCATAATGATGCCCTCCCAGTACCAGGTCGAGGTTTTGATGTTTACTGGCATGTGAGAAATTTAGCCCCTGCTGAATACGGCTCCCCGTCCACCATTTATATTGTCCGTGTTTTGGCGCATCGTAACCACCCGCGAACATACTTACCGATGTAACGGGTTTCTCTTTAGCGTAGGCCGTTCTTAAATTAATAACACCGTTAAGGGCGCTGCTGCCAAAAAGGGCAGAAGAGGCCCCTTTGATTACTTCTATCTGCTCCATGTTCTCCAGAGGCACGTAATTCCATTTAATATCTCCGGCATCGGCACTAATCAGCGGCATTTCGTCAACCAGCATCAATACCCGGCTGCCAGCCCCGTAACTAAAGCCACTCCCACCTCTTATACTAGCCTGCCCGTCTGCAACAGTTACACCTGGTACCTGATTCATTAGGATATCGAGTGAAGTGGTGTTTTTATTTTCAGCCAAAGTAGGTTTTATCACCTCCATACTAACAGTTACATCGCTTAACTTTTGCTCATAACGCCCGGCACTGATTACCACTTCATCAAGCAGTGCCTTTCCGGGAAGCAACTCCACTGTAACAGTTACGGTATCATTGGATGGGATCGAAAGCAATTGTTTGTATGAAGAAAGTCCGATCATGTTTATTTCGAGTGTATAAGCACCTGGGGTCGTCTGGATCAGAAAATCACCATCCATTCCCGTTGCCCCCGCATTTTTGTTATTGAGTAAAACTAATGCGCCAAATACAACGTCTCTGGTTTCCTTTTCTATTACTTTTCCCCTGATAAAACTTTTTTGTGCGGTAAGGGATGGAATGCTATAAAACAAAGCAACAAAAACCAGAAAAATGGATATACCTTTGTTCATAAGGGGATGTAGAATAATACACAAGATATAAAAACAAAACCAATTAAAAAACCCTGACATGACAGATTGGGAAGCGTTAAAATACCAGATCGGTTTAACCTGTATTGATGGAATAGGACATATAAATGCAAAGCACCTTATTGCGTATTGCGGGAGTGCCAAAGCTGTTTTTGAAGCAAGGAAGGGTCAACTTTTAAAGATTCCCGGGATTGGCTCAATTTTGGCAAAGAGCATTGTTGTTAATGCCTCTAATGCTTTAAGGCTCGCTGAAGGAGAAGTTGAATTTATCGAAAAACATAAAATTACACCGTTGTTCTATACAGACGAGGCGTACCCTCATCGGTTGAAACATTGCGCGGATGCGCCGATAATGCTTTACTATAAGGGTAATGCCAACTTGAATGCAACTAAAGTAATAGGCGTTGTAGGAACACGTTGTCCCAGTACTGAAGGCGTAGAACAAACAGTTCGGTTTATTAAAGATCTGGAGCAAAGTGATGTAATTGTAGTAAGTGGATTAGCCTACGGGATTGACATCACTGCACACAAAGAAAGCCTTCTTCATGCTATTCCCACAATTGGTGTACTGGCGCATGGTTTAGATCGGCTTTATCCGGAGGCACATCATTACATTGCCAAAAAGATGATTAATTGTGGAGGGTTGCTCACTGAATTCATGAGTGGAACCAATCCCGACGCTGTTAATTTTCCGAAGCGAAACCGCATTGTGGCAGGAATGATTGATGCTCTGGTGGTAATTGAAAGTAAACGAACCGGCGGTAGCCTTATAACGGCTACTATTGCACAAAGTTATAATAAAGATGTATTCGCTTTTCCGGGGAGACCAGGAGAGCCTCTGGCAGAAGGGCCTAACGGGCTTATAAAACAAAACAAAGCCTCGCTTATTGAAAATGCCGCTGATCTTATTTATGCCATGAACTGGCAACAAAGCGGGCGTATTCCTGAAAAAGAAAAAGGGCAAACAGTGATGCCTCTTCATCTTAAACCCGAAGAAGAAATCATTGCCAGATGCTTTACCTCAAAATCAGAATTGCATCTGGATGAGATTAGTTTTTTAGCTGAGATGCCGGTAAGTAAAGCAATTACTAATTTGTTAAACCTTGAGTTTAGCCATTTAATAAAAAGTTTGCCGGGTAAAATGTATAAATGGGTCGCTTAGTGTTGTGCTAAGACATTAAATCACGGCCAATATCTTTACGGTAGTATTTTCCTTCGTAATGTATTTGTTCAGCTTGCCTGAAACTTTTAGTTACTGCTTCAGAAATACTTTTACCAAATGATGTAAGTGCAAAGACCCTACCGCCATTTGTAACAACGTGTTCCTGACTGAACGAAGTTCCCGAATGAAAAATCAGAGTGTCTGATCCGGCTGACTGAATGTCAATTTTTTTTCCTTTCTCGTAATCGCCGGGATAACCCCCGCTAACCAAAACAACTGTTGTAGCAGTATCGGGCGTTACCTCTATTGATTTTTCGTTCAGATTTTGTTGTGCAACGCCTTGCAGTAGATCTAGTAAATCACTTTGAATACGGGGTAATACCACTTCTGTTTCCGGATCACCCATGCGGCAATTGTATTCTATAACATACGGATCGCCATTGCAGTTCATAAGGCCAATAAATACAAATCCCCTGTAATCAATCTTATCTTTTACAAAACCATCAATGGTGGGTTTCACAATTCGTTCTTCCACTTTTTTTATAAAGTCTTCATCAGCAAATGGTACCGGGCTCACAGCTCCCATTCCACCGGTATTCAGGCCGGTGTCACCTTCTCCAATACGCTTATAGTCTTTAGCGGCAGGCAGGATTTTATAGTGCTTACCATCTGTTAATACAAAAACAGATAACTCTATCCCTTTCAGAAATTCTTCAACTACCACGGTGGCACTTGCTTTTCCAAACTTAGCGTTAACCAACATGGCCTCCAGTTCCTGTTGGGCCTCTTTTAAGTTATCGAGTATTAAGACCCCTTTACCAGCGGCTAACCCATCGGCTTTTAAAACAAAAGGGGGGTTAAGTGTGGCTAAAAAGGCTTGTCCTTGCTTAAGTGTTTCGCTGGTGAAACTTTGATAACGGGCCGTTGGGATACCATGCCGTATCATAAATTGTTTACTAAAGTCTTTGCTGCCTTCCAGTATAGCCCCATCTTTTTTAGGGCCAATAACGGGGATATCTTTTAAAACCTCGTCCTGTAAAAAATAATCATGAATACCATTTACTAAAGGGTCTTCGGGACCAACTACCACCATGTCTATGTTTTTTTCCCAAACCAGATTTTTAATCGCGTCAAAATCATTTAACGCCAAGGAAATATTGGTTCCACAGTTGGCTGTACCGGCATTACCCGGCGCAATATAAAGGTTCTGGAGTTGTTTGCTTTGGGCAATTTTCCATGCGAAAGCATGTTCTCTGCCGCCTGATCCGAGTATTAAAACATTCATAGTGTAATTCTAAAGCATGCAAAAATAAAAAATCCTGATGCGACATCAGGATGTATTCTTAAATAGTTATAAAACGTTTTTTAGAGGTGTGATTAAAGATGTTTCTTTTTATGAAACACTTTTACACCCCGGACTCTTCTTCTGTCCCTATCCCTGTTTTGACGGCTTAAAATACTAAAGTTGCTTTTTTTCCCTCTTGTCCGGTAGCGTTTAAATACGTGACGATCTTCTGTTCGTTGCTTTCTACTCATCTTAGTAGATCTGTAAGCCCACCCGGTACTGCTACCCCCACGGTTAAAAATGCGTGCAAAAAAACCTCTTTTCCTGCTACTTCTGGCAAAGGCATCGGCATTGCCTTTACTTTTACGGCCTTTGAAAAGTTTGAAACCCCCTCTCCGCTGATTCCGGTGTTCTTTCTTGCGACCACCGGTTTGCGCTACTATTGGGGTTGTAAGGACAATTCCAAATAATATAAATAAGATATAAAGTGCCTTTTTCACTACTCTGAACTACAATAATACGTAATTTATTGACGCGGTTTTTACCACTTGTAAAAATTAGGGAATCATTCTTTTAAACAATTAGTGTCAATAACCTGTAATTATACAAGAATTATGCCGAAAGTAGATATTTAATGAATTTCAGCGATAGCTTTGTTAAAATTCAGGTTTTTAACTTTTAGAAATCAAAACATGGAATCTTAATTTCTTATTTTCGTAGCATGCAGAGATTTTAAAACTTCTGCAAAAGTAAGTTAATTAGTAATCCGCCTACTCCCCGGGCATAGTAACTAAAATTAGTGTTTTATGAAGAAAAAAGTAATGCTATTTGCCTCTGCTATTATGATAGTAGGGATTTCGGGGACTATTTTTTATGTGAAACGTTCCGGACATGATGCTTTATCAAAAAAGGAAAATCGTACACCTAATTATGAAACCGCTGAAAAACTGGCGGCTCCGGCGGAGCACTTTGCCTTTATGCGTTCTTATCCTGATAAATCTTTAGATTACAGGGCATACAATAAGATGCTTACGGATAATGCGGTATCCGTAAATTCAAGTATTGCCAAAACAGCCGCTTCTGCCAATTGGCAACTGGAAGGACCAACAAATATTGGCGGCAGAATAACCGCTTTTGCAATCCATCCTACAAATACCAGTATTATGTTTGCCGGTAATCCGGGAGGAGGATTGTTTAAAACCACAGATGGCGGGCAGACCTGGAATCCTGTTTTTGACGCGCATCCGGCACAATCTATTGCATGTATTACGTTTGATCCTGCAAATAGTAACATCATATATGTAGGCACGGGCGATCCTGACACGCCATTTACTGCTTTTGTCGGGAATGGTGTTTATAAGAGTACAGATGGCGGGCAGACCTGGACCAATATCGGTTTAACACAAATGGGGATTATATCTGAGGTTGTTGTTAATCCAACCAATAGTAATGTACTGTATGCAGCGGCTCTTGGAACTCCTATGCAACGTGATACAAACAGGGGGGTATATAAATCTACTAATGGTGGGGCCAGCTGGACACAAGTACTTTATATAGATAACCAAACAGGAGTCAGTGATTTGGTCATCCACCCTACCAATGGCAATATTGTGTATGCTACAAGCTGGAGCAGAATACGGTCTAATCAGGAAAGTTTGGGATTTAGTACTTCATCACGCGTTTATAAAACGGGCAATGGCGGAACTACATGGAGTATTTTGCAGAATGGATTACCGGGCGGGTCACTGTCAAGATATGGCATTTGTATGAGTCGTCAGAATCCGAACAAACTATACGTTTCGGTGTGTGACAGTACTTATAATCTTGAAGGGGTGTATGTAACCACCAACGGCGGTACAAGTTTTACTAACCTTCCGGGAGCTAATGCTATTAATACACTTTTCAACGGTTTTGGTTGGTATTTTGGTAAGATATATGTTAATCCTACTAACGATAATGATGTTTTTTTGTTAGGTGTTGAGCTTTACCGTTCTACGGATGGCGGTCAAAATTGGGCCATAAACCAACCACCATGGTGGAATTATAACCCGCACGCCGATTGTCATGGGCTCCAATTTAAGGGAACTGGTAATTATATTATGGCTACCGATGGAGGGTTGTACGAAACAACGGATGATGGATCTACCTGGGTTAAAGCAGACAATATTCCCAATACGCAATTTTACAGAATAGAGGTTAACCCTCATCAATCAGGAGACTACTGGGGCGGTGCACAAGACAACGGAACGATGAATGGAAACGCATCTAATTTAAACCTTTGGCCCCGTGTTTATGGTGGAGATGGTTTTCAGCCACGTCACGACCCAACAGATGTTAACACATTTTATGTAGAAACGCAGAATGGAAACATTTCTGTAACAACGGATGGAGGTGTATCGTTTAATAGTTTTGATAATACGTTACCCTCTACAGACCGTCGTAACTGGGATATGCCTTATGTTTTCGGAGCAAATTCTTCTATTATGTACACCGGAACATACAGGGTATATAAAAATACCACTAACCCAACAGATAACTGGACGTCTATTAGCGGTGATCTTACCGATGGCATTATTTATGGCAGCAGGTTTCATACAATCAGCGCTATTGATAACTCGCGTTTAAACGCACAACACATATACGTAGGAACATCGGACGGAAATGTGTGGCGGTCTTTAAATGACGGCGCAACATGGGACAGTTTGCACATGACGCTTCCTAACCGGTATGTTACCTCTGTTCATGCTTCGCCTAATGTTACCAATAACGTGTATGTAACCCATAGTGGTTACCGTTACAACTCCTATATTCCGCATATCCATAAATCTACAAATAACGGAACAGTATGGACAGATATCAGCGGCGATTTGCCACAAACAGGGATTAACGATATGCTTATTAAACCGGGTAACGAAAATGTATTGTTTGTTGCGACAGATATCGGCGTGTATTATACTACCAATGGAGGAACTAACTGGGTGCGACTGGGAGGAAACATGCCAATGATGCCTATCTGGGATATTGAACTGGACGGGCCAAATAATAAACTCATTGCCGGAACGTATGCGCGGTCTATGCAGTCAATAGATGTCAGTAATCTGGCATTAACAACGGGTAATGAAACCAATTTGACAAAAGAAGAGGTACGTTTCACTATATGGCCCAATCCAGCTACTCAATTGCTTAATGTGCAAAGTAGCGGAACAGGTATCGAAACAATTCTTATCTTCGATGCTAAGGGAAAAGAAATAATGCGTAAAACACTAAAGGGTTCCGATAGCATAGATGTATCTGGTTTGGCAGGCGGAATTTACTTTATAAGTGTTGCCAGTAATGGTAAAGCGGTAACGCAGCGTTTCGTGAAATTGTAATTATATGAAAGGTGAGGGGTTGGATGCCAACACGTTTATTTCATTAAGTCAGAATCGTTTACTTATTGATGTTCGCTCACCTGTAGAATATAAAAAGGGCCATATTCCCGGAGCGGTTAATATTCCTTTGTTTGAGAATGATGAGCGCGCTGAAATAGGGACACTTTATAAATTAAAGGGCCGTCAAATTGCCATTGACAGAGGGTATGAACTTGTAGCGCCTAAGTTGGATTACTGGGTGAAGCAAGTCCGGGAAATGAGTCAGGAGCAAGCTGTTTTTGTTTATTGTTTCAGGGGAGGTATGAGGAGTAACAGTTTCACCTGGCTTCTGAATCAGAATGGCATAGATGCTAAATTATTAACAGGAGGCTACAAAAGCTACAGGCAAACGGTAATCCGTTTATTTGAAACGCCTCAGCGGTTTGTATTGCTGGGTGGGGCTACTGGCAGCCGCAAAACAGATATTTTACGTTATATTTCTGAAAACAACCTCTTGCCCGTAATTGATCTGGAGCAGTTGGCCCATCATAAAGGATCGGCTTTTGGAACCATAGGGGAACGTGAACAATTGCCTCAGCAGATTTTCGAAAATATGCTTTACAATTGTTTGCAGCTGCAAAAAAATGTGTTTCTAATGGAAGATGAGGCTATGAGTATAGGCTATAATAAAATACCCTATCCACTATGGCTACAAATGAAGAAAGCGCCCATTATTAAACTGGTTATCCCTTTTGAATTGCGGGTAAAAAAAATAATGAGCGATTACGGAAATGCTTCTGTTGACGAGTTAAAGACCTGTCTTTTAAGAATTGGAGATCAATTGGGAGGGCAACTAACCAAGGAATGTATCGAAGAACTTGATAACGGGAGAATAAATTCTGTTGCGCGGACCATACTGAACTATTACGATAAAGCTTACGCGTTTCAGCATGAAAAGAAAAAGGATAATACATTTATTATTGTAGAAAGCGGAACAGACAATCTGGAAGAGAATGCTGAAAGGATCGTTAAAGTATTTAAAGAATTATGCAGGACATAAAATTAACACAGTACAGTAAAGCCAGTGGCTGTGGGTGTAAAATAGCGCCAGCGGTATTAAAGGAGTTGTTAAAGACCGATTTTCAATATCATGATCCCGGCTTAATAGTCGGGAATGCCACATCGGATGACGCTGCGGTTTATGATATAGGAAATGGTACATTGGTAATAAGTACAACCGATTTTTTTATGCCTATAGTTGATGACGCGTTTGATTTCGGGCGCGTATCGGCATGTAATGCGCTGAGTGATGTCTATGCTATGGGAGGGAAGCCCGTTATGGCAATAGCCATTCTGGGTTGGCCTACGGAAAAATTAAAACCAGAATTGGCAGCCAGAGTATTAGATGGGGCCAGACATATATGTAAGGAAGCAGGCATCAGTCTGGCAGGAGGACACAGTATAGAGAGTACAGAACCCTTTTTTGGCTTGGCCGTTACCGGAACAATGCCTAAAGCGCATTTAAAACAAAACCATACCATTGAACCAGGAGATAAGGTGTATTTAAGCAAGCCAATAGGAACGGGGATACTGAGTACAGCTATGAAACGGAGTTGTATTGTGGATGCGGACTATAATGAACTTGTAAGCACGATGTGTACACTTAACCGTTTGGGTGGCGAGATGGGAGCTCTGCCCTATGTAACAGCAATAACCGATGTTACAGGGTTTGGATTAGCAGGACACGCTTTGGAAATGATAGGTGAGAAGCCGTTGAACCTTGTTATTGAAAAGGTAAAAGTCCCTCTTTTGACAAATGTGCTGAATTATCAGCAACAATTCATCTATCCGGATAATACAACACGCAATTATAACGCATTTGCATCCCGGATTAACGGAATGACAGATTTGGATTTTATACTATACTGTGATCCTCAGACCAGTGGAGGATTATTATTCAGTGTCCGCGCTTCGGAAGAGAATAATTTTAACAATTGGGTGAAGCAAATGGGTTTTATAGCATATCAGATTGGTCATGTTTCTGAAAATCAAGATGGAATCCCCGGTTTTTTAACTTTTTTTTAAAAAAGTGTAACTTTTTCTGAATGACTGCGTCTTACTACTATATTTAAAACTGTAAAATCATGAAAAAAATAGCTTTAGCAGGGGTTCTGTTCCTGAGTATGGCAGGAAGCCTGATGTCGCAAATTAAACAAGACCGTAATGTGGGCGCTTTTTCAAAAATAAAAGTGAGTTCTGCAATTAAGTTGATCATTACAATGGGGAATGAAGTAAAGGTGAGTGTGGAAGCAGAAGAAGATGTAATGGATAAGATAAAAACAGAAGTGAAGAACGGAGAACTGCATTTGTATAGTAAAAACCATTATTCAACCTCAAAAGGAGTGGTTGTTTACGTAACGGCCTCTGCGCTTACGGCTATTGATGCCAGCGGGGCAACAAATGTAAGTAATACAAATGCCATTAATGCCAAATCGTTTGATGTGGAATGTAGTGGTGCTTCTTCTGTTAAACTAGACGTAAACACAAGTGACTTAAATTTAGATATTAGTGGCGCGTCAGTTGTAAACATGAAGGGCAATACGACACGATTTAACGCTACAATTTCAGGTGCATCCTCTTTAAAAACGGAAGAACTCATAAACAAGGAGGCATTGGTGCATGCTTCCGGAGCTTCGGCGGCCAAGGTATATGCAGGCGAAGTGTTTAAAGCTGAAGCTAGTGGCGCCAGTTCGATCAAATACTATGGTGAGCCTAAGGATAAGAGTATTGAAACTTCGGGTGCAAGTAGTATTAAAAAAGGTTGATCATAAGGTTTTATTTCCTTTAAAATTTGCCTGATTATTCAGGCATTTTTTTTAATGGAACGTCGCAATAGTCCTTCTGTATTGATGAGATCGGAGGTTAGTGCCAAAGGCGTAGTGCAAGCAAATGTACACTGGTTTTTTTAGTATGAAGTGGGAAAAAATAGCGGGGCGTAAGATTAGAATTTGCTTAATGTTATCGTAAATGTAGTGCCTACGCCCAGTTCGCTTTCCAGTTGAATAGTCCCCTTGTTCCTGTCAACCAAACGTTTTACTAAATAAAGGCCAAGGCCGGTTCCTTCTGTGTCTTTCTTGTTGTTTAAGCGGGAAAACAACTGATAAAGTTTCTTTTCATTTCGTTTCAGATCCATGCCAAGCCCATTATCCTGAATAACAATTTTGTAAACACTTTCCGTTTCGGTTAGATAAATAGAAATAACGGGTCTTACATCCGGCTTACTGTATTTAATACCGTTAGATACCAGGTTATTAATGATGGTTTTAATCTGGTGTTTGGAAAAAACAATCTTATTTAACTCGAAATTAAAGTTCAGTTCAGGATTGTATTTTTCGATAATGAACGATGATTCTTTAAAGATCTCTTCCTGAAGTTCTTTGGCATAAAACTCTTCGCGCCCGTTATTAAGGCTGTTTTCCGTATTGCTGATATACTGAAAGCCCTGGATAATCGTGAGAAAATGATTGCTGGAATCTTCCAGACGCTCTAAAATTTGTTGTAGTTTGGTTTGATCCCCTGAGTTAAAGTATTTTTTAAGCATGTGAATCATGCTCGATACATTGGTAGCATGGTTTTTTAAGTCGTGTGCTAAACCATGATTAAATGTGTCCAGAAACTCGTTACTTTCCTTTAGTTGCTGATTGATTCTGTAGAGTTCTTCAGAACTGATTTGAGTAGCCCTATGCGTTAAACGCATGTCTTCTTCGTAATAGAGGTAAGAATTATTAACTGCATCCAAAAACGATTTCAATGCAGGTGTCTGTTCTGTTTCGGCCAGATATTTATTGATCTGCCGTTTCAAGAGTCGAGTATATTCCGTTTTTTCGCTCACACTACTTCTTTAAACGTCGTAATTGTCATTGTTTGATTGTGCAATTTACAACTTTTATCACCTACAACGGGAGATAATTCACCATAAGAGTAAAATCCGGCTATTCTTGGTGCCGAACCAAGAACCTTAATGGTTTCGTATATTTCATCTTCTGTTTTAGGGCCTAAAACTAATTTTCGTCCAACACAACTAATCAGTAATGCAAAGTCAGGATTTGCCATACCATCGCGTAAGCTCTCGTTTGCCGATTCGCCCGCACCATCAATGAGTTTATCAAAAGAAGCCCTCATGAGTTGAATAATACTGCCCTTGGGAACATTACTAAAAAAACTAATAGATTGCTCTTCTTCATTAAGAGCCTGAATTGTCCTTACTACCAGTTCGTTTGATGTTTTATCTTTTATACAAATAGGGTATAAAAGAGCGGAACTGGGTAAATCTTTGGCTTTATCGCCAAGATATTCTTTATATAGGCTGAGTATTTTTTTTCCATCAAGTTCAAATACTTTTTGAGCTTCGCTTTTTGTAACAATCCGTTCTGGCCCAAATACTTCCCATCCACCTTTGCTGCCATGACTGACTTTAAGATTTGATCCATAAAACGCAACCAACACTATTTTATTACTGGATGGCAAACTGTTTAATCCGACAACTTGTTTTTCGAAACGAACATCATCTCCTGCAAAACCACCAAAAATCGGAATTTTCCCTTCATAAACAGAATTAAACCCATCCATAAGGTAACCACCATTAATTTCACCTGCATCTAAAAGTACCAATAAACTGTTTAGGTTCTCCTGTTGGATAGATGCAGCTATTTTAGCCCCTAAAATGTAAGCATTGAGTCCTTTTATATCGTATTCATAGGTTTTAACTGAGGTGGCTTCCATTTCAATAGCAGAAGCTGTTATGCTATTTTCAGTGAGCCGGTCCTGCATGATGTTTCCCGAAGTAGAACAGGAAACAATATGTGCTTTAGGAAATGATTCCTTTAATTGTTCCAGATAGAGGTCTGATTCCAGTAAATTAAGCCGACTTCCAAAAATCAGAATCAAATTAGCGTCAGGAACACTATTTTTATCAATACTGTTCCATTTTCCTAAAGCAAAGTAATATTGTTTAATTTTCATTTTGTTGCCAGATCAATACAGACTTTATACAAAAGCCTACTTTTTAATCAAAAATAGGACTTTTTTAAAAAATAAAAAACCCCGAATATTCGGGGTTTTTTATTTTAGTGTTTCGGTTTTAATCAAATTTACCGGTGTGATCTTCAATATTAGCTTTGTCTTTTAGAGCGTTAAATACTTCATAGTCCGAACGACCCGCCAAACCTTGTTCCATTTGTTTTTGTTGCATTTTATAATCCTGCGGAGCAGCAGCGTCTCTTTTACCAGTAACGGATAATACAAAAACGCCATTATCGCCTGTTATAATCTTACTGTTTGCGCCAGCCTTAAGGCCTAAAACCGTGCCGGCCATAATATCATCGTGGCCTAACCCGGTAATATTATGAGAAGATCCCATAAATGCACTTTGCGTTACAGGCTCAATAGCCATTTTACTTCCATATTCGGCAGCGGTTTTAGCACCGGCACCTTTGGTTTCAAATTCTTTTGTAAACATTTCCGCTTTTTTATCGCGTATTACTTTTTGAGTCACTTCATCTTTTACTTCTTCTAACGGTAAAGTTCCACGGTTACGGATGCTGGTTAGTTTTGCAACAACATACTGACGGTCATTGTACGCAAACACAGGACTAATATCTCCCTTTTTAGCGGCATATACCCAGCGTACCATATCTTTCGCGTTTTCGATGTTTTGAACCTGACGATCGCTTTCCTTAATGTTGTCTGCAAACCGTTTGTTGAGTTTAAGGTCTTCAATTCCTTTGTCAAAAGTTTCAGATGTACTGTATTTTCCGGCAAATTCAGAAGCTTTCTTAAATTCATTATCAACAGTTTCTTTACTAGGCTCAATTAATTTAAAAATCTGAGCAATACGGTAGGATGGGTGATTACTTTTACTCACATCAAGCACTTCAATAATATGGTACCCAAACTGAGTTTCTACCACACTAATGTTTCCTTTTGTTCCCATTAAGCCAGCATTCTTAAAGGGTTCAACAAAACCTTTGTTTTCGTCAAACCAGCCATAATCACCGCCTTTGTCAATACTTCCGAAATCGTCGCTTACAGTTTTAACCAAGGTGTCGAATGTTACTTTTTTATCTTTAATAAGTGTCAGCAAACTATCTGCTTCGCGTTTAGCCTGAGCCATCGAGCGCTTTGGCTGGTTGGTTTTAGGGTCATTAATGCCGATCAGGATGTGGCGCACACGGGCGCTGTCAGCAATCTGATCTATTTTATGAAGTTTATAGATTTTAAAATATGCGCCTTCGTTGTAAGGCCCAAAAACAGTTCCCGGAGCAGCAGTATAAACCGATGAATCGCGAATAATCATATTCTTCTTAGTCATATTACTGATGTTTACAGCTCCATTTTCGCTTTCCTGAGCAATAAACGTGCTGTCTTCCTGAATTGATTTTTTGCGGAATTCTTCAGCTGCTTTCTGGGCAGATGCTTCAATGGCTTTAAGATCTGCTTCGCTTGGCATTACGTTAAAGGAAACGTATTCTATCTTACGCGTTGTTTCTGCGTTCAAAAACTCAAACGAGTTATTTTTATAGTAATTCTGCAATTCATCATCGTTTACTTTTACCGTGCTATCACTAACAGAATCAAAACGTTTTATAACATAGGTGAAGTCGCTGTTAGAGTTTTGTTCGTTATAAGCGTCTTTAGCTTCAGCTGTCGTAACATAAAGGCCTTTTTTTATCAATGCTGCGTATTTTTCGGCATGGCGCATATCCATGATGTTTTGCTCCATAGATGCCCAAATACGTAATTGGTCGCCTTGTGCCTGGTTAACCCACTGACGTAATTTGGCAGGATCTAATGATCCGTCGGGTTTCGAAAAGCCTTCGTAAACACGACCGGTGTTACGGTCAGTAAGCTGCTGAAGTACCATGCTGTGTGGATTTACCAGCATCACATCAAACATTTCGTCGTCACCAACTTTAATACCGGCGTTATCAAATTCCGGTTTTATAACCAAATTGGTGATATAACTCGACCATACTTGCTGATTGATTTGAGTACGGGTGTTTTCATCAATGTTGGCTTGAGGGTTAGAGGCCATTATACTATTGATTTGTTCGTTGATTTTAGTGTTGTAATCCACGTAATCAATGCGTTTGCCGGCAATATAACCTACAGTTGTATCCTGCTTGTTAAAAAGGGAAGCGCCTGACCCTAAAAGGCTTTCAAGGATAAAAATACCTAAAGCTAATCCCACTATACCTACCAGTAAACCGGTGCGATTTCTGATTTTTTCTAAAATACTCATACAGTCAACAGTTTTTTAAGACTGGCAAAGATAAAAGAATTACCCAAATTGTAAAAAGGAATTACCAGAAATTAACCTGTTTTAAGCTATTGATTAACAGGTAGTTGGTATTTGTAGGATTTCTTTTTTGTTAAAAAAAGAACTTCGCCTCCCGTAAATACCTCCTGCGGGGAGATCCTGTTATTACTGCATAACAACCTCACATCAATGCCATAAAGAAGCGATACATCATCAGGGGTTTGTCCCTTACTGGCAATATGATAGTGTTTCTGAACAATAGCTTTTACAATTTGATTGGCAGGTACGGCATTAAGGGTGGTGGTCTTCACATATTCATTTATGGGTAAAAGAACCATCTGTGTTTCTTCTTTATTTGGGATGAGGGTAGTAAAGCATGTCATAGAAGTCAGGTATTCCGGCTCTTCATGCTTATAAAGACGATATTTTTCAATAATATAAATAAGCGTAGCCGCGTAATTTTTATCGGTGGCATAACCTGCGCTTTGAAGACCACTGCACCAGGACTTATAGTCATTTAAGGGTAAGTCGAATAAAAAGTGGTAACGACTTCTGGATTTTAAGAACATGGCGCGGTCTTCGTAGCATTCCTCTATGTTTCGGTAACGTCTGAAACATTCGTTTTTCTCTTCATCGTCTTTAATCAGTGAGTCGCCGCCCCATTCACGGTGACACTTAATGCCAAAAAAATTATTACCAGTTTGGCTCAGGTAACTGCTCCCGCTGCCACTCTCGTAAATAGCCTGGGCCAAGGTTACGCTTGCGGGAATGCCATCCTGAAAGAGATGACGTAGAGCCAGTGCTTCGTGCTGTTCTATAAAACTGTACGCGCTATCAATGTTAATTTGTGCCGGAAGTGTTTTAAACAAAAAGAATCCGTTCAGTAGCAAAACAATTGTTAGCTTGCTCACAGCTTGTTTGGATGCATATCGTTTTCTATATTTACCTTTCATTCCACTCGGATACATCCCAAAAATAAAAAGGGTTTAGTGGAGTAGAAGTAAAGTTTACTATTAGAAATTAACAGATGTATTTTAATAAACGGAAAAATGGAGCCTTTTGGCTCAGTGCAATGGCTACTTTGGTATTGGCACAACATCCCATTGTGTACCCTTCTGCAGGGAAAGAGAATGTGAGTGAAATGTATTTTAACGTAAAGGTGGACGACCCTTATCGTTGGATGGAAAATGGTGAATCGGAGCGTACCCGCCAATGGATTAGTGAAGAAAACACGGTAACACAAAACTATTTTAAGGAGTTGAATCAAACGGGGAAGATTAAGAACCGCTTGACTCAATTATGGAATTACAATAAAATGTCGGCTCCGTTTAAAAAGGGGAACCTCTTTTTCTCATTTAAAAATGACGGGTTGCAAAACCAATGGGTAATGTACGTTCACGAGGATATTAAAAAGGAGGGGAAGGTACTTCTTGATCCCAATACATTTTCAAAGGATGGAACTGTATCTCTTTCCGGAACCTCTATTTCCAAAGATGGAAAAATGCTGGCTTATGGCTTGTCTAAAGCTGGCAGCGATTGGGTCGAAATTCATTTCAGGGACATCGCTACCGGAAAAGACTTGCCCGACATTATTAAGTGGGTAAAATTCAGCGGCATGGCCTGGAAAAACAATGGTATTTATTATAGTCGCTACGACGAGCCTAAAAATGGCACTTACACCAGCAAGAATGAATTTCATAAGGTGTTTTACCATCAGATAGGCACTACGCAGGATAAAGACATCCTGATTTATGAAGACAAGAAGCACCCTGAGTATAACTTTGGAGTGAGCACCACGCAAGATGAAAACTACCTTATTCTTTCTACATCCATTAGTACAAGTGGTAACAGTTTACAGATAAAAGATCTTAAAGCACCCAAAGCCACATTTACCGTTATAGAATCGTCGTTTAATGCTGAGGTGGATGTGGTGGAAAATAGTGGAAATGAATTTTACATTTTAACCAACAAAGAAGCCCCCATGTATAAGCTGGTTAAACTATCACTTCCAGAACCCGCTTATGAAAACTGGAAACCGGTTATTCCGGAAAGTAAATTTTTATTGCAGGGAGTAAGTTTCTGTAATAACAAAATAGTGGTCCATCATTTGGTAAACGCGGTAAGTCAGCTGCACCTGCATGATATGAATGGTGCGTATCTGAAAGAGTTAAAACTTCCCGCTTTTTGCAAGTTAACGGCATTTAATTCTGATAAGGCATATAATTTTGCTACTTTCAGTACAGTGCAATATACGTCTCCCGAACAAGTATTCTATTACGATGCGCAAAAAGATGAGAGCAGTCTGATTTTTAAACCTAAATCGGATTTTGAAAGTGATAACTATATAACAACGCAGGAGTTTTATGAAAGCAAGGATGGAACGCGTATTCCGATGTTTATTACCCGTAAAAAAGATCTTATCCCTAATGCCAACACACCCTGTTTTGTTTATGGATATGGCGGGTTTAATATCTCTCTGGGACCTGAATTCAGAATAGACCGGACCCTATTTTTGGAAGCGGGAGGGATTTATTGCGTACCTAACCTTCGTGGAGGTGGCGAATTTGGCGAAGACTGGCACAAGGCCGGAACCAAGTGTAGTAAACAAAATGTGTTTGATGATTTTATTGCAGCGTGCGAGTATCTTGTAAAAAAGGGAATGACGTCGTATTCCAAAATTGCAATCCATGGCCGCAGCAATGGAGGGTTGCTGATTGGGGCGGTTATGACGCAACGCCCGGATATTTGCAAGGTAGCTCTGCCAACGGTGGGCGTTCTCGATATGCTCCGGTTTCATTTATTTACTATTGGCCGCGCCTGGACCGTAGATTACGGTTGTAGCGATAATCCACAGGAGTTTAATTGTCTTTTTAAATATTCACCGCTGCATAATGTGAAAGAACGAGAGTACCCCGCAACGCTTATCCTGACAGGCGACCATGACGACAGGGTGGTTCCCGCGCACTCGTTTAAATTCGCAGCCACACTTCAGGAAAAACAAAAAGGGAAAGAACCGGTTTTAATACGGATTGATGTAAATGCCGGACATGGTTCAGGTAAACCAACAACAAAACAAATTGATGAATTTGCTGATATGTGGAGTTACGTTTTTCACCATTTAGGAATGCACATTTAAAATCATGGTAATGAAAAAAGGATTTTTTGTAACGATGGCTTGTTTACTAAGCCTTCTGGCTTCGGCGCAGGTACTTAAATACCATAAAGTAAAAATAAATGGTCAACCCGGTCTGGCCCGTACTCTGGCGGAGTTAGGTATTACAGTAGATCATTCGGAAGCGGGAGAAACTGAAATTACAACGGAAATTTCGGAAGCAGAGGTGGCTGTTCTGAAACAACATCAAATTCCTCATACTATTGAAATAATGGATATGGCGAAGTTTTATGAAGAGCGCAATCAAAGGGATCAGCAGCAGAGGGCAATGGCTGGAGGTGTTTGTAATGCACCAAAGGTTCAAAAGCCTGCTCATTTTCACCTCGGTTCCATGGGAGGGTATTTTACACTTGCCGAGATGGAGCAGATCTTAGATAGCATGGCGTTGTTATATCCTAATCTTATTACCATTAAACAGCCAATAAGTCCCACGCAAAGTATCGAAGGCAGAAACATCTGGTATGTGAAAATCAGCGATAATCCTTCGGTAAACGAGAGCGAACCACAGGTGTTATATACAGCGCTTCATCACGCCAGAGAGGCATGTAGTTTGTCGCAACTTATTTTTTACATGTGGTATCTGCTCGAAAACTACAGCACTAATCCCGATGTGGCGGCAACACTTAATTCTACAGAACTTTATTTTGTGCCTTGCCTTAATCCGGACGGCTATGTCTATAACCAAACCACCAATCCAAATGGAGGCGGCATGTGGCGGAAAAATCGTCGCCCTAACGGCGGTGGTACATTTGGCGTTGACCTTAACCGTAATTATGGCGGACATTGGGGCTACGATAATGTAGGGTCTTCTCCTACCTCGAGCAGCGATACCTACCGCGGTACCAGTGCGTTCAGTGAACCTGAAACACAAGCCATTCGTGATTTCTGCAATAGCAAAAATTTTGCAGCCGCCTTAAATGCCCATACGTATAGTAACCTACTTATTTATCCCTGGGGATATATCCCCAGTTTTTATACACCCGATAGCGCCACGTTTGTTAACTGGGGGATTCATCTTACTGAAGACAGCCGTTTCCTTTATGGAACAGGCGATCAGACAGTAGCTTATGTTACGAATGGAGATAGCGATGATTGGATGTATGGCGAGCAAACCACCAAACCCAAAATTCTGTCAATGACACCTGAAGCCGGGAGTTCCAATGATGGGTTCTGGCCGGCATCTTCCCGTATTATTGATATTTGTAAAACCACATTTAATCAGAATTACTATCTGGCCAAAATGGTGGGTACGTATGGTGTGGCGCGCGATATGCAGGATCAGTTTATATCCGGCTCTTCCGGATTCATTAAGTATGATATTCAACGGTTGGGGTTACAAAGTGGACCGATAACAGTTTCTTTAACGCCCGTAGGAACCGGTCTGGCAAGTGTAGGCCCCGCTAAGGTTTATACTTCTCTGGCACTAAACCAAACCATTACCGATTCAATCGCTTATACACTTTCCCCGGGTTTAACCAGCGCTCAACCAATACGTTATCTTTTAACGGCTTCTGATGGTTCAGGAAGCTTTCACCATGATACTATTCAAAAAATTCATGGTGTTCCAACTATTCTTGTGAGCGATAATGGAACAAGCGCTACAGCAAACTTTACAACTACGTTATGGGGTGTGAGTACAGCCCGC
This sequence comes from Sediminibacterium sp., assembly GCA_030054095.1. Taxonomy (GTDB): domain Bacteria; phylum Bacteroidota; class Bacteroidia; order B-17B0; family Aurantibacillaceae; genus Aurantibacillus. The sequence continues at coordinate 91,731 of JASGCO010000010.1, forward strand.
TTTAAATCACCGCCTTCCAGTTTAACAGAAAGCCCTTCGGGCAATTATCCGAATAATGCTAACCGGACAATAACCTCTAAAAATGGGATCAGTCTGGCGGGCGCTACTTATGCGCATCTGCAATTCTATACGCGGTTCCAGTTAGAAAAGAATAATGATAAAGTCCAGTTAGCAATCAGTACAAATGGTGGTACGTCTTGGAGTCCGTTATGTGGCCGCTACAAAACATCACCGGCTTCATTTGGCGGAACAATTCCGGTTTATGACGGGTTACAGGATGGCTGGGTAAAAGAGAGTATTGATTTGTCGGCGTATTTAGGGCAAACGATCCTGCTTCGGTTTACCATGACTTCTAATTTCAGTACTACAAAAGACGGATTTTACTTTGATGATATGCTTATTCGTACCATTGCCAATACGGTATCAGTTTCAGAGAACACCGTGCCTTCGTTTTTGAGTGATTTATTAAGTATTGCTCCCAATCCGGCTAATGGTTATATCCGGATCAGCAATCAGGCTATTTCAGATTGTCAGGTTGAGTTAATTGATCTTACAGGTAAACGTGTTTTAACGGAAACATTCCACGAACGGGAAAATTACCTGAATACAAGTACTCTAATGCCAGGCTTGTATGTCTTACGCCTGTCAGCGGGAGGCGCAACCTATAACCAGCGTGTACAGATAATCCACTAAGTTGTTAAAAAGTGTAAACAGATTAAACTTAAAAGATTATATTGCATCAAAGCTTAAAACGAAATAAAAAAAGTATGAAAAAATTAATTGTTATGCTGGCGGTTTGCCTGGGAGTAAACACCACAGTAAACGCTCAGGAAATGCAGAAAGCATCGGAAAAGGCTCAAAAGGGTGGAATGAAAAGACAGGATTTAACACCTGAACAGAGGGCTGAAAAAGGAGCGAAATGGGCAGAGAAAACACTTGGGCTGAATGCCGATCAAAAGAGTAAATGGCAGGCGGCAGCATTAACCCGTATTCAGGCAAATGCGCCTCACCGTGATGTAATGCGTGGCCAGGCGGCTAAAGAAGAAAAACAAAAATCCCGCGAAGCGATTAAAGGAAATATGCAAACGTTTGACACTACTGTTTCTGGATTTTTAACCCCTGAGCAAAAAACCAAATGGGATCAGATTAAACAGAAACGTAAAGAGGCGCATAAAATGAAAAAGGAGAATAAAGTGGGTAAGGCTGATAAAGTAACCACAGATGAGGATCATGAGTTAAAAGATGTTGATCAGGAATAATCTCTCCCCTCCTGAACAAAAGGACCGCTTCATTTTGGAGCGGTTTTTTTATTTCTCTTCCGCCCCGGTTATCCAATTCCCATGCTTTTTAACTACCTTTGCCCTTCAATAATATTAAAATTATGTTACGATCGCATACCTGTGGTGAATTAAGATTGTCCGATGTTTCAAAGGAAGTGGTGCTTTGTGGCTGGGTTCAGACCAGTCGCGATTTAGGAGGGCTTACGTTTGTTGACTTACGAGACCGTTTTGGGGTAACGCAACTTTCATTTAACATGGATACCGATCCTGTAATGTGCGAAAAAGGACGTCAGTTGGGTCGTGAATTTGTAGTGCAGGCTAAAGGAGAGGTAGTAGAGCGATCAAATAAAAACAAAACGATCCCTACCGGCGAAATTGAAATTATCGTTAAAGAATTGACGGTGCTGAATAAATCGGTTACACCACCTTTTACCATCGAGGATCAGACAAATGGTGGCGATGAATTGCGTATGAAATACCGCTATCTGGATTTACGCCGTCAGGTGGTTCGTAAAAACCTGGAACTACGGCACCGTATGGCTATTGAAACCCGTAATTATCTGGATAAACAACATTTTTTAGAAGTAGAAACGCCGGTTCTTATAAAATCAACGCCCGAAGGTGCCCGCGATTTTGTGGTACCCAGCCGTATGAATCAGGGACAGTTTTACGCTTTACCACAATCCCCGCAAACTTTTAAGCAATTATTAATGGTAAGTGGTTTCGACAGATACTACCAGATTGTTAAGTGTTTCCGCGATGAAGATTTACGTGCCGACCGTCAGCCTGAGTTTACACAGATTGATTGTGAAATGAGTTTTGTAGAACAGGAAGATATATTGAACACGTTTGAAGGACTGGTGAAACATTTATTTAAAACCGTAAAAGGCGTTGATATACCGGAAATGCCACGAATGAGCTATGCGGATGCCATGAAATACTATGGTAACGATAAACCCGATACCCGCTTCGAAATGCGTTTTACGGAATTGAATGAAGTGGTAAAAGGAGTAGGATTTAAAGTGTTTGACGAGGCAGAATTGGTAGTTGCCATTTGCGCAAAAGGGGCGGCAGATTATACGCGTAAGCAATTGGATGAGTTGACCGATTTTGTGAAACGACCGCAGATAGGTGCAACCGGATTAGTCTATGCCCGTTATGGAAACGACGGTAGCATTAAATCGAGCGTTGATAAATTCTATAACGAGGATGAACTGAAAAAATGGGTGAAGATTTGTAATGCAGAACTTGGAGATTTGCTTTTGATATTAGCTGGAAATGCTGAAAAAACACGCAAGGCCATGAGTGAGTTGCGTTTGGAAATGGGAAATAGGTTGGGACTTCGCGATAAAAATACATTCTCTTGTTTATGGGTAGTGGATTTCCCTCTGTTAGAGTGGAACGAAGGAGATACTAATTTATTAGCGTCTTTGGCTGGCCGTTGGGTCGCCAAGCACCACCCGTTTACATCCCCTAAGCCAGAGGATATTGCATTGCTCGATAGTGATCCGGGTGCGGTAAGAGCCAACGCTTACGATATGGTAATTAATGGGGTGGAAGTCGGCGGTGGTAGTATCCGTATCTATAATAAAGATCTACAGGCCAAAATGTTCAGCGTGTTAGGATTTACCAACGAGGAAGCGCAGAAACAATTCGGATTTTTAATGAATGCGTTTGAGTTTGGCGCGCCTCCGCATGGGGGCATCGCGTTTGGATTTGATCGTCTTTGTTCGCTTTTTGGTGGTGCCGATTCTATCCGTGATTTTATTGCTTTCCCTAAAAACAATGCAGGGCGCGATATGATGATTGAAAGCCCATCCGAAATCAGCGAGGAGCAATTGCACGAGTTGAAGTTAATACTCCGTCAGGACGAAGTGAAAAAGAATTAAGCGTATTAAACACTAAGGTAGTAAGAGGAATGCTTAAAGCCTATCTTGAAAGCAGTGGCATGCTAACTCAGCAGGAGATAAATGCCTGTATGGAGGGCATTAAAAGCAAAACACTGAATAGGCTGGATTTTTTTGTAAAAGAAGGCGACCCGTGTCGAGAAGTGGCATTTATAACTTCAGGTGTATTCAGATCGTACTACCGTAAAGCGGATGGAGAGGAAGTAACGTATTGCATTCTGTTTCCGGGGCAGTTTATTGCGTCTTACGCGTCGTTTATTACCGGAAATCTTTCCAGAGAATACATCCAGGCGATAACGCCCGCGCAAATACAAACCATTTCCGGTGATAGAATTAAACAGTTGTCCGAAAATTCTTTGAACTGGATGCGTTTTCTTAAGAATATGGCCGAACAACAGTATCTTGAACTGGAAAGCCGTATTTTCCAATTTCAGCGCGAAAGTGCAGCGCAACGGTATGCCCATTTGGTAAACCACCAGCCGGAATACCTCCGGCAAATTCCTCTTCAATTCCTGTCGTCCTACCTGGGCATAACGCAACGACATCTTAGCCGTTTACGTAAAGGGGTGGTTCATGCAGGCACGATGCAAACTAGAGGGTAAAATATCCAGCAACTGTTGGCTGATACAGGCATGCCCGATAACAGCGGGTAAAGCTGTCCACAGCCTGACTTTAATATTTAACCCCCGGCCTGTTGAAAAACTGTCTTTATTTGGCTAACTTAGAACTTTAAAATTTGAACGTATTATGGGATGTAGTGGATGCAGCAGCGGACGTGGATGCAGTAACGAAAAAGGGACTGTGCCAGCGGGGTGCAACAGTAATGGCGCTTGTGGAACGGGGGGCTGCAACAAATTAAATGTATTTGACTGGCTCGGAAATATGAGTCTTCCGGGAGGACAAGCCCCTTTTGATATAGTAGAGATCAGATTTAAGAATTCGCGAAAGGATTTTTTCAGGAATGTTAACGGATTAACGCTGAATGTAGGTGATGTGGTGGCGGTGGAAGCGAGTCCGGGACACGATGTTGGTGTTGTTTCTTTAACAGGAGAATTGGTAAGGCTGCAGATGAAGAAGAAGAACATGAATTTCGACAGCGATGAAGTGCGTAAAGTTTACCGTAAAGCCAAACAAAGCGATATTGATAAATGGAAGGAAGCCCAGAATCTGGAAGTGGATACCATGTACCGTGCGCGGACGATTGCCCTGCAATTAGGATTGCAAATGAAGTTAAGTGATGTAGAGTATCAGGGGGATAAATCGAAAGCTATTTTTTATTATACCGCTGATGAACGTGTTGATTTCAGGGAATTGATTAAAAAACTGGCCGAGGAATTTAAGGTACGAATTGAAATGCGGCAAATTGGAGCCCGTCAGGAAGCTTCTCGTTTGGGGGGGATAGGCGCTTGTGGCCGGGAGTTATGCTGTAGTACCTGGCTTACCGATTACCGTACCGTAAGTACCAGCGCAGCGCGTTACCAGCAATTGTCGTTAAATCCGATGAAACTGGCCGGGCAGTGTGGTAAATTAAAATGCTGCCTGAATTACGAACTGGATAGTTATGTGGACGCGTTGAAAGAGTTTCCGGAAATGGATAACAAGCGCCTGAATAGTGAAAAGGGAGACGCGTTTCTGGTTAAAACCGATATTTTTAAGCGGGTCATGTGGTTTGCGTACCGCAAAGAACCCGATGTGTTTTTGCCGCTTAGTATTGAGCGTGTAAAAGAAGTAATGGCCATGAATCAGGCAAATCAGTTGCCGGAAAGTGTTGAAGGAAAAATAGTTTATGTGACTAAGAAGGAAGTGGTAAAAGAGCATCACTTTGAAAATGTTGTTGGTCAGGATAGTCTTACCCGTTTCGATAAAAAGGGAAAAGGCGGTAAAGGAAAGCCACAGCACAAACACGGACAAAATAAGCAGGGAGGAAACCAGCAAAAAACGCAGGGAGGATCAAATTCTCAGGGGAATCAGCAAAAGAAGCAACATCAGGGGCCACGGCCACAACAAAATAAGCCCCAACAAAATAAGCCCCAGCAAAAGCAAGGAGGCGAGGGGCAACCTGTTCAAAAACCAAATCCACACCGGCGGCCACCGCAAGGTAAAAAACCGAATCAAAACCGACCTAATAATTCCAATGATAAAAAAGGAAATTAAACCATTTGCCGCGCTAGTGGTTTTGCTGATAGTACTTACTGGATGTAAGAATAATACGATATTCAGTAAGTATGAAACATTTGCAGAAAACGAATGGCAGGCCAATAATAAAGTAACATTTAAGGTGAATGTAGTGGACAGCATTAATCTGCATGACATTTACCTGATGGTGCGCCACGCTGAATCTTATCCTTACAGTAACCTGTTTTTATTTGTTACTACGCGTTACCCGGATGGAAAAGAACTTAAAGATACGATGGAGTTGATCCTTGCTAACCAGAAAGGAGAATGGCTGGGGGATGGTGCGGGCGAAATTTACGATTACAGGGTTCCAGTAAAGAAAAACATCCGTTTTGCAAGAGGCGGGGAATATCAGTTTTCGTTTGAACAGGGAATGCGTGTAGATCCATTACCCTTGATTATGGATTTTGGTTTTGAAATTGAAAAGAGCCCGGAATAATCAGAATCTGAAACTGATACCATTACGCACCGCATAAGTTAATTCCGGAATCCCATCGGGTTGTTTAGTGTCAAATAATACATTTGTGGAGAGTAGAAACGTGATGTGCTTGCTAAGCGAAATCTCTAATGATCCGTCGTGAGCAATACGGTAATCCCCAAAATTCTCAATATTGGGCTGATAGAACGTGGTGCTGGTCCATTCCAGTTGCTTAGAAAGGTTCCAGGTGAAGGTGAGGTAACTACTGAACCGGTGATCGCGGTTAATAGGTGACATAATAATCTCTTCATACTCGTACATATAAAGTACCGCGGCGTAAAGTTTGAATGCCGGCTTTTTAATGATTTTAAACCGTGGGCCCGCGCCGCTTAAAAAGCGCCATTTTAAACGTAAAACCGGATTATATTGTAATTGGACGAACGACTCAAGTGTTATCCGGTCTTTTAACTTATAAGAATACCGTAAATGCTGAAATCCACTATTTACGAAGTTATCTCCGCCAGCCTGAATAAACCCCACATCATTAAGTACTAAGAACCGCGATTTGTTTTTTTGATACTGTACTCGTATGGTATTATTTAGTGTAACAATTTGTCGTGTGTTTTTTGTTAAACCAAAATTAAAATCGGTACGACCAACCCAACCATTGGTGTCATTTAAAAAGCGCTTGTTTTCAATATTAACCACCTGAGCTTGCGAGACGTGTGGACTACATAGTATCCAAAAACCAAGCAGAATAACACGAGCCTTTTTCGTAACAACGAGTTCAGAGTGAGGTGTTTTTGACCTTAAAAAACGACCGGTTAACAACATAAAATGTAAAAAGACAGGTAGCCCAAAGCACTTCTGCTGTATCATGGGGTTAAAAATACAAAAATGTGTTTGCTCGCAGAAACGTGAAGCGAAAGCGGTATTACACCAGGTTATACTGAATAGCCTTTTTAACAAGGCCTGCCGTATTTTTTACCTGCAATTTTAAAAGCAGGTTCTGACGGTACTCGCCTATGGTTTTAGAAGCCAGCGACAGTTTTTCAGCAATTTCTTTATTGGTGTACTCTTCGGTAATCAGTTTCAGAATTTCTGCTTCCCGTTTAGTGAGATCCACTTTTTGCTTGGTAACTACAGGAGCAGGATGCTTTTCGCGGCGGATAAATGCCAGAGCCACCTCGCTCGAATAGTATTGCTGGTTAGCTAAAATCATTTCAATAGCTTTAACCAGTTCTTTGGGAGTGATATTTTTTAATGAGAAGCCATGTGTGCCCGCATCAATGAATTGTTTCATGTAAACAAATTCGTCGTGGTTCGAAATGGCCAGTATTTTAAGTTCAGGTTTGTATTTCAGTAATTCTACGGCACATTCAGCGCCATTCATGTCCGGGAGCTGATAATCAATCAGTACAACATCATAATTATATTCTTTTACTTTAAAAATGCCCTCGGCGGCGTTTGAGGCTTCTTCAATTGAAAAATCGTAGCTGGTTTTGGCATTCTCCAGCATAGATCGGATCCCATCTCTTACCATCTGATGATCATCAATGATCAGCAAAGTCAACTGCTTAGTCTTTTTCATCACGTGTGTCCTTGTCGGTTTTATAATTAATTGTTATTTCGTAGGTTGTTCCTTCTCCTTTTACGCTATTGATAATCACACTGCCATGGTACAGTGCCAGCCGCGATCTAATATTGCCAAGCCCCATGCCTCCCGACGAACTAACCGCATGGATGTCAAAACCAATTCCATTGTCTTTAAGACGAATGAAGAGTTGTTCATCGGTATGACTCATATCTATAGAGATAGTATTAGCCCGGCTGTGTTTAATACTGTTGTTAATGAACTCCTGAACAATCCGGAATAGCGTAATTTCGATGTCCTTATTCAGTCGTGGGCAGGAGTCTTCCATTAAGAGTTTAAAACTGAGTATGCCATGAAGCTCAATTTTTGAACAGAGTTCCCGTATAGCATGTTCCAATCCATAGTTTTCAAGTGTCCGTGGCATCAGATTAAAACACACATTTCTTAACTCAGTGGCGGCGTTTGAAATGGCATCGTACGACTTGGCAAGAATTTCAGACACTTTCTGGTGACTAATACCTTCGTTATCTCGTAAGGTATTAATATAAAACATTAGCGCAGAAAGCTGTTGCCCTAAAGAGTCATGCAAATCTTTGGCTAAACGTTTTCTTTCTTCCTCCTGTGTGTGAAGAATCGTTTTAATAACGACGTTTTCAAGTTCTTTACGGTGCGAAATATCTTTGATAATGCCTTGGTAGTTTGAGGTACCATCATCTGCCTTGTTAATGGAAATAAGACAATCAATAATACGATTCTCAAAATTTTTCAGGCGCATGGCAAAGTTCCGTATGGATTTATTGCGCTTTAGTGCCTGTTCGAAATCCTGTTTTTCGCGCTCATCGGCAAAATACTGCCACAAATGTGTAGGTTTAACATCGTCCCTGCCTAATAAATCTAACCCTGCCCGGTTAATTTCCTGAATCACAAAGTTGCTGTCACAAATAAAAATGGTATCACTCGTTTCCTGAAAAATTTTCCGGTAACGGTTTTCCGCTTTTTTTAATTTTTTGGCTTGCTCTTTAACCTTATTAAGGTCGCGGGCAATAACAAGGTAACCGATCCGCTGTTTCTGTTCGTTATGGATAAGGTTAATGGAACAATCCGCGTCAATAAATTTGCGGTTTTTGAATTTAAGTTCCGCCCGAATCGAAATAGTCTCATCCGATTGTCCTGCATGCCACAACATTTCACGAATGGCTTGTGGTGAGAGGTTGCAAAAAATACGGCTGATGGGAACATCCAGCAGTTCGTTTTCCCAGGCACCCAGGACTTTTTCCGCGGCCCGGTTCACCATTTGAATGGAACCGTCCATGTTAAGTACCAGAAGGATGTCTGATACAGAGTGAAATATATTGTTGAAGTAGTTACGGGAGATTGTTGTGCTTTTCAACTCTTCTCCCAGCATATTGACACCGGAAATAAATGTGTCAATGTCATCAAGGCGCTGCGACAATTCAACTTTTGCATCAAAATTTCCAAGAGAGTAGTGGATGAGCAATTCGTTTATTTGTTGCAGGCGCTTGTCCATAATTAGTCACCGGTTTTGTATTGCTGCAGCCAAGCCACAGCTTCATGTTCAGTTTTAAAAATTTTCACCGGAATTTCCGGTGGGTTTAAACGTATCAAATAATTTCCAAGAAAGGTACTAAAAGAATTTGTTAAAACCATTGCCGCAGCTGAAATTCCTTCGGTGCCTTCTTTGGATGTTAAATAAGTGCGGGCATCTTTTTCAATGATAGATACACCATAATCTTTAATAAGAATAGGGTAGGTTTTGCCTTTTGTGAACTCTTTACGATTTGATACCAGAATTTTGGCAGCCAATAAGGTAATAGGCTTACCCTTTTGGTATTCAGCGGTAAGAATACCATCGTATAGTCCCCAGTTTACGTGTTCTGTATGAAAAACCTGTTTTTCCATCCGTGTTAAATGTAGCAAAGTTTATTAAATGTTCTCAGAAAAATGAATCTCGAAATACTACTTTTTCCTTAATGTTTTTATCCGGTTTAAATTTAGGCTTTTCCCCTAAAATATTGTTGTTAGTCATTAATAAATTTGCTAATAAGCAAATTTTAGAAAATGGAAAACAAAAATTCTTTTATTGATACGGTACATCAAATAGTGGGCAATGGCGTGAAAAAAGGCATATTACACCTGTATACCGAGGATGAAAAATTAAATGGAAACAAAATTACAATAAAAAAGAAACAAGTTGTTAATTTCGGCTCCTGTAGTTATTTAGGGTTAGAATTTGATGAACGGTTAAAGCAGTCTTCCATTGAGGCCATTGAAAACTATGGCACCCAGTTTTCGGAGTCCCGCGCTTATGTATCTACCGGGCATTACCGGCAACTGGAAGGATTATTGAATAAACTGTTTGACGCATATTGTGTAGTGGCTCCAACTACAACACTCGGACATTTCTCCACAATTCCGGTTTTGGTTAATGCTGACGACGCTATTATTCTCGATCATCAGGTTCATAATAGTGTGCAGATGGCGGTAAATATGGTAAAGGCGAAAGGCGTTCATGTGGAAATGGTGCGGCATAACCGCTTGGATCTGTTAGAACAAAAAATACTAGAGTTGCGAAAGAAACATCGTAAAATATGGTATATGGCCGATGGAATTTATTCGATGTATGGCGATGTTAGCCCTGTTAAGCAAATTAACGCGTTAATGGATATTTATCCAGAGTTGCATTATTACGTAGATGACGCGCATGGTATGAGTTGTTTTGGTAAGCACGGTAGAGGCTATGTTTTAAATGAGTGCGATATACGCGATCGTATGGTGGTTGCAGTTTCATTTGCTAAAGCTTTTGCTACTGGAGGAGCCGCCATGCTTTTTCCAACAGCTGAACTGGCAACGAAGGTGCGTTCATGTGGTGGCCCAATGATTACTTCGGGTCCCATGCAACCAGCTACTTTAGGCGCCGCGGTTGCCTCAGCAAAAATCCATCTGTCGGATGAAATTACCGATATGCAGGAAACCTTCTATAAAAATATGCGGTATGCAAAGCAAATGATAAAGAAATATGGCTTGCCCATGGTATCTGATACGCCTTCTCCTATCTTTTTTATTGCCGTGAGTTTGCCTAAACTAGGATACAACGTGGTAAAACGCATGTTAGATGCCGGGTATTATCTTAATCTGGGAATTTTTCCGGCAGTACCTATTAAAAATACAGGAATCCGATTTACAATTACTCGCTTACACACATTTGAACAGATTGAAGGAATGATTGCTAAGCTTGCCATGCATCTTGGACTGGCTATGGCTGAAGAGAATATTACTATGGAGCAGATATGTCAGGCATTTAAGATGGCAACCCCCGATGAGCGTGAAGCAACGGACGCGGTAGATTCGGTTCTAAAGCAAACGGAATTGAATGTTGAACATTTTACCAGTATAACTGCTGTAGGTAAAGAAGAGTGGAATAAACTTTTAGATAGTCGTGGTAGTTTTGACTGGGACGGAATGAAATTTCTGGAAGATAGTTTTTCCGGTAATTACGCGCCTGAAGATAATTGGTGTTTTGATTATTTCATTGTAAGAGATGCTAACCGTAAACCAGTTCTGGCTACTTTTTTAACAACTACTGTTTGTAAGGATGACATGTTATCTCCGGCTTCAGTATCCCGGCAAATTGAATTGAATCGTTTGACGGATCCGTATTACCTGACTTCTAAAATTATAACCTTGGGATCGCAACTAACTGAAGGCGAACATTTATACATTGACCGTCAGTCGGTATATTGGAAATCCGCATTAACATTATTGTTTGATGAAATAAGCCGTTTGCAGGATAAGTATGAAGCAGGAACTGTAGTGCTGCGCGATTTTAAAACGGACGACGATGAGTTGGATAGTTTCTTTGCCGATAATGGATTCTTTAGGGTGCATATGCCAGATAATCATAGTATAAAACCAGATTGGGAAAATGGTGAAGAATATCTGGAACGACTGACAGCGCGTTCTAAACGGCACGTAAAACAAGATATATTGCGCTACTTACCGTCTTATACGGTCGAAATTGTGAAGAATCCGAACGAAGAGGTAATTAAACATTGGTATGAGTTATATCTGAACGTGAAGAATCATAGTCTGGAGTTAAATACGTTTGCGCTCCCTTTTAAACTTTTTAAAAATATTGCCAAACATCCTAATTGGGAAGTGATGACTTTATCTGTTCCGCAAGAGAACGGAAGAGACACTAAACCGGTAGCGGTATTGTTCAATTACGTAACCCCGACTGTTTATAATTTTATGATGGTAGGCATTGATTATACAATGCGGGATGAGTATAAATGTTACAAGCAGGCACTATATCAGGCAATAATGAGGGGTAAGGCGTTAGGTTGCAATCAAGTGAATCTTGGTTTCTCTGCTTCTTTAGAAAAGCATAAAGTCGGTGCCAAAGCCATTCCAACAGTAGCGTATATGCAAATGAAGGATAACTATAACATGACGGTAATTGCGAATATGAATGTTTTGGAAAAAGCGGGATTATAATTGGTGGCTTAATGGAATAACAGAGTAGTGATTCTAATGAAACGATTTTTACAATTCAACAGGCACAGATGTCATTTACGAGGATAAGATAAAGCAGTTTCTTTTATTTTTGTGAGAGATGAAAGCTGTTATATGTTTCGCACTGTTACAGGAAGCTCGTCCGTTTATTGAACGGGCCGACTGTAAATTAGTGGTGCAGAAAAAGCAACTGCATTATTTTTCGGGAAACGCAACAGATATACTAGTGAGTGGAGTAGGCAACCTGAACATGGCTTCTGCTATGGGTTGGTTGTTTGGGCAAAATCCTGAAGAGAAAGCGGTGTGGAACGTAGGAACCTGCGGAGGAAGCCAGAGCGCAAAACACCAGTGGTACCGCATAATAAAAGTAAACGGGGAAGCAGATGGCCGCGCTTTTTTTCCGGAAGTAATCCGTAAATCCATATTCCCGTTCCGGGAATTGATAACGCTTCACGCACCGGCTAACAAGATGAAACTGGAACAGGTAGCTCCGGCTTTGTGTGACATGGAGGGCTATGCTTTTTGCCGGGCGGCACAATCCTTTGTGGTTTCTTCCAGGATACATTTGCTCAAGTGGGTAAGCGATGATGATGGCGGGGCGTTTTATAAATCGGGCGAATGGAAAGCCCGTTACGCGGAGCAGGTGGATGCCGTTTTAAATGAAATTCTTTCAGAAACAGTATACTTACACGAAAAAGAGCATCAGGTAAGTCCTGACATTTCTATTTATCTTGAAAGTATAAATAGAAAAGTAACGCTTACATTTACACAAAGAGAACAGTTAAAGAATGCCTTGTTTTACGCAAGGCATTATAAACAGCACACGGATCTGCTGGAAGTCATAGAACAATTACCCGCTACATTGGCGGATCGTCATCAGCAAAAAACCGCGTTTATACAATTACTAAAATCCCTTCGCGATGTTTAAACAGGTTGTTTATGTAGAGGAGGAAATACAGGATCACCCGAATACTCAGAGGGTATTGTCTTTTTTTAAGGAGGCGGTGATTGTTTCAATACGGCATTATAAAGATGTGTTTAATCAATCAGGGGCAGATTGGCGTGTACAGAAATCAGCGCAAAAGCTTATTCTGGCAAAACGGAGCGATCAGTATTATTACAAGGGATCGGATATTACACCCAGTTTTGGATACCGCCATTTTTATTACAATACGTTAGCGTTGAATTGTGTTTACGATTGTTCGTATTGTTACCTGCAGGGCATGTTTACATCGGCGCACATGGTACTGTTTGTTAATACGAATGATTTTATAACGGCTACCCGGCAGTTGATACAACAGGTAAATGAGCCGGTATATATGGCACTGTCGTACGATACCGATTTGCTGGCTATTGAAGCGTGGTACCCATACTGCGCGGAGTGGATCGCGTTTAGTAAAACGGAACCTTTGTTAACAATAGAAATACGTACCAAGAGTGGAAATATACAATCCTTGTTAAAGCAGGAACCGCATCCGGGTGTGGTGCTGGCGTGGACTCTTTCGCCGGATGAAATTATAATGCAACATGAGCCTTTAACGCCTTCTTTAATGGTGCGCATCAGAGCGTTGCGAAAGGTGCTGGATAAGGGATGGCGGGTAAGGGTGTGTTTAGATCCGGTACTGGCTGTTCCGGGTTGGAAGGCGTATTATTCAGGAATGATCCGGACACTGGCTACTGAAATTCAGCTCGGGCAACTGGATTCGTTTAGTGTTGGCGTATTCCGGATGAACCGGCAGTTTCTTAAAAATATGCAGGGGAGCCGCAGTGATTCGCCGCTTTTGTTTGATAGGTATGTATTGGAGAACGATGTATATTCGTACACGGATGATTTGCAGAAGGAGATGTATGGTTTTATTAGGGCGGAACTGGAAACGTATTGTCAGGATTTAAAAATTACCTTTACATAACATGGGGCTGAATATTTTAATAAGTGGTCACACAAGTGGCATAGGTTTAGCGACTTTACAAAGGTTACTGAACAAAGGAGCTGATGTAACCGGTGTTGCCCGACGTAAACTGGATGGTGTTTTGACCGGTTTAACTCAGATTCAGGCGGATTTATCGGATAAAAAGGACGTGTTGCGTGTTTGTAATAGTCTGGCCCACGAAAGTTTTGACGTGGTGATTCTTAATGCCGGGTATAATACTATTAAACCACCCGAAGCTTATACACCGGAAGAAATCATGGATATCTGTACGCTTAATTTTACAGCGCACGCGGCTCTGCTGCGCGCGTGCTTACCCGGATTGCTGAACCGAAAGGGGAGTGTTATAGGGATAGGGAGTGTATCGGGACTGGAGGTAGAGAAATGGAATAACTACTATGGCGCGTCCAAGGCGGGATTTCATCATTTACTGGATAATATGTTTGAACAGTATCGCCGGCAGGATTTACGGGTAACGAGTATAATACCGGATATCGCTAACACAAATTTCTACCAGCACCAGCAGTTTGAGCCTTCGGTAGAACCAGATACGTTTATAACGCCTGAGGCTATTGCGGAAGTAATTACTGGGTTAATTTTTGAGCCCCCGGCGTATGTGCCTGCCCAAATTGTCATGCGCCCGCAGCGGTTTGCGCTTAATCGTAAAAAATGATATGGAACCGGGAATTTACAGGCATTATAAAGGAAAATTGTATGAGGTGCTGAATGTGGCGACGCATACAGAAACAGGAGAGCGGTTGGTGGTGTACAAAGCGTTGTATATTTCAGAAGGAGATAACTGCTGGGTGAGGCCACTCAGTATGTTTAATGAAATGGTATTGGTGGATGGGGTAAGTATTAAGCGGTTTACAAAAGTATAGGGGTATTTGGTTGGCACGCAAAGATGCAAAGTACGCAAAGCACGCAAAGGGGAATTGTGTGTTCGGTTAAGTAGATAAATCTGTTTGCGTTTCTTTTATTTTAATCAGCAATTGGTTTTACGCGTTAACCGGCCGAACGACTGTAGCGGCAGCCTTGCGCAGGGTTTTGCGAGTCAGCGCACCGTGGTGGAGGCGACCACCGGAAGCCCCCGCACACGGATGCGATGCTGCAAAACGCCAGCAAGCTACAGCGTAAGGCGTGGTTTTTAGCGGGGGTTGAGGGCAGGGAAAAACGGCCCCTGTTTTTATAACAGGATAAACGGGGTTAAAAACTGTTCGTTACTGCACATCAGGTGTTCATTTTCGGACACTGTGCGTTCAGGTGTAATTTTATAAATTATTGATTTTTAGTGTTTTGTGGTTTTTTTGCTACGTGGCATGACTTTAGCATAACCAATAACAGAAATAAGTAAAACAGTATAATACTACGCATTATGAAAGCAATAAAACACATTATCACCGTTTTGGCACTATTAGTTGTATCGGGTCGTTTAATGGCAGGGAACACACCTTCTGCTGTAAATACCTCCGTGCTATCGGTAATAAAAAACAACATTTCGTACACGCCGGCAAAAAGTGGTGAGGTTAAAAAGGTAACGTTTACATTTACAGTAAACGAATCTGGCAAAGTAAACGCGGTATCGGCAAATGCTGAGACTATTCAGGAACGTAAAGAACTGGAAGCGCAGTTTGCAAAGTTGACGTTTAATCATTTAGCACAAGGTGTTACTTACAGTATTGCGGTTAATTTTATTAATTATTAAGTAGAGAACGGACTGTTAACAGGTATAATTTTGCAACATGGACAGAGTTATTGAAAAGAAGCGGATTGGTAAGAAACAGGTAATTTATATACTTGGTGGAGTTGGGTTTTTGGTACTGCTGATGTGGGCGTATTCCTTTTCAACAAAGAAAACGGTTCGTGTGGAAAAGGAGAAAGTTATATCGGGTAGTGTAACGTTTGGCGATTTTGAAGACGTAATATTGCAGAGCGCGGGCGTAGAGCCGCTTAACAGTGTATATGTAAATTCTTTGCAGGGAGGAGTAGTAGAGCGGATTTTTGTGGAAGATGGCGGAACAGTGCAAGAGGGAACGCCTTTACTGAAACTGAATAATCCTAATGTGCAGATGAGTTACCTGAGTCAGCAAACCGGAATTATTCAAAACATTAGTCAGTTGCGAAGTATTAAGTTGCAACTGGAAACCAAAGAGCGTGAACTAAAGGAAAATCAGATGGACATGGAGGCCCGGTTAGATAAAGCACAACGACAGTTTGCCATTGACTCGTCGCTGTATGCCAAGGGCACCATTTCTAAACTGGAATACGATAATTCTGCACGCGAAAATAAACTGCAAGCCAGCAAACGCACTATCCTGAAGGAAACAATTGATCAGGAGAACCGTAACCGCGCCCGGCAACTGGAAGATATTAATAAATCAATTGGTAGTCTGGAGTCGCAATTGGAGCTGATTCGGGAGAACTATGAAAACCTTACCATTAAAGCTCCTGTGACCGGACGTTTAAGTAGTTTTGATCCTATCATCGGGAAAAATTATAGCAGTGGGGAGTTACTCGGTAAAATAGATGTATTAAATGGGTATAAGTTGGTGGCTCAGGTGGATGAGTATTATATTACGCGTTTAAAGGAAGGTCAAAAAGGCAGAGCAACGTTTAACGGTAAGGAGTTTAATTTACTGGTTAAAAAAGTACTCCCCGAGGTGGTGAAAGGAATGTTTACCGTAGAATTGAAATTTGAAAACGAAATGCCCGAAAAACTGAGCAGAGGTTTAACCGCGCAGATTAAAATTTCGCTATCGGATAATGTTAAAACCCTTCTGGTTCCGAGAGGGCAGTTTTTTGAGGCTACCGGTGGCAACTGGATTTTTGTGAAGAAAGGCGACAAAGCATATAAGCGCACAATTAAGGTAGGACGTAAAAATTATCAGAGTTTTGAGGTGTTGGAAGGACTTGAAAAGAATGAAGAGGTGTTGATTTCAGGCTACGATGGATTAACAGAATACGACGAAATAATAATAGAGTAATATACCAATATATGATTCAGATTGAACAGTTAAAAAAAGTGTACCGTACCGATGAGGTTGAAACGACAGCGTTAAACAATATTACACTGGATATTAAGGAAGGAGAATTCCTTTCTATAATGGGGCCTTCGGGATGCGGTAAATCCACCTTGCTAAACATTATCGGTTTATTAGATGACGCGGAAAGCGGATCGTACAAGTTTAACAGTCGTGAACTGATAAAGTTGAGTGAAAAGGAGAAATCCGCGTTCCGTAAAGCACATATTGGTTTTGTGTTTCAGAATTTTAATCTGATTGATGAGTTGTCGGTTTTTGAAAACATAGAGTTGCCATTAATTTACAACGATGTTCCGGGCTCTGAGCGGAAGACACGGGTAAATGAGATTTTGCAACGGATGAATATTATGCATCGTGCTAAACATTTTCCACAACAGTTATCGGGTGGGCAGCAACAGCGTGTTGCCGTAGCAAGAGCCCTTGTTACAAAGCCCCGCTTAATTTTGGCCGATGAACCTACCGGAAATCTGGATAGCAGTAATGGTAACGAAGTAATGGAACTATTGTGTGAACTTAATGAGCAGGGTACAACCATTATTATGGTAACGCATAGTAGCTATGATGCTAATTTTTCGAAACGGATTATTCATTTAAAAGACGGGCAGATTATTTCGGAGAAAATGAATAAGGACAATAAAGCCCAGTTAATATAAACATTACACGATCGGTATTCACCTACTGCCATCCTAAAGCCTGCTTAATTTCTAATTCATGGTGTGCGTAAAATAACAGCAGGCTTGGTATGGCGTAAACAAACTCTTTAAATGACAGGTATCCATTTTAAAATCGCGATTCGGGCGTTACGGAAAAACAAGATGTATGGCGTAGTCAACATTCTTGGATTAGCTTTCGGATTGGCTACTTTTATAACTATTTTGTTATTTATTAACCGCGAGTACAGTTATGATACATGGAATCCCAATACGGATCGTTTAGTGAGGGTAAATCTGGGGACCCGCGACTCTGGTGCTACAGAAGGTGAGATGCGGGCGGTTGCCCCAAGCGAACTTGGCCCCATGTTTAAGGAACAGTTTCCGGAAGTAGAACAGTATGCCCGATTTTTCATCTGGGAGATGGACAAAAAACTGTTTAAAAAGACGGATAATACGAAGTTCTACACTGAGAAAGTTTTTGCTACGGATAGTATGTTCTTTGAACTTTTTCCGTATGAATTTATTTATGGCTCAAAACAAGGAGCTCTTTTAAAGCCTAATAGTATTGTTCTTGAAGAGTATTTTGCGAAGAAAGTATTCGGGGATGTTAATCCGGTTGGGCAGACTTTAAATTACAACGCGCATACCAACCTCGAAATTACGGGAGTGGTACGAATGCCGGAAATACCTCAGCATTTCGATTTTGACGCGATTAAACGCTTAGAAACGCCACATTCGGAATGGGAAAATCAGAGCTATTATTGTTACGTTTTATTAAGGGCCGGAACGGATGTAGGTGCTTTAGAAAAGAGAATGTCGGCCTATGTTGACCGATATAAGTACAAGTTGCCTGAACAGGAACGGGAGAAAACTTACAGTATTTATTTAGAAGCTATTCCGGATATACATTTACACGGGGATCCGCATTCACAACTTGGTGCAACTAATGATGAGGCAACGCTTTATATGTTATTTGTGTTTGCGTTGTTGGTATTACTCATCGCTTGTATAAATTTTACAAACTTGTCCATTGCTCAGTCCAGTGGAAGAGCAAAGGAAGTGGGAGTAAAGAAAGTGCTGGGCATAGGTCGGTTTCAGTTAACGAGGCATTATATAGGAGAAACGTTTATTCAAGTGATTATCTCATTACTGCTGGCACTGATTCTGGTTGAATTTTTTATTCCCTTTATTAATAGTAATCTCGATACCAATTTGTCGTTATTTCATTCCGGAGTATCGTGGCAAATACTATTACAAATTATAGCAATTGTTATTCTGGTGAGTTTTTTGGCAGGACTTTACCCATCCATCATCCTTTCCCGGTTTCAGCCTTCGCAGGTGCTTAAAGGCAATTATACGTCGAGTGTAAGCGGCCGTCTGCTGCGAAAGGTATTGATGGTGTTTCAGTTTACGACAACCTGCATTTTTCTGATTTATTTATTTGTTATTCATAAGCAGTTTAATCACATGAAAGGTTTACCGCTTGGGTTTTCGCCCCAGCAGGTAATACGTATTAACTCATCGTCAGAAAATTTGCTGAATGGATTTGCCACACTTAAAAAATTGCTACTCGAAATTCCTGAAGTACAGTCTGTGTCCCGCACCAATTTTGAGCCCGGAAACGGATCTACAATCCATTCGCGTAATGTTACCCGCGATAGTACCGGGGAATGGGTGTTTGAATACGATGGGTTTTATGCAGATGTAGATTATTTTGAAACGCTTAAAATGAAGTTGGTAGAAGGCCGGTTTTTTGATGGGAAACATAATGATAGTAACGCGGTTGTTATTAATGAGGCGGCGGTGCGGCAACATAACCTGAAACATCCTATTGGAGAACGTTTTGCTAATGGAACTACTATTATTGGAGTGGTTAACAATCACTATCAGCGTAGTTTAAAAACTAAAATCGGGCCAATGGCATTCTTTTTCCCGCCAAATAATCACGATGTAAATAACATCGTTATCCGGTTAAATACACAGGATTTTCAGTCAACGCTTAAAAAGTTGGAGATGGCATGGAATCAGGTGGAGCCTGATTTTCCAATGGATTTTGTCTTTTTAGATCAGTTTTTTGGCAGGCGACTGGAGCGGTATTTAAAAACAGAACGGATTTTTTCCGCATTCAGTATGATCACACTTTTGATATCCATAGTCGGATTATTTGCACTGTCGGCGTTTATTATTCATCAACGGAGCAAAGAAATATCACTCCGTAAAATTTTGGGTGCCACTGATACAATGATTTTGCGCTTACTGATTAATGATTTTCTGAAATTAATTCTTATTTCGGGTATAATTGCAATTCCATGTGCCTATCTGCTTTCCCAACGTTATCTCAGTGATTTTGCAAGCCGTATCGGTATGCCGCCGGAAGCATTTATCATCGTTATTGCAGGCTTGTTGCTGATATGCATAGTAACAATTCTCTTTCAGGCATACCGTGCCTCGCGTATAAAACCAATAACTGTTTTAAAATACGAATAACAAATGATACAGCTTTTCCTTCATACGGCCTGGCGGCATTTAGTAAAGAATAAATTTTATACACTGGTGAAGCTAGTGGGTTTAATGCTCGGTTTTGCCGTGTTTGGATTAATTCTGCTGTATTACAACCACGAAACAACTTATGAAAGCTGGAATGAAAACGCCGGCCGTTTATTCCGGTTGGAGTTGAGTTACAAAGGTGATGATGGTAAAATGGGACGGAGTATTACCACTACATCTGATATGGCGCTTAAAATGCAGGAAGATATTCCTGAAATTGAAAATGTGGTTCGGTTTTGTGTTTTTGAAATGGGCGAACGTTTGCTTACAACAACAGATAAAAAGAGTACTTACATTGATCATATTTTAAGTAGCGACAGTGTCTTTTTTAATGCGTTTCGTTACCGGTTTATTTACGGTGACCCCTCAGTGGCTTTGTCTAAACCGGAAAGTATGGTATTAACAAGAGAAACGGCTGAACGTTTGTTCGGTGAACGTAACCCTTTGGGACAAAAAGTATTTGTAAGCGGAAAGTTTGAGTATGTTGTTTCCGGAGTGGTGGATACAAAAGGGGTAACATCACATTTTAAGTTTAACGCGCTTCGCAACATGCAAGCGAAACACGATGAATGGAATAATTTTAATTATTATAGTTATGTTCTTTTAAAGAACGGCGCAGATAAAAATGAAGTAGAGCGGAAGGCCAGAAAGAGTTTGCTTAATGTAGAGGCATTTAAAAAGGTGATGGGATCACCGGATATGTTAGGCAGTTTTGGCGTTAGCTTTTACCCTGTTCAGAAAATTCACCTTTACTCGCATGAGGATAATGAGTTGGATCTGAATGGGAATTCAGTAATGGTGACTATTTTGCTGACCCTTTCAGTACTTATTCTTATTATTTCTTTTGTGAATTTCACTAATCTGTCGGTAGTTCAAACTATTAAACGGGCTAAAGAGATTGCATTAAAGGAAGTAAATGGTGCAACCAAAGCACGTATAAAACGCCAGTTTTTCTTTGAGCAGTTGCTGTTAGTGGTTATGTCTGCGTTTCTGGGCGTTCTGTTTATAGAGTTATTGTTACCTTGGTTTAATGGACTCTTTAGCTTGCAGTTAAGCCTTACGGGAAACCTGCCGGCGTTACGGTTTGTTTTAACTGTTTTAGTATTGGCTATTTTTGTTTTTGCAGTCATTTCAGGTGTTTATCCGGTTTCGCTCATCCTTAATTATCCGGCGGCACTGATTCTGAAAGGTAGTTTTTCTGACAGCAGTAAAGGAACATGGTTGCGTAAAGGGCTTTTAGTGACGCAGTTTGCCATATCCTCCGTTTTCATTATTAGCTTGTGGATTGTAGCGCTTCAGGTGCACCATCTTAAAAGCAAAGATGTTGGGTTTGATTCGAAACGGGTACTGGTGGTTAAGATACATAATAGGGAGGCCATGTCTAATTTCCGCGCGCTTAAAGACCGGATACGTAAACTGGATCAGGTGAAGGGCGTTTCTTTATGTAATTATGAGCCTGGTATATCTGGAACACAGGTGCAGGGCAGAACGCATAAAGGAAATCAGATAACGCTGGCCATGATTAATGTGGATTTTGACTATTTCCGGGTATTGGGTATGCGACTAAAGGAAGGACGTTTTTTTGACGAAAAATACAAAGGGGATTCAACTGCCATTATTTTGAATGAAACCGCGATTAAAGAATATGGCTTAAAAAATCCTTTGAATGAAATTTTATTTGATGAATACCCGGTAGTAGGCATTGTAAAGGATTTTAATCAAAAAAAAGCGAATGTGCCGGTGGCCTCTACGGGGTTTGTAGTAAATAGCGGCGGTGGACGGAAAGATAAGATGTTGATTAAGTATGAAGGCAGTTCCCCGGATAAACTGATTGGTGAAATAGGAAAGGTGCTGAAGGAATTCGAACCTGAATTTCCGATGCGATTTACATTTTTAGATCAGGAGTACGCTAAGTTATATAGAGATCATGAACGACTGGAGCAGTTGTTTATGTTGTTTACGCTTGTTATTATAGCGATAACTGTGGTGGGTCTGTTTGCGATTGTTGCTTACATGATTCAGTTGCGTACACGGGAAATGGCCATTCGTAAAGTGCTTGGCGCATCGGGTGGACAATTAATCCGTCTTTTGCAGAGTGACTTTATTAAGTTGACCCTGCTTGGCAATGGCGTTGCAATCCCTTTAGCGTATTTTTTTGCCAGCTATTGGTTAAACGGTTTTGCTTACCGGATTTCGGTTCCCTGGGTGCCCTTTTTGTGTACGATAGCGGTATCTGTACTGTTAACCGCTATTATAACACGGATGCAATCTCTTATGATAAGTCGTTCGAGCCCAATGGAAACCTTGGGTAGTATATAGCTGTTTCTAAATCTTCAGAGTATAACCCCATAACTAATTAGTGTAGCAATTGATATGAGTAAAATAGGAATAGGACTTTTGCTTTTTTGGCGTAATCTGTCCAAGAACAGGTTCTATAATCTTATGAATATGATAGGTTTGGTAATAGGAATGACCTGCTTCATTTTTATAACACTCTATCAAAATTATGAAAACAGTTATGATAACTGGGATGATGGGTTTAAAAATGTGTATCGTTCAGGAAGGATGTTTTCTGCCGATGAGATAACCACTTCTACCGCCCCGCCACTTGGCCCTGTACTGAAAGACCTGAGTCCGGATATTGATCAAATGGTGAGGGTTAGGCACGCGTGGCAGGATGTTTTGTTAAAAACAAAAAGTGGCGAGTTTTATGAACGGAATTACTATAAAGTAGATTCCACTTTCTTTGATGTGTTCCCTTATCAACTTAAATACGGCGATAAGCGTACGGCTTTACTCAGAACCGAATCAATTGTTTTAAGTGAGGAGTTGAGTATGAAATTGTTTGGAGCGGTTAATCCGGTTGGTCAGACAGTGCTCGTAAATGGCGAGCGCCTGAGGGAAGTGACAGGTGTAATACGGACCCCGTCTGGGCCTTGTAATACAAATTTTGCGGCCTTGGTGCCACTTCGGATTACGCCACAGGAAAGCTGGGGGCATAATAACCTGGTAACGTATTTGAAGTTGAACCGTGTACCCGCTGATTTAAAAACATTTGAAACACAGCTTTCTTCTGATCTGACACGGGTATTAAGGCCTCTCTTAGAGAAAGACAAATCGGGACCTGTTAATTACATGATAGGTAGCGACCAAACGGCCAAAGTGTTTTTAGAACCTTTACCTCAGATTCATTTAGAGGCGCGGGACGGGAGTTTCCGAAATCGCATCATCATTAACCGATCACTGACAGGTATTGCCTTAGCGTTAATTATTCTGGTATGTGTTAATTTTTCTAATCTTTCTATTGCCTTGATGGCCGGTAGAATGAGAGAAAGTGCCGTTCGCTATGTACTTGGTCAGCGGCGCACTGGGCTTATGGGATTCCAGTTACTGGAAACGGCTTTACAATGTTTGGTGGCTTTGTTGGTAAGCCTGGCCTTAGCGGAATTAAGTTTACCGGCATTTAATAATCTTTTAAATGTAAAGATTCAACTGGGAAACCAATGGCAACTGTTTCAGTTGATTCCTTTTTTGTTACTGGGTTGTGTTTTAATGGTGCTGGCATCAGGGCTTTATCCTGCTGTGTTTATCGCCGGAATTTCCCGGATGAATTTATTAAAAGGTCATTTTGCGGGGAGCCGGCGGGGTATTTTCATCCGGAAAGTTTTAATTAGTGTTCAAATGGCAATTACGTTTTTGTTTATTGGCGGTGGAATAGTGGTTTACCTGCAACTTAGCTACCTGCAACGGAAAAACCTCGGTTTTAATCCAGAGGATGTACTTGTTGCAAAGCTCAACACAGAAAACGCGGTTGAACATTACTTAACCATCAGGAGTCAGTTACTCAAGTCGCCAGACATCTTGTCGGTGAGTCGGGCAAATACATACCCCGCGGATAACGAAGGCTGTTCGGGTAATACATTTAATTACAAAGGGAGGGGATTGCCATGTTGTTACACGAATGTAGATGTAAATTATTTCGAAACCTTACAAATACCCGTACTTCAGGGGCGGACATTTCAGGAAGACCGGGCTACCGATTCTTCCGTCGCGTTAATTATTAATGAAACAGCATTAAAGGCCATGCAGGTTAGAATGGCGATTAATGAAGTTCTAACGCAGGATAATTATGTGGACGCGGATGGAAAATGGCGACCTTTGAAAATTATTGGTGTGGTTAAAGACTTTCACCGTAATACATTTGATCAGGAAATTCAACCAACAGTATATTTTATGAATGACAGAACCACAGGCGAAAAGGACAAATTAATTATCCGTTACCGAAAGAATCAGTTTCAGCAGGTATATGCGCATGTGGAGCGTATATTAAGTACGTATAATACACCCTTTCCACCCCGGATAGAAAGCCTTTCCGTGTCAGTAGCGGCCTTGACTCAGGATTACAGTAAGTATGGCAGTATTTTTCTTATTTTGACCACATTGTCCTTGCTGATTTCCGGAATAGGCTGGATTGCGCTGGTTTCTTATACCATTCATATCAGAGCCCGAGAGATCAGTATCCGTAAAGTACTAGGCGCTAATGGCCAATCCATCATTGTTTTGTTTCAGAAAGAGTACGCGATGTACATGATACTGGCTGTTGCGCTGGCGTTTCCGCTTGTTATTATCGGCGGGAAGTACTGGTTACAAACGTTTGTATACGCGGCACCAATGCCTTACGCAACAATTGTTTTGGCCGGTTTAGCCATGATAGGTCTGATGGTAATTTTGATTATAGCGCAGGTGAACCGTTTTACGGGTAGCCGCCCGGTAACCTGGTTAAAGCACGAATAAATTACCCTTCTTTACCCGGTATCTCCCAGAAAGACTGGTACAAGAGAAATAACTCCGTAATGTTTCTGGCATCATCAATGCCTCGGTGATGCGTTCCTTTTAGTTCGAGGCCCTCTAAACGGAGCGCACTATCCATGCCCAATGGTTTCCGCAACGATCTTAGTTCGGCATGTTGATGTTTCAGGCTAATGTGAGGTGTCACCCATCCGGTGTCGAGTTGATGAAGGGTACAATCGGCAATGAGTTGATGCTTGTCATAATGGCCCCAACTGCATAGAACATACGTTTCGGATAGATTGATCCATTGTTGGAAAGCCTGAATGACTTCGGGAAATGTTTCTGCCTCATCCACCTGTTTTTGTTTTATGCTGGTGAGTTGCCTGCAAAAATCAGACAGTACCGGATAAAGGGATGGCTTTACAAAACGCGCGAATTCATCGGTAACAATACCATCTTCATTCACCTTGAGCGCGCCAATTTCAATAATTTCGTTTTTTTGGTTCGGATCTTTTTGCTCCCAACAGGTTGCTTCCAGATCAAGGATAATATAATTCATAGTATCTATTTTAGTGATTATAGCGATTTTGTGGTGTTCAGATAGTCGGCCTGAATCGCTTTCCCAAAAATAGTATGTGTCCAGCCATTTTCAAAACCATGGTTGTTCGCTATCAGATACCCTTTATCGGGATCTGTTTTTACGATCTTATGCGCGTCAATATAACGTCCTTTTACTTTGCAGAAAACGATATCACCGATACTATAATCTGCCTGCCTGGCAAATGTGAGTAACGATCCGCTTTTGAGTATAGGTAACATGGAGTTTCCAAAGCATTTCATTTTACCGTTCCCGACAGTTTCCAGTTCTTCTTTAAGTCTTAAATATTTATTCATTGTTTTATTGTTTTCAGAACGGTTATGAGTTGATCGTTTCAAAACAGTTCGTAATTATTTGAGCCGGCAGCAGGATTCGAACCTGCAACCTATCGCTTACAAGGCGATTGCTCTGCCATTGAGCTATGCCGGCCTACGGCCTCCCTGCTCTTTTTTGTCGGTTGCGAGGGAGGCTTTCGGGTTATTTACCGGATACGAACAATTGTTTTAACTGTTCGCTGATTTGTGAACCGCCAGTAACGGATATCGAGCTTATCTTTTCCGCTATCTTTTCTACATACTCCATTTCTTTCAGTTTAAACAGCATGGTATTTTCTTCCATTAGTTTGGCTGTATTCAGTAAACTACGGGTAGAGGCGGTTTCTTCACGACGCATAATGGTATTGGCCTGTGCTTTTTTCTCCGCTATCAATACCTGATTCATGATGTCTTTCATTTCACCGGGTAAGATGATATCACGGATGCCGCAGGTTTGCAGACGTATGCCAAGCGCCGCTGTCTTACCAGCTACTTCCGAACGAATGAAACCGCTGATTTCTTCCTTGCGGCTAAGTAATTCATCTAGGCTCAGGCTACCGATAAATTCACGTAATGCCAATTGCATCAACACATACAATTGTTTATCGTGCTCTTTGTTATCTACTACGGCTTTTATCAGATCCTCAATCTGGTAGTGCACGTAAAAGTTAACACGTAACGCCGCTTTATCTTTGGTCAGAATTTCCTGGCCACCGATTTCCATTTGTTGCGTACGCATATCGGCTTTTATCAGTTGTACAGGAATCTGATTTTTCCAGAAGTAATACATGCCGGGATCAAGAATACCAGTGAATTTGCCATCCAGATACAATACCGCTTTTTCAGAGGCTTCTACAGTGTAGGTCCGTAAATAGGGTAACAAGGCGGGATGGGTATATACGCGCTCATCAATATGAGTGGGTAACTGTACCGATTTCATGTCTATCTTAACCAACTCACGTTTAAATACATTTTTCCAGAATGCGTACTGGCCAGCGTTCAATACCTCCTTTAAGATGCCTTTTTCGTATGCCAGCACCAGTTCCTGATCGCCCACATCCACTACATCCACTTCTCGCGCAAAGCCTTCATCTTCGAGCATAATGGATAGGTTGCCGTATTTCACAAAGGCTTCCGCTTTGTTTAGCGCGAGGGTGTTGGTATTTTTCCAGAAGAAGTGAATACCAGGGCCAAGTACTTTCAGAAATTTACCATCTGCAAATGCGATGGATTTTTCGTTGGCATCTAACAGATAACTACGCACATATCCTGATAATTCACGTCGTTGCAACAGGTTTTTATCAAACGTGTCCGGAATGCAATTAGCACTAAAATCCGCTATTTTAAATTCACGGTTTAATAAGCCTTTCCAGAAAATATGCTGACCAGCGGGCCAAACTTCTTTAAACTGTCCGTTCTCGTAACACAAGGCAATTTCGTGCGGCTTTACATCTATAATTTGTAACGCGTTCACCAGTGTTTGATCACGTAACAGAAGGTTAATATTGACAGGACTTATAAACACTTTGGTCATATCATATTCCTGTACATCCAGTCCGCTTTTTACATAATGATTACCAGCGGTAAGCATGTATTTGTAGTTGCCTTTTTTAAAAACAAGTGCCACTTTGCCCTCGTTAACGGTGATCTTATTCGCAAATAAGAAAGAGACTATTTTAGTTTTCATATATTTATTTTTTTATTTTTTCTGTTTAAAAGGAAAGAAGAAACCATACACAACGTAAGAAGGATGAAGGGGCTTAAGATGAAATCGCCGGCAGAGGTTTTTATAAGCTTGAGCTATTCCATGGAATACCCGCACTTATAGAAAGCCATGCTTTTATTTCACCGGTATCTGCCCGGCCATGCGTCTTTAGTTATGGCTCAGATAAGCAACCCCTCTTCTGCTTCCGGTTCCGGTAGCAAAAGGGATGTTGTAAATAGGCGCCGGTGTAATTGTTTTCCAATTGAACCGGCGGGTTTAGCTTACCCGTGCAAAATGGTTTTCTTTTTTCCGTCATGTTTAGGAGCTTGCGCTCCTGAAAAGGTGCCTTTTTATAGAAGTGGCGTCTTCTCCTTTGTGGCTGGAGTGATATTCCAGTGCTCTATCCAACTGAGCTACACGATCTCTATCGTGACAGGATTCGAACCTGTGCATAAAGGTTGTTGTTCTACCTTTGAACTATCTGAATCTATCAGAACGGGATTCGAACCCGTAACCCACAACGTGGTAGTACATCGGAGGACTCAACAGGCAGCATATTTTTCGCTATGGCTAAAATACTATGGGGCGTTTGGAAGCCCTCATCTGGTCCTGTGAAGATCCATGTACCGTGCTTCTCTGTTACGAGAAGAGGAGTGTCCGGAAAACCAGACAATATGTAAAAGAACGTTTTGTAAAGCAGGCAAAAATGGTATAGTGTATTAAGTCATTTGCAGTGAAGTAACACTATGCAACGGCTGCTTTTAAAAAGGCAATAAACGGCAATAGACTGAAACGTTAAGAAAACGAAGTACCTATTGCCTACGGCACTTTTTAGCAGTCATCCTGCCCGGACTCGAACCGGGGACTTCCGTCTTAAAAGGACGGAGCTCTGCCAACTGAGCTACAGGATGTAATTGAATGAGCAAAAAGCGGGTGGCCTTTCTTTCCATTTGTTCTGCCTTTTGAACTACATGACAATGTGTTGTTTTAAAGTTGTCGTGGTGGGACTCGAACCCACATTTAATGGTTAACCATCGAAGTAATGCCAGCCTACGGCATCATTCAAATAACATAAACAGGTTAAGAACGGATAAACGCTTATTTTGTGCTCTAACCAACTGAGCTACACGTTAACCCTTAATAGGATTAAAAGTGGATGGGCTCGAACCACCGACCGCAAAAGCCGAAGTAAGTTTATTCTACGACACTGTTTAATAGGTATAAGAAGCAAAAGCAGGCGAAAGGAATAAGACACGTTCATTATCAGCGAAGTAAGTCTTATAAACGGCACTGCGTTTGTTTGAAAAGCAAGGGTAACGTATGTGTTTCCATCTCTGAATACAGAGAGGATAAGGAGTCGAACCTTAATATTTGCCAGAAGTAACACACGTTTACGGCATTTTCAAAGCGATGACGAACACTTTCCATAGAGTAATACTTTCACAGGTGGGATTTTTCGTATAAGGATTTGCACCTTTCCTGTATGCGTTACCAAACAGGCCCTTCCCTTTCTAATGGTCGAAGTATCCTGTACTCACGACATCTATGTAAGCAGTTCGTCAATAGTTTGCTTCTTATTTTCAATATGTAAAAGAACGATGTGGCCCTGATGAGATTCGAACTCATATTTTCGTAACGAACAGTATGGCTGCAAATACGCTTCCCTACTTTGTTTCCATTTCGGTGCACTGTAAACTGAGCCCTTCGCAACGCGCAGTCACGCCGGGATTATCCATACACTCCGCGGACAGATTAAATTTTTCCGCAGCTTTTCCTTTTAAGCTACAGAGCCTTTTAAAACCCCGCCGTCCCCATTAACGGCGGGGTGATTATAGCGGTAGCTGTTTTATTACTTCTACCGCGCTGCTTCCGTTTTCAAGCGCGTCCAGAACGTCAAACACTTTATCAGACCATCCTGCAATCAGCCAGACATCTTTCTGCAACAGGTTTACAGGTGTAGTGCCATATCCGGCTAAGTCAAACAGATACAATCGGGCGGCAGGTGCCAGTAATTTATATTGCATCCAGGCTTTTTGCATGCTATGGTTACCACCTTTACTGTTCCAAAGTTGACAATCAGTAAAAAGGACAACTTTATCCATCACCAGTTTACGTTTAATCAGATCTTCGATAACCAGATGACCATTGGTGGCATACCCCACTTCACCTTCCCGTTTATAAAAAGCGTTTACATTTGCCAATACGTTACGGGATGGCATGTTCACTACTTTCCATTTATCTCCGAACATGCCACTGATGACGGTTTCACATTTTGACTGCAGTAACATGGCCAACATTAAACCAATATCGTAAAGCAGTATTTTACTTTTGGGCGATATAGGCTTCTGCATGGAGCCAGACACATCACAGGCAATCAGTACACGCGCATCCTTATCGAACCCCTTCATGTTTACCACACTCTGGCTAACAGCATCTTCCAGTGCATTAAGCAATTTGGAAGTATGCCAGGAACTAACACTGCTTAATTCGCGGTAAGCAGCCAGAAAACGGAATGGTAACTGCTTTGAGTTAGCGACTGCTTTGCTGTCGCTTAACGTGGCGCATACTATTCCGATATGTTTCCCAGACACACCGGCTTCCAGTATGTTGCGCAGATTTCGTAACAGCGCCATGTACCCCAACTGCCCACTATCGATCAACTCCTCCCATTTTGCTGTAAACGCTTTATTTTTCGCTTTCATGGTTTCGAATTTCTGTTGCCCAAGCGCCGATAATTCCGTTTCCCAGGTATATGGTGTAGCCAAAGTGCCAGCGGCTATTTTATTGAACAGTGTTTGCTGGCGTTCATCTTTTGCTTTAGGATGAACCAGAAACAACGCGTCGCGTAGCCTTATTTCGCCGGAGCGATCGTACTTGGCAAACTGGTATTCATCAAACTGATTAAATGCCAATGATAAACCCTTTTGGACCTGTTTCGACAATCTGTTTAATTTTTTTACGCCATGCCGTTTGTTTGCCAATTGATAGTAAGCCAGCAATTCGGTTATTTCGTCGGCCCGTTTTACGACCTGATGAATCGTTTTGCTCACCAGTGAAGTTCCGGCATGCCGCTTTGCCATCTCAACCGCCAGTACCATAGGAATGCTCCGTAAATGCATTTGATGACGTGCATAAATGGCCAGGCGGGCTATATACTCAGGATCATTCTTCAACATCAGATCCTGAATGCGCGCTAAACGATCACTTCCTTTTTCGTAAAAGGTATCACTTAACGCGGCAGTAGATACGGCGGCATACAATTCCATTTCAGGACTCATGCTGTAAGCTGCAGCCTCTTCATGGTTCAGAGTGCTGTTCGCATTTCGTTTTAAGATGTTGAATTTCATAAATTCTGTTTTTAGTACTATTTGTTTTATTTAACACGACAAAGGTTATATGTAAGTGCGCAGTGGTATTGCGTAGTAAAACATTTTTTTGTAAAAACCGCCAGATACTATTTAAACGATTGATATTCAATGTGTAAATTTCAAAGCGATTCAACCGGATGTATTAAACTGCGCAGATAGATTGCGCAGTTTTTAATTTTTTTGCATCTTTAAACGCATTAACTACTGCTATAAACCTATGCCAATCAACAAACTTGCGCTTATCCGCTACAAAACCATTGATAATTGCCTGCAAAACCGATTCCGTAAATGGACGCTGGACGACCTGATGGAGGCGTGTTCAGATGCTCTGTACGAGTACGAGGGAATTACCAGGGGTATTAGCCGGCGAACGCTTCAGATGGATTTACAAGCCATGCGAAGTGAAAAACTGGGCTATAACGCGCCCATTGTAGTAACCGATAAAAAGTACTACAGTTACGAGGACAAAAATTACAGCATTACCAATAGTCCGCTTAATAGTCAGGATTTAGGAACCTTAACGGAAGTGCTGGGGGTATTGCAACAGTTTAAAGGGTTTAGCTATTTTGAAGAACTAACCGGAATGGTAACCCGTCTGGAGGATAAATTGTATAAACAGCAGCACAAAGGTCAATCGTATATTGACTTTGAAAAGAATGAATTACTGAGGGGCCTTAATCACATTGATGGATTGCATAAAGCAATCATTCAAAGGCAGACCCTTGAAGTGGTTTATCAGTCTTTTAAAGCCCGTGAAGCACAAGTGCTGGTGTTCTATCCGTATTTGCTAAAAGAGTACCGGAACCGCTGGTTTCTTTTGGGGGTTAGCCGCAAAGGGAAAAGCGTGATGATACTGGCTTTGGATCGTATCGTACAATTTAAATCAGTTCCTACGGAAAAATACCATAAGCCCGGGTTTGATGTGACTGCCTATTTTAGTGATGTTATAGGTGTGTCAAAGGTTCCTGATCAAAAACCGATTAATGTAGTTTTAAAGATCATACGCGAACACGCGCCTTACATCATTACCAAGCCCATACACCCCTCTCAGAAAATTCTGAAAGAGGAAAGGGATGGCACTATTTTCTCACTGGATGTGATCTGGAATTTTGAACTTGAGCGCGAAATTCTTGGATTTGGCGAACAAATCAAAGTCTTGGCTCCCAAACGTCTGGCAGGGAAGATAATCAGTCGCCTGAAAAAAAGCACCATGCAGTATCAGGAAAGGGCTGATTAATGTATGCCCGTGTTATACTACTATAGTGACTCAATTTTGCCCAAAATTTTCTCTGGAAAAGTTGGGCTAAATATGCCAGATGCAAGTTCCGGCTTAGGCTATAGGGTAACATATAACCAATATGTCAAAGAACATGTGGTGGGAATGGTAGGATTCGAACCTACTCAGCCCAAAGGCAACAGATTTACAGTCTGTCCCGGCTCTCCAGCTCCGGCGCATTCCCAGATAGACGCAATAAAATGAAGGTGGGAGTCGTGTGTTTCATTGCGTCTGGGTTAATGGTTGTTTACTAAAAGAAGAAGAAACGCTTTTCAATTAATCCGTTTTTTGTTTTAAGGCGTTCCATACTTTCCAGTAGTGTATCCATTTCTTGTTTGTTAAGTGCATAGCGAATGGCCATTTTATAGGCTTGCGTCGCTTGTTTGTAGTGTTCGTTTACTTCATACGATCGTCCCATTAAGGTGTATAGTATGTTTTTATTAACCCCTTCTACTGTAAGGACTTTTTCTGTATGTTCGATCAGCGCAGTATGCCGGTTCATAAAAAGCAGTAAGTGCGCCATGTTCAGGTAACCTGCCGGATACATGGGATCGAAGCGTATGGCCAGTCCATAATGATACTCTGCTTTTTCATAGTCATCCAGTTTGGCAAAGTACAGCCAACCCAAATGGTTATGCGCTTTGCCAAAGCCGGGTTCACTTTCCAGCAGTTCTTCCAGAATCTTTTTTCCTTCTGGAAATTCTCCCTTACTAAAATGATCGTCAACTTTTAAAAACAGTTCTTCGATCCATGAAGCATTCGTTTTCATATCGCGTGTTTAAATAGTCTTTTACCTACTGTTGCACATGGCAACTTTACGTTTGCCGATTCATCAGGAGTCGAACCTGAAACCCCCGGCTTCGTAAACCGGTGCTCTGTCCAATTGAGCTATGAATCGTTGATACGAACAGGGACAGCAGTTTAGCATGTCGTATTGTATTTAGCAGTGCGTTACATTCCTACCCTCCGTTCATTTTGTTGAGATAACAGGGATTGAACCTGTAGCCTTCTGCGTATAAGGCAGCTGCTCTTACCATTGAGCTATATCTCAGTTTGCGGAGAGTACAGGAATCGAACCCCCTCTCTACGAGTGCTCAAGTTTTCATGCCGGTGTTTTCGGCAGGAAGCATGTTGCGGTCATTTGGCATTTTATTTAGGCAAATGACCGGAGCAAGACTTGTTGTACACCATGTACGCTACTCTCCGTTAGCCGGTCAGGACAAATGGAAATAGCTTTTTTTTGGGAAAGCAGCCATTGTTCCATCTGCCTGATAACCGGCAAGGTTGAGATAAGGGAATCGAACCCTTATTTACTGCGCCACAAGCAGTCGTGCTAACCGTTACACTAATCTCAACGTGTTAACGACTCATCATGATTTGAACCTGAACCTCCGGCTCCGTAGGCTGACGCTCTGTCCATTGAGCTATGAATCGTTTATGTGGACACGAATGGAGTTGCACCATTTTCTCACCGTCTTCAGCGGCGCGCATATACTACATCTGCTACATGTCCGTTTTGTCGGGAAAGCAGGACTCGAACCTGCAACCCCGGGCACCCAAAGCCCGGCTTCTGACATTGAATTATTTCCCGTATATAAAAGAACGTTTTGCGTTTGCGGAGAATTGAGTTCCCGACACTCATTCTTTCGATGAAAGAACGCTTTGTTTAGCAAACAAGCCCGGACCCCGTCCGGTTAATTCTCCAAATTGTGCATCTGACAGGAGTCGAACCTGTAGCGTTGCAGATCTTAAGTCTGCTGTGTTTGCCAGTTTCACCACAGATGCAGTGTGCCTTCTATAGGATTCGAACCTATACAATCTTGTTTCTAAGACAAGCGCCTATACCGTTCGGCTAAGAAGGCATGGTTGTCGGAAATGGATTCGAACCACTGTTTTCAGACTCAAACTCTGACGTCCTGCCAGTTAGACGATCCGACAATAGAATAGTAAGCCCGGTGCATAATGAGACCGGGCCTTTTTTAAAAGGAAGAAAGCGATCTCTGTTTACTCGTCGTATTTGATCAGGAATTCAGGATTGATAACCTTAAAGGATAAACGTCCCTGCATCCCATATTTATCAGTTATTTCATCGAGTGGACGAATAACAACACCTTCCGCGAGGGTCTCAGCGTTTAACGCAGAATGTAATTTTGATAAATTCATCAACACATCTATGTCATGATCCAGTTCGTAATGTTCATTTACAATGGGAACCAGTTTCAGGTGTAATGCGTTCAGTAAGGATTTTACATCGCCGAACGAAAAGTAACAGTAACGGTCAATATCAAATACATTGAAAAAGTAAACCGTTTGACCTTTTAGTCTGTACTTGTTTTTTTGTATGCCCTCGCCAATGATTTCACCTTGTAAACTGATGTTTTTATTTAATGCCAACAGTTTATTTTCCAAGTCATTTTCGATAGCAAATTGCCACATCGAATTTTCTTCATCGCGTTCCAGTTCCAGGTTTCGTGAACAAACACCGAAAATGCCATCTTTAACAAAGTAGGTAACCGAACTGCCATCCAGTTTTTCAGCTACGTAACATACAGTACCAGCAGAACGTTGTAGAATGTTTTGCAATACCTGAACTCTGGTCTCATCTGTTTTAGGAATGAATGAAGGAAAATTTCCTTTTGCCACACCTGCCAGATTAGCCGGAATAGGAGGTTCGTATTTTTCAATACCAAGAACCACTGTTACATCTAAATCTTCTTCAATAGCAATCCCTTCTGGCAGAATGGATATTGGGAGACAAATACCTTGCGAAATCTGACCGCGCAAACGTATGGTTTTGATACGATTGCTGCGGGCACGGATACTTGAGAACTCCGGACGGTCAGGCAGTATGCTGTCTATCTCGCAGTACACACACCAGTCGCCAATAGTAAACTCATCTTTGCGGATTACCAGTTGCCAGCCCAATACAGTAGCTTTTGCAATGGCATCAGCTCCTTCAATTGGCTCAATGTCTTTTATTTTTTGTATAGACGCTAATTTTCTCATTTCTATTTTTTTAAATGTTTTTAAAACCCTCTGCCCCCATTGGCAGAGGGAGTTTACCAGAATATAGATCAGGCAAAGCAACGGTTAACCTGAACCTTCCGGTTTTTTTAAATCATGCATGATACTGAGACACCAGGCATAAATTCATAAAAAAACCCGCTACATCATGTATCGGGTTTAAAAGTTTGATGAAACATCACACTACTCCCGAAACGGATAGTTTAAGGCACACCCCAGTGATACTAAGGCGTAAGGCCCGCGAAAATCGGATTTACTTTGTATATGTCTTTTCTTCATGCGAAGTATTTTAATTATAAATTAAAAACCCCGAAGTGTTGCTCCGGGGTTCTAATGTCATGTCTTTTATTACATCACTATTACTCTTTACACCGGAAACCCTTGTCAAATAAGCGACTTAGCGGGGATATAAATATTTTATATGTACTTTGAATTAACATTTTATCAATTTTAACGAAGCAAAATTATAGTATTATTTTCAATTGCAAAACTATTTTTTTCGCTTTTACGTTAAATAATTCTGATCCTTAAAAATATCGTGCCTCTGAATGCCTTTGTATCAG
>JASGCO010000035.1 GCA_030054095.1 Sediminibacterium sp.
ACCTTTTTTTAAAACCCCCCTTCATCCAATGAAGGGGGGTTTTTCGTTTTGTATCCTTTCTGCTGCATGCCCAAAACGGATCAGGGTAATTCATCCAAGAAATCAATCCTGAATCTCAAAAGCAATAACGTTTATTGTAACTGTAACCTAAATAAAATTCTCTGATTACAATCGTCGTACAACATGTAGCCTTTAACAACTTAATTGAACCAACTCAGTGTTTTAATGAATATGCCAATACAGAAAGTATGACTAATGGATTTTTCAAAATAAGGGATTTTTAAAGATTAATCCCAACAGAATGGAAGGCTGTTTAAGTATTTATACAGCGTACTAAGTAAATGATCTTGGAACCTGAGTTACCTGATATTTTAAAATTACCAGAATTTCCACCATTTTTTGTCACCTTCTTTTTTATGTTCTGAAGAAGGTAAAGGAAAGTCCACTGTTTCGGAATTGGCTTCTGGTTTCACTTTGGCTTTAAAAATAACAGTGTGTTTAAATTGCTGCTGCTTCAAAATGGCATTTACTTTTTCAAGATATTTTTTCCCTTTTGAAGGATCTACCTGAACAATAAAATGCGCATAACCTTTAATGCTGGCTAAAAAATTGGGGGCATAGTTCCAGTGCCGGCCTTCTATGCCCTTTTTTTCAACCTGATGTAGCATAGCGCGAAAGCGTTTAAGTTTATTTTTATCGACCGACAGTTTTTTATTTACCACAATACCGGTTACTTCCTGTTTACTGTTTTTGCGCTGTATTTTCAACTTATCGGGGTGAATACTAAATCCCTCATCTTTTATGGTCTTTTTTACAAACCCCAAAAAGCGTTTAAAATTGGCGGGTTCATAGGTATCGCACGAAAAACTTAAATCATCGGCATAGCGTGTATAAACAAAACCGTATTTTTTAGCTAAACCAGCAAAGCGGGCATCCAGGCGCCTGCATAAATAATTAGTAATAGCCGGACTGGTGGGGGCGCCTTGTGGTAAAGCCCGGGGGCCGGTTTTTACAAAGTAGGTTTTACCGTCGAGCATCACTTCTTCCATTTCCGATTCGGTGCAGATGAGAGCCAGCAGGCTGGCTAATTTTTCGTTGTACCCCAGGCCTTTAAACATGCCTTTTACACGGGGATAATGAACGGAAGGAAAGAAATCTTTCAGATCAATATTAATAAGTATGGCTTTATTTAAGTGCGGTGTGGCATTACTGATGATGGATTTGGTTTTTGCAAATCCATGCGCGTTAGTATGCACCGGGAGTTTGTTGAGCAGTTGCGTCAATATCCAGTATTGCGCGGTTTTTAAGCGGGGCATGGGAGCCGAAATATTCCGGAATCCACCTGTTTTTTTAGGTATTTGAAATTGTTTGTAATGGCTGACACGGCTTACGGTACGGTGATAAGACAGGAAACGTAATTCCGCCAGGCTAATGTTCATGTGTTGCGCCAATTGTTCAGCGGTGTGAAGTTCGGGTAACGCGAAACGTTTCAACTTTTCAGGATCGCTGATGGTGGTATTGGCCAGTCCTTTCGAAACACCTTCGCCAAGATAAATAATGTCTTTGGCCTTTTGTTCCTGCCATTGCTGTGCTTTTTGTTTCTTTTTTTCTTCGCGCAGGCGTTTGTTTTCGGCAATTTTTTCGCGCGATTTTTGCAAACGTTCGGCACGCATGGCTTTTAAAGCGGCCTCTTTGTTCATGTATTTGCGCTGCTTTTCGAGCAAGGCATATAACTCTTTACTGAGTTCAGCTTCTTTTAAAATTAAGGCTTCCGGAACGCTGGGTGGTTGCCCGTCGCTTTCTTTCCAAAAGCCGAATTTTTTCATTTCCTCAAGAATCACAGCGTCCTTGGTGGAATTTTTTACTCTATCGTATATTTCCTGGCGATTCACGGTGTTTAAAAAAAGGGAAAGACAGTTGTCTTCGTACTACTTGAGGACCGGATTGGTCAACTCAAGCAATACGCACCTAGTGTGTTATTTCACTTCCGGGAAGTCTCACCGGAAATGACACACTAGGTGCAGTATTGCACAGTAAAGAACAGGCCGGTGATGCGTTACCAGTCTGTGGGCAGGAATGGCGATACACCATTCGGAATGCAAGGTATTTTACTGTCTTTCCCACTGGGTTTTAATGATGTGTAATGTTACTAAAAAATGTTTAATAGTTTTTGAAGTGTTGATTCTTTTTCTTTATGCCTGATGTTCAGCGCAATGATGTGTTCACAAGGGCCTTTAAACAGCTTGTTTTGCTGGTAAAAGTTACAGGTACATTTTGCCGAGGCAATGCCTTCGTCTTTGTTGTAATTAATTTCTGTTTCGTATTTTTTGTCTTTGTGAGTTACTTCCGCTTTTACTTTTTTATTGCCATTTTCCAGAACTTCCTGCTGGCGTATAGTTACACCGTTGGCATCCGCTATTATTCTGGCCCGTTCTTCGCGTTCGTTAACAAAACGGAGTTTGCTGCTATCAATCGGATCGCGGCTGAGTTCACGGATACGGTACACACGTTTATTGAGGTCGTACATGGCTTTTCCCGATTGTGCAAACAGGGTAAAGGCACTCATAATGGTTTTGTTTTCCATATTGAGTTCTTTAGATAGCGCATCTATGTGGTTATACCAGGGTTTCCGTAATGTGGTATATACTTTTTGCATGGTCATGGTATCTACAGCTTCACGTGGGGCCATTAAATCAAAATTACCCTGAGCCGACCAGTCATTGGCCGTCCAGCCCGATAAACCCAATGTAAAACTCATATCGCCCATGTCGGCAATAAAAAACGAAGGCATACCTGTTCCAAGAAACATGGCTTTAAACGTTTTGGTAACCGGAATCAGGCGCTCGAGTTGCAGGATACGCCTTCGCCCCCACATGCGTACTTCATGCGCCTGTGTGCCTGTGTAAACAGAGCGGGGGCATTCGAGTATAAAATTCCAGGGTTCAAATACAATTTTTAAGGGTTGCCCGGGTTCGAACTGAAACCGCAGTGAGCGTGGGCTGCTTTGTTCTTTTTTGCGTTTCAGGTAAAAGCAGATGTTATACACATCCATAGGATGTAAATCAATTTCGATGCCCTGAAGCATCATGGCGGCGTTTACTTGTAATAAGCCCCTTACCCAGGTTTCCGGTACATCAATTTTCAGTTCTTTAAAGGCCTCCTGTTCACCGGTGCTCACTTCAAAGCCTCCCGGATCTACTACAAATTTGGTTTCCTTGTAATCTCTTATTTTCTGAAATTCATCGTACAGGGCTGATGAGTAATCAATATTAGTGGTGCCGCATTCAAAGTCGTTTATTTTGGTAAATACTTCGTAACTGCAGCTAAGGCGACCGTACGAGGATTCATCTTTACTGAAGCATTCAAAAAATAATTCGTCGGGATGTATGGTAATGATGGGATCGAGTACAATCCACATATCCCGGTCGGTTTTGTAGATGTGATCGAAGTATTGCCGCTTGGCCTTGTTGAAGGGCTCCATCACTTTTTCTTTCTGGTTGCGAACCGAGTTCAGCTCTTTGCGCAAGGCATCTGCCTGTCCGCCCAGGTCATCGGCGGTTTTCATGTATTCCGCCAGCCAGATAGCTTCCTGTTCAGCGGCCCAGGCTTTATAATCGGTTTTATCTTTGGGTTTGAACCGGAAATCGGAAACAACAATATCGTGTAAGGCGGAAATGGCTTCGCGGAAAGGGATGTGTTTGTTTAATGACCCATTAAAAAAAGTAGGTTCACGTGTTACATCCGGCGAAAAGCTCATCTCGGTAGAGTTGGCGCTATGACGCACATTGGTGTCGCCTTTAAATTTATAATCAAACAGCATGTGAACGTTTTTGAGGTGAATAAACCGGTAAGGATTTTGTCTTAAGTAAACTGCTGACCGATGGATAACGTTTGGTAAGGTGCAACATGGCTTCAATATAAAGGGCTTTATCCTGCACAGATGCGGTGGCCGACATACGGTTAAAAATCCCCGCAATTAATACCGCGTTTTGTTCATTTTGTAAAGCCTCGTGCCGTAAGAGTTCAATGGCACGGAGTTTAGCGGTGCGCCCTTTATTTACCTGAGAGAGTAAGGTGATCAGGAATCCCTGTAGTTTTTGTAATACTTCGCCATTGCCTTTGGCGTATTGTTCTAAAAAGCCTGATGCGAATAACTGCATACGACTATCAGGATGCTGACTGAGTTTTAAGAGGTAGTCGAACCCATCGTCTTGTTTAAACCAGGTAGTGATCATCTCGCGGCCAAATGCCTGCACATCGGGCTTAAGACTATCGCACAACGCAATAAACAATTCTGGTGTCCAGTCGCTATCGGTAAAGTGGGTTTTAAAAAATGCAAAGGCAAATTGCCGTACCTCTTCCCAAAGGCTATCGGCCAGCATGATGCTGTCTTTTTTAGCTTGTTTAACGGTTTCGGTCTGCGCTTCAAAGTAGCGGATGACGAACTCGCGGTTTTTTAACAGATTGGAGTTACCTATACTTACAACATCTTTTACTTGCAGCTCAGTTACCGGGATATATTGTTCCAGGAGCATATTCCCTAATTCCTGAGCCGCTATATAACGGGAGGTGCATAAACTCAGCACTTTTTTTACTTCCGCTTTTTGCAGATAGGGGAGTAGTTTTACTGTGATCAGTTGCAGAATGTCAGCATGAAGACCTTCGTGTTTTTCTTTAACGGTTAATACGGGAATAAAGAGGTTAGCCAGACTATAACCCGCATCCGGATCGGCCTGCAATAACTTATCAATTAATTTTTGAGAGGCTTGCCGTACATCCTGTAA
This sequence comes from Sediminibacterium sp., assembly GCA_030054095.1. Lineage (GTDB taxonomy): Bacteria > Bacteroidota > Bacteroidia > B-17B0 > Aurantibacillaceae > Aurantibacillus. Next base: position 4,785 of record JASGCO010000035.1, read on the forward strand.
TGGCGATAAACACAAACTTAATACCAGACTCTGTTTCTCTTTAATAGCCAAAGGTTCCAGCTGGTTGAGTAAATCAATGGCTGCCGATCTGGCCATGCCATTGTCTGATTGCAGTAAAGCAAAAATTGTTTTATCCTGAACTTCTGAAGGGGCTAAACGGCGTAACACCAGTAACCGGGCGCCTAGCCCCTGAATTGCGGAATTTGGATGCAGCAACAAATTAAACAGTGTTTGTGCTTCGAGGTGCATCACCGAATCCGGAAGAACCGATTCAATGACTTGTGTTAAGGACTGAATGTAATCCGTTTCAGTAATCAGGCGCTGTTCGTTTAATGTCAGCAGCAAGGTATCCATTACATCTTGCTGGGTTTTTCTTTCGGCAGGATGCGCCTGCAGGAATAATTGTAGCCAGCGGTGATTGGATGTATTTGAATGGCATACTATTCCGGAAATCAGTTCGACATGGTTACAAAACAACTTCGCGTTTTGCTGAATACTGTTTTGTGCAAACAAGCGGGCCTCTTCGAGTTTACTAATTAGTAAGGCTATGAGCAGGGGCACATCGGTAACCGTATGTCCCAATAATTCTTTAATAAGCGAGAAGCCCCATGTTTGAACTTTAAGTGAAGGGCTTTGAACAAAACCAATAAGGTGAGCAGACGTAATGTTGGTTTTAAACGCCGCATTGTTTTCAAAAACAAACAGGGCAAAATCGGCCACCTTTTCGCACCGGCTTTGGGATAATAAACGAATGATGTCGTCAGGCGCGTTATTCCATAGTTTGGCAAATGCCTCTTCGCGTACTTGTATGAAATCTGCTCCGGGTTCATACGGTGCTACACAGCGCCAGCGCCCTGAAGCGCGATGATAGGTATAACGCGTACTATTGGCGTACAAAATGTAATTAAACGCTTTGTAATGATAATACACATCATGCCAGGTAATGGTTTGGGTACTTACGTAGCTTCTGGTTTCGCTATTATAGAAATACCCGTAATCTACTTGTTTATAAGGAGAGGGCTTTTCTTTTTCGTCATTGAAACATAATAAAATATCAGTGGCGTACTTGGTGTAAAGAGGAGAGGCTTGCTCACCTAACTTTCGTAAATCGCGCATAATGCGCCGTGCGAAATATGCTTTGGTGAGTTTAGAAAATGCCAGGGTGCTGTCTTCGCGTTTCAGTATTTCTGAAACATTACGCCATTGTCCGTCAAAGTAATCGTAGCGTTGCGTAAAATTGTGCCGGGCTTCTTCTAATAGTTTGGCAATGCGTCCATACACTTCCGTATCATTCAGCATCTGGCTGATTTTAAAAATACCGCGCAGGTATTTAAAATAGCCCGCTTTTACCGGAATGGATGCCAGCATATCGCAAAAGAATGGACGAAGACGCTTGTCTTTTAACGAAACAAAATAAAACGGAATTAAAAAACTACCAGCCTGCTTAAGGGTTCCTCCGGTTAAATCATTCAGGTAAGTTTTCAAAAAATCATCGTTGGAAGCAATCGCTTGTTTTAAACCGTTTGGCAAAGCTTCAAAATGGCGTTTAATCAATTCTGGATGATCGCTTTCTGCCGAAACATTTAACAGTGCCGCTTGAGCAAGGTGAATCAGGTGAGGAGGATGCTTTTCTCTGGTAATGTCTTCAAGAAAAGCCTGAGCTTTTGGATCGCCCAGTCTTCCCAACGTCCAAATGCAGGAATAGAGTAGAAGCGGATCGGTTTTATTAACCACTTTGGGAATAAGCGACGCAGCATCTTCTATCCCAAGTTCACCTGCCCGCCAAACGATGCGGGATAGGGGCCAGGTTTCGTGATCTTCGCCATTGGCGGCCGCTTTTAAAAGTTTAACAATGGTTTTATGCCGTTTCTCTTTCCCTGGTTCTGTTTTAGTTCTTACAAAGTCGTCTCTGAACTGCGGGTTTTCGCCTTCGCCTTTATAGCCTTTTTTACGCTTTTCGTTTTCGAGTTGCGAAAACAGTTTTTCCGCTTCGGTAAGGTTTACCGGGAACACGGTTTTAGTACCTTCTTTTAATGCAGCCCCCCGCCTGCCAAAACGAAAATTTACCACGTAAGCATCGGGGCCGCTTTCCAGTAAATCAATTTCGTAAACCTTATCAGAAGTATCTTCCTGTAAAAAGAGTTGTATAGATTTAATGCGTTTCAAACGAAAAAGTTTTGTTACAGAGCGAATATAGGAAAAGAACTTTTTACGCGGGCTTATAAATAGTTTAAGAGTTGTTTTTAGTTGCTAACATACAAAAACAGGAGGCGTTAAAACGGGTTATTTCCTTACGCAGACCAAGTGCCTTAGTGTAAAACGTAATTATCGTATCTGAAGAAAGGAAAAGCTGAAATATGGTAAAAACAGGTAGTGCCACTTTAATATGTTTTATTATCTTTAGTCGTAGGATTTTGAACCAAAAATGACCTATACACTACCAGAAGAATATGTTTTTCAGGATTTTACAGAAACCGTTCGGTTCAGGTTGCTGTATAATGGAGTAGTCCATTACACTTTTTTAGGGCAAAAGGAAATAGATGAAAGCAGGCACATGGCCAATTATGTTAAATTATGTGATATAGCCGGCCATACAAAAGTGTTATTGTTAGTAGATAGTGTTGGTTATCAGAATATTACACCTGAAGCAAAGAGGTTGATTCGTGATTTGGAGCCGGTTGTACTTATTGATAAACGGGCTATTGTCATTAAAACGCTTGGAGAACGGATTCTTGTTAATTTCTATTTGTCTTTTTATAAGCCAATTATTATAACCAAGGCATTTACAAACTATAAAGAGGCATTAGATTGGCTTTTGGTCAAAAAGAAGGATGCTTAACCCCTTGGTTGACACTGTTTTAAATGTGGATTTTTTAGTGTTGTTTGATTTTGTATTCACTCAATCAGATGACAGGTTCACTAATTGTAATATACTATTGGCTTTCCAATAATCCCTTTTCATTTTATGTAAAATTAACGTTCGTATAACAACAAATTGTCTTACTTTGCGTTAGTGATTAAAATAAATGCTATGAAATCAACTGCTAATAAAAAAAATGATAGTAATAAAATAGGAAGCTATTTGGTTAAATTACGTATTGATAAAAGAACCGTTATTATGGTTAGAACGGCGGAAAGTCTTAAAATGTGGAAAAGTAAATACCCGGATGCGGTAGAAGTGCTTTAATCAAGCCGTTTAAAAACAGCGCATTTACCATTACGGTAAACAGTTTTCCAATTTTTTGCAGACATCATAACCTTAAGGTCCCGCCAGTCAGTCAAGCGATCGTAAAAAACAAAGTAATTAAACTTAAAAGTGTTTACTTTTCTGTTAAGTTCGTAGGTACTGATTAATCTCCCCGGCATAACCGATTTATTACCCGTTAAAAAACTCATTGCTCTAGGTTTGCAAAAAGCAATTTTGTCTTTTTCATTACAAACAGCTTTTATATACGCAAACATTCCCTGTGCCTGTGTTTCATTAGGCCCCTGAAGGATTGTTTGATAAGATTTACCGGCATTCGGGTAATGCCTTGTAAATGAAAAAACCAGTAAAAGAGTTGTGAACGCCGTAAATACAGGTCTGTAGGAGAGATTAAAAGGTTCCAGTAGTTGTTTAAAAGAGATAACAGCATAAATTAACAGGAAAGGAAAAACAGGAACGATAAACCGGAAACCCGCATCTCCAAACCGGAAAAAGCAAATGGCAGCAAAATAAATAAGTACATATAATTGTACCAGATCATTTTTTCTGCTGGTTTTAACCAACATCAACCATCCCATAACAGCGGCAAAAAGCAACCCTCCTCCCGTAAATAATCCAACAAACTGCCACTCTTTTAATTCAGGACTGATAAACGATTCAAAAAGAGCCTGAAAATTGGCACTTATATGGATAAGTACCGTCTTATAAACAGCATGATCAAAAGTGAAAAATCCATAATTGCTTTTTACCGGAAAAGCGACTACAATACAACTGTAAACCACCAGAAACCCAATAACGAAACCTGAAAACGCGATGATTTTACCTTTTTTAGAATGTTCGGTTTTCTTTAAAAGGTCAAAAAGAAAAATAAACAAAGCGGCTATTAAAATGGCAAAACCAACTACTCTGATGTGGACCGTAAAGCCAAGAAGGAGTCCGGCCAGAATTTGAAACCATATTTTCTTTTGAAAGAGAAGAAGGATTACCAAGAGTGAAAAGAACAAAAACGCAGTTTCGCTGACTACCTCCATTTTTATTGCCATCATGGCCGGATGGTACATAAGTACCAGACTAAGGGCAAACGCGCTGAATAGAGAAAGATAACGGGAAGCGGTCAGAAATAAACAGCAGGCAGATAGTGCCAGTAAAATCGTGTTCAGGTAATTAAAGCTTAGTACAGAAAAGCCTCCTAATTTACTCCAGCCTGCTAATAATAAGGGGTAACCATTTGGATAATGCTTTGGCCCCAAAAATTGTTTGGGATTGAAGACATAATGAGAACTTACTTTATGTGTTCCCTCAGCCAGTTGCTGAGCCTGTTCCATGTATTTGCAGTTATCGTCACCCCAATCCAACTGATTAACCATATTAAGATTAAAAAGTGGCCATGCAGCTAATAGAATAAGCAATATATAAATCAGATGCGCTTTAAACGGTTTCACGTAGTTAACGTTAGTAGTTTAAAAGTTGGGCGATCTGTTTTTCCAGTTTTTCCGCGTTTGGCAACATCGCTTTTTCCAGGGTGCTGTTTAACGGAATAGCGGGCAGGTTTTCGGAACCTACTACTTTTACCGGTGCGTCCAGATACTCAAAACAATTTTCACTGATACGAGCCGCAATACTTTGTGCAAAACCATTATACACCGGTTCTTCGGTAAGAACAATGACTTTACCATGTTTACGCGCTGTTTCAAAAAGTAACACTTCGTCCAATGGCGCCAAAGTTCGCAGATCTATAATTTCTATTTGACCATTAAACGCTTTGGCAGCTGTTTTGGCCCAGTAAACGCCCATGCCATAGGTTATAACGGCCAGCGATTTACCGGATGTAACGTTATTTTCATCGGCACTCAGAACCACCCGTCCTTTACCAAAAGGAATAATGTAATCTTCATCCGGTTCTATGGTTTTGGCATCTTCAGTACCTTTTATTTTACTCCAGTATAAGCCTTTGTGTTCCAGCATTACCACCGGATTCGGATCGTAATAAGCCGCTTTCATTAATCCTTTAAGATCGGCGCCTGTGCTTGGATAGGCTATTTTTATACCTCTGATGTTAACCAATACGCTTTCAACACTGCTCGAATGGTAAGGTCCGCCACTGCCGTAAGCGCCTATGGGTACACGCAAAATCATACTCACCGGCCATTTTCCGTTACTTAAATAGCAACTGCGGCTTACTTCGGTAAACAACTGATTTAGGCCCGGCCAGATATAATCGGCAAATTGCACTTCTACTATTGGTTTTAAGCCAACAGCACTCATTCCAACGGTAGAGCCTACAATAAAGGCTTCCTGTATGGGAGTATTAAATACACGGTGACTACCGAATTGCTGGGCCAATGTGGCGGCTTCGCGGAATACCCCACCTAAACGGGCACCAACGTCCTGGCCATATAACAAACACTCCGGGTGTTTTTCCATCAGTTCACGGATGGCAAATAAAGCACTATCCACCATTACGGTAGGTTGTTTGCCTTTAGGGCTGCGTTCTCCTTTTTCTTCGGTTACGGTAGTAGGTGCAAATTCATGCAGTAACAAATCTTCAGGTTGAGGATCTTCTTCCGCTAAAGCTCTTTGGTAATCGGATTGAACCAGAGCAAGACTTTCTATTTCTATCTTTTTGATTTCTTCGGCATCTACGCCGGCAATAATCAGCTGATTAAGGAGTCGGGGAAGGGGATCGCGTTTTTCACATTCTCCCAAATCGTCGCGGTACCACTCTTTACGAACACCGCTGGTATGGTGATTCAAAAGAGGAACTTTAGCATGGATGAGCATAGGTCGCTGTTCGGTGCGGATAATTTCCAAACATTCTTTTACTGTACTGAAACTCGAAATAAAATCGGTGCCATCAATGGTACGGGTTTCAAGTCCTTTAAATCCCTTTGAAAAATCTGTAATGTCCTGAGCCCTTATTTCGCGCGCATGGGCGCTAATGTCCCATTCATTATCCTGAACAAAAAATAAAATAGGCAATTGTTTTAAGGTTGCCATTTGAAATGCTTCAGATACTTCACCTTCAGTGCAACTGGCATCTCCCAGTGAACATACTGTCAGTGGATAGTTTCCCGGTGTGGCACTTGCCATTTTGTTCTCTAGTTTGTATTTTAAACCCATGGCTACACCGGTAGTAGGAATTGCCTGCATGCCGGTAGCACTTGATTGGTGCGGAATTTTAGGCATATCCGGCCTGTTAAGGCTCGGGTGTGAGTAATAGGTTCTCCCGCCCGAAAACGGATCGTTACGTTTTGCCAGTAATTGCAGCATCAGATCAAAAGGTTGCATGCCTATGGCCAGTAAAATACTGTCATCGCGGTAATAAGCACTTAAAAAGTCCTGAGGCAGCAACTGTAGGCCAAGTGCTATCTGCACGGCTTCATGGCCACGGCTGGTCGCATGAACGTATTTAGCAGTAACTTCTTTATTGGCTTCGTACAATTCAGCCATGTTTTTTGCCGTACACATTAAACGGTAGGCTTTTTTGAGAATATCTACCGGAATTTTAGTTTTCACGTCTGTCGGTTTAAGTGAAATATCGCTCATGAAAAAGGGCTTAACAATCGCTTAAAGATACAGTTTATTTAACAGTTTTTGTATCTATTTTTTTACAACAAACTGGTTCTTTATTCGTTTCCGGAGCGTTGAATTCTGATGAATAAGGTTTAATTTTGAAATCCCAATTATGAGAGCAGAGATACTAACCATTGGCGATGAAATTCTGATCGGACAAATCGTTAATACCAACAGCGTGTGGATAGCCCAGCAATTAAATCTGATAGGTGTTGCAGTAACACACATGGCGAGTGTAAGTGACAGTGATGAAGCTATACAAAGTGCCTTTGATTCGGCACGAAATAGAGCCGATCTGGTTTTTATAACCGGAGGACTAGGCCCCACCAAAGATGATATTACCAAAAAAGTAATGGCAGCTTATTTTAATACAGAATTGGTAATGAATGAAGAGGTGTTGGGAGATGTAACGGCTTTTTTTGCCAAACGAGGAAAGGAATTAACCGGCATAAACCGTCAGCAGGCTCTGGTACCCGCTTCTTGTAAGGTTATCCGTAATGCAAATGGCACGGCCCCAGGGATGTGGCTGCAAAAAGACCAAACCATATTTATAAGTATGCCGGGTGTGCCTTATGAAATGAAAGCCATGATGACGGATACAATTTTACCAATGATCCGGGCTCAGTTTAAACTGCCATTTATTTATCATAAAACCGTGTTAACGCAGGGGATTGGTGAAAGTTACCTGGCTGAGCTGATCGAAAAATGGGAGGATGGCCTTTCTGAAAAAGGGATTAAACTGGCGTATTTACCGCAACCTGGCATGGTGCGTTTGCGCCTGAGCGCATCCGGTGATAATGAGGAGGAACTGCGGACCCGGACAGAGCAGTCTGTTGAAGACCTTAAGACCTATGCGGGGCAATATATTTACGGATATGAATTGTATGGACAGGAGACGCCCGCGCTTGAAAAAATCATTCACACCCTTTTAAAAGACAGTCATACAACACTGGCACTTGCTGAAAGTTGTACCGGTGGATATATTACCTCGTTGTTTACAGCTATTCCTGGTATATCGGAAGTACTGAAGGGCGCAACAGTGCCTTATTGCAATGAAATGAAACGAACGCTTTTAGGCGTACCACAGGAGGTATTAGACAGGGATGGTGCAGTAAGTGAGGCGTGTGTGCTTGAAATGGCGCGCCGTACGATAACACTGTTCGATTGCGATTATGCGTTGGCGGTTAGCGGAATTGCCGGACCAACAGGCGGTACTGACGAAAAACCGGTAGGAACGGTATGGATGGCAGTGGCCGGCAGGCAGGAACAAGAGGCAGTACAGTTCCGTTTTGGAGATAACCGTCAGCGGAATATTCAGATGAGCGCGCAATACGCGTTAAATTATTTACGGAAATTTATACTCAAACACAATTAACTGTTCGTAAAATAGGTACGACTGAGGCACATTCGTGAAAGGATGTGTTTATCTTGTGCGTGCAATAACCCTTTAAATGGGCGTATTTAAGTCATTCATAAAAGATAGTGTGGTTTATACAACCATTCAATTGTTGCCCGCCATAGCCGGATTTGTGCTGTTGAAACTCAATTCAAACTATCTGAGTAAAGAAGAATTCAGAGTGTTTAACCTGTTGGTGCTGGCTTCCAATTTTTTTATCATTACCTCTTCCGCCGGGTTCGATAACTGGTTACTGCGCAAGTATTACGATCTCGATACAACAAAAACCAGACCGCATGATTTTTTAACAAGCTCGCTGTTGCTGGTGGCAGGTTTCTGTTTGGTTCAGGCGGCGTTGGTGCTTCCGTTTTCTGGTTTTTTTCTTGATGTTTTTTTCGATACAGACTTACGCCATCCTTATGCACAGGTATTTATTCTGTTTTCGATTGTATTTAGTTCAGTGGTTAACCGCATTATTGTTATTTATTACCGCATCGAAAAGAATACCCGCCTCCTTCTGCTAATCGCCTTTTTGCAATTCATACTGCAAATCGGATTTGGATACTGGTTTCTGAGAAATCTCGAAATCAAACTATGGGCCACGCAATTAGCCAAAGGGTTGAGTCTGACGTTACCCGTTATACTTTTACTGGTTTACATTTACTCGAAAGGCCGTTTTGTATTTAAGAAAGAACTCTTTGCTGGTAGTGCTTCGTATGTAGTACCGGTTTTACTGGCTGGTTTGCTAACCTGGGTACTGGGACAGTGCGATCAGTTTATTTTTAACCGGTATTACACCGATGTATCGCAGAAAGCCGATTACTCGATGGCTTTCAGTCTTACCATGATGATTGATATAGTAATTAACGCTATTACTTCATTTCTGGGGCCGGATATAATAGCCAAACTCACCGGAAAAAATGATAAAATTAATATCCGTAATCATGTGCACCTCTTTATTCTGATTGGTTGCTGGGCCATTCTGGGAGTGTTTGCGTTCTCTCTTTTTCTGCTCGATTTTTATATAGATGAAAAGTACCGCTATTCATTATGGATAGCCGGAATGATTGCCGCTACCTATATTTTTAAACTTTTGACAGCATTGGATACCTTGGTATTACATTATAAACTGCAGTCAAAGCAACTACTGTATTCCTTGGTGGGAGCCGCCGTTGTTTCCGTATTGGTTAATGTATTGTTTTCGGCACAATGGGGCGCCTGGGCGTTAATAGCCGCGTTGTTTCTGAGCAAGGCCTTACAAATGCTTTACCTGTCTTTGTCGGTAGGTAAAGGGAAATTAGAACACAACCGGTTTAAAGTATATGGATTAACGGTTACAGTAGCTGTTACACTGGTATTAGCCTCGCTGCTCATTTACCGGTTTCCCGAAAACAAATACTGGTACACACTGGTTTTGCTGCTGGTAAACGGGTTGGTTACACTTTTGCTGTTTAAGAAACAATTGAGCGGGTTGCTGACATCTGTTACAAAGACCACCAAAAAGTAATGTGAATTATTTCTCTGCATTATGGGCCTCACACAATTCACGAAACCTGAAATTTTGAAATGATTTTGCCCTGTAATAGCATACATACATACATACATACATACATACTTACTTACTTACTTCAGAAAGCGTGTTCCTCCCGACTAATCTGGTAAATAGCTAGAATCGGGTACTATAGCCAATATAGGGAATGGGCAGCACCCGCCCTTTAAGATTTGTAAAATTCAGATCTTTCCCAAAATACAAAGCGTAACAGCCAAAAGTCCACGATGTACTCTCGTTTCCTATCAGTTTTATTCCGGCTCCGCTTAAACTGGCCTGCAGTTGCGGAAAATACCAGGCCTCTCCTACAAGACCCGTTTTGGCCGAAAAGCGGTTAAAGCCCGATACTGAAGCAAAGTAAAGCATACCGGCATTACTTCCCTGTGTCCATAATCCACCAATTGTATTCGATAAAAATAAGCGCGTTATTCCTCCGCTCAACGTAATGTTTTGATTGCTATAGCCTTTGGTAAGTTTTCCCATTGCAAAGAGACCAAAAAAGGAACTATTGCCGGTAGCAGCCGCGCTGAACAGATTACCGGTACCAAAAACATTTATTCCGGCATGTAAATCGTCGTTTATCGGGTAATGGCATTTTACGCCAAGACTCAGCGGCGCGAAAAGTAAAGAGTTAATGGTAAGTGCCCAGTTCTCATTAAATGCGTATTCAGCATGTTCGGCACTTAACCAGTGATAGTGCGCGTCCACCTCCTGCGAACGTAAAGGCAGAGCGCTTTGACCTAAAATGTAAAAATGGTGATGGGGATTTTCGCCATATAATTCCGTGAGTTTAGGGCTTTTTTTTATGACTTCTTCTATGCTTTCCACAGCGTTTTGGTTGAGGGTATAAACCTGCTGTGTATTCTTGTTTTCGACTTTTAACCCGGTACTGTCATTTTGTAAAATATAACCGGTATAGGAGGTGCCTTCTTTTGTTTTGACTTTATATAATTTGTGCTTTTCCGTTTTAGGAAACACGTTTAAACTGTCCGTTTGTCCTTTCAGGGTTAGTAAAAGACCCGGGAAAAACAATGCGAATACCAGATAATGGATAGAGTAAATGTGTTTCACGTAATGTAAAATTAGCAAATATCAATGAGTCAGGGTGTTAAATGCGCCTTTTCACAATTATTAAAACACTTTACATAAGAGAGTATAAACGCTTTTTACATAAAAATTGTATATTGTGCAAATAAAAGAAACAAGTTATGATTCACTTTAAATCCCGTAAAATTTTAATCCCCACTGATTTCAGTGACACTTCTCTTCTGGCAATCCGGCATGGGGCATTTTTAGCGCAGTACACAAAGGGCGATGTGTATCTTTTACATGTTATTAATGCACACTATTTGGCTCAGAATGTGTTTCTGCCAATAGTTCGGCTGGTTGATACAACGGAGTATGAAAAAAAGGTAGAGGTGCGCCTCAGCGAAATGGCTCAGGATATTACAAAAGAATACGGAGTTAAGGTTACGCCGGTTATTAAAACCGGAAACCCTATTAATGAAGTGAATAGTGTGGCGAGGGAAATAGGTGCTGATCTGGTAGTACTTGGAACACATGGTTATACGCCACTGGAAGAATTGGTAATTGGTGGTACTGCCATGAAAGTAATTACCCGCTCTCCGTGTCCAACAATGGCGATGAGTTCTGAAGCGACCAAACTGGGATATAATAAAATTATCTTGCCAATTGATAACAGTGCGCATACGCGTCAGAAAGTAAATTATACCCTTGAGCTGGCAAAGGAATTCAGCGCGCACGTTTATGCTTTGGGTTTATTGGATAAAGACGAGGAGAATCGTTTGGGCGCCATGGAGGTAATTATGCACCAGATTGAAACATTGGCAAAAGAAAAACAGGTGCTGTTCAGTAAAGAAATTCAGACAAATGTAAAAAACCGAGCAACCGCAACCGTAAAATATGCGGAATCGGTTGGCGCAGATTTAATAGTGATAATGACGGATCAGGACGCGGAGCTTTCCGGCTTTTTCCTCGGTCCTTACGCACAGCAGGTTATTCATTTGAGTAAAGTGCCAACCATTGCCATTAAACCGGAAGAACACCCTGAAAACATTAGTTTCAGTTTGTTATCTGGTACCAGTGGTGGGTTTTAATTGATTCAAAACAGTAATGGTTAAATTGAAAATTAGCCGTCTGTTCGTTGATTTTTTTGAAAGTGAACGGGCAGGCGGTTTTATATTGATTAGTTGCGCCGTTGTTTCTATACTATTGGCCAATGCCGGACAGCCGGCAGGAACAGTCTATGCTCATTTCTGGCACACGCCGGTATTGGGCAAGCCACTTGAATTCTGGATCAATGATGGATTAATGACCATCTTTTTCCTGATGGTGGGACTCGAAATTGAACGGGAAGTGTACAATGGCGAGCTGTCTGACCTGAAAAAAGCTGTTTTTCCGGCTTTAGCGGCTATAGGAGGTATGTTGGTTCCGGCGTTGATACATTTTTTCTGGAATAAGGGAACCCTTTACGAAAGTGGATTTGGTATTCCAATGGCAACCGATATCGCATTTTCACTGGCCGTTTTGTCTTTGCTGGGAAACCGGGTACCTTATGGGCTTAAAGTGTTTCTTACGGCACTGGCCATTATTGATGATATAGGCGCCATCGTCATCATCGCTTTGTTTTATACATCGCATTTTTCGTGGCTTTTCTTCTTTCTGGCCATGGCATGTTTTGCCGTTCTATTAGTGTTAAATCGCCTTAAAATATATCGTAAATGGCCCTATATTCTTATAGGAATCGTAATGTGGGTCTGCATGTATAAGTCCGGCATTCATGCCACTATTACGGGGGTGTTACTGGCGTTTGCTTTTCCGTTTGGTAAAGGAGATGATACATCACCGTCTGTGCAATTACAATCCATGTTACATAAACCCGTTGCTTTTGTTATACTGCCTTTGTTTGCTCTGGCAAACACTGTTATTGTTTTTCCCGATACCATTGGCGAATTGATAGGCAATTCAAATACCCTGGGTGTTTTGTTGGGACTTGTAGCGGGAAAACCATTGGGAATTATGTTGTTTTGCGCTTTAGCTATTTATATGAAATGGTCAGAACTTCCGTCGGGAGTAACGTTTTTACAGTTACTGGGCGCAGGATGCCTGGCCGGAATCGGGTTCACTATGTCTATTTTTATCACGCTTCTGGCTTTTCCCGATAACGCGGCAGCTATTACCGGAAGTAAGATCGCCATCATTATTGCGTCGGTACTATCAGGGGTAATAGGCTACATCATTTTAAAATGGCTATTACCAAAAGACCCCCAATCGCTTTCCGGGCATTAAGTTTTATCATAGAGGTGCCGGCCTTTAACCGTAAATAGACAGTAGATTATGTAATGAGCGCCAAAAGTTGCAATGAGTTTGAGGAGCGCAAACTTGAGGACTGTAAGAATATCTAACGATATTTTGAAGACCGGAAAGTTGAGCATTCTCAAACGCAGCCGCAAATTTTGGTGCCTAATAGAAATCCTACTGTCTATTTACGGTTTAACGTAAAACCCTCCTGAATCAACATAAAACAATCGGGGCCGTAAAAGTATGGTACAATGTGGCAGTATTCCGGAGAATTGAGACAAAACTTTGTAGCAAAACCCTAATATTTAAGTAAATTCGCATCCATGAATACCGAATTTGATATTATTATTGTTGGTGGCGGCATCACAGGATTGGCCACAGCTTACAAATTAACGTTGATGCATCCCGGAAAAACCATTTTGGTTCTCGAAAAGGAAAAGGAAGTGGCCATGCACCAAACAGCCCGTAACAGCGGGGTAATTCACAGCGGTATTTATTACAAACCCGGTTCATATAAAGCACGTAATTGTGTGGCGGGTAGAAGAGAACTGGTTGAGTTTGCAAAAGAGTATCATATTCCGCATGATATTTGTGGAAAAATTATTGTAGCCACCGAACAAAGCGAACTGGCACACATGAATAAAGTGTACAATAATGGTATTGCTAATGGTGTTGAGGGGATAGAACTGATTGATTCGAAACGTATTAAAGAAATAGAGCCGCATTGTGAAGGTATAGCGGGGCTTTGGGTAGCTTGTACGGGTATCATTGATTATGCCGATGTAGCGCGTAAATACGTAGAGTTAATCCATGCAAAAAGTAATGGTAATAATAAAGTATTAACGGGGCAGGAAGTAACCGGTTTTGAGAAAAACGCCTATAGTACTTTGGTTGTTACCAAAACACATAAATTTATCGGGAAAAAGATTATCACCACCGGAGGGTTGCAGGCTGACCGTTTGGCGAAGAAAGAAGGGCAGAAGAGTGATGCCGCTATTGTGGGATTCCGTGGCGATTATTACGATTTAACGGAAAAAGGGCGTAGTAAAGTAAAGAACTTGATTTACCCGGTACCTAATCCGCAATTTCCGTTTCTGGGTGTGCATTTTACCCGGATGATTAAGGGTGGAGTAGAGTGTGGGCCAAATGCAGTGTTTGTATTTGACCGTGAAGGATATTCGCGTACCGCTTTTAGTTTAAAAGATACAGCCGAAGCTTTTGGATTTGGCGGAACCTGGAAATTTTTTGGAAAGCACTGGCGTTTTGGATTAGACGAGTACCGGGGCGCGTTCAGTAAAAAGTTCTTTTTAAAGCGGTTAAATAAACTGATCCCCGATTTACAAATGGATGACATTGTATCCTCGCGCTGTGGTATCCGGGCAATGGCTTTGAGTCCTGCCGGTGATATGTACGACGATTTTAAGATTGAGAAAAATGGTAACGCGTTGCATGTTATCAATTCTCCGAGCCCCGCTGCAACAGCCAGCCTGGCGTATGGACAGGAAATAGCGAATATGGCTACCGAATTTTTTAATCTGAAGTAGAGCTGGTTCTTGCGTTCCGTATTATAGCAAGTCATCGGGTACGCATCAGGAACAGCGTTAATCTTTGCCAAAGCCGAGGTTAAACCCAACGTTTTCACTACATTTGATAGAGAAGGAATTTTCTATGAAAACGCATTCTACCAATTATGTTAATACGTTTATTCTGATTGCAGACGATTGCCCGGTGACAAAGGGGGAATGGCCGCCAGAAAAAGGAGATACTAAAACCATTGCCAATCTGCAGTTTGAAAAAATACTGAAAGAGCCTTACCGGTTTACTTCGGATGAGATCATCTTTGATATTTTTGCTACAAGAAGTGATATTCCTAAAAAAGAATGGGCAGCTGCCAAAGAACAGTTTTTTTCGAAAGGCCAGCCTTGTTTACGCTCGTCTCCTTTGCCTAAACGGTATGGATGGGGTATTCATTATAATGAAGAAGGACGGATGGCTCTGTACCCATGCGAATCGAAGGAGTATAAAGCCTTCTCGAAAGATAAAACGCTAAAAGTGATTAAGGCCATGCGGTCGTCAAAAAAATAGCAAATGGTATTGTTATGACTTTTTTTATTCTGTTTTGGATACCCCTGTTGCTTATTAGTGTCTTTTTTATCTATTATATAGTTAGTGGTAAACGTCTTTACCCCTTATGGGGATTGCGTTTAATAGAATTGGTGAGCCTTGTGGGATTGCCCCTGTTTTATTTGCTGGTGGTAAACGATCAGGAGAATGATTGTTGTTCAGATTCCTCTGCCATCTTTTCTCCGGCCCATCAGTTAAGTAGTTATAGTTTAATCGTGTTGTGCGTAATCAGTTATGGTGTATCAACATTTAAAAACAGGATACTCAGCCCTTTGTCGGAAGTGTTGATTAATGTTGGATTATTAACCGGACTGGTGCTTAACATGTTATTGCTGTACCATATAGGCTGGTTTCCGGCGGTTTTGGGAAATGTACCCATCGCACTTTTGTTTTTATGGCAGTTAATGCGTAATCACCGATTGTTTGTAAACGAATGGAGAAACGTAGTACAAATACCCACATCCGGACTTTACAAATGGATATGGCGATTTTTGAACGCGCCCCTATGGGTAAAAATGCCAGCCTTTCTGTTGTTATGTTTGCCAATTTTGGCTGTGTTAATGTGTGTTTTACTTTTATTCGGACAGCAACCTGATTCGTTTATCAGAGCATTTACCGATACTTACCAACATGGGTTTTCGCAATGGGATTATATGTGTGAGAATGTGGAATGTGGTGGACATTACCTGTGTTCGGTGGCAGCTAAAGGTCATAAAGATATTGTAAAACCAATCCGTTATGGCGAACGGCGCGGGCACCTTATTTTATGTAACCGGCAGCTATTGGTGTCGAACGCGTTCGAAGAGTTGATGGAGGAGCGTTGTCCGCGATTGCATGCTTTTGTAAGGAAGCACTACAATAAAGTGGGGCATAAAATTCACAAGTACTATACTGTTTTTGATAATCAATGGGTATCGGATGTTGTATTTATAATGATGAAGCCTCTGGAATGGTTTTTTCTGATACTACTTTATCTGTTGGATAAAAAGCCCGAAAACAGAATAGCCAGGCAATACCTTCCGCCGGCAGATCAAACTAAATTAAAAGCGTATTCAAATCCATCATAATGTTTAACCGTCGCGATTTTTTAAAACTATTAGGAGTAGGTGCATATAGTATGACACAGTTAAGTGATCTTGAAAAAATGACATCGGCATTGGGCACAAGCCCCGAAATGCCCGTTCTGTTTCTGGGCCATGGAAGCCCCATGAATGCCATCGAAGAAAATCAATTTGTGAGTGGGTTTCGTAAGGTAGCCGCTACCTTGCCTAAACCCAATCTTATCATTTGCATATCTGCGCATTGGTTTACCAAAGGCACCAAAGTAACAGCCATGCCTAATCCGCCCACTATACACGATTTTGGCGGATTTCCCAAGGAATTGTTTGACGTACAGTATCCGGCTAAAGGCAGCCCGGAAGGAGCCAAACAAACCAAAGAAGCACTTCATCCAACCTTGGTAGAACTGGATGAAACCTGGGGACTTGATCACGGTGCCTGGTCAGTGATTAAGCATTTATATCCCAAGGCCGACGTGCCGGTTATTCAACTGAGTATTGATTATATGCAGGGGCCACGCTATCATTACGAACTGGCGCAACGCTTGAAAACCCTCCGGTCAAAGGGAGTACTTATTATTGGCAGTGGTAATATTGTGCATAATCTGGGCTTAGTTGATTTTAAGAATTTCGATAAGGATAATTATGGTTTTGATTGGGCGGTTGAAGCCAGGGAAACAGTAAATGCCCATTTACTGAACGGAAATACCGAAGCCTTGATTAATTATCAGAAACTATCAAAGGCGGTTCAATTGGCTGTTCCCAGCCCTGATCATTATTTGCCGCTTATTTATACTTTAGGATTAAAGGGTAAAACAGATAAACTGGAATTGTTTAATGATAAATGTGTAGCGGGGAGTTTAAGCATGACTTCGGTGAAGATAGGATAAACACTATAATCTGTTATTCAGTATCCCATGGGGTAGTTATAAAACCGTCTTCTGTTAGTTTTACATAAAAGAGTTCGTCAAATCCTTCATTGTGTGTAGGTAACTCTAAACGATTAAAGGCGCCTTTTATACCGGTTTCCGGAATATACTCTTTTCCTGTCCGGGTACTGTTGCGTAACAACGCATCGCTTATTTTCGACTGGAAGTAGTAGCCACTTATTTTATATCCGTGCAGCCTAGCCAGGTCAATATACACTTTCCTTTCAGCAATGCTTACATTTGTGTTATCAATTACAAAAGGCATCTGCGTTTTAAGGCAGGTTTCCAGAAATTTACCCTCGCGGTGCCGTGTTTTTAAAACATCGAGCGAAAGATGCATGTGGGTTTTAAAGAACTGTTGCTTGTAAAAGGAAGATTTTCCGGTAGCCTGAATGCCACAAAACAAAATAGCGTGCATACTTACAAGTTTAAGGAGTCAAGATAATAAAAGAACGTGGAAGTCAGCCTGAGCATAGGTATGAATTATAAAAATGTGTAATTTTAAACATGCAAAAATCGTTAGATCCCGGAGATTATTTTATTCTTCTTTTTGTGGCCATCATTTTTTTTGGCGGGGCTTATACGGTTTTTAAATTCATGAGAAAAAAATAGAAATGGTAAATCAGTTTATATTATTCCTTAATCTGGGTGGGGGTGAGGTTGTTTTAATCCTATTCGTTATTCTTTTACTGTTTGGCGGAAAAGGCATTCCGAATATTGCTCGGGGTTTAGGTAAAGGAATACGGGAATTTAAAGATGCCGCCAATGGTATTCAGAAAGATATTCAGCAAAGTACCGGAGGTTTAACGTCTCAGATTACGGAGCACATTCAGGAAGTAAAAAAAGAAATTGAAAAAGATTAACCTGATATTGGTTGGATTACTGATTGTGATGCATGTCAGTGCACAAAAAAAAGATGTGCTAAAAGTAAAAAAGCAACAGTATGACTTTCTGTTTTATCAGGCAGATAAAAAAAGCGACACCATTTATCCGCAAAAGTACAACACCTTTGTATTAGCTTTGCCCGACAGTATTCTCTTCGATACCGAGATTCGCGTTACCAATGGTCGTTTAAGTTATAATCCACGGAATAGTTCGTTTCAGTTACAATTTATACCCACCATGAATTACCGGCATTTTGTAACCGATTCTGTTCAACTTAAAGGCTATGAGCCGGCGGAGGCAGAGGTATATAAGAAATCACCCAAAGTGTTTTTGAACAAGTTATACGTTACACAGGTTAATGGTTCTAATAGCAATACCACCCGTCAGATTCACGTGGAGTTTTATAATACCAAAACAGGGAAAGTACTTCTTAAAAATACGTTCGTATTCTTTGCGCAATAAACAAAGCTCCGCCAGGAGCTTTGTCATTAAATGATAAATTAATTATTCACTTTAGTTTAAATTCCCAGCCCAAATGCACGGTAACAACCGGCATGACTTTTCGGGTATGCCGGTTTGTTTCATTAATGATACGTTTATCAGTTCCAGCGATAGGTAACTGTATGCCAGCCCAGGGTAAAAGATATAAGCCATATTTTTTAAAAGGAAACCATTGAAATCCTATCTGGGGAGTTAGTACAAAATGATTGGCATCACCCTTGCGTATGTTGTTTTGCCGGTAAATGAACTGATTCCATTGCAATCTTAATCCGGGCTGTAAGCCACCTCGTTTTAAGTTCAATTTAAATGGTCGTTGTAATTCAATGCCTCCACCGCTCCAGAGGGTGTTCCAATCCGTTTCAAAAAAATCGGTTTCGTTTAATAGCAACTGTTTTCCAAAATCCCCGCTCCATGATCCTCTGTAAAGCAATACACCCAGGCGCCAGTTGGGTAGTGTTTTTAGCTTTACATCTATGTTCGCGTCAAATCCTGCGCCATTGGGCAAGGTGCCAACCCAAAAAGCAGGATCTGTTTCTATAGAAATATAGGTGCTACAGCTATCCCGGGCGAGTTGAGCTTTTAAGGCTGGCATTGCTCCTAAACAGAGTAATACTCCCGCTAAATGAATGAATGTGTTACGGAGAACTGACGTAAAGTGTGTTGAAATTTGTCGCATACTAGTATGATTTTAAAATTATGCCACAAAGTTCCGGTGAGGTAAGTCCTCTTTTACCTGACAAATGTTAGGAAATAACCGAACGTCTGATTCGGCTGAGGCTTTCCGGATGTATACCCAGAAAAGACGCAATATATTGTACCGGAACCTGTTGTATTATTTCCGGGTTTTCGCGGAGTAGTTTAGCGTAGCGTTGTTGGGCGGTTAAGGTTGCTAGTTCTTTATTCCGTTTTTCGTTGTATGCAATGGATTCACTAAATACAGTATAACTGAAAGCGCGGAAAGCCTGACTTTCATTCAGTAACGTATCCAGAGAGGGTTTTGATAATCTTAATAATTGGGCAGCTCCAATACTGGATACATTTTCATCTGAACAGCTTTGGTTAGAAAAATGAAGGTAAGAGGTAATGAAGCCGGGCGGACAGTTAATGTGGGTGGTTACGTTGTTACCTTGCTCATTAACATGGTGCAATCGTACAAAGCCCGAAACTACAAAATACAAAAAAGCAGGAACACGCCCTGCTCTTTCCAGAACAGTGGTTTTGTCAAGTTGTACAGGCTCAAAATGGGTTAACAGTAAGATTTTATCCGTTTCAGACAACACGACCGATCGCGAGATGAGCAGTAAAAGAGATGCGTGCATAGTGTTGAAATAAAACTGGGAATGGTTTATTCTTCTTTATCCATCGCCGTCCGTAAAAATTGTATAAACGGAAGCATGGCTTTACAAATTTTTATGACCTCCGTTTCCAGATCCTTGCCGGTAACCTGCTTGTCGCTTAACGGATGCGATACTATAAAATGCTTGTGTTTTAAAAGATCCATCATGGGATGGTCTTTTTCAAAGCCTTTAGGCGCTGTTTTTAAAACATCTATCTCATCCAGTCCTTTAAAATACGTTTTAAACGTGGCGGCTTTCATAATTTTGGTTAGCTGGGCACCATTGTAATCAATTTCCTGACGAATGGCAGCGAGGGCGTCCGGGGCAGGCATCCATACTCCGCCGGCAACAAAAGAAGCGCCGGGTTCCAGATGAACATAATAGCCGGGGGTTGGCGACTTTTTACCACCAGGATTAAAGCTGGCACCCATATTGGTTTTATAAGGTGTTTTATCTTTACTGAACCGAACGTCTTTATAAATGCGGAATACACAATCTTTTACTTTCAGATTCGGATCAATTTGTTTGTCGGTACGCGCTAAATCCTTTATGAGTTTTTCAACCATCGTTTCAAAGGTGTCCTTTGCCGTGAGATACTTGTCTTTATTGGCATCGAACCATTCTTTGCTGTTGTTTTGCTTCAATTGTTTCAAAAAGGATAAAACAGTATTCATATTCTCATATTTTAAGCGTTTAAATTAGCAATTATTATCATCTTTTGGAGAATACTTCCCGTTCCGATGGGGATAAAATCATTAAATTAGAGGTCTGTTAGTGTATTTTATGGAATTTAAAAACGATGCCGAAGCCTTACAGGCTTTCAGTACCCGGTATAAAAACCTGAATGATGAAATAGCCAAAGTAATTGTAGGGCAAAATGATACCATTCGTAACGTACTGATCTCTATTTTCAGTAAAGGTCATTGTTTACTGGTAGGCGTGCCAGGTTTGGCCAAAACCCTTTTGGTAAATACCATTGCCGATGCGCTGGGTTTGTCGTTTAACCGCATTCAGTTTACGCCCGATCTGATGCCAAGTGATATTATAGGTAGCGAAATTCTGGATGAACAACGGAACTTTAAATTCATAAAAGGCCCTTTATTTTCAAATATTATTCTGGCCGATGAAATTAACCGTACCCCTCCCAAAACTCAGGCAGCGCTCTTGGAAGCCATGCAGGAACGGCAGGTAACCGCCGCGGGCAAACGGTACGGACTCGATAATCCGTTTTTTGTACTGGCAACGCAAAATCCGATAGAGCAGGAAGGAACATATCCTTTACCCGAGGCGCAGTTAGACCGTTTTATGTTTAACGTGTGGCTCGATTACCCTAAATTTGCCGAAGAGTTGCAGGTGGTAAAACAAACCACTACCAATGTAACGGCTAAAGCCGGAAAAGTACTAAGTGCCGAAGAAATTGTCTTTTTTCAGGATCTGATTCGTAAAATACCCGTTGCCGATAATGTGATTGAGTACGCGGTGCGATTGGTTCACAAGACGCGTTTAAATAGTGAATTTACGGCTGATGTAGCTAAAAAATACCTGCAATGGGGTGCCGGACCAAGGGCTTCGCAGTACCTTGTGATGGGAGCTAAATGCCATGGTGCTATTCATGGAAAATTCAGTCCGGATATTGAAGACGTAAGAGCCATCGCAGAGCCAATTCTACGGCACCGTATTGTGCGGAATTACAAGGCCGAAGCGGAAGGAATAAGCACAGAAGACATTATTAAACAATTGTTATAAGCATGAGCATAAACGAATTGCTGGACGAGGAAGGCATTGATCCGAAGAAACTGTTTGATGAGAAACAGTACAGTACGCTGGTTATTGACCGTGAAGGATTTTCGAAAGCGGAAAACGATATAGCCGATCTGATTGAATTACTCTTGCAACCAACTATTAACAGGGAGCAAAGCGAAGAGGTGTTTTCGTCCTTAAAAGCGAAAAATGCTCAGGAAATGTTGG
Source organism: Sediminibacterium sp. (assembly GCA_030054095.1). Lineage (GTDB taxonomy): Bacteria > Bacteroidota > Bacteroidia > B-17B0 > Aurantibacillaceae > Aurantibacillus. The sequence continues at coordinate 26,631 of JASGCO010000035.1, forward strand.
TACAAAGCATAGAGGCGGCTGAAACGAATGAAGAAAAGGCAAAGTTAATTGCCGCTTGCTGGGAATGCGGATTAGATTTTAATAAGTATTACCTGGTGTTTACGACGCTGGCATGCCACAGCGATTTTATGATCGCGTTAGAGGCTTTTACAGTTATTGAAAATGCAGAGCACTATCCCGCTCAGGAAGTACTGGCACAGGCGCTGAGTATTGTAAATAATACCAACTCGAAACATACGTCCATTATTAACGATTTGAAAGTACATTTGCAAAACGGTTTTCAGGAATGAAAAAATTAGTCATAGTAGGAGCGGGTTTTGCAGGTTTGCGTTTGGCGCGTCGGTTAAAACATCAGCCCCTCGAAATATGGCTGATTGACCGTAACAATTATCACCAGTTTCAACCCTTGTTTTATCAGGTAGCCACATCGGGACTCGAGCCCAGCGCTATTTCTTTTCCGTTGCGGAAAGTTTTTCAAAAACAAAAGAATATTTTTATCCGCTGCGCTGAGGTAAAACAGGTTAACACAACAGCCCAATCTCTTGAAACGGATATTGGACCCATTACTTACGATTATTTGGTTATTGCTACCGGAGCAGGCACCAATTTTTTTGGTAACGAACGTATTGAAGTCAATGCCATGCCCATGAAGTCGGTTAGTGAAGCCTTGTATTTGCGCAACAGTATTTTACAAAATCTGGAACAGGCTTTAATTACAACGGAACCGGAGCGCAGTGCCTTGCTCAATGTGGTAGTGGTTGGAGCAGGTCCAACGGGTGTTGAAGTAAGTGGCGCACTGGCGGAAATGAAAAAGCATATTTTGCCTAAGGATTATCCGGAACTGGATTTTACCAAAATGAGTATTACACTGGTAGAAGCGGCGCCTAAAACGCTGGCTAATATGTCGGAGGATTCGTCCCGTAAATCAAAAGAATATCTGGAACATTTAGGCGTAAAAGTACTTACTGCTACGCAGGTAAATAGTTACGATGGGGAAACCGTTCAGTTATCTAATGGCGAGCAGATTTTTAGCCGTAATGTTATCTGGGCGGCAGGGATTAAAGGAAACATGCTGCCGGGATTACCGGAAACAGTAGTTGTCCGAGGTAACCGTATTAAGGTGAACCGCTTTAATCAGGTAGAAGGGTTGGCCAATGTGTTTGCGTTAGGGGATATTGCCAGTATGGTAACGCCCGCGTATCCGAATGGTCATCCGCAGGTAGCCACAGTAGCTAATGAACAGGCCGATAATCTGGTGAAAAATTTAAAAAATCTACTTAACGGCAAAGCGTTTCAGTACGAATTTGAATACAGTAATAAAGGTAGTATGGCCACTGTAGGTCGCCATTTAGCGGTAGTGGATTTACCTTTTATAAAATTTCAGGGGCTACTGGCCTGGTTGTTCTGGATGTTTTTGCACCTGATGCTTATTTTGGGCGTTAAAAATAAAATTCTGGTATTTGTGAACTGGATGTGGAAGTATTTTACTTTTGACCAGTCACTGCGTTTAATTATAAAACCTTATCATAAAAAGAAAAATTAATTATGTCATCTACTCAACTTACCACATGGTTTAATGTGGCTGCCGATTCCGATTTCTCGATTTACAATTTACCGTTTGGTGTTTACAGCGATGCTAACGTAAAACATCACGCCTGTTCAGCCATTGGTGATACTATTATAGATTTGTTTGAACTGGAAAGCGCCGATGTTTTTAATATCAGCCGAACTGTTTTAGAGCAGCCGGTGTTAAACGATTTTATAGCCCTTGGAAAACCCGTTACCAACGCGGTACGCTTAACTTTACAGGCCTTGTTAACCAATCCCGATTCGGTTCTTAAAACCAATGCGGATTTATATAAGCGGGTTGTAAAAAAGCAAAGTGAGGTAAAGATGCTGATGCCGGTTAAGGTAGGAGACTATACCGATTTTTACAGTAGTATTGATCACGCTACCAACATTGGCATTATGTTGCGGGGAAAAGAAAATGCCCTGATGCCTAACTGGAAACATTTACCGGTAGGGTATCACGGAAGAGCCTCCAGTATATGCGTGAGCGGGCATACATTCCGTCGCCCCAAAGGGCAACAGAAACCAGCTGATGCGGAAGTGCCGGTTTATGGCCCAAGCAAATTACTCGATTTTGAACTGGAAACGGCTTTTATTATTGGTAAATCTACCGAAATGGGGGAGAGCGTTAGTACGGCTAATGCGGCCGATTACATTTTCGGAATGGTATTGTTTAACGACTGGAGTGCCCGCGACATACAGGCCTGGGAATACATACCCTTAGGTCCGTTCCTGTCGAAAAACTTCGCCAGCACTATTTCACCTTGGATTGTAACTTTAGAAGCCCTGGAACCTTTCCGTGTAAAAGGCTACACACAAGATCCGCCCCTGTTACCGTACCTGCAGTATCAGGGCGATAAGAACGTGGATATAAAACTGGAAGTCGCCATTCAGCCAGAAGGAGGTAAGCCTTCTACAATATGTACCAGTAATTACCGCTATATGTATTACACTATGGAGCAGCAATTAGCACATCATACGGTAAACGGGTGTAACATTAATATTGGCGATATGATGGCCAGTGGCACCATTAGCGGACCCGAGCCACATGAGTTTGGCAGTATGATGGAATTGACCTGGCGTGGCACTAAACCACTTCAACTGAATGATGGTACTGAGCGTAAGTTTATAAATGATGGTGATACGGTTATTGTTACCGGCTATTGCGAAAAAGACGGAAAACGCGTTGGCTTTGGCAAAAGTGAGGCTAAAGTATTGCCCGCTAATTAATGAATACAACCACTCCGCCATTGCCGTTACGTTACAGCATCGCTTATGCCTGTGGTATGATGGGTTGGAGTATGCTGATTAATCTGATCAATGTTATTCTGGTGTATTTGTATGTGCCACCTGACAATAGTGGATTACCCGCACTGATAACGCAGGTAGCCGTATTTGGTATTTTTAATGTGATTTCCCTGATTACGGCTGGCGGCCGATTGGTAGATGCCGTTTATGATCCGCTGATCGCGCATTGGAGCGATAACAGCCGTAACCCCAAAGGTCGGCGCGTTCCCATAATGAAATGGGCTATTCTTCCATCAGTGGTATTTTGTTGCCTGGTGTTTTTTCCATTTAACCGTTACGAGTCCGCTACCAATATCTGGTGGCTGTCGCTTATGTTGATTGGTTTTTATGTGGCCTCTACATCTTATATTATTCCGTATAATGCCCTTTTGCCTCAATTAGCGCAAGGTGGCAGTGCCGATCGTGTAAAACTGGCCACCTGGCAATCTTTAGGATATGTGTTGGGAATTGGCGTAGCATCTAACGCGTTTAATATAACGGCCTGGTTGCAAACTCAGGGTGTAAGCGAAAAATTGGAAGCATTGCAATACACCGTTTTGATGATGGCTTTAGTGGCCGGATGTTTTATGTGGATAACTGTGAGGTATATTGACGAGCGCAGATTCGGACAGACGGACATTCATCCGGTTGCGTTTCGGGAAGCACTCCGGTCAACACTTCGCAATACTAATTTCCGGTATTTTATGGTGGCCGATTTTGCCTATTTTGTTTCGGTAACGCTCATCACCTCCGGATTAATCTATTTTGTAACCGTATTACTGAAATTACCGGAGAGTATCGGAAACAAACTGATGATAACCATGGTGTTAGTGTCTTTTGTATTTTATCCGCTCACCAATATAGGAGCTGCCAAAGCCGGAAAAAAACGTATTGTTATTCTATCGTTGGGATTGCTGGCGTTCATCTTTCTGGGATTGTTTTATCTCGGTAAATTCACCATTTCGCCGCTGGTACAAATTTATACATTGATCGGATTGGCCGCTATACCAATGGCTTCTTTAAACATATTACCCAATGCTATTTTAGCGGAACTTATTGAGCGCGATAAAACAGAAACCGGTCAAAACAAAGAAGCCGTGTATTTTGCCGTACGTTACTTTTTTGTAAAAATTGCTCAGACTTTAGGTATTGCTTTGTTTTCAATGTTTTTGCTCTATGGAAAAGATCCCGGAAACGATTTTGGTATCCGGTTAAATGGTATAACAGGCTTTGTGTTGTGCATAGGAGCGGCAGTTTTATTTAGCAGGTTTAGGGAAACGAGGCAATGAACTAAAAGCAGCTATGGTTTGAAAGCCTAAGCGGTGCCACTTTTAGTTAATCAAATTCAATAATTCGTCTTGTGTGTTATTAATGAACACCATCATGTGTTTTCCTATGTCACTTTCAAGATTGTTTTTTAAAAAATCAGATAATAATTTGCGATCTTCAGGGATAGATTTGTTATATCCCAAAAAAATTGGAGTATTTAACTGTATGGTGTACCGTAGATAATGTAACTCTATGTCATCGTAGTTTTCACTTATCAAATCTTCTAGCAGTGTTTTGCCGGTATTAAAGAGTTGCGTGGCTTTAAATGGATTTATGAAGTATTTGCTGTAAACCATTGTAGCGGCAGCATGGTAGGCTTGTATAACAGGCAGATTTTTATTTTCAGTAAGATGAATTAATTGTTCACAGTCTTTTTTGTGCACATGTGCTACATTGAATAAAGCTCTTATGGTTATTATAGATGATAAATCGTTTTTCATGAAGTATGGATTTTTTTACCTTAGAACTAAACACCTGTTAAATTAAAAAATTAAAATAACATAGTACGTTAAGATGTAATGATATTAAGGGGCCTTTTGTTTACGTTTTTTGGGACGAAAATCAGGGGGGGAAATGAACTAACCTGACAAAATTTATCCGTCAGGTTAGTTTCCGTTTAGTTGTCTAAACTATTCTGTGTTGCGATGTGCTTCAGGAAATATTATTCATCGATTTTTGTTATTTTTAAGGTATTGCTGCTACTGGGGCGTATAATGTTTAAGAAATAAAAGCCTTTACTACCGTTTACATCGAGGTTAAATGTTTTTACGTTTTTTTCTTCACCTTTTGCTATAAGTTCACCTATAGAATTATAGAGTGCATAACCTACCTTTTCTTCTTCATTCTGGAATTGAATGGTTACTTTATTAACTGCTGGGTTCGGAAATACATTTATATCCTTCTTAAAAGAAGCATCTAATTCGTTCTGAGATGTTGAGTTTAATGTTCTGAATGGATTGTTATTGTCGCACCACAGCAATTCATCGGTTGTTACGGGTGTATTAATCGAAAGTGGTGTTTCCTGAAAAGTAACCAGGGTTTTTACCAATGAATTGGTTGTTGATAGGCAGTTTAAAGCGGTATTCGTAACGTTTAGAAGAGAACTGCAATATTGGTTTGGCGAATTTCTGAATTTAATTTTATAGAAACTGGCTCTGTCTCCGTAGTAATCATTAACAGTTCCTGAAACTAAAATGCTATCCTTTGTTGGATTTAAGCAACTTCCGGTTGCTGCAAAATCGAAATTTCGGGAATAATTGACTGTAAAGTTAGCTGGGTTTAAAGTTACCCAAAAGTCTCCATAGCACTGATACGTTTGCCCATAATGACCAACAATTTGTAGTAAAGTACCGTTATATAAAATGGAGGCTGGAAAAATTGAGTTCCCATACGACGTGCGAATTCCCCGTACTGTTAGTATATCTCCCAAAACGGTTGTTTTTAAAACAAAACCGCAAACATCCTGCTCCGGTAATCTTGCCGTTCCTGTTATGAGGAGATCTCCTTCATTGGTTTGTATAATATCTGAGGATGTGATTTCTGTGGATTCCTCAAATGTGATGCGTTTACAAAGCGTAATGGCTCCGCTATTGTTTAGCATAACCAGTTGTATGGCTCTTGCTTTTCTGTATTTCTCGTATTTCTCGCGTGGGTGTCCAAGGTTCGTTTCCGATTCTCCATCAGTTACTTCATCTGCTAGTAACACGAAACTACCATTCGATAATTTGATTATTTTTTTTGTATTGTAACTTTTTTTATTGACTCCTGCGGTTTCAATTACAGAATGCCCCATAAGGGCACCAAATTCACTGATTTGAGTTAAACTTATATTCATTACTCCCCAGGCATTACTGTAACTGTTACCAGCAACATAATACTCCAGAAGTGATTTTTGTGTAACGGAGTAAGCATAATCGTCTAGATTGGTACCAATAGTTTTTTGAAACAACAGGTTCCCAGAAGATGAGTATTTTGAAACAAAAATATCTGCATCATTGGTAGTCGGATTAATCCCAGAATGTGTTCTCTGATACATATTGTAACGGTGTCCGGAGTAACCTACAACCAGCATTCCTCCATCTGATGTTTTCGTTGCATCAAAAGCAGCATCTTTAAAATTGCTTATGTTCAGCTCCCTTTGGAAAATGGTATTGCCATTAGCATCTAATTTTGCGATGAATACATTAGAGAAAGTAGATGTTTTGGGAGAATTTAGACTGCCACATAAATAATAGTGATTGTTTCCTGCCGGAGAAATAGCATTGGCTTTAAAATCTACGTTAGATTTTTTGAAGTATTTGCCAATTTCTTGCCCGGAACTGATCCAGTAAATGGAAGTTAGACTAAATGTTAGTAAGAGTTTTAATTTACTTAACGTGTTTTTGTAGTTTTCGTTTACCATAGTTTGTATATTATTTTTCCTCAAAACTCTTTTTTTCTATCTTTAAATACAATCACCCTAAAGGGTGAAACAGTTTATGGAAGAGACACAAGATTTTTATAACTATGTACGGTCTGCAAAAAAATCTGTCGGACAAATAACGGTTTCAAATTATGATAAGTACTTTAATGATCTGGAGTATTTGGATTCAGAATTAGTGCTTTTGGACAGAGTATTGTTTATTGTGGATTTGAGAATAGACAAATTTCTTTATCTGAGCCCCAATAGTCATCAGATAAATGGGTACACCCAATCAGAATGCTTGGAAATGGGTCCTACTAAGTATGTAGAGTTGTTTCATCCTTTAGATGCCAGTATTATTACTTCTGGTTTTTTTGTGGAGGGGATTCAGTTCATTAAAAAAATTAAGAACTTAGATTTTAGTAAAGTTAAAATAAGTTACAGTTACAGACTTTTGCAAAAGAATGGAAATTATAAGGTGTTGTTTCAACAGTTTTCGCAATTAATGGTAGATGAAGAATATAATCCGCTTGTTATTATGGGAACAACCACAGACTTGTCAGAGATACATACCAGGCCGGAGTTGTTTTGCCGTATCCATTACCAAAATGCCAAAGGAAAATGGGATAAGATATATGAAAGGATTTATTCTTTGACCGATACGGTAGAGATATTTAATTTAACACCTAAAGAATTAGAAATTATAAGATTTGTGCATCGAGGACTTTCTTCTAAGGAAATAGCCAACATCACCAACCGAAGTGAAGAGACCATTCGTTCGCAACGAAAAAGTATCCTGTCTAAATTAAAATGTCAGACAATGACGGATGTCGTGGTTCTGGCAGCGAAAAACGGTTGGGTGTAGGGTACCTCATCAAACAAAGGCAATAATCATTTTCTATTAAAAAGCCTTCCTGAAGGGAAGGCTTTTGTTGTTTTATTACTTGTAAAGCGTTACACTACCTGTTATCTCCCTTGCTTTTCCTCCTATCGAAACAAGGTTTATTTTAAAGGTATAAACCCCATCCTGACACACTAAACCTCTGAAGGTACCATCCCAGCCGGTGGCAAAATCATTGCTGTAAAACAACCGCTCGCCCCACCGGTCAAATATGTAGAGTTCATAATTGGTAAATCCGGAACCTTTTGGCTGAAACGTGTCGTTTTTACCATCGCCATTTGGTGTAAAGGCATTGGGAACGTAAAGTGCGTATTCGTCTTCGATACGGATCAGTTTATGTACCGTATCCGTACAGCCAAATTCACTGTTTACAATAAGTGACACCAGATAATCGCCTAATTCATCAAAACGATGCGACGGATTCTGGCTGGTGCTGCCAATGACATTGTTGCCAAAATACCAGTTCCATTGCGCAATGGTCGCGGTATTGGTCAGATCTGTAAAGTCAACGGTATTGTTATATAAACTGGGTTTAATAGGCGAAAAGGTAAAATCAGCGTTGGGTTTAGGGTGAACGGTGATTGTAACCGATGCGCTGTTGCTGCAACCGTTTCCATCGGTTACTTTAATGGATGGGGAATAGGAACGCGCCGTGTTATAACAGTTAGTAACTGTGCTGGTATTCGATACCAGTCCGGCATTATCCAGATTCCATGCGTAAACTACATTCGTTCCTGTAGCGTTGGTTTGTGCGGTAAACGTAATGCATTGTGGTTCGCAGCCGTCTGTTACTGATGGTTTTATATCTACCAACGGATTCGGGTAAATGGTAACAGGAACATTAACCGTAGTGTAACACCCAATAGCATCAATTACTCTTACCGTGTAAATCCCTGATGATACCAGTGAAGTGGCATTAATGACAGGATTCTGACTGTTTATATTAAAACCATTAGGTCCGTTCCAGGAATAGTTTAAAGAACCGCCAGCAAATAGTTGTAACCGTTGTCCCTCACAAATAGGCGCGTTACTGGTGGCGGTGGCATTCGGAACCGGATTGACACTGACTCCTGCGACGGCCGAACGGAAACAGCCATTGGCATCAGTAACAGTAACCTGATAAAATCCGGCCATAGCCTGTGTGGCATTTGGGATAATCGGATTTTGCTGGTTAGAGGCAAAGCCATTGGGACCGTTCCATACGTAAGAAACGCCTCCGGATGCTGCCAGATTAAGGTTTTGTCCAATGCAAACAGAGGAGCCGTTAGCCGTAACGATAGGTAAAGGATTCACTGTAATGAGGGTAATAGCGGATTGGGTACACGCGTTGGCATCGGTAACCGTGAGCGTATAATTACCGGAAGCGAACGGAGATGCGTTCGTAATAGTGGCGTTTGCTCCAACGCTACTAAAATTATTAGGCCCCTGCCAGCTATAAGTAAGGCCGCCGCTGCCGTTGAGCGTCAAATTCTGACCCTGACAAAGTGGGGCGTTAGAACTGATGGAAGGAGTGGGTAAACTGTGTACGGTAACATTGGTGACTGCTGTGTTAGTACAAGATTGAGCATTGCTCACCACTACGGTATAGTTTCCGGAAGCATTGGGTTGAGCTGCCATGATAACGGGATTTTGTTGAATGGCGGTGTAGCCATTGGGTCCGGCCCACACATAGCCCGATCCACCTGTAGCTGTTAAACTGAGATTCGCATTGGCGCAAACAGGACCATTATTAGCAACGGAAATGATTGGCAAAGGGAAAACAGTAGCGTTACTGACCGCGGTATTAGAGCAACCGGCGGCACTGGTAACGGTAACAGTATAGCCCCCCGAATTGGAAATTAGCACACCGCCTAACGATGGCGTTTGAACAGTTGAACTAAAACCAACGGGCCCTTGCCAGCTATAACCTGTACCACCATTGGCCGAAAAATTTAAGATGCCATTGGTACAGGCGGTAGGATTTGTAACCGCTATAACTGGTAGAGGATTTATCATTACGGAAGTAACCGTTGCGTTGGTACAACCATTAGCGTCGGTAACCGTCACGGAGTAATTTCCGGCATTAACGGCTGTCGCATTTGTTATGGAAGGAGAATAACTGAACGAACTGAAGCCAGCAGGACCCGACCAACTGGCCGATGTGCCTCCCGAACTACTCAGATTAATAGCATTACCGGTACAAACGGGACTGTTAGAGGTAGCCTGAATTAACGGTCGTGGAAAAACGGTAACCGCCAGAGTGCCTGATGCGCTACAACCTACCGCATTTAAAACGGTTAGAGAATAGGTGCCACTGTTGGCCACCGAAGCATTGGCAATAGAAGGTAATTGTGCATTGGAAGTAAAACCACCTGGTCCGCTCCAGGTATAAGTCGTTAACGGATTAACTGAAAAACTGAGTAAACTGCCTGTACAAACAGGGGCATTGCTGCTGAGTGTAATGGTAGGATTAGCATTAACGTTAATGGCAACCGTACGGGTGCCAATGCAGCCTTGCGCGTTGATTCCGCTGATTGTATAAATAACCGTGGCAGGAGGAGAAACTGTAAAACTGGAGCCAACCAATCCGGAGGGGTTAAGTGTGTAGGTTAAGGCTCCGGAAGGCGTAAGTGAGGCTATATTTCCGGCACACAGAGTGGCTGTATTCGTTAAAACGCCAATAACGGGTAGGGGATTGATAACCACATTGGTGACGGTAGTATTGGTACAACCATTAACATCTGTTACAGTAACGGAATAATTACCAGCATTGGCAACAGAGGCGCTGGCAATAACCGGAGAATAGGTTGCAGAGGTAAAACCGGACGGGCCGGTCCACGCGGCGGCAGTTCCTCCCGAACTTGCTAAATTGATGGGGCTACCCGCACATACCGGACTATTGGAAGATGCCAGTACATTGGGTCTTGGAAAGACTGCAATGTTGATGGTTCCGGAAGTACGGCATCCCTGAGCATTGGAAACGGTTAATGAGTATGTCCCGCTATTGGCCACAGACGCGTTGGCAATAGAAGGCGTTTGAAGATTAGATGTATAGCCTCCGGGACCACTCCATGTATAAGTGCTTAAAGGATTAACCGAAAACGTCAGTAAATTACCTGTACAAACCGGAGCATTACTGCTTATTGAAATGGTTGGAGTAGGGTTTACCGTTATAGAAATAGTTCTCGTACCAATACATCCAAAAGCATTGGTGCCGCTAACTGTGTAAATAGTGGTGGTAAGTGGGGTAACTGTAAAACTGGTGCCCGTTGCACCTCCGGGATTAATTGTATAGCTGTTGGCACCACCGGGTGTTATAGTAGCGCTGTTTCCCGAACAAATGGTAGGTGTATTACTTAGAGCTGTGATGGTGGGCGTGGGATTAAGCCCAATGCTTATGGTACGTGATCCCTGACAACCGGCCTGAGAACCTGTAACCGTATAGGTGGTGCTAACGGTAGGGCTAACGGTAATTGTACTACCACTCACGCCACCGGGATTCCATGTATACGTTGTAGCGCCTCCTGCGGTAAGGGTAGATGTGCCGCCGAGACAAACCGATTGAGTAGATGCCGCGGCAGTTACAGTAGGTGATGGGCAGCAATTGTAGTACATGAAGATACGTCCGACACTGAAATTGACTTCGGACCAGATGTTAGCCATAGGAGTAGCGGCCAAGCATTGTTGCATGCCACTTCGCCTGAGAGTTGTAGGCATTCCATTAATAGTGGTTGCAAAATTTGCACCATCGTAACTGTTCACACATCCGGCCGACCGGGCGCCGTAAACGCCAATAACATCGCCGGCATTTACTACCACATTACAGGCTACAGTAGTGTTTGGAACAAAATTGGTAATTGTAAACAAATTCACGAAAGCATTGGTAGTAGCAGGAAATGCCGGAGGCGCGCCTCCGGTAAAGCGAACAACGGCTATATTTTGAGAGCCGGTACTGGCATCAGTTGGAATATATAAGGCACAAATGGTAAAATTGGTAGGCGAAACAAAATGGTAGCCCCTCACCCAACTGGAAAAGGTACTGCTTTGTGGCCCAATGTTTACCTGAGTTTGCGCTACTACACTGATACAGAGGTATACAAAAGTAAAAAGAAGAATTATTTTTTTCATGGGGGAAGTTTTTATGGCGGATTATCTGGCAAATGGTGTTACAATATCTTCGCGTGTTTTGTAAGCGTTTATTATCATGTCAGGATGTTCTTCCATCCATTTTCGTAAGAGCGCTTTCCCATATACTTCATTATGTAGCGTTTGGGTGGTTTTAGGGAAATCTTTGCTATGGATCAGCTGATATTCCGGAGATTGATTATTTCCTGAAGGCGCACTCATTTCGGACCAAAGGGCGGCAAAAACCTTATCAAAATTGTACGTGTATCCACTTGGCGCATCGCTGGGTGCTTTATAGTCTTTGGTTGGGGAAGGAGCAGCTTGCTGTGCATGATAAACAGTATAACAGAAACTGCAAACGAGGAAGAATAGAATTTTTTTCATGTTTTTATTCTTTAATAATTATTCTGAGTGATTTTTAAAGAGGGATCAGTGGAGATAAAAATCAATCAGCGGTTTTAAACCATTATATCTAAATTAAAAGTACGATAGGAATCCAAAAAAATGGAATTATTCGCTCCTTTTGTGGAGTGCTTTACTCATTTGTAATGCGGATTAAGAAGTCCTTTTTTCTAAATCGTTTTAATAAATAGTAGTAACTGATTAGCGCTACATGAGAATCGTTAGATTTAGATTAAAGGATGGATGGAACAATTTGGGTTATGTCTTGTCCGGGTAAAAGCAGTATGCTTTTTATACCGCAGGCTTTGGCACCTTCCACATGTTGAGGGCTATCGTCAATAAATAGGGTTTCTTCCGCCTTTAATCCATTTGTGTCCAATACAAACCGGAAGATTTCGGCATCTGGTTTTCGCATACCAAGGCGGCAGGAGTAGTAGGCTTTCTCGAACAGAGGCTCCAGATTGGGAAGCTGCCATTGTGAAAAAAGTTGTGCTTCGAAAGCACGGATATGAGTATCGTTGGTATTACTAAGTAAAAACGTCCGGTACTTAGGTTTCAGTTCTTTGAGGAAAAGCAGCCGGTGTTCCGGGAAATCGAGTAACATATTATTCCATACTTGTTCAAAAGCGGGGAAGCTGAGGTTTAGTCCGGTTAGCTGATTAAATGCTGAATGAAACGCGTGTTCGCTGATAAGACCTTTGTCGAACTCATCAAATAAACCGTGTTGTTTCAGTTGAGTGTAAACAGAAGTGAAATTGGAGGCCCCCAGAGCCTTAAAACCATTGATGGTAGCGGCCATATCCAGATTAAGGATAACGCCGCCCAAATCGAATATAATGTTCTTAACAGACTGCATAAAAACTCTTGCAAATATGGGAGAATTAATCTATTTTTGCCATCCTAATTCTGAAAAGAGGTAATCGGCACTCAGAATGGTCCTATAGCTCAGCCGGTTAGAGCACCTGACTCATAATCAGGGGGTCCTTGGTTCGAGCCCAAGTGGGACCACACCGTTAAAACGGTAAATGCCTCGATGGCGGAATTGGTAGACGCGATGGTCTCAAACACCATTGTCTTCACTGACATGCCGGTTCGAGTCCGGCTCGGGGTACAAGCCCCTCCTGAAACGCTTACTTATAGCGGATTTTGGAGGGGTTTATTTTTTGTG
>JASGCO010000036.1 GCA_030054095.1 Sediminibacterium sp.
ATGCCATTTAATAAAAAAAATGCCGATGAAATGATAGCGCATTTGGACACCATTCTGGAAAAAGGTTTTTGGTAATGTACTGAAAAATAGTTGGTAGCTTTTCAAAAAAAGATTCGTAAACTGCATCTGTCGCTACAAAGAAGAAACAAGCTCTACTGGAGAATAGCTTGTCAGCAATTGGACTAATGCTTGTACAAAAAAGGAGGGGGGGCTTAAAAAGTCGCCCCTAACTTTTTTGGTAAACCCTATGGTCTAAAAAACTCACTTTTCGTTAGAAAAGTATATGTACCATTTGATAAAATCTATTCGGTGTTTAGTTGTAAGTCTACTATGGAGGTCAAGATGGTTTTAAGATGACTAAAGAACCCTTCTATGCCATTTGTAGTGCATGGAATATTGGGATTATTGATGTAATGGAACATATTTGGTAAAGCATTCATTTCAGACTTTCCACATAAAAAATTGTTGAACTGATAAAATTAAAAAACACTGAATCAACCTCTGCTATTCAATTCCCGTTTTTTGCAGTTGAATAATGCGATACCGCTTGATAGTATTATCAAACCAGAAGAAATGTGAAATACACTCCTGATAATTCAAATAGTAATATTTTACTACTCCCCCTCATTTAACTATGGCTTTCCGGATTGACAACAAAGGTATACGCAATTCCTGAGCCAACTCCTCCGTTTTACTACTCAGGAAAAGCTTATCAAACCACGATCGCTCTCCCGGAAACATTACCAGAAGCTCTGGTTTACGTCTTTGCAAGTACTTTTTAATCTGTTCCAACGTGGTTTGTTCAATAACGGCCTTCTGCTCAACCAACACTATTTTTTTATACTTCAATCCCTTCAGTTTCTGTTCGAGTGCCTGGCGTTTTATTTCATTTTTACCCCATCCATAATTAATATTCAACACCTCTATAGTTGCATCTAACGATTTTGCAAAAGGGATAAGATAGTTTAACTCGCTCAGTGAATTACTTAAATCCGACGCATAAACAATCGTTCGTATTTCTTTATAGCGGTAACGCTGAGGAATGGCCAACACCGGGATACGAGCCTTTGCTATAACATTGGCTGCATTACTACCAAACAGTACCCGTTTAAATCCCGTTGCACCATGTGTCCCCATAATAATCATATCTGCCTTAGTATCTTCCGCGGCAGTCATTATTTCAGTCAGAGGGTCACCAGCTTCAATCCGTTTGACAGATGGAACCTTTACGTACTTAGTTGTAAGGGTTTCTATTTTTTTTAAACGTTCCTTTTCCGCTCCGGCTATTTCTTCAGCAATTATTCCGGGTATATTGTTATACTTTCCTACGCTTGGTTCATAAACATTCAACAATATTAATTTACGTTTTGTTGCCTGCGCAAATGCGTTAGCATATTTTAAAGCGTTAGTGGCATTGGCCGAAAAATCAAGTGGGATCAGTGCTGATTTCATATTACTTTTTTTTAAAAAGGGTTACTCCAGTTCTTTAAAGTCCAACGGATCAATTTCGTCCGCTTCCATTTGTTCGTGTTTTTCCATGGCTTTATGATTCTGCTCGGCCAGTGTCCAATTATCGGTAGTTGTAGTTTGCAGCCATAATTGTCCCGAACGGCGAAATACCTGAGCCGGTAAACAAAACGTTTCCGCAAATGCACGTTCTAAATCGGCCACCTTCATTAATCCATTAATTTTGATGGTGCCGGATACCTCTTTTTTTTGTGCTTCTTCTATCGATAATGCTGTATTTAGTGTATTAGCCTTATTGGATCCTTCTCCCGGAGAATGGTCTGTTTCATAAAACTCAATTTTTAAAAAAGGAAAGCGCTTTTGAAACTCGTTTTGTACTTCCTTTAATGTCTTGCTTTTGTCTATAATTATATCCATGTGTTTAGGTTTTAGTGAGTATTAGCTTTCATTTCATGAATAAAATTAGCGGCAAAACCGCTGTAAAAAAATGACTTATGTTTCGGGTAAACCTGATAAGACGCAATTTTGTTTTTACAGAAAAGTAGCGCTTCAAGCATAAATCTATTAAGAAACCACATAAAAGATCGCATTCCCGGTACAGATCAGAAACACCAGTTAAATCCTGTTTATAGGTTATGAGGGCTGGCGTTCCGCTTACACTTTCGTTGTACCAGATATCGGGCTACAAGCACATTCGGCACCCAACTGATCCAGGCTACCATTTGGTACGACCATTCAAAATCATGCGTCACTTTAATCAATAAGGGCAACCATAAACGCAAAGTAACAGCGCCGGTGCAAGCGGCATAACTGTATATCATCCAACGGCGGTGCGCTTCAATTTGCTGTTTTCGCGCAGTACTATACCCTTTTGTGGTAGTATAAAACCAAACAACTGTTACCGTTACAAATCCCAGAAACGCTATGTATCCCCCCTCGGCAGATACCGCAATTCCCAATACCCCTAACGCGCTTAACCATACCGAAAAAACATACAGTTTTCCTATTCTACGGTGCAAATACACCCATCGTCTCCGTATCCAGACATTAAATTGCACCCATCCTATCAGCAAGGCTAATCCGCCAAAGGAAATATGCAAGTAAAAAAACAACTTCCAAACAGGGTTCAATAACAGCTCATCTGGTTTTCGCTGAAGGATTCCCACTTTACCATCAACAACAAAAAACAAAATGGGATAAGCTGCTACCATTAATACTATTGCAATTAAAGGCAAGTAAAGTAGTATACTCCCCAACTGTTGTATCCAATTTCTTCTCATAATACTAACCCTATTACAAATAATTTTAACTTACCCATAGGTTTAGCCGGTCTAAAATCAACAGGGGGAAGCGGATCCACAAGTGACACATCCACTTTTCCTTCTTCTAAATACTTATATAAGAAGTGGGGGCTTTTCATTACACTCTGTAAAATATCACTATGCGACATCCCTGTTAATACGACATGCGTGCCCCTCTTCATAAATGGCATTAGTTCTTTTTCTGTAAGTCCCGGCGGTGTCCTGAAATCGAGTTCCCCGCTTACCAGTAGTGTTTCAACATCCGTAAACCGGGCTGTTTTATATACCTCAGGGATGGAACGAATATTCCATAGGTGCGCCGTGGAGCCATAAATAACCGCTACATTATTGCCAAGCAAGGTGGTAGTGTGCCGAAGTTCATTCCTGCTAAAAAATGGGCCTTGTACATCAGTTCCCATATCCGCACTTACCGTTTTAGCGTACATATCTCCTATACAGGCGCGGGTTGTTTGATCATATAATTTTTGCAGAAGGAACAGACCTCTGTAGTCATTCGAATAGGCCGCGCTTAAATAGGCGTTACAGGCCCATACAGCAAAGCCTCTTGTATAAAGAGCGCCGGTTGTGCCCGCCTTTATCTTATCGGCATCCAAACGAAAAACTGACCAGCGCCGTGGCATGTGTTCAAACGCTTTTTGAATGGCTTTCGTGATAACATGGGTATCCCTTCCTGCAACCTGTGCCTGATATAGGCTATCGTACTGATAGAGCGACCGCTGTGCCTGATCCGCCTTTATCAAAAAAGATCCGGGCGGGCTAACACCAATCATAACCACACGTTTCAGTGCGTCAGGGTATTTGTACGCATACACCTGAGCCACACGCGTACCATAACTAACCGCTATAAGATTTATCTTTTTGTATCCAAGAGCCTGCCGTGCCGACTCCATATCTTCCATCACATCCATAATGGTATAAGAATTAATATTTACACCGTTGTCTTTTAAACGGGTAACATAAGTTCGAATTTCCTGTTCCACTTTATCCAGCGAACGGTCACTCAATAACCGATGACCTGAACCTTTAAAGGCTTTATTAATTTTTCTGGAACAGAGTTTCACAGTACCATCTACACCACGATAGCCCACACAAACAAAATCATGATGCTCCATTAACTGCTGTTGACGTGCCACTTTAATTTTATTTAGTTTAAGAATATTGGAAGCCCCTGGCCCTCCATCAAGCCAAAAGACCGGTTCTGCATCAACGGATACTGATGCCTTAATAACCTGAACCGGTAAATGTAATAGTTTCCCCTTCGGTTTACTGCGATCTTCCGGCACAAGTAATTCTCCTTTCAGTAGTACGTGCTTACGTCCATACAACTCTATGATTGTTTTCGATTTCAGAATCAGGGAATCGCCAAGGCCCGCTTTTAACAATTGCGTCCCCATTACCATAAACAGAAAGATGCCCCCTTCCAGCATGAATCGTTTTACTTTTCGTATAATCATGTATTTCACGATTTTAGTTTTGGCAAAGAAAGGTTTTTACCAGGTCATTATCGTCCCGTTATATACAACGGTACATGTTTACAGAAACCATTTTCACCAACCTAAAACACTGATTATCAATATCCCTGTAAAAAGGAACTATAAAATGGCACTTGTTTCGTCTGTAAGTCAGTACAATCCGTTGGTACGGATTACACAGAAGATATTCAGATAAATTTCATTCAGCAGGCATGGATAATTGATGTTGCCTTAAATAATCGGTAGGCGATTGTCCGGTAAGATTTTTAAAATTACGGTAAAATGCCGTTTTGGAATTAAATCCGCACTCATAAGCCAAAGCAATAATCGTATATTTTTGGCTTTCGGGAAGCAAAGCTCGTTTTTTAAACGCTTCAATACGCTTACCGTTTATGAAATCATAAAAGGTTTTACCTTCAACCGAATTTATAACCTGTGACAAATGATTCGGGTGCACGCCAATTTGCCCCGCCAATTCACCTAACGTTAATTCAGGATTCAGATACACCTTTTTTGCTGCTATTAACTCAAGCAATTGTTGATGAATAGAAGCAAGTGCCTGAGGTGTTAATGCCGACTTGATATATTTAGTCTTGTCTTCAACTACACTCCGAAGTGACTGATCCAATGTTACTACAGGCCCCCTCGCCTCTTTCACTGCCCCTGATTCTGATTTTTGTGTAAAAACACCAACCTGTTTAACACCGTAATACCCCAGAAAAATCACAAAAACAGCTACCAGACTAAATATTAAACGGTCATCACCATAAAATACAGCCAGCCATATCAAAGCCATTTCATAAACGAGGTAGCGTAACCAGTTAAGATTAATTTTTTCTACCTCCGAAAAATTGGCGCTTAACATCTGCCGGTGTTTTTTCAAGAGATTCAGTGATAATATTACATATAAAGTACCCGACGCAAAAACCATTATTTTGTGCAAGAGCAGTAACCACCCGTAGCCCTGACCTTTCATTTCAAAGACAATCAGGCGTTCAGCGTGTGTCTTCATAAAAAAAGGCAGCATCAGAAGGTAAAACACCACAAAAGGCATAAAATGCAAAAATCTTTTACTTTTAAACACCGGTTGCTGATGTGTAAGTGCCGCCGTATAGAGATACAAAAAAGGGCCGTGTAACAGTGGGAAAGGATAGGTTAACAAAAGATACGGGTAGTAGTAAACGGTTACTTGTTTACTTATATAGTACGAAGCAAGATGCGAACCAATCACCAACAGCCATCCCCCCAATAGCCTATCCCCTCTGGATATATCCTGTTTGGTAAAGAGGATAAGTCCCAGAAAAAAAGCCAGTGTTATTCCCGCAATATAAAACACAAATTTTCTGTTTTAAATGTCAAATATCTGAATTAAGCTCCTAAAAAAACAGATAATGCCCTTTTAGTTTTCCATTACGCCATTCTATAGCGGGAGCAGGGAACTTAAGTATTCCTATAACCGAAAATAACCGCTTCAGGAATCTGGAACGGGTCGGGATACGATCTAACTGAACATCTAAACTCAGATAGTACTGTTGGTAACGTGGAAAAGTCAGCACGTTTCCATCAGCATTCAACACCGTAGGATTGTTCCGTGCCCCAATCATGTTTTGAGCACCATAGCCAAACGCTATACTAAGCCACTTGGGGAAAGGCGCGGATGTACTCATAAACTGTGAAGGATTAATACTTAACCAATGTGTTTGCCCGTTGTAATCTTTTAGTATCTGCTCTGTTCCAGATTTTCCTAATAACGAAGGATTATATTTAGCCAATCCGCTTGTCCAAAACGAAAACTTTAATTGGATCCGTTGTTCGCGCCACGCTAACTCCTGCCCTGTTGCCAATGCCGTTCCTATCGCGTTAGCTCCCATATCACCCCACGAAAACCCCCAGCCCCGGCTATACCCATCCATCACCTCTATCACCGTCATATACGCCAACCCCATAGTGCCACCTAAACCAATTTTTTGTTTACGGCTATATCCCGCCCATTCAAATGCTCCCATCATTAACCTTCCCGTTTGGTAGGTGGTAAACGCGTGTCCGGCCTTGTCCAGTCCGTACCATTCCCCATTATCATTAAACCAATGAAAAGAGCCGGTATTATATTGCTGGTACCAAACCTGATTCAGGTATAACAGAGAACTACCGGTAAGGAGGGCAGATGATGTTCCCAATGCTATACGCCGTGCTTTGTAATTTACGGGTAAGGTATCCTGAGCGTTTGCATCTCCTGATGAAAACAAAAAAACAACCGCCAATAACCAAATGAAATACCTGCCCCCAGAGGAATAGAATATTCCCGAATTATTACGTTCTTTCCCTTTCTGAAATAGCTTTCCGCTCTGAATATCGGGTAAAATCCATTTTCTCTTTAATGCCTTATGAATAGAGGCGTACATCACTTTTATTATAGAACTCAGGATTCCTTTGTTTCTTCACGGTTCTGAAATTTAGCCTTCTTGCTTCCGGCATACATTTCAAACTTTAAAAAACGGCATTCGAGCGAACCGTTAAACAACGCTATTTTACGACTAGGACGCAGACCTATACTCTTAAATCCCTCCAGGCTCGAAGTAATAATCCATCCGGTGTAACCTCCAAAATCCTTTTTAAATTTATTTCCGATTTCGCGGTACAGCTCTCCCACTTCCTGCTGCGACAAGCGCTCCCCATAAGGTGGATTAAGAATAATGACCCCTCCTCCCCGTTCTGGTTTAATATCAAAAAACGATTGATTACTGGTTTTAATAACATCTTCGAGTTTCGCATTCCGTATATTCGACTGGGCCTTTTTTAACGTTCCGGCATCAATCTCATTGGCCCAAATGTCCAGTTTATCATCTTTTATTTTGGAAAGAGCGCCTTCGTAAATGGTTTCGAACAATTGTTCATCAAAATTCCGCCATTTCATAAAACCAAACTCATGTCTGAAGTATCCCGGAGGCACATTGTTGGCTTTTAAAGCGGCTTCAATAGGTATGGTACCGCTGCCACACATTCCGTCAATAAGTTGCAAATGGGGCTGCCAGCCACTCAACGCTACCAGACCCGCCGCCAGCACTTCATTAATAGGCGCTTTGTTCGTATCGGTCCGGTAACCCCGCTTATACAGCAGTTCGCCGCTACTGTCTATATTTACAGTTACTTCGTGCTTATAAATGTGAACATAAATTTTTAAAACAGGGTGTATCAGATCTACATCCGGACGCTTGCCTGTTTTCTCGCGAAAACGGTCACAAATAGCATCCTTGGTTTTTTGAGCAATAAACAGGGTATGAGTAAATACTTCTGAATTGGCGACAGCTTCTACCATCAGACTATCGTCCGTATCCATAAATTTTTCCCAGGGCAACTGCTTCATGCCATCGTATAATGCCTGTTCGTTAGCCGCTTCAAAACGGGCGATGGGGACAATAATTTTTAAAGCGGTACGTACACATAGATTGGCCTTGTATAAAAAACCAATATCTCCCACACACGATACACCGCGTTTAAAAACTTCCACTTTTTTTCCGCCCAATTGCTGCAACTCCCTTTGCAACACTTCTTCCAGCCCGAACAATGTGGTGGCCTTCATCTCAAAGTCGCCGGCCGTATCAAAATTATAAAACAGATTTTTTTGCATAATTATCTTTAAAATGAGGTTACCAGTAATTTAGGTTCCAGCATATCCTGCATGGTATATTTAACTCCTTCCCGTCCTAAACCGCTGTCTTTAACACCGCCGTAAGGCATGTGATCGAAACGGGTTGTAGTTATAGCGTTGTGAATCACTCCTCCTACCGTTAATCCTTCAAAACACGCGTTCAATTCAGTTGCCGAATCGGTAAATACGGACGCCTGAAGCCCGAAACGACTGTTATTTACTTTTACGATAGCATCCGAAATGGCTCCGTTATAGGCTTCGATGCAAACCACTGGCCCAAACACCTCTTCAGCATACACTTTGGCGGAAGCCGGCACATTGGTTAAAATAGTAGGCGCTACGTAAGCCCCTTCGCGTGTTCCGCCACAAAGTAAACGCGCGCCCAATGCCATAGCTTCGTTTATCCAATTCTCTACCCGGATGGCATTGGCCTCATCAATCATCACACTCACATCAGTTGCTACATTCTGTGGAGAACCACTTTTTAGAATCTGTACCGCCTGAAGCATCCTGCTGATAAATTCATCCATCACTTCATGGTGTACGATAAACCGCTGGGTATGAATACAGATTTGCCCGCTATAGGCAAAAGCACCTGTTATACAATCTGCCATAATTGCGTTCAGATCAACCTGCCGGGTAATTATAGCCGCAGCGTTCCCCCCTAACTCCAATGTAATTTTCTTTTTTCCACTTTGTTCTTTTAAATACCAGCCCACATCGGGCGATCCTGTAAAACTCAGGAATGCGATGTCTGGATGCTTTACCAAGCACTCACCCGATTGTCGCGACATAGGTAATACCGACAAACTTCCTTCCGGAAACCCCGCTCCATCAATAATTCTGGCTACTTCGAGCATACTTAACGGTGTAGCAGATGCAGGCTTTAAAATAATCGGGCAACCTGCTGCCAAAGCCGGCGCCACTTTATGAACCGCCAGATTCATTGGAAAGTTAAATGGGGATATGCCTGCCACAATTCCAACCGGGAAGTACTTTACCCTTCCGGCCTTATTCTTCCCCGCCGCCGTCCAATCCATACTAATGGTTTCACCTGGCAAACGTTTCGCTTCCTCCGCGGCTACAACAAACGTCTGTACCGCACGATCTACCTCGGTTAACGCGTAACGCAGAGGTTTCGCACTTTCCTGGCTCAATAGTAACGCCAGTTGTTCACGTTCAGAACGTATTGCCCCGGCCACCTTCATTAGTTTTTCATAGCGTTCATAGGCCGGTAAACGCGCCATCACAGGCAGGGCAAGCCGTGCTTTCTGAATACAACGTTCAATGGTTTCTTCGTCTGCCAGACAGGTTTTAGCAAACGGAACACCCGTAAACTTATCCGTTACCGTCAATTCGTTTTCTGTACTGATAAATTGCCCTGCGGCATAAAGCGGGTACAACACCATGCCTTAAAGATAGGAAAAGAAAACCGTTCCTTTAGAAGACATACCGGAGATGAATGAAAAACCTAAGACTTTTCCGGCTCTTGTAGCATAAATGCCGCCATTTTTTATTTACAAACAGGTTTACGCTACATACTTTATGATTCTTGTAACCGACTCTTCTATTATGAAATTCTAAAAAAAAAGCATCTAAATCGTAAATATTAGTAAATTTACGTTTTACCTATGAATGTTGGGTGTATAGCCTTAACAGCTTTTAAAAAAACGATTCCAAAAGCCTCTGTATGGATTCTGTTTTTGCTCTTGTTTATAGCTTCCGGTCATCTGGGTGCTCAAAATACAGCGTTCAATACTATAGAAGAGTTAAAAACCGAAGCTAACCGGCTGTTCGAAGAAGAAGAATATGCCAAATGCTATAAACTTTACTCTCAACTGGTTTCCAACTACCCTAAAGATCCGGAATACAATTATCGTTTAGGAGTTTGTATATTATACTGCGAACCTGATAAAAAGAAGTCATTTACGTATCTTCAGTTTGCTGTTAGTAAACCCGAAGATACTCCTAAAGACGCCATATTTTTCCTCGCCAAAGCCCATCATTTAAATTATCAGTTCGATGATGCCCTTAAATACTATAATGATTATAAAAAAATAGCCACCTCCAATCAGGTAAAAAAACTACAGGTGGACAAAGAAATAAAGGCCTGTGTAAATGGTAAACGCCTTTTGGGGAGTTTTGCCGATCTGGAAGTATTAACCAAAAAACAATTAAACGAGGTAGATTATTTCCGCAGTTATGACCTTAGCAGTATTGGAGGCCGTTTGTTGGTAAAACCAGAAGATTTTAAAACATCTGCCGATAAAAAGAAGAAAGAAAAATCGGTGGTTTTTCTACCCAAAGGAGGCGAAAAAGTATTCTTCAGCAGCTACGGCGATAATACGGAAAATGGTCGTGATTTATTTTACGCTGTAAAATTACCCAACGGTACTTTTTCGAAACCCAAACCTGTAAAAGGCGTTAATACCGTATACGATGAGGACTATCCATTCCTTCATCCTAACGGTCGCACCCTTTACTTTGCGTCCAAAGGTCACAATAGCATGGGGGGATATGATATTTTTAAATCTACTTATATTCCTGAATCTGATTCCTGGTCGCAACCGGTAAATCTTGAATTTCCGATTAATTCGCCAGATGATGATTATCTGTTTGTTACCGACGAATCGGAAAAAGTAGCCTATTTCAGTACCGGACGCTACGCACCTCCCGGTAAAATAGATGTACTAAAAGTAAACACTGAACGGGTTCCGCTCGATGTGGTTACGCTTAAAGGCACCGTGGTAAAAGAAAATCCGACACAAAGCGTTAATGCTAAAATTACTGTAAAGAACATGGACAACGGCCAAACTGTTGGTACGTTTAACGCTGAGAACAACGGTGATTACAACATGTTATTACCCAATGGCGGCAAATTTCTGTTTACTATAGAAACACCCGGACTCGAAACACAATCAGACCGTGTGGCTTTGCCGGTTGCAACCAGTCTTAAACCCTTTAAGCAAACTATTTCTTACGAAAACAAAATTCTCAAAATCATTAACTATTTTGATGAAGTCCCTGCCGACGACAGTTATATCCAATACCTGAAACTTATTGAAGAAAAAGCCCGCCTGGATGTAAAAGGCACACCTAAAACCAGCAATCCTACTGTAGTTGATAATTCGGCTCCGGTTGCTTCTAATAGCGCATCTGCTACCAGCAACACGAATAGTAACACAAGTAATACCTCAGGCACCACAACGCTCTCTGCTTCAGGCAACGCGGTATCCACAGTTTCTGCCACCGGCACTTCGCGCCCTACTGTTACCGATAATAGCGCGGCTGTTACCTCCCCTACATCTGGCAACGCTATTAACGCTACTAATACCAGTATAAAAGATCCTAAAAAGGGCATAGACAATAAGGCGCTGGTTGATATTGCCCGTAAAGATGCGGAAGACGCCACCAAAGAAGCTATTCAACTGCAAAATGATGCCAATGATGCCCGAGAGTTAGCTAAACAAAAACAAATTGAAGCCGACAAACTGGAAGAAGATGCCAAAGTTGCTTTTGCCAACGCAGAACAAATAACGAATGAAACAGATAAAAAGGCCGCGCTTGAAAAAGCTGAAACCATAAAAAAAGAGGCTGACTCCAAGCGAGAGGCCGCTAATCTTATTACTGATCTTGCCCAGGCGCTGGACAAAGACGCGCTGAATAAACAAAAAGAAGTAAACATCAATAATCAATACGCTCAGGCATTAGAGGAAGTCGCCAACGCTAAAAGTAATACACAAGCCCTTAACAAACTCGAAAACCTGCAGAAACAGGTTGAAGAAATTGAAGCTACTCAAAACCAATCGAACGACAAATACAATGCCATTAAGCAAACCGTAGAAGAAAAAGAAAAAGAAGTCGCTAAAAGTACCGAACGTTTAAATGAAACCAAAGCGGCACTGGATGAAATAACCACCACACTTAAAACCCGCGAAGAAGAGCTGGCCAAAGCCAAACGTAAAGAGAAAAAAGATATTGAAGCCGATATCACCACCTTAAAAGCCGAACGCGATCAAAAAGAAAAGACCTATTCGGAAGCTGTTACAGAAAACCAAAAACAGAATGAAGAACTGGATAAACTGAAAACAACGCTGGATCTGGCGAATCGCATTAAAAACGAAGCCGTTACCACTCCCATTACTAGCCTTACGGCTAGCGTCACAAATACGCAAACCATTAACAGTTCTCCTACAGCTACTAACGGCACCGGAACTGCTGTGGGAAAACCCAATACCCTTACTACTTTAAAAGCTCAATATGCCAATGCTATTTCACCCGCCAGTACTCCTGAAGAAGCTAAAAACAAAGTAACAGAACTAACCGCATTTAATACCGCCATTAAAGAAACTATAGATCTTAACAAACAAATTCTTAGTAAGGCCAAAACACCTGCTGAAAAAAACAAACTTACTGCTGAAATAAAAGCCCTCGAAAAACAAAAGGATACCAACGACAATTTAATTGCGCAGGCCCGTAAAACTGAAAATAGTTCTGGCACCACTTCTGTTGTTTCCGGCACTACTAATTCGCCCGCTACACCATCTATCAATACGGTCAGTGGGGTTACAACTGCCACCGGTACAAATAACGCTGGGATTGCTACCATTACAGTAACTACACTAAATAACACTAGTGCCAACTCTACCGAGCCGGTGTTAAACGCTTCTGCCGGAAATGCTAGTTTACAAAACAAAATAAGTACTATTCAAGACCAACTACAAACGCCATCAGCCAAATCGTTGTATTCTTTTACCAATTATACTACACCTGAAGCCAGACAAAATCAGGAAAACCTGAAGCAAAAACTGGACAATCTGAATAACTCGCAACAACAGCTCATTCAGGCATTAAATACACTGAATGCGAAAATCAAAAACCCGGGCAGTAGTACACCAACAGAATCCGGAAAAGCATCTGAATTTTCCAAACAGGGAGATGATCTACTCGCACAGGCCCGTCGTAAAAGGGAAGAAGCGAAACTGAAAAGTGGCGCGGAAAAAGAAAATCTTATCAGTGAGGCCAAAACTCTGGAAAAGCAATCTACTGAAAACTATCTGAAAGCCGCCGAAGAAAACAAGCGCTTTAAACAGGAGGAAATTACCGTTAACCAGCAGAACATTAAAGCCTTGATAGATGCCGGTAAAACAACACCCACTGATCTGGATGCCATTAAGCGCCTACAAGGCGAAATGGATTTACTTGGCAAACAAGCCTCTGAATTAAGAACCGAAGCTGACGCGCAAAATAGTTACGGTGCCAAACTGGGAGCCATGAATAATGCGGAAGAAAAAGAGAATGAAATTACACAGAAACAAGAACAGGCTATCTTCATTCTCTTAAAAAATAATCCTTCTTTTCCGCTTAAAAAATCTTCCGGAGATATTGCTGCCGGTAACGGAACAGAAACCGATCTAAAACAAGAAGCGGAGCAGGCGAACACGCTTATTCAAAATCTGAACAAAGAAAAATTAAATACCCTCGCCGAAATGGTGCAAACCAATAACTCGGAATTAAACGCGTTGAATAAATCCGTAAACGCCACCAATACGACGACGACTAATGGAATAACTGAACAACAAAAAGAACTCAGCGCCATAAAAGATCTGGTAAAAGAATCGAACGATTTACTTAATCTGGCGAATCAATCGGCACAACCTTCTCAAAAAGTAGCCATTGTAGAGGATGCTGTTCGTAAACAACAAGAGGCCATTAACCGTTATCAGACGCTTACATCAAAACTTAATACGCCTGTAACAAGTGCTATTACAGGAACTACTGCCGTGAATTCTTCCGGTTCCAATCAATCGGACACAAGTGTTTCTGCGAATACAGTTCGGGGTAATGAATCCGGCAACACTGTCCCTGCCTCAAACAACAATGCGGTTCAATCTAGCAGTACTACGGTAGCAGCTACCGGAATAAGCGGCACAAACACTAATCAGGGAATTACTTCCCCTGTTTCTAACACTGCAACATCCAATACTTCTACCGTTCAGAGTGGAAATTCTCCTTCCAGTACCAATGCTGTTTCTTCCAGTCCCACTAATACCACAACTACTGCTAACTCAAGCAATGGTAATGCTTCATCAGTAGCTGCAACAGGCAATACGGTGACTACCACGGTTGACAACGGCACAAAACCCGTTATTAACGCTAATGGTAATAATCAACCTGTTAATACCGCGTCAACTGAAAATAGTGCCAATGCAACTAACACGAATACCAAAGAATCGGTTCAGGGGAACGCAAGTTATACGGTTGATGTAAATATGCTTTCTAACCCGGATTCAACGTTTAGCAGTATTACCATGTATTTTGAAAAAAATACGATAACACTAAAAAATCCTTCCGCTAATACCATGAAGGGAAAAGCCATTTCTGATCTTAAAAATAACACTAACGCGCTCTCCGAAATTGAAGCGAGCGCTAAAACAAGCAGTACATCATCAAATACAAACACCGCATTAGATGCTGGCACTATCAAAAACACTATTAGTCGTTTGGAAGAAGAAGCTGAAAACGTGTTGAAAGATGCCGGAGCCAAACGAAAAGAAGCTTCGGCTAAAAAAGGAGCTGAAAAAGAAAAATTACTGGCCGACGCCAAAAATTCAGAAAATCAGGCGCTTGCCAAAAAAGTGGAGGCCGCTCAGTTAACACTACAACTTAATGACGCTGAATACAATATGTATAACGCTGCCATTACTGAATTATTGCAAAAAGCCAAAACGGATAATCTGGCACAGACTTCCCGCTTAGAACAGTTGCTCTCTGAAATTGGCACCCTGCGACGTGAAACCAATAATATGCGGCAGGAGGCCGGTAATCTGACAAATGATGCCGCTCGTCTTGGCGCTATTGAGAATGCTGAAGAAAAAGAAGCGGAATGGCTTCAAAAACAAAAAGCGCTATTCGATGAGCTAAAACAAGCTTATCCATCTTACACGCTTAAAACTGCCAGTTTTAATAATTCAGGTACAATCACTTCCTTATCTGACGAACAATTGCAAAAACAGAAAGAAATCACAGACAAACAGTTCGACGTGTTAACCGCACTCACCAATGCTTATAATCTGGAATATGAAAGCAACAAAGGGCTTTTACCCAAAACCCTCAATCCTGAACAGGCAAAATTAAAGTCAACAGCGGATCAACTCAGTAATGATTCGAAGCGTTTGCTGATACAGGCCAGTAAAACAAGTAAGGAAGGCGACCGGAAGAAATTATACACACAGGCTGTAAAAAACAGTTATGAAGCCGTTAAACAATTAAACGACTTAACAGCAGGCATTGTCAGAAATACGGCTGCTACTAATTCTCCGTCGTTAAACACAAATGGCACTGCTTCTACACAGGGGAACACCATAAACGGAAATGCTGCCACTCAGGGTAATTCCGTTACAAATACTACAAATTCTAATCCACGCCAGACGAATACAGCAGGTACAAATGCGAACCAGAATGCATCAACTACAACTACCAATTCAAACCTGAATATACCACCACGTAACACAAACGGTGGTAATGGAACCAATACGCCACGTAACACAAGCGCTACTGCACCACCACTGTCAGGCAATACCGCAAATGCAGCTAATACGCCAGCCAATACTGGCAGCCGAACAGTTAAAGTAGAAGGATTGGAAGTTATTAATGGTAATGCTTATTCTAATACTAAACCTATTCCTATTGATGAGAAAATTCCGGATGGTTTAATTTTCAGAGTACAGGTTGGCGCGTTTAAACAACAACTCCCTAACAACGCATTTAAAGGTCTGACACCCGTTAATGGCCAAACCACACCTAATGGGTATGTGCGTTATACAATAGGAAATTTTACCAAATACGAGAATGCCGGTGGCGTAAAAAATGATCTGAGAAATTTAGGTTACAACGACGCGTTTGTTGTGGCGTATTTTAATGGTAAAAAAATATCATTGGCAGAGGCAAGTGAAATTCTTAAAAACGAAGGAAAGACGCTTGAAAATCCTTCGACTCAGTCGGCCGGAATTACTGCTAATACCAATATCCCGAAAGCAGAAAACATTTTACAAACGACCAATACCGTTAGTGAACAGGTTGTTGTTACCAAAGAACTGGAACAAACAAAAGACTTGTTATACACTGTTCAGATTGGGGTTTACAGCAAACAAGTTACCAAAACCCAGTTAGGTAATCTAAAACCCATTTATACCGAACGCCTGCCAAGTGGCCTGTACCGCTATACCGCGGGCATCTATAATAAAACTGAAAAAATCAGCGTTGACAAAAACAGAGTTATAAGCATAGGCATAAAAGACGCTTTTACAACCGCTTATCTTAACGGAAAACGCATTGCTTTTGCGGAAGCCAGACAAAAACAGAATACTGATTCTACCATTCGCCTTGAGCCCGAAAACCCAATTATTTTCCCGGATGGCTTACCTGTTCCATCTGCTTCTCCTGCTTCATCTGGTATTGCTACTACTTCATCCGTTGCTATAACACCTGCTAATACCGCTACGGTTTTACCTTCTGTGGCGCCATTTAGCAATGGCGTTAGCAAAGGCCCGGAACCTACTCCTGAAAATGGTATAAAAACAGGAACTGAAGGCATTACCTATAAAGTGCAAATTGGGGCCTACAGCCGTCAGGTGCCCAACGATGTGGCATCGAAATTTCTGAATATTAAAACCTGGCCTATTGAAAATACCGTTATCAATGGTTTGTACATTTATCACATTGGTAGTTTTGTGAGTCCGGCTTTTGCTAAAAAACTCAAAGATGAAGCAGTATCACTTGGCATTACCGATGCCTTTATAACCGTTTACCGTGATGGAAAAAAATTATCCGGTGCAGAAGCGGCGGCGTTGATTAACCGGTAATTAACAATTGCTTTCCCTTGTAAATATCCGCATCGTAATCTTCTATCCATCTAATGATGTAAGGCAAATACGTAACACTCGGTTAATCAAAATACTGTTTCCGCTTTAAGGTTAATCTCTTTAAACATGGATTAATTTCCAAACATCCCCGATAACATTATTGGGGTCTATTGTACCAAAACCTACGTAAATTCCATCAGGGCCAACCCATGCCGAACAAGCGTGCCTACCCGCCCATGGTGTTTGTTGCATTTCCCAGTCTTTACCGTTACTACTAGCCCATATTTCCGCTATATTCAGTACTCCTCTGAAACCATGGTATCCGCCAATTAACCACATTAACCCGTCCCAGGAAACCATTTGCGAATAATGCCTTCCTCTCATTGCATACGGCATTTTTCCTTCATTAACCCAGTTAATTCCGTCATCAGAACTCCATATTATACGCGAATACGTACGGCCTGCTACATTTGTGTCGTAAATTGTTCCTCCCACTTTATAAATCCGTCCGTTAAAAACACAAGTATTCCCTACCAAAAAACCTTCCTGAAACGGAAGAGTCGTAAGATAATTAAACGTGACGCAATTATCAGTAGAAACCCACACCTGATTCCGGGCAGTTAGCGGGTTGATATCCATTTGACCACCGATGAAATAAAATTGACCACCAAGATAATGCAAGGCGCCGGCAGAATATCCACCTAACCCATTATCTGAAGTAATAAGGGACCAATTCGTTCCGTCAAATTTATACGACTGCTTGGCATACACGCCATCATTCTGATAATTAAAAATATCCCCATTTACCATATACACTTCCGTTCCGGCAACTGTATACGCGCAGGTATGCCTGCCCGTCCATGGTGAATTCGCCATTTGCGTCCAGGCAACACCATCAAGTGATTCGTATTGTTCATTAAACGTACAATTTGCAATGGTCCATCCTCCCCATACCCGGTGTTTTCCATTTAGAAAAGCAGCATGTACTCCATCCATATTTACACCAGATACTCCTGTTAATTGTACCCAAGTGTAGGCATTTAGATTAATCATCGGTTTAAATCAGTTTGAAATTGAACCATAATACTGTTTAATATCATTTCCTCTGCTGCAGTAAGTCCATAGAAAATACCAACAAAGGAAAGATTGACACCGTTAGCTGCATAATAATAAGTTCCCATATCATTTACAGCTCCTAAAAGAACCTCCGTTGCACCAAAATTCAAAAAACTCTTTAACGCTGTCAATTGTATGGTTCCATTTCTTAGATAACGGAACGAGTTAGAGACTCCAGGCTGACGGTTTATAATATGGCATCCCTGAATATTAGGAGCTGGTGATGACAAATTGTAAGAACATCCCAATCCGAGATATAATCCTGATGAATCGGTTGCATAATATGAATTGGGATAACTCCCCATAACGTATTCCGGGTTTACTGAATTGGTCGTTGAACAAAATGCGACACACATTCCTGTAGATAAATCAAATCCATCCCCCACCGGAATAATATGGGTGTCGGCATAATTGTTTCCTGTAAATGTTATGCCAAACTGATCTTGCAACGGCGCGTTTTGGTACGTTAATCTGAAGTCCGGATCCGTATCGTAAGGTGAAAACGCATTAAATTTATGAGAAAAAGCAGTCCCTCCTATCAATGGATACAATGCCACACCTTTTCCGTTAGACCATAAGCCATTTGTTTTAAGAGCGTTAAACATTCCGTTTATTGCTACCCAGAACTGAGCACCAGTTATTTGCTGTGAAGTCCCTGAATAATAGGTAGCAGCGGTATTCGGTATCCCAATCGCATTCATAAAAGTTGTTGTTTCCGGTAAAACGCCTGCGGTAATATAACCGGAACTGGCGGGTGAATAAAACAATAATCCTGATAACGGCGTAACACCATCCCCAATAGTATAGCGTCCATCTCTTAGTAGTAATAACTTCTTATCCGCCAATACCTGTCCCGGGTGATTTAATACATACGACGGTGTTTCTACCTCATAACTTCCACCACCAAACTGAAAGAATGATAACCCGGAAACAGGTGTTGTTCCATCTCCGAATGCGATTCGCCCATCATTAACAAATAAAGGTTCATTGTTTTTAAGGACATAATTAGGGTTAGCTATTAACCATGCGTTGTCCTTCACATCTAAAATTAATTCGATCTGTGCCATAAAAATAAAATTGATTACGTTAATAAATAGTAAACAGTAAGAGCTTCAATGAGCTCAGTAAAGGATTGGAAGATTTTCCATATTAAGTATAAAGTATAGCAAAGAGTGGCCTTGTAAAAAGGCTAAAAAAAAGATTTAGTGTTTCGTCTTTCGTTTCTCCCGTTCTGACACGCATTTAAAAATCGAACTTCTAATGTTGAAACTACATCCTGCTAAATAATCAGAATGCAGAAATAAAGGGTTGTTGTTTTTCATAGTCTAGGGTTTTGTAAAACAAATTTACATTCAATTCCTTTTATTTAGTGTATTTTTCGCTCTTCAACAATTTCACTTCGACTATTGGGGTTTATTTATAAACGTATTCTCTTTTCCGCCCTTGCAGACTACCTGTAATTATGTACACACGCTCTGTCAATTCCTCCACATAGCTTATCCAGATAGCTTATAACTATACAATCCTATCATAAACAATTAAGGAAAATTAATCTTGATTTTAACCCGGATCCTGAATTATACACACTGCTTGCTCTTCACGTTTGTTAACCATTTACAGTTACACCTGTTCTCTGCTACTTTGTTGAGTGCCCGATTTATTTTCCTTTTTGCATTGGTGACTATCAACAAAAAAGGAGGTAAATACCTTACCTCCTTCCATTTTAACGTTGCAAACGTTAGCGATGCGTATATTGCTGTTCGTAGTAATGCTGATAATCACCACTCGTTACATTTTGCAGCCATTCTTTATTATTCAGATACCAATCAACCGTCAGATTTAAACCTTCCTCAAAAGTTACACTAGGCACCCATCCTAAATCTTCTTTTAGTTTGGTGGCGTCAATCGCATAACGTAAATCATGGCCAGCACGATCTGTTACAAAAGTAATCAGTTTTTCATTAGTGCCTTCCGGACGGTTAAGTTTCTTATCCATCATGCGGCATAACAAACGAATAACATCAATGTTTTTCCATTCGTTGTGACCTCCGATATTATACGTACTTCCCTCCTTGGCGTTATGAAAAATTACATCAATAGCCCTGGCATGATCTATCACAAATAACCAGTCGCGTACATTTTCGCCTTTCCCGTAAATAGGCAAGGGTTTACTGTTTTGAATATTGTGAATACATAGAGGAATCAATTTTTCCGGAAAATGATTCGGTCCATAATTGTTACTGCAATTCGAAATAACACATGGTAATTTATATGTATCGTGATAGGCTCTTACAAAATGGTCGCTACTGGCTTTTGAAGCAGAATAAGGGCTATGCGGATCGTAAGCGGTCGTTTCTACAAACATCCCCTCGTCTCCCAACGCTCCGTATACCTCATCTGTACTTACATGATAAAAGCGCTTAAACTGCTCTGGATTATTTTTATGCAAAGTACGGGCTGCGTTCAGCAAATTAACGGTTCCTATAACGTTAGTCATTACAAACTCTAAAGGATTGGTAATACTGCGATCTACATGACTCTCAGCCGCCAGATGGATAACCGCATTAAATTGCTCTGTTTCAAATAACGTATTTATAAAACCAGCATCCACAATATCGCCTTTTACAAAACGGTAATTGGGTTTGGTTTCCAGATCTTTTAAGTTCGCCAGATTTCCGGCATAGGTCAATTTATCGAGGTTTACAATTTCATAGTTCGGATACGTGTTCACAAACAAGCGCACCACATGCGAACCAATAAATCCGGCTCCACCGGTAATTAAAATTTTCATTTTAGGTTAAATTTGCGGTAAAAGTAGCCAAAAATACAGTTTTACGAAGATAGGGCGTTAGTTTTTTTACAAAAATTAGGCTTCCTGCCTGATTTAGGTTTCGTAAATTGGGCTATTCTATTTTATGCAAAAACTGCTCTTAAAAAATATTAAGCAATTAATTCAGGTTCGTGAAACCGGATTAGAAGTTATCAAAGGAAAATCCATGCGGGAACTTCCGCTTATTGAAAATGCCTGGCTGGCCATAGAAGACGGGCGCATTGCTGATTATGGCGGCATGGACGATTTTCCGGGCATAAGTGACTGGAAAGGTCTGGAGGTGATTGATTGCAGCGGCAGAATTGTTATGCCCTGTTACGCGGATAGTCACACACATATTGTGTATGCCGGAAACCGTGAACTGGAATTTGTTGACCGGATTAACGGATTAAGCTACGAAGCCATTGCGCAACGCGGCGGAGGCATTTTAAATTCATCCGCTTTGCTCAGGCAAACGTCCGAACAGGAGTTATTAGAACAATCCAGAGTACGTTTAAAAGAGATACAATCCCTGGGGACTGGTGCCGTTGAAATAAAAAGTGGTTACGGACTCGATCTCGACAGCGAATTAAAAATACTCAGAGTGATTAATGCCCTGAAAGAAGAAAGCGGAATGCCGGTAAAAGCCACTTTTTTAGGCGCTCATGCTTTACCTAAAGAATATAAAACCGACAAGGCAGGTTATATCCGGTTAGTAACGGATACCATGTTACCGGCCATTTCAGCGGAAGGATTAGCCGATTACATTGATGTTTTCTGCGAAAACGGCTATTTTACAGCAGTTGAAACCCGGCTTATCCTTGAAGCAGGTCAAAAGTATGGATTGAAAGGTAAAGTACATGCCGAACAACTCAGTCACAGCAACGGAATAGCTACCGCTGTGGCATGTGGTGCTATTAGTGTTGATCATCTGGAATACTGCACAACGGAAGACATGGCGTTATTGCAGCAATCCAATACCATTCCAACCATTTTGCCCGGGGCGGCATTCTTTCTGAATCTTCCACTTCCACCCGCGCGACAAATGATTGAACATGATTTGCCGGTGGCCTTTGCCAGCGATTACAATCCGGGAAGCAGCCCCTGCGGTAATATGAACTTTATGATGAGTTTAGGCTGTATCCAATACAAACTGACCCCCGAAGAAATGATAAACGCCTGTACTATCAACAGTGCGGCTGCCATGGATGTGCTAAACGAAGTGGGAAGTATTACAATAGGCAAACGGGCTAATATTATTATTACCAAGCCCATCAGTAGTTATGCCTATATACCGTATGCGTTTGGGAATGCGCCAATTGAATCGGTTTGGATTAATGGTCAAAAAAACACTTTATGAAAATAGTTTATCAAGTATTTTCGTTTTGTTTAGTTATTTCTATCTGTGGGTGTAATAACACAACGGGAAGCACTAATGCGGTTACCTCTAAGTCTAAACCAGAACCTCCTGAAGCCTTTCAGAACAAAATAGACATTATGGACGAGGTAAAGTCTCTGACAAGAAGGGGTTATACATCAAAAGATCTGGTAGAAGCCTTATTTGAAGAAATTAAAGAGAAAAACGAGAAGATTAAAAAACTGACTCATGATCATTATGAGCTGCTTGAAACTATTGAAACTACTATTGACAGCCTGAATACCTACGAGAAACATTCGGCAAACTACTACAATAGCGCTGATTACAAATTGTCTGACATTTCGGACACAGTCCTTAAATCGCGCCTAACCCTATTGTTCAGAAACAGTCAGTCAATTCAGAAAACAAGAACCGGACGCTTAGATAAACTCAAAGAAGAATTGGAAAAAAATAAACTACGCGTCACCGATTCCCATAACGCCTTAAAATTACTACTGACTCTACATCTGATGGAAAAATACCAAAAAAGCCATCTTCCCTCAGAACAAACATTTCTTGAGGCTGCTAAAAAACAAAAACAAATCCTTAAACGTTACGACGGTATAATGCCTGCCTTTAAGTAAAGCCTCGCATTCATCCACTAACGGTTATAAAAACTATTAAATCGCCTTATCAAACGGGAAAACCAAATGCCCAATCAAAAAAGAGCCATACTTTTAACCGGGACCATTGTTACCAACAGTATTCATACCGAGCATAACGATCCCGAAAAACGTTTGGCTGAATACCTTAAATCAATACTATTTTATACGGATTTATTTTGTAACGACACGGTTTACTTTCTTGAAAATTCAGATTACAATCTGGAGCATTCGGAAGCGTTTAATAACGCCAGGCGACAGGCAAAATTTGAAGTGCTTCGTTTTACCACTGAAAACAAGTACTACGAAGGCAAGGGGTATCAGGAATTTAAAATGCTCGATGAAGCCATTCTTAGGTTAACACAATACGACGCTTTTATTAAAATTACAGGGCGTTACCTTATCCGAAACGCATCAACATTAACTGATACAGAGTGCGGGGGATTAATAATAGATTGCTCTTTAAAACGCCGGTTGGCTGACACGTACATCTTTTACTGTACCCGTTCGTTTTACCTGAATCATTTTTTAGGTGCTTATCAAAGCGCAAACGACTCTAAAAGCCGTTTTATTGAACATGTCATTTTCAATCGCTTAACTACCCTCAGTATTCCTGAACCGGTTCATTTTTTCACCAAAACCCCTTTACTGGAAGGAACAACGGGATCTTACGGCTTATCCCTGAAACAAAATCCGGTCAGGGTTCTTCTTAAAAACGGATTACGGTTTTGTTATAAACTAGTTGGGAGAAAACACCTGAATTTCTAAAATCTGTTCCTTCCTTAGCTTTAATATTAGTATTTTTGAGGCTCTAATTCTAAAGCCATGAGTGACAATAAATATCAAAAAAGAGGCGTATCGGCCGGAAAAGAAGATGTTCATGCCGCTATTGCCAATCTGGATAAAGGCTTGTTTCCAAAAGCATTCTGCAAGGTTGTACCTGACCTTTTATCCGGCAGTGATGCCCATTGTTTACTCATGCACGCCGATGGTGCCGGTACAAAATCAGCTTTGGCTTATATGTACTGGAAAGAAACCGGCGATATCAGCGTTTGGAAAGGCATAGCTCAGGATGCGGTTATTATGAACGTGGATGACCTGATTTGTGCCGGAGCGACAGACACCATTTTGTTATCTTCAACTATAGGCCGTAATAAACACCTGATTCCAGGAGAAGTAATCAGCGCGATTATTAACGGTACAGAAGAAGTACTAAGTAATTTAAGAGATAATGACGTACCTATTTACTCTACCGGCGGCGAAACAGCCGATGTGGGAGATCTGGTAAGAACGGTTATTGTAGATAGCACAGTGATAAGCCGCATGGAACGTAAAGACGTGATTTCGAATGATCAGATAAAAGCAGGTGATGTGATTGTGGGACTGGCCTCTTATGGCAAAGCCAGCTACGAGTCCGCATATAACGGTGGCATGGGCAGTAACGGGCTTACCAGTGCCCGACACGATGTGTTTTCGAAAGAACTCGCCAAACGTTTTCCGGAGAGTTACGATACGGCATTACCAGAAGATGTGGTGTATTGCGGACAGAAAAAGTTAACCGATAAAATGGAGGTTCAGTATACAGACGCATCCGGAAACACCATTAAAGAGCAGATTGATGCGGCTAAACTGGTGCTCTCTCCTACTCGTACTTATGCTCCGGTTATAAAGGAAGTGCTTAAACAAGCCAGACAACACATTCATGGTCTTGTGCATTGCAGTGGTGGCGCGCAAACCAAGGTACTGCATTTTATAAACGACGGGCTTCATGTGGTGAAAGATAATTTATTTGAGGTCCCCCCTTTATTCCAAATGATTCAGTCAGAAAGTCATACAGATTATCAGGAAATGTATAAAGTGTTTAATATGGGGCACCGTATGGAACTATACACTAATGACGCTTGTGCATCAGATATTATTGCTATTGCAAAACACTACAATATTGATGCTAAAATTATCGGGCGGGTAGATGCCAAAACCGGTTCAAAACAAGTAAGCATTATATCTGACTATGGCACTTTCCATTACGCGTAATCGTTTAAAAACAAAACGTTTATTGATTTCAAGATTTGGCTATGCCGCCACGCGCTGCAAAACAACTTTGCAGGGAGTTTCAGACGTTACGGTAAGCGTATGGCCCATATAAAGAGGAATTTCGATGAACTGTCCGGCGTGTAAACGGTGTATTACTCCATCATCAAAAACAATATCGCAAGATCCCTCCAGTATAAGAAACCGCTCCTTTTCGGTTGTATGTGTTTCATGAGGCGATCCGGTTTTTAACCAGACAATTAGTGTTGAGGCTTCAGGCGTATAGCCAATAATTTTAGCGTACACATCTCCGGCATCATCAGGCAACGCCATATCTGGTCTGCCCAACCATTTCTCATAATCTCCCGAAAGCGACTTTTCATGCAGCAACGGCGGAACTTCGGGCAACTCTCCGTTACGCAGGCGTTCGGTGTAATCAATGGTTGCCATTACTAAAGCGCCTGCATTTGCCTCTGGTAATGGCCCGGGCAGATTTAAAAGTGTACGTTCAATTTTTTCAATTTCGTCTGTTAAACCCGGATGAAGAACTGTCATCTCCAGAATTTCGGCAGTTGTGGTTTCATCCGTTAAGCCTAAGATATAGGCTTCCAGAACTCCAGACGATATGTATTCTTCAAGGTTTTTCATTTACTACCTGCTACCCGTTTTACTTCATTTTCACCTATCTCCCGTAATACCAGCAATGCCTGTCTGATTTTTGTTTTAATAGTCCCCAAGGGCATATCCATCCGTTTCGAAAGTTCTTCATGCGTATAGCCATAATAGTAAGACAAATGAATCAGTTCACGCTGATCTTCTTTTAAATGGGCTACCAAGCGTTGCATTCCGATACCATCCGAATAAAGGGTTTCAGTGGCTACCATTTTAGTATTTACGTCAGAATCAATATTCCGGACGTGACGTTTCATTTTTTCGTAACGAGACCGTGTACTATCTATCGCCATATTCCTGGCTATATTCAACATCCATGTGTACAAACGCCCTTTGCTTCGGTCATATAATTCAAAACTATTCCATATTTTCAGGAATACATTTTGAAGTACATCTTCCGATTCTGTTTCATTTTTTACAATGGTTGTTATAACCCCATAAAGTGCCCTGGAATAATTGGCATACAGATATGCAAAAGCCTTTTGATTTCTTGCTTTTATCTGATCAACCAGTTCGTCGTGGGTATAAATTACGTCAGTTCCCAAATTAACCGCTTATTCAAAAATCAAAATCATATTGATAAATACTATCAATATCCTCTCTTTCATCGTGTATGTTGTTTAGTTCCGTAATAAGTCCGCTATTTAACCCATACACCCAGCCATGTATGTGCACTGTTTTTTTATCATGCCAGGCCCGCTGAATAATTTTTGTTTTGGCCAGGTTTCTTACCTGTTCTATGACATTAAGTTCTGTTAAACGATCTGCCCGTTTATCCGGGTCTTCAATGGCATCCAGCTCTTTGTGATAGATATGATACACATCTTTTATATTCCGTAACCATTTATCTACCAAACCATACGATTTCCGTGACATAGCAGCTCTGACACCACCACAACCATAATGGCCGCAAACGATAATGTGTTTAACCCCTAAAACATGAACTGCATACTCTAAAACACTCATTATGTTAAGATCTGTATGCACAACCAGATTGGCAATATTTCTGTGTACAAAAATTTCGCCGCTGGAGGTACTGGTTACTTCATTAGCCGGTACCCTGCTATCACTGCATCCTATCCAGAGATATTCAGGGGTTTGCCCTAGTGATAATTTTTTAAAATACTCCGGATCTTTAATTTGCTGACTTAATGCGAAAAGGCGATTTCCTTCAATGAGGCGCTTATAGCTGTTATGGTGGTTTTGAGGTGTTTCGTTCATTGGTTTATTTTAATAAATTATCAAGGTTACGCAATTCTACCTTCACATTTTTCATATCTGCCTTTTGAAGAAAATCGTATATAACTTCTTTCGTATCCGGATCAATGGTTCTTACAATAGACCCATCTATTATAAGATGAGAATTATCCTCAATCTGCATAAAATAATTTTGCAGGAATCCCTTATTAAAAAAAGTAACGTGCTGAGGTAATCTTAGCAAATAATACTGTTCACCGGCAATTTTATCGTTTCCTTTATCGAAAGAAAGACTGATATTATTGTAAATGATAAAAACAATAGATACAGCTATTCCACATCCTACTCCAATTAATAAATCGCTGATTTGCATAACAATGATTGTTACCAAAAATGGGATAATCTGACTATAACCCAGTTTAAAGGTCTCTTTAAAAATGGAGGGTTTAACCAATTTATAACCTGTTACGATAAGGATAGCTGCCAAAGCCGCATTTGGTATTTTCATTAAAATGCCCGGAATCAGAAACACACACAGTGCCAGTAAAACCGCATGAAGCATGGCCGAACTTTTATTTGTCCCCCCGGCATTTACATTAGCTGAACTCCGCACGATAACTGAAGTAACCGGTAAGCCACCTATTAATCCACAAATAACATTGCCGATTCCCTGAGCTACCAGTTCTTTATTATTATTTGATACTCTTTTCTCAGGATCAATTTTATCAACAGCCTCAATGCTGAGTAACGTTTCCAAACTGGCTACAATAGCCAATGTACCTGCAACAAGAAGAAACTTTTGTGAGAACAACAAACTAAAATCCGGAAAAATAAGGTTTGCCTTTAGCTCTTCCATATTATTGATGTGTGGTACTGAAACTAAATGTTCTGATTGAATAATCAACGATTCTGAACCGGACATCTTAAACAATTCGTTTAACAGAACACCGAGAATTACAACAAAAAGGGGAGCCGGGATCTGAGAAAGAACTTTATTTGTTTTATACCATTTACCCTCTGACGAAAACAAAAAAACAAGGGCAATTACACCTATTAGTATAGCACCAGGAGAAATAGTATTCAGCATATAAATCAATTCCGAAAACGTGTTGTGGCCATCTGGTTGCACAAATTCAAAATCGCCTTCCGGATCTTTATCATACCCTACCAAATGTGGTATTTGCTTAATAATTAAAATAACTCCTATACCGGCTAACATCCCTTTAATTACAGCATTAGGTATATAATTAGCAATTCCTCCTGTTTTTAACAATCCTAAGATCAATTGAATAATACCGGCCACAACAACTGCCGCGCAAAAAATATTAAAACTTCCCAAAGAAGCTACAGAGCTGAGAACAACCGCTGTTAAACCTGCTGCTGGCCCGCTTACACTGAGACGGGAACCACTAAAAAGTGTTACAAAAATGCCAGCTACCACGCCCGCTATTATACCCGAAAATAGTGGGGTATTACAGGCCAGTGCAATACCAAGACATAATGGCAAAGCCACCAAAAATACGGTTACTCCTGCCTTTATATTATTGGTTGTTAGTTTAAATTCATTCATAGGTTTATATCAATCTTTACTTCAAATTATTCACAAAATCATAAATATACCATTTCCATGCGGTAATATCAACCTTTCTGACTCTATGCAAAATACTTAAATAAACGCCGCATTTAACAGACGTACACCACTTACATTTTTGGCATACCGCCTCCCATCATTCCTTTGGGCATATTGCGCATCATTTTGGCAATAGCGTTTTTATCATTCATCATCCGCATCATTTTGCGGGTATCTTCAAACTGTTTCAGTAGTTTATTTACTTCCTGTATTCCTTGTCCGCTTCCCTTCGCAATACGTTGTCGCCGCGCGCCATTCAGTAATTCCGGTTTGCTCCGTTCTTCCGGTGTCATGCTGTAAATAATAGCTTCTATGCCCTTAAAGGCATCATCATTAATATCCGCGTCTTTAACCGCTTTACCTACTCCCGGAATCATCCCTACTAAATCCTTAATATTTCCCATTTTTTTAATTTGCTGCAACTGACCTAAAAAATCGTTGAAGTCAAATTTATTACTGGCAATCTTTTTAGAGAGTTTGCGCGCTTCTTCTTCATTAAATTGTTCCTGTGCACGTTCAACGAGTGTTACCACGTCTCCCATCCCCAAAATACGGTCGGCCATCCGTTCCGGATAAAACACATCCAGCGCGTCCATCTTTTCGCCCGTACCAATAAACTTAATGGGTTTATTAACCACGCTCTTAATCGAAAGGGCCGCTCCACCGCGTGTATCACCATCTAACTTGGTGAGGATTACCCCATCAAAATCCAAACGGTCATTAAATGCTTTGGCTGTATTCACCGCATCCTGCCCGGTCATACTATCCACCACAAACAAAATCTCATTTGGCTTAACGGACGCTTTCAATTCAGCAATTTCATTCATCATCTGCTCATCTACCGCTAAACGTCCGGCCGTATCAATCAACACCA
The DNA here is from genome assembly GCA_030054095.1 of Sediminibacterium sp. Classification (GTDB taxonomy): domain Bacteria; phylum Bacteroidota; class Bacteroidia; order B-17B0; family Aurantibacillaceae; genus Aurantibacillus. The sequence continues at coordinate 29,123 of JASGCO010000036.1, forward strand.
CACTATTGCCATTTTCCTTCGCCTGTTTTATGGCCGCCTCCGCAATCTTAATAGGATTCTTTTCTTCTTTGTTACTGAACACATCTACCCCAATCTGTTCTCCCAAAACGTGTAACTGGTCAATAGCAGCCGGACGATACACGTCGCAGGCCACCATTAAGGGTTTCTTCCCTTTTTTGGTTTTAAGATAGTTGGCCAGTTTTCCGGTAAATGTTGTTTTACCACTCCCCTGCAAACCACTCATTAAAATAATGGTCGGGTTTCCGCCCAGATAAATATCTTCTTTGGTTCCACCCATTAACTGGGCCAATTCATCATGCGTAATTTTAATCAGCAACTGTCCAGGTGAGATGGCGGTTAATACGTTTTGCCCCAGAGCTTTCTCTTTTACCGTATCGGTAAATGTTTTCGCTACCTTATAATTAACGTCAGCATCCAAAAGCGCTTTACGCACTTCTTTCATGGTTTCGGCCACGTTAATTTCTGTAATTTTTCCCTGTCCTTTTAATACTTTAAACGCTCTGTCGAGTTTATCCTGTAAATTAGTAAACATGCCTGATTTTTAGTTTCACAAATGTATTAAAAGGAGTGGAAATAGTCGCCATTTATACCTGAAAAAGTACGCTTATGCTCATACTTATGCCGGGAGTGTTTATAACTCTTTTCGTATCCTGTATTTTTTTGGTTATAATTGTAAATGATGTTTACCCGTTGCCTGTTGTTACTTACTTTACTGATGAGTTTCGCGGATGTGTCATTTTCACAAAAAGAGATGGAACAATACGGGCCGTATGGCAGTAAAGTATTTACTGTTCTTCAGGAAGCACTGGAAAAAGGGAAAGGCGTTTACAAACTGGACTTATCGTATAAAACGATTAGCCCGAAAGAATACGATAAAATTCACCAGTTAAAGGATTTACAGGTTTTAAAACTCAGTACTAATTCTGTTCAGCACTACCCCAAACAACTCGATCAATTGGTTAATCTTACTTTTCTGGCCTCCTACAACAACAAACTAAGCACTTTCCCAGAAAATCTGAAACCTTTTCAGAACCTGCAATACCTTGAATTGCAGCATACCGGCATTGACAGTATTCCTTCAACTATAGCCTATCTTAGCCGACTTAAAACGTTCAAATTCGGAAATACGGATGACACGGTAAAACTGCCTTCCAGTTTTATCTATCTTAAAAAATTACAGGATGTGGTATTCGAAAATTGTGTACTAGATAGTTTTCCAAGGTCGTTATTCCAACTCAGCAGTCTTAAATTCCTTTACCTTTCCAATACCAATACCTGGCGCGTCAGCCGGCATTTTGAACGGTTAACGGAACTGGAAGTACTTATTATTGAAAACAATCACCTGCAAGCCATTCCCTTTGATATTTACAAAGCTCAAAAGCTGAGGTTTATCTCTCTCCGGAATAATAAGCTGGAACGCTTACCTGACAGTATCTCTCAATTAAGTGAATTGGCGTTTCTCGACGTTTCGGGCAACCGGATACCACAGGAAGAAATAGAAAAACTTAAAATCCTTCTGCCGGGTTGCCAGATTAAGTTTTAATCCAGATTACACAAAGGATCATCTACTATAAGTAAACAAATACCGGGCCGTTTTTCCTTCCCGCTATCAACCCTAAAAACCGTGTTTTCCGCTTAGCTTGCTCGTCCTTTGCGGCTTTTGCTGCGGCTCCGGTAGCTTCCTAAGGTCGCTTCCTCACCCGCGCAAGGCTGCCGCTTCAACCGCTCGTCCGTCATACGCACACAGCGTTTCCACGTAATGTAGGGTTAATCCCGGATCATACAGATTGTTTCATTTCAAAAAAAACGGTGAAAGCCTGTAATGGACCTTCACCGTTAAAACCGATGTTAACACCGTTTGTGAAAAAGGATTATTCCTTCACTATTTTTAATTTTGCAGAATTATTTCCGGAATAAAACTCCAGCGTGTAAATTCCGTTAGCTAAGGTATGTATATCCAATTCCTGACTTACTTTCTGTTTTGAAAACCCAGCGGTTTGTTCCATCACCAGTTTGCCATTAACATCAAACAGTTTCAACCTGCCCTGAATGGCACGCTCTGTTTCAAATTTTACGATTATTTTATCATTAGCTGGATTCGGGAACACGCTTAATGCCTGTTGCATCGATGCATTTGCAGTAACACCGGCACAGGAAAGTACAACAACGGTTAACGACGATGAACCTACGCAGCCATTGCCGTTGGTTCCGTTACATACATACATTTGTGTAGAAACCGGAGAATCGGTAACTGTTGCCGCGCTTAGGTTGAGTGGTTGCCAGGTATATGTTCCCGCTCCCGAAGCTGACAAGGTCACTAACTGTCCTGTACAAATGGTACCTGTGTTGGCACTAAGGTTAATAACCGGCAATGGATTAACATTAACCGTAGCTGTTAATGGCGCTGAATTACATGAACCGTTTTGTCCGGTAACATTATAATTGGTAGAACTGGCAGGGCTAACCGAAACGGTTGATGTGAGCGCACCGCTGCTCCAGTTATAGGAAGAGGCGCCACTCACCGCAAATGTCGCCGAATTTCCTGCACAAATCGTTTGTACGGCACTACCTATAAAACTAATAGTTGGAGTAGCGATAATTGAAATTGTTTTGCTGCTTACGCCTCCCGGGCCGTTCACATTAGACGCCTGCATAGACACGGTGTATGTTCCTGCTGATGCAAACGTAATGGCCGGATTTTGAGAAGTGGCCGTATTCATGGTTACACCTGCAGATGGTGTTACTGACCAGCTCCATGATGTTGGTGAATTAACCGATACATCTGTAAATGTTACCGATTGACCACTACAGGCACTGGCTGCTACAGTAAACGAACTGCTTGGCGGCAGGTTATTCGGAACAACATCTACTTCATAAACACCGCGTCCATAAGTTGCTGCGCGTAATTTTCCGGGAGCAGCAGGAGATATCTCCAACTCTGATACCGGCGTGTTGGGTAAACCGGAGTTATACAAAGTCCATGCGGCCGCAGCATTATCTCTATAGTAAACGCCAATGTCCATTCCTACATACACCCTGTCATTGCTTCCGGGTTCGTAAACAATACAATTGTTGGGCAAATTCGGGAGATTACCGGTTATATTTGTCCAGGTAGTTCCTCCATTGGTCGTTTTATAAATTTTATTTGCCGCCGAAAAACCACTCAAGGTCACCCAAGCGGTGTTGGGATCATTTGGTTTTATACAAATGTAAGTAGGCGCGGCACTTCCTACAGGCACTATACCTGTTACATTCGTCCAGGTTGCGCCCCCGTCGGTCGTTTTACGGATAGATCCCGAATGTAAAACATAAATAATCTGATTGTTCGATGGCGCAATCGCAAATTCTACAATAGAGCCGCTTCCGCCTGTAGCAGGTAAAGCTGAAAACGATACCGCGGAATTGTTAGAAACATACAGTTGCGTACGACCGGAATAATAACGGGTTGCCACCGAAGGATCCTGCTTAATGGGCGTTACCCAGGCACCGCTCTGAGACGGACTGAAGGTGGAATAATTCCAGCTGGTTCCCGCATTGGAAGAATAAGCGTGGTTACCACTTGGATTGGATGCTATAAGATAGTTATCATTTGTTCGGTCAATCTGACAATCCATGCCATCACCAGCTAATTTTGCCTGATACGCGGCGCCGGTATAAAGATTGGATCCGTTATCCTGATGACCGGTGATCCATCGATTGGCAGTTATAGAAGACAAACCGATACGGTATATCTGTGCAATATTACGGTTAGCCGTTATATCGGGCCAGTTTGTTCCATTGTAATAATAAACACCACCATCGTTGGTAGAATATAAAACACCATCGGAACGATAATCCAGATCATGCACATCGGCATGAATGTATGGTGGATTAGCCGCTGTACTGTTCCAGCATCCAATACACGTCCAGTTAACTCCTCCGTTTTGCGAACGCCAGTGATTTATTCCTCCTACAATTACTTCATCCTGATTGGTAGGCGACATGGCAATAGCCAGATCGTACCAACCCTGACCACCAGAACCTGTGGCCGCGCAACTGTTTACAAGGATATCGGGCGTAGAAGCCATTAAACTAAACGATGTGCCGCTATTAACCGAGCGGTAAATACCCTGAAGACCACTTGTTGAATTGGAAGCAGATACCACATAAACATAATTAGGGTTAGCAATACTCACCGCTATATTTTTACGGACTGCTCCGGTAGTTGAAATACCTGAACTAATGGTTGTAAAGCTTGTTCCGCCATTGGTAGAAAGGTAAAATGACGCTCCGCTGGCATAAACCGTATTCGGATCTCCGGGTTTAAATTCCAGATCATACGTATTAACGGTATTTATCTGAGCCCAGTTGGCACCACCATCTGTTGTACGGTAAACACCACTATTGGTAGCGGCTAGAAGGATCTGAGTATTGGACGGATTAATAATTAACCGACGGATGGTAGCATTTGCGCCAGGTGTAAATGATAAACCTGTGGCGTTCCATGTAATGCCTCCGTCAGTTGATTTGTAAATACCGATACTTGGGGTATCTCCCGCATACCCATCTCCGGTAGCCAGATATAATATGTTTGTATTTGTAGGATCTACGGCCAGATCTGTACATCCTATGTTGCCTAATCCATTGTTCAAAATAGTCCAGGTTTGTCCGTTATCAGTGGTTTTCCATAATCCTCCGGCCGGTGCTCCGACCCAAAATGTATTTAACACTGTAGGATGGAAGGTTATGAAATTATCACGTCCTGCTTTTCGTGGCAAACCGTTATTCGCAAAGCCGGTCATAGCACCCATCGGGCCTATAGCCGTCCAGGTAGTAGAGGCAATCTGGCTGCTGCTGCCCACTTGTTTGTAGGTATAACTCTGATTCGCGTTCAGAAACGCTTCATAATTTCCGGCAGTCTGCTTCAACACCGATAAATTTCCACCTGGATAAACGCGTGGCTCAACAAAATACTCCCAGCGCTTAAACGCTTTATAGCCTTTACCCGGTTGAGAATTGTCTTTCCCTTCCCAATACGAATTAAACGCCTGTTGTACCTGATAAAAATTTACATCCGGAGAATGCATCATTTCCGCCCAATTTTGAGCGAATCCTGTCAGTGTTACGGCTGTTGTCAAAAATAGCGTAGATAGTTTTTTCATCTTATTAAAATCAATATCACTAACAAGATAGCTTTTTTTTTAATACCTTGCAAATGAATGCGGCACTATACAATCACTGCATTCCTTTCATTTATGAAACCTTTTCTTTTCATTACATCTTTAGTTTATTTTTGTTTAACTGGTTGCACTTCCACTCAAAAAATACGTCTCCAGGTAAACTATAAACAACCCTATTGCGGTGGCGCGCGTCCAACTCCCGAAATATTACAGGATGCAGAACTTCCAAAACCATATAGTGCCAAAACGGTGTTTATCCTTTCTGAAAATGGAAAAGCATTCCCGGTTACTACTTCGCCACAAGGCCTGATTGAAACAAAAGTAAAGCCCGGAACCTATTATTTAGCGGAAGCCTGGCGATATAAAAAAACAACGCCGGATGGCACACCACTATCTGACTATGAAACAACATGCCTTCAGGAAGAATGGAAAAAATCTATTGGTAGTTTTACGGTTAACCAATTGAAATCCGGCAATGATTCAAATTCTGTAAAAATGTTTTTACTGGAATTGCCTTGTCCATGGCAATTGCCATGCCTTAAAGAAGGGAAACGTCATTTACCTGAATAAAAACTTGCAGAAATTACTGCGGCTTAATTTTAAGTAATTGTCCTTGTCTTAAACCATTAGACCTAAGGTTGTTCAATGTTTTAATCTCTGAGACATCCACGCCATAACGAGAAGCCACCCGATACAAGGTTTCCCCTTTACGCACTTTATGGTAAACGTATTTCACCTTAGTAGTACGGTTTTCAGCTACCTGTTTATCCTCTGTACCGCCGGCTTCATTTTTCGCCAACTGCCCTGTCGGATTTGAAGCATCAATTTCAATCTTTTTAGGCGCCTCTGTTTGTTGTTCACGAACATACACCCTGAGTTGCTTACCGGGTCGTACACCCTTTTTTCCAATATAGTTCCAGTTTTTAATATCACTAACCGTTACATTATATTTTCTGGCAATTGTACTTAACTTTTCACCCTTACGAACAGTGTGTAGCTTAGCTACTTCCTTTACACTGGCAATACCCTCACCCGACTGCATCTGTGATTTTAAGGCGGCATAAATATCCTGCTCATTTGTCAGGAAAATACCTATCTGAGCTTTAGGCAGACACATGGCGTTACCGCCAGCTGGTATAATGTTTTTCCGGTATTGCGGATTAAAATACTGAACTTCTTCTTCACTAATATCCAATGCCTGAGAAAGTTGTGTAAAGGTCATTTGCTCCTTTACCACTACAGTATCTACTTCAAAATACGTTTTTCTGGGTGCCGATGGATAAAGATTATGCTCCTGAGAATAACTCATTACATAATTAGCCGCAATAAACGCCGGAACATATCCCTGGGTTTCTGTGGGGAGGTACGGGCGGATTTCCCAATACGTTTTCTTTCCGCCACTTCGGCGAATGGCTTTACTGATTGTGCCCGGCCCCGCATTGTACGCTGCCAGCACCATCTGCCAGTCATTAAACATGGCGTACAAACTTTTCAGATACTCTGCTGCGGCTACAGTAGCCTTGTATGGGTCACAACGTTCATCCACATAACTGCTTACATTTAAACCATACATTTTTCCGGTAGGATACATAAATTGCCATAATCCCGTTGCTCCCGCTCTTGACTTGGCATAGGGAATCAGGGCACTCTCAATCACTGCCAGATGCTTTAACTCAAGGGGAATATTGTACCGGTCGAACACCTCTTCAAACATGGGATAATATAACTGGGCGACCCCCATCATACGGCTCACGCTTTCACGCTTTCTAACGGTATATAATTCTATAAATCCCTTAACATGATGATTATATACCAAATCGAAAGGCGAATTGGCATCCAGTTTAGCTAAACGGGACTGATACACATAATCGTCGTAACGCGGAACGCTGTCGGGCGTAAAATGGTACTTATTGTTTTTAGGAAAAACAGGTTTTAAAAACGCCTTTTCGAAAATCTTCTTACTGGCCAGACTATCGAGCATGGCCGCTATCGGATCATCCGACGCCATGGTTTGAGACCGCGAAAACGTAACGGATAATGCCATTACCGCCAAAAGAGTATATTTTTTAAGTGAAACCATGCTTTTAATGATTAAATTATACACTTAACTGATTAAACGGTTAATTTAGCAATTTGTTACGAAAAAAACTCAACTTTTTCTATAAATTAACGTTTTTCAAGGATAAACATTAAAGTAAGGTTGTTATCACTAAAGATTTTAATTTTTTAACTTTGCCTTGTGAAAAAGACGACAATTGAATCCCCCCTGCACTATTACGAGCGCAATCCCCTTATTATAATTGGCTTCTGGTTACTGGCTGCCGCTTTGTTATACTGGGTTTACGACAGTATTTTTAACAAAAATGATTTACGGGACATTCATCCGCTCAGTTTTTTTTCAGTTGTGCCCGCAAGCATTGTGTTGTTTCAGGCTTTATGGTTTACGGTAAATCCCTACGCTTTAATTTATAAAGACCGTTTTGAAGTAAAGCGCTCTATTTTTGATAATAAAGAATGGTATTTTTTGGACCTTAAAAAAATCGACGAACTCAAAAAAAACGGTTTTTCGGTTGTTTATAACGATGATGAAGCGGAGCGTATCCGTTTGCTCGGGATCCGGAAAAGTCACTTAGGAAATCTGTACACAAAACTTAGTTCCAGTATTTCGGATAGTTTATCTGCCCGTTCTAAAACACTAAGCAAGCCTTAAATGGTTGTTTTATAGTGTCATTTTAAACAAGAAAGGGGAAAATTAAATGCTACAAGATCGTTTTTAGTTCTATAAGATCCATTACGCTCAAGCCATGATGGCGGTGCTTTTTATCTGTATCATTAAAGTAAATGGTTTTCCATCCCGCACCTTCGCCTCCGGCAATATCACTTTCCAGGTTATCTCCTACTATCAGACATTCGCTGGTTCTGGCACCACTTAACCGTTCCGCTATTCTAAAAATAGCCGGATCCGGCTTTATGTATCCGTGTTCTTCACTTATTATAACCGTACGGAAATATGGATTAAGTCCTGAACTGTTCATTTTAACCTGCTGCACTTCTTTAAACCCATTCGTTATCACATGAAGTTCGTACCCACCCGCTGAAAGATACTGCAACACATCGAGGCAATTTGCCTTTAACTGTTTCCCATGCGGCGAACGCTGAAGATACAACTCAGACACATTAATACTTTCCCGATAAGCTTCATATCCAAAATCGCGAAACGTACAATCAAACCGTTTATCCCTCAGTTCTTCTTTGGTTAAGCGCTTTTGGTAATAATCGCTCCATAACCCGGCGTTAACCTTTTTATAGGCCGTATGAAAAGTGTGAAAATCTGTTTTAAGCTTAGCCGCCAATCCGAATTCGTTGAACAATTCTTCTAATACACATCTGGAATTCGATTCAAAATCCCAAAGGGTATCATCCAGATCAAAAAAAATATGCTTAATGTCCCCTAAATAAACCATCCTTTTAATTGATTGTAAAATAGAAAGAAAATGCCATAAAGCACAAAACTCCAGATCACTACAGATATGCTTAACGCCAGTATCACTTTTTTCTTATCCCGGTAAAACCGTTCCGCCAAAAATGCTCCCACTGGAATAGAAAGCAGCACCGGAGTTAATATAGCAATACCGGCTAATCCAAAACGGTTCTTTATTCTGATAATACGTCGGTTAGAACGTTTAAAGGCTACGGTTTTATCGGGATTAAAGCGTTTGCTTTTAAATTGCTTCCACCACTTTATCAATCCAGCGCTCATATAGGTAAACCCAAAAACACCAGCCAGTCCGCCCGAACAACTGACTAAAATCACCTTAAAAAAATTGAAATCAAACAGGATAACAGCTGCCGGCATACCTACCTTACCAAAAAACAGCGCGCAACTAAGCATCACCGAGAGTATTTTAAGAAAGTTTGTCACTACTCCACAAAAGTAAGATTGGGTAGCGAATATACTGTTTCCTTAACGGTTAATATATGTTATTACTTTAAAAAATGATTTTAATACCAGATTGTTAAGTAAAAAAGGGGATGAATTGTCCGCTTTCAGTAAAATGTGTAACTTTGCCCCCCAACTAACTAAGCAAATAAAAGTATATATGTCAACACAGATTGCAAATGCGGCTGCCGTACACGAAGAGAGTATGTTTGAAGCTGTATTAGCCCGCCTTAATGTAGCGGCAAAACTGATGAACTTAAGCGATGATGTAGCTCAGGTTTTAAGAAATCCTTCCAAACAAGTGAAAGTAAGTTTACCTGTAATGATGGACAATGGTAAAGTTCAGGTTTTTGAAGGCTATAGAGTTGTTCATTCCACTCATTTGGGGCCAAGTAAAGGTGGTATCCGTTATGCAATGGATGTTAATTCAGACGAAGTAATGGCTTTAGCAGCCTGGATGAGTTTTAAATGTGCCGTAGCTAACCTTCCTTACGGAGGTGCTAAAGGTGGTATCAAATGCGATCCGCGTAACATGAGCGCAGGGGAAGTGGAACGTCTTACCCGTGCCTACACCAAAGCCATGAAGGACGTTTTTGGCGTTAATAAAGATATTCCTGCTCCCGATATGGGCACCAGCGGTCGTGAAATGGCCTGGATTGTGGATGAATTCAACAAAATTACAGGAGAAGATTCACCAGGTGTTATTACCGGAAAACCAATCGCCATTGGCGGCTCTTTGGGTCGCGATGCGGCTACCGGAAGAGGTGTAATGGTTAACACGTTGGCTGCTCTTAAAAAAATGGGATTAAACCCATCTGAAGTAACAGCTGCCGTACAAGGATTTGGTAATGTTGGTTCGCATGCGGCCCGTTTATTAAGCGAAAAAGGCATTAAAATAATAGCCATCAGCGATCATACCGGTGCGTTTTATAACGAAAAAGGCATTGATATTAAAGCTGCGTTAGATTATGCGGCTAAAAATAACCGGGTATTAAAAGGATTCACCGGCGGAACTGAAATCACTAACGCCGAGTTGTTAACCTGTAAATGTGACGTGCTGGTACCTGCCGCCTTACAAAACGTAATAACTGAAGAAAACGCTTCTAAAATTCAGGCGAAATTAATTGTTGAAGGTGCAAACGGACCTACTACTCCTGAGGCAGATCCTATCCTTAACAATAAAAAAATTATCTGTGTGCCAGATATTCTTGCCAATGCAGGAGGTGTAACCGTAAGTTACTTCGAATGGGTACAAAATAAAGCTGGTTATTACTGGACAGAAGAAGAAGTAAATACC